>JAJFHS010000063.1 GCA_021775475.1 Hyphomicrobiales bacterium
GTCGCCAACCCCGGGCCCTCACCCTCTCCCCCCCGCCCCCCCCCCGTGATGGACAAGGCCCCACGGTGCCCCCCGCCTGCCCGCCGCTAGACCGCTACTAAAAACCCTAAAACTCTAAAGGAAGAAACATCAGCCCCAGCCCCGCCAAAACCAGCCCAATACGTACAAGCGCTGGTTTTGGCGCAATCACGCCGTAAGACACCAGTGACAGGGCGAAGCCGACTTTGACTGTGGCGAATATTGCGCCTACCGGATTTGAGCTGAGCTTTATCAACTCCGGGTTGGCAATCATACCCAGGGGAATAAGATAAAGCCCTAGCCCCAGAGCCATCGCTGACACGGCAACCTTCAACCAGTTTTCCTCAACCATACCGGCAGCGATAAACACCGCCCCGCACACCGGCGGTGTTATGGTTGAAAGCAGCGCAAACCAGAATACAAACAAATGTGCCTGCAAAGGTTCCAGCCCCAGATTGATCAGGGCCGGTCCGGCAATGGATACCGAAATCACGTAGGCGGCCGTTGTTGGCACTTCCATGCCTAATATGAGGCAGGCAAGTGCGGTGAGCAGCAGGGCAGGCCACAGTTGCCCGCCTGAGCCGGATAGAATGAGTGAGGTGATTTTTATGCCTAGACCGGTGATGCCCAAAATTCCGATAATGATGGAGGCGCACAATATGATGGCCGCAATCATCGACACCTGTTTACCGGCATTGAGACAGGTTTGTTCCAGCCGCGCGCACGTGCGCTGCCGGTCAAATGTTAAGCGGCCATCCAGCAGCAGCAAGACGGCACCTGCAATGATCGCCATACAGGCGGCATATTGCGGTGTGTACCCACCGATGAACATGCCCCACAGCAATACCGAAAATGGCACAAGAAAAAAGCCCGAAGTAATCATAACATCACTCGCTGCCGGGCGTTGGTCAGCGGGAAGGCCTTTTAAGTCGTAACGCGCACTAAAAGCGTTTATGCCGACCCAGACGGCGGTGAAAAACAGCAACGCCGGTAAGAAAGCCGCTGCCATAATGCCGGTATAAGGCACACCGGTAAGCTCGACCATGACAAAAGCCCCAGCCCCCATCAAAGGTGGCATAATCTGCCCACCTGATGAGGCAACCGCTTCAACAGCTGCTGCCAATGATTTGGGATAGCCCAGTTTTGTCATGGCGGGCAGGGTGATCGCTCCGGTTGAGGCTACATTGGCCGATGCCGAGCCTGAAATTGAGCCAAACAAAGCCGACGAGATAACCGATACCTTGGCGGCACCACCCTTGAGGCGACCCGCCGCAACGGCCGCCACATTCATAAATCCCTGTCCGGCTTCGCCCGCATTGAGCACCGCGCCGAAAATAACGAATATGGCGACAATACTGACCGAAATGCCGGTAAGCTTGCCCCAGATACCACCTTCGGAAATTGTTAGCGTGCCGAGAAAACTTTGCAACGGCAGGCCGGGATAACCGAATTCGCCGGGAATATACTGGCCGAACAACCCATAGGCCAGCGCCACAATAGCGACCAGCGGCAGCGGCCAGCCGATGGCGCGCCGCGCCATTTCCAGCACTACCACAAGTAGGCTTATGGCGACAAAAATCTGAAAATCATTTTCAATATAACCGTATTGATCGGCCAGCATCGACTGATTGAACGCAATCCATAAGCTGCTGAAAATACCCAAAGCAGCCAGTATTAAGCCGGAAATGCGTTCAAACCCGGATTTGGCCACAAACACCAACGTCCACGGCAACGCTAAAGCCATGTGCAAAGGCCGGGAGACAAGATTGGGCACCAGCCCGGAAAAAATCAGCCACAGGTGAAACGAGATAGTAATTCCACCCAGAACAACCCAGATTATACGCGGGAACAACACCCAAGCTTACATCTGGGCAGCAGTGATCGGAAAGCCCGCTTCCTTGTAATATTTCAAGGCGCCGGGGTGTATCTTGCCAGTTATGTGCTTCATCAAATCTTTGCTCACGCCGTTCCACCAGGCTGCACCTTTGCCCATAGAAGCTTTTTGCGACCAATAGGTTTTGGTCAGCGCATAGGCAGTAGCGTCATCCATGTTGGTGGTTGTATAAGCGACAACCGGCAGAGAGGTTGTGGTGATGGGTGCATCCTGACCGGCATAGGTGCCAGCGGGAATAACCAGCCGGGCGCGCTTGCTCTTTTTGATCTGCTCGTCATTGAGCGTTAAAACCGTAACTCCGGTGCCGGCAGCGGCCTCAATTACGTTGGGGGCGGGATAAGAGCCTGCGGTAACAAACCCGTCAATCTGGCCATTTTTAAGGGCTGGAACCGCATTTGATAGCTCCACATTGGCCAGTGTCACTTTGCCTTCAAGACCAAACAATTTGAGATATTTGGCCCCTTCGCGTGCACCAAAGGAACCTTTGCCCAGCAAAATCGTCTTGCCTTCGAGATCAGCGAAAGTTTTGACGCCACTTTTGTTGCTAACAACGAAATGCATGGTCAACGAGGGGATGGGAAACAAGGCGCGGATGTCATCAAACTTGGGGTTGCCCTTGTTCTTGAACATCGCCTTTTGTTTCTGCGCCAGACGCACCAGAACCGGCGGTGTTGTAAAAACGTAATTACCCGGACGAATAGCCGCTTCTTTGACGTTTTGAACCGAGCCCTGGCTTTCTTCAACGGTGACGATGATGTCTCCACTGGAGCCAGCCTTCATGGCTTCGGCAATCTGTACCGCCATCTGATAATATGACGATGTGGTTTTGGCTGATTTGTACGTAATGCGTGTTTGCGCCTGTGCACCAAAAGCCAGGGTCAGTCCCAGAGTGGCAAGGCCGAGTGTTTTTATAAGGTTCATATTCTCCCCCGAGTGAAAATTGCCAGAAGGCAACAAAAAGAAACACTCTAGCAATCTTCATTTGGAAGGTGCAACAGCTAAGCGGCTATTTGATTTTTGCAACCGCCAGCGGCACAGAATATCTTTTGCACCAGATGATAACCGAATCAACTTTGGCGAGATCGATTTTTTGGGCGGAAAAAGTAACGGATTGCCCACCCTGTTTGGTCAAAAGTTTGATAATGCCACCCGATACCGGCTGACTGCCTTTGCCTAAAGACACATATGGATCAGGGGCTGCACCCATCTTGTAGCCTTTACCAAGCGTAATGGTGATTTTATCACCGGATTTGGTCACAGTCACATTGCCGGAGATATTATACTGGGTAGAACTTGGAAAACTGCCGCTGCCAACTTTCCCGGCATAAGCAGTGCCGGATGAAAGCAGAAGTGCCAGAACGATTGCAAAAGATTTTAAAATATTCATTTGTCGGATTCCCTTATTTTGGTTGGAGGTTTTTACGGGCAACACACGTTTTCCGGTCAGGAGCGATCTTTGCCTTTGAAACTTCTCCCCATACAGTCATTGCAATAGAAACACTATGTATGATGAAAACAAGATGACGCAACGGCACTCACTGTATAGTGATAACCTGTTTATTTAAAGATACCGGACAAACAGAGGTAACAAGCAATGGGTTTGGCGCAATTTCGAACATTTTCACTCGTCCATCGACCAACCCCGCTGGAGCATTTGAAACAGCTTAGCGCTGCTCTCGGCGGCCCTGAAATATATATCAAACGTGATGATTGTACCGGCTTGGCCTTTGGTGGCAACAAAACCCGCAAACTCGAATTTCTCATAGGAGATGCCCTGGAAAAGTCTGCCACCACCATTGTTAGCGTCGGCAGCATGCAATCCAATCATGTGCGCCAGACGGCTGCAGCTGCGGTTAAAGCCGGGTTGAAATGTGAACTTGTGCTCGATTGGCAGGTTCCCTGGACGCAAGCCGCTTACGGCAATTCCGGCAATATTCTGCTGGACCGGTTGCTGGGCGCCACAGTGCACCTGTGCAGCAAGGACGAGGGGCGCAATGACAAGGCAGATGAAGTCATGGCCGCTATCGAAGCCCGTGGTGAAAAAGGTTATTTTATCCCCACCGGCGGCTCTAATGCGGTGGGCTCACTGGGCTATGTGGATTGTGCTATTGAAATTATGGATCAGGCTAAACATCAGAATATCAAGGTAGATCACGTGGTTCTGGCCTCAGGCTCAGGCGGCACTCAGGCAGGCATGATGGTGGGCCTGGCCGGCACCGACAGTGGTATTTCGTGCATTGGCATCGACATCGACCATGACCCTGTTGGCGTGCGCGCAGAAGTTACCAGAATTGCCGCCCAAACAGCCGAGCTTCTTGGTATTTCTCCTCAAACCACATTTGAGCTGGCCGAGGGCTATGGGGCACCGGAATACGGCATGCCCAACGACAAAACCATTGCCGCCATCACCCAACTGGCGCAAACAGAGGCGATAATTCTCGATCCGGTCTACACCGGCAAAGCCATGGCCGGGTTGATTGACCTGATTGCCAAAAACCGCTTTGGCAAAGACGAATCAGTCGTGTTTGTTCACACCGGCGGCGGCCCCGGACTTTTCGCTTACAGCAGTATTTTTGAAAACACACCCTGAGGTCTATAAATAATCCATAAAGGTTCCTAAAAGTGCTTTTTTGCAAATGCCCTACCTGAGGCAGTTTTTAGATATATCTCGAAATTATCTGCCTTACTGTGATCAGAAAAAGCAATGTATCCGACTAATTTCCAAGGGGTAAATTTCTTGGTGTGTTTAGATTGGCCTTTATTATGCTTTTCATAGCGCTTCTTGAGATCATGTGTGCAGCCGACATAATATCTGTCAGGCTGTGATTCACTTTGCAGCATATAAGCATACTTCACACAGTCCGCCTTCGCCCTTTGGGCTTCGTCGTGACATCCGCTTCGCACGCCCCGACGTTGATTGGGTTTCACCCAATCACGCCGTAGCTAGATTTTGGCTTTGCCAAAATCAGCGAAGGCGGATGGTCGGAGTGAGAGGATTTGAACCTCCGACCCCGTCGTCCCGAACGACGTGCGCTACCAGGCTGCGCCACACTCCGATTTAACAGGGTTTGAGCCTTGACCCTGAATGCCCGGTACTATATCACCCAATCCGATTGCATGATATCCTCTTATTCGCAATCCTTTGATGGGGCGTAGCCAAGTGGTAAGGCAGTGGGTTTTGATCCCGCCATGCGCAGGTTCGAATCCTGCCGCCCCAACCATCATTTTGTTTGTTTCCTCAAAATCCAGGCCTGATCATGGACAATCCCATTCTCATCGAGACAACCCGCGGCGGGGTGGTTGAAAGCCGTCACAGAGGTAGCCTCGCCGTTGTCGACAGCGACGGTCATATCCGTTTCAGCCTTGGCGATATAACTACGACGGTATTTCCGCGCTCGGCCATCAAGGCGTTGCAGGCAGTTGCATCATTTGAAACCGGTGCCATTGAAAAATTCAGCCTGGGCAATGCAGAAGTTGCCATTGCCTGCGCCTCGCACACCGGCGAGCCGGAACATGTTGTCACCGCTGAAGGCATTCTTAACGAAGCCGGTCTTGGCCGCGATGATCTCGAATGTGGCCCCCATTGGCCGTCTTATGAAACCGCAGCGTTAAATCTTGCCGGTAAGGGCGAGCGCCCCTGTTCCTTACACAACAATTGTTCCGGCAAACATGCTGGAATGCTGATCTCTGCCGTATGTCAGGGACATGAAACTTCTGGATATATAAAGCCTGAACATGAGGTGCAGCGGCGCGTCAGAAGCGTTATCGAAGGGTTTTGCGATGTTGACCTGAGCGATGCTCCAATGGGAACTGACGGCTGTTCACTGCCAACCTGGGCAATGCCGCTGGAAAAGCTAGCCTATGGTTTCGCCCGCTTTGGCACCGGCGATAGCCTCGAGCCCGAACGGGTAAAATTGTGCCAGAAAATCAGATCAGCAGTAGCGGAATTTCCCTTTATGGTGGCAGGAAGCAACCGCTTTTGCACCCGCATCATGAAACAATTAGGCCAGCAGGCATTTGTTAAAACCGGAGCCGAAGGCGTCTTTTGTGCCAGCCTGCCGCAACTGGGTTTGGGGCTGGCGCTTAAAATTGATGATGGTGCCTCACGCGGCTCCGAAGTGGTTCTCGCCCACCTGTTGCAGAAATTAGGTGTGGTCGATGCAGATGAATTTGCTGCCGAGCTTGAGCCCGGCATTTTGAACCGCAACAATATCAAAACCGGTGATATCAAAGCAGCCTCTGCTCTGAGTGATCTCAAAATCTAAAGTGTGACGAATTTGATTGAAACCACCTTCTCCGTCATCCTCGGGCTCGACCCGAGGATAGCGCTGAGCTTTCGAAAACAAAGATGCTGTTTTTTTAGCCGAAAATATTGAGGAATGGATCCCCGGGACAAGCCCGGGGATGACGAAGAAGGATGGACCGGAATGAGGAAAGCCAACGTATTTAACTTACCACATTTCCAGAAATCGTAAGATTGTCAAAGGCCTTGGCGTTGTCGGCTTCCATTAATTCCTGCGGCAGGGTTTTGCCATAGTCAAAACCGGCGATGGCGTGGGTTTTCGAGCCGGAAATCAGGTTGTTTGCAATCAATGCTTTACCAGCCCCCAGCGAAATACTTGCCGCAATACCGATGCGTGATTTACGGATAATATTGTTGGTGACACTGACGTCACGCATGTATTTACCCCACCCAACAGCAATACCAATTCTGGGGGCATTTTCGACGAGGTTGCCGGTAACTAGCGTATCGGCCTCAACGCCGATACCAATACCACGTTGATCCTTTTCGCCTTCGCGCACAAACAGGTTGCGGATAATATTATTGGCACACACACCCAGACGCCCACCGTTGTTAAAATTGGTAATGGAAACACCGGCAGCTGCATCTTCGACAATATTCTGGGCAATCACCACCCCTTCAAAACCAAACTCGGCATAAAGGGCTACTTCCTTGATGCGCGAACAGGAATTGCCAATGATCTGGCAGGCGGACCCGGCATTGGAGCGCACGGCGGAAAAGGCGCAATCAGAAATTCGGTTCTGTGCGGCAATAACATTGTGCGCCCGGAAAATATTAATGCCATTGCCGTTTTGCCCCGAACCGCCGTCTACAGTAGCAATATTCTCAATGCGGTTTTGAGTAACAATCGTGCCATCTTCTGATTTTTGCGACCGCCACACCAAAATACCGTTGTTGTCGCAATCATGCACATGATTGGTGGTGATGATGAGCCCTTGGGCATCAATCGAAAACAAAGCAGCTTGGCGCGCGTTGGCCAACTCACAATTTTCAATTCTGCCGGAAACACTTCGCAACGAGATGCAATTAGCCGAGCTGTCGAAAATGCGGCAGTCCTCCATGGACAATCCGGTTGCATCCTGAGCCACAAACAAGGCACTACCCGACAAATCAAGCGTGTTGCCGTTAAGGACGAGGCCGCTTAGCGAAACATTGCCGGTGCCATTGGCACTCAATAACCCGCCACCGCCACCGCCATTGTAGCTGAGCATGGATTGCCCCGGCACACCGATGAGTTGCAAACCTGAGGGCAGGGTGATATTGCTCACCGCGTAATCGCCACCGGGCAAGAACAGCGGCATTTGTTTTGAAGCCGCCTGATCAATAGCATTTTGCAACGCTGCACTTTGATCACCACCGCCGGTTTTAACACCGAAATTCCGCGCATTAAGAGAGCTGGGTAAAACCTTGGCTAAAGCTGCCAGCGAAAACCCGGTAGTCAAAGCACCGAAACCGGCTAGCGTTAAAAAATCCCGCCTGGAAAACACCATGATATCGACCTCTGTTGCATTGCGATAAACAGCCTAGCAAAAAGAAGTAAATATTCAGCGACACGGGGAGATTTTACATTCGCCTACCTGCCGATGTCTCTTTGACAGCAGCCCTGCATTGGCACCGGAACGTTGCCGGGTAAAACTATTGCCTGATAAGGATAGTCGCGATCGCTCATGCCGTCACTGCAATATTCACCGGTCCGGCTGATCAGGGTGGTTATATATTGCGAAGCCGACTTTTGCTTCAGAGTAACAGACCATGTTTTTGTTGGCCGACCGGCAATCTGGTTGCTGGCCAGAAAATCAAGTTTTTCATCCTCCACCCACTTGTCATTTTTTAAACCGGCACCGTCATAGGTCGACGAAGTTTTTGATACTCTCAAACCCCAAAACGGCTCGGTGCCACCGCAAAAAAGCTTTTCCGGCAATTGTTCGCCGGTCCGGGTAAAGGGTTCTGCTTCCAGAAATTTACCATTGACCCAGCCGATAATATCACCAAACCGAATATGGCGCCAAAGCGCTCCGTTGGGAAATCTTACAACCATGCCGCTGGTGATAATCCCGGATGCCTGCCAACTCAAGTGTCCGACAACCTTGGCATTGCCCAGATTGGACGCCTCTACCGGAAAATCGCGCACGTTTAATCCAGATGTATCACTGACTGATACATTGACCACGCGGAATGTCGTATTGGGATCAAGGGGCGCAGCAACAATTGACAAAATAGAAAAACCAAATGCCAGAATTACGACACTTATCTGCAAGAGTTTGGTCATATTTTTTCTCCATAGAAATCACCCTTCTACACTCTTTGTGTAATGGGGTTTCCAGAGTGTGATGGTGACGGGAACCAGGATATTCAGGATGAAGGCTGTGATCATCAATGTGTAGAAAGCTTGCGCATTGAGGATTTGGTTTTGCACGTAGGCAATATCCAATACCACAAAGGCCAGTTCAGCGCGACCAAGCATGCCAAAACCAATTAACAGACTGGCCGCCCAGTCCATGCCGCCGGTATAGCGTGCAGCGATGGCAGCAGAGGATACCTGGGATAAAAAAATACCCACCGACAGGGCTATCACCTGAGGGATAACCGAGAGCAAAATTTGTGCGTCGAAAGCCAGTTTGGTGCCGAGTTCAACAAAAAATACCGGGCCGATCCAGGAGTATGCGATGTTATCGACTATTCGCTGTGTATCTTCATATGATCCTTTTTGCTCTTTGCGCTGAAAATATTCCTCCTTGAGAATAAGCCCGGCCATATAAGCGCCGATTGCAGGGTGAAAGCCAAATTCATGAGCCAGCAATCCCATCAGCACAGCCAGCAGCAAAACCGTCAAAGTGGAATGTTTTCCAAAGGCCAGTAGATGTTGCATGCCATAGGAGCGTATCAGAGGAACGTGGCGCATCCAGCCGCGTGGTTTGGTCGGGAACAACCAGGCGCCAAGCGCGGTGATTGCCAGAAAGAATGCCACGGCTTTGCCGGCAATCTTGAACAATTCAATCGCGTTCACCGGACCTTGTCCGGTGGCCACAGGCACAATGATGGCGACCAGAACCAGTGACGCAATATCATCAAGAACAGCTGAAGTCATAATGCGTGTGGCTGCCGGTGAATTTTGCAGGCCCACGGACTTCAGCGTTATCATGGTCAAAGAAACAGCCGTTGCCGTCATGGTCAGGCCGCTCATCAACGAGATGTTGATATCATTCCAGAAATAATCTGCGATAAAATAAGCGGTCGCAAAAGGGGCGAGAGCCCCAAAAAAAGCAATGCCCCAGCTTTTCTTGATGCTGGAAATAAAATTATTGGTGCTTTCCTCAAACCCCAAAGCAAACATGATGACGATAATACCAAGGGTTGCCAAACCGGTAATGAACTCGCTGCTGGATGTAGGTATCAGGCCAAGATTAACCAATAGAGACCCAAGCGCTAAAAACCACAAAACCGGCGTAAGTCTGGTTTTGTCTGCCAGGATATTGGCGACAAAAACGACAACCCAAATCAACGCAAGATAGGCCATGGACTCCATAATCTAGTCCTTTATAAAAACCGCAACAATCTATTCGCCGCTCCCGCCGCAGTCACCACACCGGCGCGCACATCATGTTCAGCGGCTTCAATTGCTACTTCAGCTTGCGGGTGGTTGCGAAGCTTTGTCATCAAGCTGTCTTCAAGCAGGGACCACATCCATCGGACCTGCTGGTTCTGGCGTCTTTCATCGAATTCTCCCGATGCTTTCATCGCCTGATGATGGCGTTCTATTTCCTGCCACAGGTGATCGAGGCCGGAATTTTCCAGACCACTGATGGTGATCACCGGCGGTGACCAGTTGGGCGAGACGGGGGTGAGGATATTCAATGCGCCGCGATATTCAGCCGCTGCTTTGCTGGCACGGGCCCCATTGATACCATCAGCTTTGTTGACGGCAATCATGTCGGCAATTTCGAGCACACCTTTTTTGATGCCCTGCAATTCGTCGCCCGCACCCATAAGCATCAGCACTAAAAAGAAATCGACCATTTCGGCAACGGCGGTTTCAGACTGACCGATGCCGACGGTCTCAACGATAATGATGTCGAACCCGGCGGCTTCGCACAACAGGATTGTCTCGCGGGTCTTGCGGGTAACGCCACCTAGCGTGCCGGACGTAGGCGAGGGGCGGATGAAGGCTGATCTGTCTACGGACAGTCGTTCCATGCGGGTTTTGTCGCCCAGAATTGACCCGCCGGTGCGCTGGCTTGAAGGATCAACCGCAAGCACGGCAACCTTGTGACCGGCGTGTGTGAGGTTGCTGCCAAGCGTGTCAATCAGAGTGCTTTTGCCGACACCGGGAACGCCGGTAATGCCGATGCGTTTGGCTTTGCCGGTGAGGGGCAGGAGAGTTTGCAGCAGACCTTGCGCTTGCGCCTGGTGGTCGCTGCGTTTGGATTCAATCAGCGTAATGGCCTGGGCCAGTGCGGTTCGGTTACCCTCTTGAATATCTGCGCCCAAAGTATCTGCATCAAGGCTCATTCAGCGGCATCCTGCGCATAACCCAGTTTCGCATTGAGTTTGGCAATCAAATCGCTGGCAGCTTCGGTGATGATGGTTCCCGGTGGAAAAATCGCCACAGCTCCAGCCTCATAAAGGGCATCATAATCCTGCGGTGGGATGACACCTCCAGCCACAATCATGATATCGCCACGGCCAAGTTTCTCTAACTCACGTTTTAGTTCCGGCACCAGCGTCAGGTGACCGGCAGCAAGCGAGCTTGCGCCAATAATGTGCACATCATTTTCAACCGCTTGGCGCGCGGCTTCTTCCGGTGTCTGAAATAAAGGGCCAATATCCACATCAAAGCCGAGATCAGCAAAAGCCGAGGCAATCACCTTCTGGCCGCGGTCATGGCCATCCTGCCCCATCTTGGCAATGAGAATGCGCGGCCGTCTGCCATCGCTTTTTTCAAACGCTGAAACCTGTGCCAGCACATCGTCAATGTCTTTATCCTGTTTGCTCATTTCAGCACGGTAAACTCCTGATATGGCGGATGCTTCAGCGCGATGGCGGCCAAACACTTTTTCCATTGCATCGCTGATTTCACCCACCGTTGCCATGTTGCGTGCCGCCACAATAGCGCATTCCAGTAAATTTCCGTTACCGGATTTTGCAACAGTGCTTAAAGCGTCAAGCGCTGCACGACACGCCCCTTCATTGCGTTCGGCCCGGAGGCGTCGTAGTTTTTCCAGCTGCGTTGCGCGCACGGCCTGATTGTCAACTTTAAGGACGTCGATGTTTTCCTTTTCAGCAAGGCGGTATTTGTTAACACCGACAACGGTTTGCACACCACTGTCAATGCGCGCTTGGGTGCGTGCGGAGGCTTCTTCAATGCGTCGTTTGGGCAGACCGTTTTCCAGGGCTTTTGTCATGCCGCCAAGTTCTTCCACCTCGCAAATATGCGTCCACGCCCGTGATGCCAGATCATGGGTCAGGCGCTCGAGATAATAACTGCCACCCCACGGATCGATGGTGCGCGTTGCGCCGGTTTCATGTTGCAAAAACAATTGGGTGTTACGCGCAATGCGGGCGGAAAAATCAGTCGGTAAGGCAAGCGCTTCATCCAGCGCATTGGTGTGCAGGGACTGGGTGCCGCCATGCACAGCCGCCATCGCCTCGACGCACGTGCGTGGAACATTGTTAAACACATCTTGTGCCGTCAGGCTCCAGCCGCTGGTCTGGCAATGGGTGCGCAGGCTCAAGGATCGCGCGTCTTTAGGATCGAAAGGTTTGATCATCTTGGCCCACAACATGCGCGCGGCTCTGAGCTTGGCAACCTCCATGAAATAATTCATGCCCACTGCCCAGAAAAACGACAGGCGCGGCGCAAAATCATCGATGTTCAACCCGGCAGCAACGCCGGTGCGGGCATATTCCAGCCCGTCGGCAAGTGTATAAGCCAGTTCGAGATCAGCGCTGGCTCCGGCTTCCTGCATGTGATAACCGGAAATCGAAATTGAGTTGAACTTCGGCATGTTTTTGGATGTGTATGAAAAAATATCGGCGATGATTTTCATCGAGTGTTTGGGCGGGTAAATATAGGTGTTTCGTACCATAAACTCTTTGAGCACGTCGTTCTGGATTGTGCCGGTAAGCTTTTCAACTGGAACACCTTGTTCTTCGCCCGCCACAATGAACAACGCCAGAATGGGAATCACCGCCCCGTTCATGGTCATCGACACGCTCATCTGATCGAGCGGAATACGATCAAACAAAATGCGCATGTCATAGATTGAATCAATCGCAACACCGGCCATGCCGACGTCACCAATGACGCGGGGGTGATCAGAATCATAACCCCGGTGAGTAGCTAGGTCAAAGGCGATGGAAAGACCCTTTTGCCCGCCCGCCAGATTGCGCCGGTAAAATGCATTGGAAAGCTCAGCCGTTGAAAACCCGGCATACTGGCGTATGGTCCACGGCCGCGTCGTATACATGGTGGGGTAGGGCCCGCGCAAATAGGGCGCGATGCCGGGATAGGTGTCGAGAAAATCCAGCCCGTCAATGTCGCTGCGGGAATAAGCCGGTTTGACATCAATGCCTTCTGGCGTTGACCATATTTTTCCGTCGACACCAGTGCTTGTTGCCACGCCTGCACGTTTAAAGTCCAGATTTGAGAAATCAGGAATATTACTCATTGTCACCTCCAGACTTAAGAACCGGGACGGGTTGCTCATCGGTATTTTCAAACCGGTTAACGCCAACCAGCACTTCTTTTCCTGTTTCTATATTTTCCCGGCGTTTTGTTTCAACTTCGGCGATTTTTGTCTGCACCATGTTTGATTTCAGCGCGGCGAAAATACCGCCTTCGGCTTCAATTTCCTGAAACAGGCTCCAGGCTTTTTCGATCATCTGATCTGTGAGGTTTTCAATGAACCATGAACCACCGGCAGGATCATGAACCTGAGCCAGGTGAGCTTCTTCCTGCAGCACAATATGTGTATTGCGCGCAATGCGGCGGCCAAAGCCATCCGGCAGTCCAACAGCTTCAGTGTAAGGCGCGATTGTCACGCTTGATGCCCCGGCAACATTGGCGGCAAAACAGGCGGACGTTACCCGTAACATATTCACCCAGGGGTCGCGCGCGGCCATCATGCGCCGGGCAGTTTCCAGTTTGATGTTTGCAAGCTGGGGCTTAATGCCGCTGGCTACAGTTATCTGTGCCCACAGTTCTCTAAATGCGCGCAGCTTGGCGATATTGAGAAAGACATCGGCATCCACGTTAAACAGAAAGGAAATCTGCCTGACAGCAATATCCAAAGCCAGATCCTGTTGTTCCATCGCGCGCAGGTAAGCCACACCGGTTGCTATCGAAATGGCAATTTCCTGGACTTCTGATGCACCGTTCAGATTATATTTACGCATATCGGCACAAAGCGCTGATACCCGGGGTGTCAGCATTGAGGTGTCTTTGGCGTTCAGTGCCGCATGTTTAAGCGCTGATTCAACGCCGTCAGAAAATTCACTATTCGCAGCAAAATAACCAATCGGGTCAATTAAAAAAGCCCCTTGCACCTTTTCCATTATTTGTTGTTTTTGCCAAAAGATAGTCAACAGGGCGGCAAATTCATTAGCTCTGGCTCCGGCATCAATTTCCACCGGCACCATCTCCATAAAAACACCATCCAGAACCTGCTCCAGATCCGACAGACCCTTTATGATGAGACCTCCGGACACACCATCATCTATCTTCAAGCGAATAGCGCTGACACCACTGGCGAGGTCGTCAAGAATTTCCTTGTTGGTCTGGGCGATGTCAGGGTTGGAATAGCTCTGACACAAGTGAATGGAATTATCTCGTGCACCGCGGCGATAAGGCGCTTCTCCCAACTCTTGTGTATCTTGTTGCCGGTAATAAAGCGGCTCAATAGGCAAGCCGTCATAGGTGTGCGAGATCAAAGTGTCGTCAAATCCAGCACCCTTCAGGGTCTTTTCCACCAGTCCAAGCCAGTCGTCATGGGTAGGTCGGGGAAACTCGTCACCAAGGGAAAAATCGCTCATCGCCAAACCTTAAATTTTATTGCACTGCACAATCATAGCGTCTTTTGCAAAAAATCCCAAGGTTTGTTGTCCTGTCCTTTAGACGAAACCGCCAAGGCCGGAAATCGAGCCGACCACGTCGCTCACCAGTTCTTCACCGGCGTTTTCCTTGGCGTACCCGATCACTTCTTTACCGGCGCTTTGAATGTCGCCCATGCTCATGCCGGAACTTTGAAGCTTGCCCAAAGCTGCCATGGCACCGCCACCAAACGCACCCATAAGCCCGCCACCACCGCTATCGCCAAATTCATCGGCAAATTCAGATGCGCCGGGCAGGGCTGCGAACAATTCGCCAACTTTATTCGCCGGGCCTTCCGATTTTACCAGCTGCAGAATAATGCCGATGGCTTTTTTCGCCAACGCTTCGTCAATGCCAGTGGCAGCAACAATGCGACTGATGAGTTCTTCCATAAGTTTTTCTCCGGTTTGTAATCATGTTTCTGTGCACATATTGCATGCGTGTTGCATGTTCTTCAAGACATCTGTTTGCATTGTGGCGGCAAACCTCGTTACAGTGCAAAAAACTTCGAACGCTTAAGGATTTTTATGGGACCCGACAATACGATTTATCTTGGCACCAGCATCAAGCCGGAAGTGCTCAATCTAAAACTCGCCAACCGCCACGGACTGATTGCCGGAGCAACAGGTACCGGTAAAACTGTCACCTTGCAGATCATGGCTGAAGGTTTTGCCAAACAAGGCGTGCCGGTATTCTGCGCTGACGTCAAGGGCGATCTTGCCGGGCTGGCAATGGCGGGCGAGAGTAAGGATTTTCTCGAAAAGCGGGCTAAAACCATCGGCTTTGATGCTGAATATGTTTACGAGGATTTTCCTGTTGTTTTCTGGGATCTGTTTGGCGAACAGGGCCATCCCATCCGCACCACAATTTCCGAAATGGGACCCTTGTTGCTGGCGCGATTGCTGGGGCTCAATGATACGCAGGAAGGGGTTTTGAATATTGCCTTCCGTCTGGCGGATGATGAAAAACTAGCCCTGCTGGATATGAAAGACCTGCGCTCATTGATGGTGCATGTGGCTGGGCGCGCCCAGGAGTTGACCATGCAATATGGTGCGGTCAGCAAAATGTCGGTGGGCGCTATTCAGCGCCGCCTGCTCAGCCTGGAAGATCAGGGCGCCGACATGTTCTTTGGCGAACCGGCACTCGATATCTCTGATATAATGCGCACCACAAATGATGGTCGCGGGTTTATCAATATTCTGGCTGCCGACAAACTGATGTTGTCACCCAAACTCTATGCCACTTTTTTGCTGTGGATGTTATCGGAACTGTTCGAAGAACTGCCCGAGGTTGGCAATCCCGACAAACCCAAACTGGTGTTTTTCTTTGATGAAGCGCACCTGCTGTTCAGTGAAGCCCCCAAAGTTTTGATGAAAAAAGTCGAGCAGGTTGTGCGCCTCATCCGCTCCAAAGGTGTTGGCGTTTATTTCGTCACCCAAAACCCGCTTGACGTGCCCGACGTGGTGTTGGGGCAATTGGGCAACCGGGTGCAACATGCCTTGCGCGCCTTTACGCCGCGTGACCAAAAAGCGGTAAAAGCTGCGGCTGAAACCTTTCGCCCCAACAAAGACTTTAACGTCAACCGGGTGATCATGGAATTGGGTGTGGGCGAAGCGCTGGTGTCAACGCTGGAGAAAAAAGGCGTGCCATCGATTGTTCAACGCACCTTGATCAGACCACCGTCTTCGCGCATGGGACCGATCACACCAAAAGAGCGCAAACAGGTGATGAAAGACAGCCCCGTCTATGGCCTTTATGACGAAGCAATTGACCGCAACTCAGCCTACGAAGTATTGGCCAAACGCGCAGAAGCCAAGGCGGAAGCCGAAGAAGCCCGGCAAAAAGCCGAGACCAAAGCAAAAACTGCCAAGCGAGGCTCATACGCGGCACCCAAAACCAGTTCGCGACGCAAAGCACCAGCGCGCCGCCGCTCACGCGCTCAATCGACCACTCAAGCGGTGGTCAAATCCGTCCTCAGATCCATGGGAACCCAGATTGGCCGCGCCCTGGTAAGAGGGTTGCTGGGGACAATCAAAAAGGGATTTTAAGCTACTGAAATACAATGATTTTAACAAAAGTATGTAGGATGCTGCTGCGTAAAACAAAAAATGATGAAAAGTAATAATAGATGAGTGATATCAACAAGGTACTCGATCACATTGATTCAAATCTGGAGAACAGTCTGGACCGTCTGTCAGACCTCGTTGCCATCCCCAGCGTATCAACCGATCCCGCATATGCTTTTGAGTGTCGCAAGGCGGCTGACTGGCTATCGGACAGGTTAAGGGTCATTGGATTTGAAGCCTCGGTCCGTACCACCACGGGCCACCCGATGGTGGTTGCACATTATGCGCCGGAGGGTTTGGCTGAACCCGTTCCCCACGTCCTGTTCTATGGTCATTATGACGTGCAGCCAGCCGACCCGATTGAGCTGTGGGACAGCCCGCCTTTTGAGGCTACCAGAAAGACCGGCGAAAACGGGCGCGAGCATATTGTTGCGCGCGGTGTGCATGATGACAAAGGTCAGTTGATGACGTTCGTTGAAGCGTGCAGTGCCCTGATGGTGGTTGAGGGGCAACTGCCGCTGAAAATAACGATCCTGTTTGAAGGCGAAGAAGAATGCGGCAGTCCTTCTTTAGCGAAATTTCTCGAAGAAAACGCAGAAGAACTCAAAGCCGATCATGTGCTCGTCTGTGATACCAACATGTGGAACGAGGATACCCCGGCAATAACCACGCGATTGCGCGGTCTGGTCTATGAGGAAATCATTATTACCGCTCCGCAAATGGATCTTCATTCCGGATCATACGGCGGGGCCGCGCGAAATCCGGTGCGCGTTCTCGCAAGAATTATTGCCGATCTTCATGACAATGACGGGCGTATAATGGTGCCGGGGTTTTATGACGGCGTTGCAGAGCTGCCATCAGACCTGAAAGCACAGTGGGACAATCTCGATTTCAGCCCCGAGAAATTTCTGGGAGAGGTCGGGCTTAAACATGCTGCCGGAGAAAAAGACCGCTCGGTACTCGAGCAGATCTGGTCGCGGCCCACCTGCGATGTCAATGGGATAATATCCGGCTATACCGGCGAAGGTTCAAAGACGGTCATCCCTTCAGTTGCTACGGCAAAAATCTCTTTCAGGCTGGTCGGTAAACAGGATCCTGGCAGGATAAGTGCTGCCTTTCGAAGCTTTGTGGAAGCCCGCGTGCCTGAAGATTGCACGTAGAGTTTTTGGGTCATTCCAATGATCCCGCCATAGAAATGCCAAGTGGAGACCGCTTTACCCCCATCGCTGCCAAGGCTCTGGAAGAAGAATTTGGCAAGCCTTGTGTTTTGATGGGATGTGGTGGTTCAATTCCGATTGTTGGCAGTTTTAAATCCGAGTTGGGCATGGACAGTCTTTTGTTGGGCTTCGGCCTGGTCGAAGACCGTATCCACAGTCCCAATGAAAAATATGAAATTAGCAGTTTTCACAAAGGAGCCAGAAGCTGGGCTCGCATATTAAAAGCTCTGGCAGATAAATCGTAAGATAAGGAAATGAAAACAATGCGTTTAACCATTATGTTGATTGTGTTTGTCTTAAGTTTGCAAGGGGCATGGGCAACTGAAAACACGCCTTATCCCGGAACAAAAATCATTGAAACCGGCCAGCCATTTGCCAGCTATCTTAAAAAGCTCAAGAAAGCCATCCGCGCCAATAAAATGGGCATCGTTGCTGAAGCCTGCGCCACCTGCGGTGCTAAAAATATAGGGGTGACAATACCGGGCAACCGGGTGGTGATGATTTTTAACCCGTTCTTCGCCGTGCGTATGCTCAAAGCCAGCGAGGCCGCAGGCATCGAAGCGCCATTACGTCTCTATGTTACTGAGAATTCAGATAAAACCGCTAAGTTGACGTATCGCACAGCAAGTGCAGTCTTTGGCGCATATAAAGTTGCCGCGCTCGATAAGATGGCAAAAGAACTCGATCAGATTATCGCGAAGATTGTGGCCCAGGCGGCGAAATAATCTCGGATTGCACCAATAACCCGGACAAATATGACGCCCGATTTTTCACAAACGCGCGCAGCAATTCAGGGTATTCCGCGACAACGGCATTGCCCACCGAGGTGCGTTTTGCCAGGGCCTTGCGCCATGTTGAAATCTTCGGCTTGTCGCTCAGGATGCCAAAATCACCGATCTGATCGAAAAGATCGAAATATCGAAACACCGGCCCGAAGGTTGCATCCACCAGACTGAAATTTTCTCCGGAAAAATATGGTGCATCCTTAAGCCGACCTTCCAACCACTGAAATCGCTGGGTAAGCTCAACAACTTTTGCATCAAACGCCTGTTTGTCGCCCGCCGAATAAAACCCGGCGATGGAATTGAGAATGCTGGAGCCAAACTCGATTGCACTGCGGTGTCCGGCGCGCTCCAAAGCAGACGATGGGTGCAAAGGGTGCCCGGTAGTGTCCTCGATGTATTCCAGAATAACGGCTGATTCGAATATAGCCGCATCGCCCACCTGTAAAAGCGGAACTTTTCCAAGCGGTGATGTCTGCTTGAACCAGCCCGGTTTGTCGGACAGATCAATGAATACCCGGGAAAAATCGATGTGCTTTTCAGCCAGCGAAATGGCAGCACGTTGCACATAAGGACATAGCGTGTGGCTGATCAGGGTCAGTTTGTCAGTATTCAACATGAGGGTCGCCTTTAGTTGTTGCGTTTGCAACTATGTAGATACAATTGATTGCAATTGCAACAAAAAACCTGCAAGACTTAACCCATGACAAAAATCACAGATGCCACCGCCATTACCGCCTGGGCCAGGCTCATCCGCGCTAAGAAAACCGCACTGGAAGGGGTCGAGGCGGATTTGAAGAAGAACGGTTTCCCGCCACTAATCTGGTATGATGTTCTACTGGAACTCGAACGCACCAACAAGGGCAGATTGCGCCATGGCGACCTCAATGCTGAATTACTTCTGCCCAAGCACAACCTGTCGCGGCTGATAGACCGTATGGAGAAAAAGGCTTTGGTAAGTCGCAAAGCCTGCGAAAACGATGGGCGTGGATCCTTTGTCTGCATATCCGAAAAAGGACGTAAACTGAGAAAGAAGATGTGGCCAGCCTATGAAGCGGCAATAGATCGACACTTCGCCAGCAGATTTTCTGCCGACGAAACCAAAGTGCTGGCTAAACTCCTGGCGCGCATATGAATTGGGAACATATTGCGATAGCAATGAATATTAAAGCGTATAATATAAAACACACTTTAATGTAGAAATGCTAATTGATACTGTAAAAATGCTGACAGCATACTTAAGAGTATCTATGGAAATTCGGAATTTAAGTCAAAATTAACTAAACAGGCAAATGGTGGGGTGGTTTTTTCCATTTCTGGGGTGGTTTGTGATGAGCACTGTTTCCAATTTTTCAAATGCTGCGGGCAATAGTTCCGATACGAATATCAAGTGGTTCCACAGTATCGCCTGGCGATTGATCCTGCCGGTTCCTGTTTTGATGATCGTTGTGATTGCCGCCATCGCATTTATTGTTCCAAAGATTGTCGCTGACAATGCCCGCCGGGAAGCTATAGCGGCTGGCCAGCAAACAGCAGAGCAATTCAAGATCATTCGAAAATATTATACCAATAACGTCATCAAGAAAGTTGTCAAAAGCGGTGTCTTGAAACCTTCGTTCGATCACAAGACGGAAGCAAATGGGGTGCCGTTGCCGGCAACATTCATTCATGATTTAAGCGCGTTGATGGCGGGTCGCGATACGACGTTAAAGCTCTACAGTAAATTTCCTTTTCCTGTTCGCAAGGAACGCAAGCTCGATGCCTTTCAAAAGGGGGCGTGGCAAGCCCTTAATGCCAAACCTGATAGCGTCTTTTCCCGTCGCGAGACGCGCAATGGCAAGGAAATCGTCCGCGTTGCCATTGCTGACAAAATGGTGGCTAAGGGGTGTGTGGCCTGCCACAACTCACGTGCCGATTCGCCCAAAACCGATTGGAAGCTTGGCGATGTTAGGGGGGTTCTGGAAGTTTCTTCCGTCATAGACAGTCAGCTGGCAGGCGGTGTCAGATTGAGCAATCAGCTCATTATGGGAGCCATTATCATTGGCCTGATGCTGGTAGCGGCAATTGTTTTGGCAACACAAGGCCTAACCAAACCGCTCAAGCAGATTACAACTGTAATGAAACGCCTGGCAGGCGGGGACGGCGATGTCGAGATCCCCGGAACCGGTCGCAATGATGAGGTTGGCGCCATAGCGCAGTCGGTTGTGATCTTTAAAGATCAAGCGCAGCAGCGTTTAGAGCTGGGAGCAGACAACCAGGCTCGAGAAAAAAGGAAGCAACAAAGAACTCAGCGTATAGCCGAGATCACCGGAGGTTTTGATAGTAAAATTAGGCAGTTACTTGAAACCTTAAACGATCATGCTTCGACGATGAAGAATGAGGTGGGGTCGATGGCGATTGTGGCTCAGGGATCCGGGCGCAGTGCCGACAAAATGGTTAAAACATCAAATACGGCCTCGCAGACAGTGCAGGCTGTGGCAGGAGCTGCAGAAGAGCTGGCAAATTCGGTTGAAGAAATTGGCAGGCAGGTAACCGCATCTACCGGAATTACCGCTTCGGCAGTGACAGAAGCATCAAACACCAATGAACAGATGCAGGGTCTTGCTCGTTCGTCGGTAAAAATCGGCGAGGTGATCAGCCTCATCAATGATATAGCCGAACAGACAAATCTGTTAGCACTCAACGCAACAATTGAGGCAGCGCGCGCCGGTGATATGGGCAAAGGATTTGCTGTCGTTGCTTCCGAGGTCAAATCATTGGCAGCGCAAACCTCCCAGGCAACTGAGGAAATTTCAATCCAGATTCAGGAAATTCAATCGGCAACAGGCCAGGCGGTAGAAACCATTGGCGGCATAGCCACTACGATTGATAAAATAAGTGAAATTTCCGGAAGCATAGCCAGTGCTGTCAAAGAACAGGGGGAGGCGACTCTGGAAATGGCACAAAATATTGATAACACAGCGCAGGCAACCAATGCGGTGAATGATGAAATCAAAAATGTGAAGTCTGCGGTCGAAGATACGCAATCAGCCACTGATGTTGTCATCACCACATCAGAAGAATTATCAGTTGAACTTGTCTCTCTGCAACATGAGGTTGACCAGTTTTTGCAGGAGATTAAATCTGCATGATCTTTTGATATTACATTTGGTCAATAAAAAAGCGGGACACCAGGCCCCGCTTTTTTATTGGTGTTTATCTCTAGTTTGCAGCTTCAAACAACTCAGCCACATAGTCCCAGTTGACCAGATTATCAAGAAAAGCCTTGATGTAATCGGGGCGGGCATTGCGGTAATCGATGTAATAGGAATGTTCCCACACATCACAGCCAAGCAAGGGTACCGCGCCAAACACCAGCGGGTTCTCGCCATTGGCGGTTTTCATGACTTCGAGCCTGCCTTCTTTGAGCGCCAGCCAGGCCCAGCCTGAACCAAACTGAGTGAGACCTGCTGTGGTGAAAGCTGCCTTGAATTCGTCGACAGAGCCCAAGTCTTCGATAATTCTGGCTTCGAGGTTGCCGGGAATGGCACCACCGCCATTGGGTTTCATCCAGTTCCAGAAATGCAGGTGATTGTAATGTTGTGCCGCGTTGTTGAACAATCCGGCGTTGGAGCCAAACGAACCCTGGACAATTTCTATCAGAGATTTGTCCTCAAGGCCCGAACCTTCTAGCAGTTTGTTGCCATTCACAACATAGGCATTGTGGTGCTTGTCATGATGAAATTCCAGCGTTTCAGCTGACATATAAGTGCCCAGTGCATCATAGGCATAAGGGAGATCGGGGAGTTCTAAAGCCACGTTTTTAAATCCTGTGTAAATAAAATTGCCGCCAATCTAGCGCTATAGTGTGACTTGCGCAAGGTTTGTGAAACTCAAAAATTAATGCGCCAGTTTAACAATTTATGGTCTTTATCCGGTATAACATTTGCTATTGAGGCACATTTTAAGGGGCGATGATGAGCGTTGTACTGGTCACAGGAGCAACCGGATTTCTGGGACGCGCATTAATTAGCAAATTGCGTCAGCGCGGTGTCGACGTGCGCGCCTGTGTCAGATCGTATATGAATGATCTGGAAGTGCCGTGTTTTTTGATTAATGACATCGGCCCCGATACCAATTGGAATGATGCTTTAAAAGGCGTTAATGTTATCTATCATCTCGCCGGTTTGAGCGAAGGCAGTGATGCAGGTATCAGCGCTGAAGATTATGACCGCGTCAACGCCAAAGGCACCTTGCAATTAATGACGGCGGCAGCCGATGCGGGTGTCAAACGCGTCATCATGACCAGCACAATCAAGGTGCTGGGAGAGCTCAGCGGCGCACAACCCTTTGATCAACATTCTCAACCAGATCCACAAACAGCCTATGCCCGCTCCAAATTTGAGGCTGAGGAAAACGCGGCTAAGATTGCTGATCAACATGGGCTTGAACTGGTGATAGTACGCTTTCCCCTGGCCTTTGGCGCCGGTGTTTCGGGTAATTTCAGCAGGCTGATTAGTTTGGTTCAAAAAGACATTCCCCTTCCACTTAAAACGCCAAACAACAAGCGTTCTCTGGTTGGCCTTGAAAATGCCGTCGATCTTTTGGTGTGTCTCATGGACCACGACAAGGCAGCCGGGCAGGCCTTCCTCATCGCCGATCGTCCCTCAGTGTCAACCGAGGAATTGTTGCGCAAAATCGCCAGCGCCATGGGGGTTAAAATCAACCTGTTTGCCTTGCCCAAAACGGTGCAGGAGGTTTTAAAGCACCTGCCGGTGATATCCGGCTATGCCAATCGCCTCTTTGGATCGCTGGAAGTTGATGATACATACACCCGCACCATGCTGTCGTGGTCGCCACCAAAGAGCTTTGATGAAGAATTGCAAAAGACGCTGAAACATATCTTATCCAGCCCCAAACGGACATGATCCTGATGTATCTTCTCTTGCTTGGCTCTTTCACTATTTCCGCCATCCTGTGCGTTTTCATTATCAAACGCAAACATGCGCTTGATGTGCCAAATGACAGAAGCTCGCACACAATACCGACCCCGCGCGGTGGTGGCCTGGCCTTCATCATAGCTTTTTACGCTGGCATTTTCATCCTGTATGCCGCCAACCTGATGCCGGATAATGTGTTCATTGCTCTGGCGGGAGCAGGCGGTATTATCGCCCTGGCCGGTTACCTCGATGATCTCAATTCCGTATCCCCATGGCTCAAGGCCGCAGCCCAGATGGCAAGCCTCATCTGGGGAGTATTCTGGCTTGAGCCGGTTCCATCGATTGAGTTGGTAGGCTTCGTCTGGCAGTGGGGATATTTTGGCATAATGGCGACCGTCATTGCGGGTCTGTGGCTCATCAACCTGTATAATTTCATGGATGGCATTGACGGATTGGCGGCATCGCAGGCGATATTTATCTTTGTCTCAGCCGCCATCTTTTGTGTGTTTGAAGGTGCTTACGGCCAGGCCTGGGCGCTGGCCATACTGGCGGCTTCCGTTGGCGGTTTTCTGGTGTTCAACTGGCAGCCGGCAAGATTATTCATGGGCGACAGCGGCTCGGGCTTTCTCGGCCTCATGGTGGTTTTAATGGCCATCGCCACCACACCACCGCTCAACCTTTGGCCGTGGGCAATATTGGTGACATTATTTGTGGCTGATGCAACCGTTACCGTAACCAGACGCATATTGCGCGGTGAAAAATGGTATGAGGGCCACAATTTGCATGCCTATCAACGCTTGTCACGACGCTGGCAAAGTCACCGCGCCGCCACTGGATGTTATATGGCCGTCAATATAGTCTTTGTGTTTCCACTGGCTGTTGTCGCCTGGGTTGACCCTTCTATGGGATTAATGGCGACTGTTTTTGCCTGGGGCGCGGCGTTCCCAGCGGCTACTCTTCTCGGCGCCGGCGCTAAGGCTTAGCGCCGAGAGACTTCAAACCGGCAATGGCGCGACGGTTGCCGGGGTTAAGCTCAATGGCTTTGCGAAAATCAGTAATGGCTTTTGTGCGCTTACCCAGTTTGATGTAAGTGGAGCCACGTCGGCCAAAGGCCGAAGACTGTTTTGGATTGAGTTTTATAGCGGCACTGTAATCTGCCAGAGCCAGCTTGAATTTGCCCTTTTTGCGATAGGCTACGCCGCGATTTAAATACGCCGGGGCATATTTGGGTTTGAACCTGATCACCTCACTGTAATCAGCAATAGCCAGATTGAATTTATCAATCCGGTGATAGGCGACAGCACGATTATTGTGCGCGGCTGCATATTTGGGATAGATTTTTATGGCTTTGCTGTAATCGGCAATAGCGCGTTTGAATTCACCTTTTTTATAATAAGCTATGGCGCGATTATAATAGGCTTTGGAGTATCTCGAATTGAGCTTTATGGCCCGGTCGAAATCGGCAATGGCTTTGTCATATTTTCGTATTTTTCGATAAACAACGCCGCGATTATTGTAGGCAGCGGAATATCTTTTTTTCAGCTTGATAGCCTGGTCATAATCAGCAATTGCGAGATCATATTTCTTATTTTTATAGTACGTGATCGCCCGGTTGTAATAGGCTTTGAAATATTTAGGCCATAGCATGACGGCGGTGCTGTATCGCGTAATCGCCAGATCATATTGCCCGTTAATATAATGATATATGCCCCGGTTGTAATGCGTCTTGGCATAGCGTGTTTGCGGCAAACCCAGGCTAATCGGCAAATCCTGGCATGCCTCCTGGAAACTCTTGTCCTTTTTCAGGATGAAGGTTGGTTTGGGCGTCTTTGATTTCTTCCACTCACGCGCCTTGAATCCGGTGATGTAGCGCACATAGTTTTTGGTCTCAAGCGGTAGAAAAGACCGCCCGAGCCGCCATCTTTCCACCCGACCGGACCCGGCATTATAAGAGGCTGCCGCCAGACCCAGATTGCCGCTTTGATCCCTGAGGTCAGAAAGAAAACTTGCGGATGCCTGAATGGCACTTGCATATTCAAACGGATCTTTCAGCTCGCGAATTTTCGCCGTAGAAGGGATAAACTGGGCAATGCCCCCAGCTCCTTTATACGAGATTGCATTTGGGTTAAAACGACTTTCGAGCCAGATCAGGCGGGCAAAAAATCCTGGCGGCAGGTTCCACTTTGTAGCCTCGCTTTCCAGAAGCTTGCACACTTTGGCAATAAAGATTTTTTCTTCGGGCGTTTTTTTAGATGCCTTGACATCTTCGATCTTTTGGTAGGGTTTGTCTTTTTCAATTTTCTCTGGCGCACCTACGTCATCGGTGCTTTGCGGCACCTTAGCCTCTCCCGCCTTTTTGGTCGGAATTTCAATGACATTGCTGAAGGCAGGCCCAAGAAGGCCTGCCGCCGCAAAAAAACTGGCGGTCAAAAAGCATATGGATAAGCGTTTTTTCAACACCCTAAAATACCTCATAAGCGATACCGGAATGCTTTAAAAGAAGGCATGAATTCCGGTTTGGGCACGACCCAGTATGAGTGCGTGGATATCATGAGTGCCCTCATAGGTGTTGACACTCTCGAGATTGATCATATGCCGGATCACATGGAATTCGTCTGAAACACCATTGCCGCCGTGCATGTCGCGCGCCATCCGGGCAATATCGAGAGCCTTGCCGCAATTATTGCGCTTCATCAGTGATATGGTCGGTGGTGCAGCGGTCCCGGCTTCCAGCATACGGCCCAGTTGCAATGCGCCCTGAAGCCCCAGTGAAATTTCTGTCTGCATGTCGGCAAGTTTTTTCTGCACCAGTTGATTGGCAGCCAAAGGCCTGCCGAACTGCTTGCGGTCGAGCGTGTATTGCCGGGCTGCATGCCAGCAGAATTCAGCCGCGCCCATAGCACCCCAGCAAATTCCATAACGCGCCCGGTTAAGACAGCCAAACGGTCCCGAAAGACCCTTGGCGTTTGGCAGCAGGTTTTCTTCCGGCACAAACACATCTTCCAGTACAATTTCACCGGTGATCGACGCGCGCAGTGAGAATTTACCTTCAATCTTGTTGGTGGAAAACCCTTTGGTGCCGGTTTCGATGATGAAGCCGCGAATGACATCGTCTTCTGTCTTGGCCCAGATCACGGCAATATCAGCAACCGGCGCATTTGAAATCCACATTTTGGCACCGTTGAGCACATAACCACCATCGGTGGCCTTGGCACGGGTTTTCATACCACCTGCATCAGAGCCATGGTCAGGTTCGGTCAGGCCAAAACAACCAATATGTTCACCAGAGGCCAGCTTGGGCAGATATTTCAAGCGCTGTTCTTCGCTGCCGTATTCAAAAATCGGGTGAATAACCAGCGAGTTCTGCACACTCATGGTTGAGCGATAGCCACTGTCGACGCGTTCAATCTCGCGTGCGATCAACCCGTAAGCCACATAGCCCATACCGGCACCGCCATAACGTTCGGGCAGAGTGACAGCCAGCAGACCCATCTCACCCATTTCCGGCATAACATCAGGATCATAGGTCTCATGACGGTGAGCTTCGAGAATTCGTGGGCTTAATTTGTCTTGCGCATACGCCGCCATACTGTCACGCACCAGACGCTCTTCTTCGGTTAACTGGCTCTCGAGCAAAAACGGATCTGCCCAGTCAAATTCGGCGGTGATCTTTGGTGGATCCGACTGAATTTCAGCTTGCGACATTTTAGATTCTCCAGACAAAACAAATGAGGGAAATTCCTTCGAATATCACTCAACCATGATCAGTTGTCGATCACTTTAAGGGCAAATGCATAAGAAAAGGCAATTTCCTTTAAATGTTCAAAGCGCCCCGAGGCACCGCCATGACCTGCATCCATATTGGTTTTAAGCAGGAGAATATTATCATCCGTTTTCAGTGCGCGCAGTCTCGCCACCCATTTGGCCGGTTCCCAATAAGTAACGCGCGGGTCTGCCAGCCCGGCTGTGGCAAGCAGCGGCGGGTAATCCTGTGCGCTTACATTGTCATAAGGAGAGTAAGCGGCAATCTGAGCGTAAGCCTTTTTATCTGTTATGGGATTGCCCCATTCAGGCCATTCCGGTGGCGTCAGGGGCAGCGTGTCATCAAGAATGGTGTTAAGCGCATCGACAAAGGGAACCTCGGCAATAATCGCGCCATATTGCTGGGGTGCCATATTGGCCACGGCACCGACCAGCAAACCGCCGGCACTACCGCCCTGCGTCACAATTTTGCCAGCACTTGTATAGCCTTGCTCAATAAGGTGGCTGCCAGCGGCAATGAAATCTTTGAATGTATTGATCTTATGCTCGCGCCGCCCCAGCCGGTACCAGCGAAAACCTTTGTCTTTGCCACCGCGCACATGGGCGATGGCATATATAAAGCCGCGATCAACCAGACTTAATCGTGTCGTTGAAAATCCCGCTGGCATGGCGTGTCCGTAAGAGCCATAGCCGTACAGCAGCAGCGGTGCGCTACCATCAAGGGCTGTGGTCTTGCGATAGAGCAGGCTAACAGGCACCTTTTCACCGTCTTCAGCTTCAGCGCAGATGCGTCTGGTGACATAATCCTCAGACGTATGACCGCTGGGAACTTCCTGGGTTTTGCGTAATTTCCGCTTGCCGCTGATCACATCATAATCAAAAACCTGCGCCGGTGTGGTCATTGAGCTGTAGGTGAAACGCAAGTTTGATGTTTGATATTCATAGCCCGCAGCCAGGCCAAGGGAATAGGCCTCTTCATCGAAGTCGACCGCATGTTCTTCATCGTCGCGGGTGTTTGAGATAACAATTTTCGGCAGACCGTCTTCCCGCTCCAGGCGCACGAAATGATCCTTGAAACACGCCAGTGACAGGATCAAACGCCCGGCCTTATGCGCCACCAGCTCGCGCCAGTTGCCTTTAGCTGGATCAGACAGGGGAGCGGTCATGATTTTGAAATCTTCTGCCTCATCCGCATTGGTCAGGATCAAGAATCGTTCGTCCTGATCATCAATGTCATATTCGAGACCGGCAACCCGTGCCGCCACCAGTTTTGGCTCACTATCGGGGTGGCTCGCATCAATCAGGTGGATCTCGCTGGTTTCATGATCATGTGCTGAAATTATAATGTAACGACCGCTTTGGGTCTCGCCAACACCGACAAAAAACCCCGGGTCTTTTTCCTCGTAAACCAGCTCGTCAGACGCAGCAGACGTGCCGATAACATGACGAAAAACCCGCGAGGGGCGATGGTTTTCATCAACACGGGTGTAAAACACAGTTTTATTGTCCTGCGCCCAGGTGATGCCTCCTGTGGTGTCTTCTATGGTCTCGTCAAGCAGTTCTCCGGTGTCTGTGTTGCTGAAGTATATGGTGTAAAATTCAGCTCCCTTGACGTCGGTGGAATAGGCCAGGAGTTGGTGGTCGGGGGAATGTGCAATGCCGCCGAGTTGAAAGAAGCTGTTACCTTTGGCAAGTGTGTCACCGTCAACCAGCACTTTTTCTTCACCGCCATCGCGCAAACTGCGGCAATAACGCGGGTGCTGGCCGCCTTCAACGTAACTGACGTAATAGGCAAAAAGTCCATCAAGAGAAGGCACGCTTGAATCATCCTGTTTGATGCGCCCCTTCATTTCTTCAAACAAAGTCTCCTGTAATTCAGTTGTATCCGCCATCATATTTTTGCAGTAGGCATTTTCCTCATCGAGATAGGTCTTGATGTCGGCGGGCAGAACATCAGGATCGCGCATAACCTCCTGCCAGTTATCCGCCCGCAACCAGGCGTAATCATCTTCACGGGTAATTCCGTGATTGGTCATCGTTGAAGGAATTCTGGCAGCTTTGGGTATTGAAAACACTTAACTCAATCCTTTGTAAATTTCATGGCATTGCCGTTCATGCAATATCTTAAGCCGGTTGGCTCAGGGCCATCGGGGAAAACATGGCCGAGATGAGCATCGCAGGCAGCACACCTGATTTCAGTGCGGCGGCTGAAAAATCCCCTGTCCTCATGTTCATCAACTGCTTCAGCCTCAACGGGGGCATAAAAGCTCGGCCAGCCGGTGCCAGAATCATATTTTGTTTCCGACCTGAACAAAGAGCTGTTACAGCCAACACAAAAATAGGTACCAGCGGCTTTCTCGTCCCAGTTGGCCCCAGTGAAAGGCCGCTCCGTGCCAGCGCGACGGGTGACATCATATTGCTCTGGCGTCAGTCGCTGACGCCACTCTGCATCCGTCTTTTCAATTTTTTTGCGTGTGTGTCCTGGATCAACTGTCATCACTGAATTTCCCTAAACTAAATCCCCGGCCAAAATCAAAAGCATGATCTAGAGGTAATCGATGGCCTCGGTTAATTCAATAGCACCATGGCTGCCCGATAGCTCGAAATTTAATCAAATGCAGAACCAAATTAACTTAAATATAAAACAAGTTTGAAATCAATATAATTCAAATAATAATTGAATCAAACATAAGTATTATCGATTAATTTCATCAGAAATTGTAAAAATTAAAGTATAAATAAAATACAGAGGTAGATTTAACGGAAAACAAGGCTGAGTGTGGCAGAATTGAGCTCGACCAAAAACGATTCTATTGTTGAATGCGGTACGATAGATCCCTTGGATAAAGCACCTCCCGGTGCCGCCCACACGCTCGGGCATCGCTCGTTAAAGCGATTGATTGACTTCCTGTTTCTGCCGTCAACTCACGTCATGCCAAACGAGCGCGTTTTTGCTGAAACCCTGCTCCTGCGTGACTGGGGCGCATTGTCGGAACCCGTATTGGAAAGGCTGGCTGAGAGATTGGCCAACACTGTGGAAACGGCACCAAGACTGGCATTAAAACTGGCGCGCTGCGGGCGTTTTAACATTTCAGGGCCGCTGTTGAAATTCGGCGACCTGCACGATATTGATCTCGTCGAAATTGCTCATCGATGTGAACAACCAGAACAGTTAAACATCGCCAGCCGAAAAAATCTCTCGCCACTGGTGTCTGATCTTCTTGTTGATATCGGCACTGAAGACATTGTCAAAGCCGTGTTGATGAACACCGGTTCAAAAATTTCTACCAGAACCCTGAGTGATCTTATCGCCCGTGCCAGGGATAACATCACCCTGCAAAATGCCATTTTGTTTCGACCGGAGATTGCGGCTGCCGACGCGATGGAACTGTTCTGGCATGTTCCCGGTCAGATACGCGAATATATTCTGCTGACATATCTGTGCGATCAACGCTCCCTTACCGGATTTCTGTATGAGGACGATGCCTGGCAGGAACACCAAAAAACACTGTGCCCGGCCGATATCAGCGATGAGCGTCTGACCGTTCTGACCAAACTGCTGGTGAGTGACAAATATGACAGGGCAATTGAACAATTGGTCTCCAATGCCCGCCTGTCTCCTCAAACGGCTGCGCGCATATTAAATGATAAAGGTGGTGAAGCTTTTCTGGTAGCCGCCAAGGCGATCGGTGCAAGTCGTGCCGGTGTCAATGAAGCTTTGCTGCGCTTTGTAAATGCCAAACCCTGCATCATCGGCAGCCGGGAAAGACTGGACCCGTTACGCAACCTTTTCGACAGATTATCCCGTGATCAGGCTTTGGTCGCGTTACAATACTGGGGCTGCAAGGTGGACGACAGTTCCTAAAAGCCGACAAGCAGGTTTTCCATCTGCCCTGAGAAATAGAACAACAGATAGAGCGCGAGCATAACAGTTGTCCAAAGAGCAGCACTGCCGGTTGCCCAGGTTCTGGCGAATATGCCATGCGGTCCATGATGGCGGTAAATCTGGTTGAATGTACGCTCAAGCCACCGTTGTACGCGTGCCAGCGAACCGATGCGGAAGTGAGCACCGAGCGAAACAAGCCACACAGCCACCGCCGGTAAAGCTTTTCGGTAAATCCATTCCACGTCGATGTTGATGCCTGGCAACTCTGGTGGGTACAGGCCTTTTTTCTGCAACCATACGAAGGCAAGCGCCGAGAACAGCAGAATCTGCATCTGGGTCAGCACGTGTGCTGCCGTATAGGGTTGATAGTCGACCGGCATCGGCAGTAGATCGTATAAAAACCAGGGGTAAACGCCGGTAAAAATTGAAAGTGTCGCTGCTATTCCCATGGCGATGAGCATATTGAGCGGCGCTTCCTTGGTTCTGATGCCACTGTCATGAGCGAAGAAGGCAAAGAATGGAATTTTGATGCCAGCATGATGAAAAACACCGGCTGATGCAAACAATAATGCCAGCCAGACGATGGGGTATCCTTCCTCCAAAGCTGCCGACATCACCATCGATTTTGACACAAAACCGGAAAACAGCGGAAATGCTGAAATCGAAGCTGCGCCGACAATACAGAACGTTGTCGTCCACGGCATCGATTTGTACAGCCCGCCAAGGTCGGACCCGTTGATCTTGCCGGTGCGGTATAAAACCGCTCCCATCGACATGAACAAAAGCCCTTTAAAAATGACATCGTTGAAGGCATGTGAAATGGCACCGTTAATGGCCAATGCCGTACCAATGCCGATGCCAACCACCATGAAGCCCACCTGGTTGATCAGGGAATAAGCCAGTACACGGCGCAGATCATTCTCTATCACTGCAAAGAAGATTGGGAACATGGCCATGGTTGCGCCGATATAGACCAGCAGTTCAGTGCCCGGAAAAGCGCGTGCCAGAGCATAGACCGCAACCTTGGTGGTAAAGGCGCTCAAAAACACCGTGCCGGTGGGGCTGGCTTCGGGATAGGCGTCAGTGAGCCAGTTGTGCAAAAACGGGAAGCAACACTTGATACCGATGGCAAGGAAGATCAGCCACGAGGCCAGACCATCTAGACCGATATAGCCAAATTCAATTGAACCGGTCTGGTACGTCCAGATCAACACACCGGCCAGCAAAATAACGCCGGAGGTTACCTGAATGATGAGGTAACGCATGGCGGCTCGCAAAGATTTTTCGGTACGCCTGGCCAGGATCACGAAGGCCGAGCTTACCGCCAGCACTTCCCAGAAAATGAACAACGTGATCATATCACCGGCAAAGACAGCGCCAAGCGCACTGCCAGCATAGATCAGACCGGAGGTGCTCTCCAGTTTATCATCCGTATGCAGGGCGAAGATAATGCCGAGAAGTGTTGCTATGTGAAACAGCAGGCCAAACAGGAAGCTGAGTTTGTCCACCCGCACCAGCGTTAACGTGTAGTCGAACAGTTGTATTTGAAACTGAAGACCATCAGCGAGTTGCATTAAGTTGAGTGCACCCAACACCGGAACGGCAAGAAGAACAGCCGAGCGCGTCCGTCCCTGTGTTACGGTAACCAGTGCGGCACCTATAAAGAAAATCAGAAAAGGAGGAAAACTAGTTATCATAATAGTCTTCCTTGCGCATGATCACCTTGCGCATCTGCGTTGCCGCCAGAACCAGAACGGTACAGGCAGCAAAACCGTAGATACCGTAAAACCCGAATATGGCCTCCCACGGATGATCGACATACCGTTTGATGAAAAATTCGGCAAAAATCGACAGGGCGCAGATAAAGTAAAACACATACAACACCCGTTGCACGTTGCGCGGATCATCGAGAAAATATTTTTTTTCGTGGTTTTCCATTGCTTCAAATCCTATCGGGTCTTGATGAGCTGAAGCAGCTCGAAAATTGTGCCGGGGAAGAAAAACAAGAGCACTGTGCCGGTGGCCGTCAGGGCTATTGCAATCAGGCAGGCCAGCGGTGCTTCCTTGATTTTTCCAGTTTCAACGCCAGCGGCCGGTTTGCCGAAAAACCCATTAAAAGTTATCGGCATAAGATAGGCGATATTGAGCAATGACGAGATCATCAAAATTGCCACAACAAACAACTGGTCTGCTTCCAGAGCGCCGAGTGCCAGATACCATTTGCTCCACGCACCCCCCATGGGCGGCAGACCGATGATACTGAGTGAGCCGATGAAAAAAGCAGCAAATGTATACGGCATAACCCGGCCAAGCCCGCCAAGTTCACTGACTTTGGTTTTGTGGGCAGCGGTGTATATGGCACCGGCGCACATGAACAATGTGATTTTACCCACCGCGTGCATGGCAATCTGCAAGCCGCCGCCAATCATACCCAGTCGTGTTGCCAGCATGGCACCAACAACAATATAGGCCAACTGGCTGATGGTGGAATAGGCCAGTCGTGCCTTGAGATTATCTTTGGTCATGGCAATTAAAGATGCCAGCAACACGGTGCCCGCACTGACATACAACAACCAGTCACTGGCCCCGGTTGAACTGAGCAGGTCTATACCGAAGATGTAGACGGTGATTTTGAGAACCGAAAATACCCCGGCTTTAACCACGGCTACTGCATGAAGAAATGCGCTGACCGGTGTCGGTGCGACCATGGCTGCGGGCAACCAGAAATGCACCGGCATGGTGGCAGCCTTGCCAATGCCAAAAACATAAAGACCCATCAGGATGCCGACAGTGAGCCCGTCAGCCTTGCCCGCCAGAATGCCACCCGGTGTGAAGCTCAAGGTTCCGGCAAGAGTGTATGTCCAGATGATTGCGGGTAAAAACAACACCATTGATGTCGCCATCAACAAGATGAGATAGAGCCGCCCGGCCTTCATGGCATCAACACTGGCTTTGTGCGTGACCAGAGGATAGGTCGACAGGGTCAGGACTTCATAGCACAGGAACAAGGTGAACAGATTTTCCGAAAAAGCCACACCGATGGTGCTGGAGATGGCAACGGCAAAACTCATGTAAAACGGTGTTTGCCGCGGCTCATTATTACCGCGCATATAACCGATTGAGTAGATTGAATTGACAATCCACAGGCCTGAAGCAATGAGAGCGAACAACATCCCCAAAGGCTCAACCTTGAAGGATAAAGCCAGACCCGGCACCACATCAAGAACTTGAAGTTCAGGCTGCTCACCGGCAAGAACAAGGCTGAGCAGGGAAATAACCATATAGAGAAGACCACCACCGGTGGCCAGGGTGATGAATTCGCGTAAATCGGGGATCTTGCCGAACACCCATATCAGGGCAGCGCCTGCCAGAGGCAATACCAGAGCGTAAGCTATCAAAGTATCTGGTGTCATTTGGCCAGCCCCAATAATGTTTCAACAGCCTGAGCGGCAATGCCGACGGATTGGGATGTTTCTATGCCAAAGTAAATTGTTGCAGCCGCCATCGCGGCCGCGGGAAGCAGCAGTGAAAGAGGGGCTTCCTTGACGCCGTCAAGGTTTGGTCCGGGGTCACGAAACCACACAACTTCCACAATCCGGCCGACATAAATCAGCGCCAGTAAAGATGACAGAACCAGCAGGAACACCAGCCAGATATAGCCCGCATCTATGGCGCCTACCGCCAGATACCATTTGGAAATAAACCCGGCTGTTCCCGGTACACCGATAAGACCCAGTCCGCCAATAAGCAGGCAGCCCATGGTGACCGGCATTTTTTTGCCCAGCCCGGAAAAATCATCAATTTCAGCAGAGCCAATACGATATACCACAGCGCCAACGGCCAGAAACAAGGCACCTTTAATAATGGCGTGATTAAAAATATGCACCAATGACCCGGTGAGACCGGCCTGATTGGCTAGAGCAATACCCAAAGTGATGTAGCCGATTTGCGCCACCGAAGAATACGCAAACAGGCGTTTAACATCATGCTGGAAAATCGCCACAGTGGAGGCACCCAACATGGCCGCCAGTGACAGGATAATGAGAATATCCGTCAGCGCCAGTTTGTCAGTAACAATCTCAATGCCGAAGATTGAGAATAAAAACCGGATTAAAAGATAAAGTGCCACTTTGGTGGCCGTGGAAGCCAGGAACGCACTGACTGTTGAAGGTGCATAGGCGTAGGCATTGGGCAACCAGACATGCAGTGGAAACAGTGCAAATTTCAAGCTGATGCCAACCACAATGAAGGCTGCGGCGGCCAGTATTGAGCGCGTCTGTTCAATTTCCGGGATGCGTGCAGCAAGATCGGCAAAGTTCAGTGTGCCGGTGAGCGTATAGATAATGCCGACGCCGATGATATAGAACGTCGCCCCGATTGAGCCTAAAATAAGATACTGGTAGGCGGCCAGCAGAGCGCGGCGATCACGCCCCATGGCAATCAGAACGTAGGTTGACAGAGAGGAAGTCTCGAGGAAGACAAAGGCGTTAAAGGCATCGCCCGTGATGGTAATGCCCAGCAGTCCGGTCAGACACAGCAAAAACATTGCATAAAACCACGAACGGTCTTCCGGTTTGATTTCGGATGCAACACTGAGGCGTGCGTATGGCAGCACCACAGCGCCGATGCTCGACACCAGCACCAGAATAAAGGCATTGAAAACGTCAACCTTATATTCGATGCCAAACGGCGGTGCCCACCCGCCCATGGAGTAAGAAATAGGCCCACTGTCAAGCACACTGACAAGGAGATAGATGGAAATAACCGGCATGATCAGACAAATGAGCATGGTCAGGAACCAGGCCGCCGAGCCGCGTCTAAGCAGGGCGCATACAAGGGCGCCAAGCAGAGGTATCACCACCTGCAAAGCAGGCAGATTGGAGATAATCTCAGGATTCATTGATCATCACCCTTGGCGAAAATTTCATCTTCCTCGATTGTTCCAAATTCTTCATTGATGCGAACCGTCAGTGCCAGACCTAATGACAGAGTGGCAACGCCGACAACAATGGCGGTGAGCATTAAAACATGGGGCAGGGGGTTGGAGTAGACGGTGAAGCCTTCCGCGATAATCGGTGGTGTGCCGCCAAGGATTTTCCCTGGCGAGAGATATAACAGGTAGACGGAAGTCTGAAACAACGAAAGGCCGACAAGTTTCTTGACCATATTCCCGCGGGCGACTACGATATACAGCCCTGAAACCATCAGGAATATGGTGACCCAGTTATTGTAATTTGCAATAATCTCTTTGGAAAACTCCATCAGCGCCCCCGTCCGGCAAATACATAAAATATGCTGACAAAAGTTCCGGCAACAGTAATGAGCACGCCACTTTCAACCAGCAATATTCCAAGAGCCTGTGCGTGGGGTGCATCTTCTGTAAGGACGGAATAATTGAGGAACTGACCGCCGTTGAACATGGCATAAACGCCCACGCCCGTATAAATCAGAACACCCACCGGTATCATCATTTGAGCCAGGCCCGGGGGCACCGCATTTTGGGCTGCGGGTAATCCATATGTAATGGAATACAAAAACACCATTGCCGCAACCATGGCGCCAGCCTGAAAACCGCCACCGGGACCAAAATCACCATGAAACTGCACATAAAACGCAAACATCAAAATGAAAGGCAGCAACAGTTTAGTTGTTACCCTCAAGATAAGATCAAGCTTCATTCTGGCGCTCCTGATCTTTCGCAGCCTTTGATTTGCGCCTGCCGCGTAATAACATCAAAACGCCTATTCCTGCGGTGAAAACAACCGCAGTTTCACCCAGCGTATCAAACCCGCGATAACTCGCCAGCACCGAGGTGACGACATTTGGTACCGTGGTCTGCTTTATTGAATTTTCCAGATAGTAATTGGCAACATTAAGATGGATTGGATTGGTTGCCTCTCCAAATGGCGGCAGATCAAGTGTGCCAAAGACCAAAACGCCTGCAATAACAATAGCAATAAACAGAGCGGGTATCTGACTGTGAATGGGGTCGGATTCATGAGTTTTTGTTAAATATAGAGCGCCCAGCATCAACACAGTAGAGATGCCAGCACCGATAGCGGCTTCCGTCATTGCCACATCAACGGCATCCAGCACAATCATCACGCTGGCCATGAGAAAACTGTAGATGCCGGACAGAACAACAACACCAAACAGATTGCGTATGCGCACAATACCAATGGTTATTGCCGCCATTAACGTCAGCAGCACCATATTTATCAGGGCTTCTATTTCGATGGGGCATCCTCCCTGTCGTTACCTGTGTCATCATCCAGCAAAGGCTTGATGCCGGCGTGGCGGGCCGCGCGCGCCAGCGCATGAGTTGCCACAGGGCCGGTATAGAGAATAATCGCGATGATGATGATGAGCCGCAATGTAACCAGAGAAGGCTCAACCTGCAGCATCATGCCAACCAACATCAAAAAAGCACCGAATGTGTCACTGACACTTGTTGCATGCATGCGGGTGAAGACATCTGGCATGCGCAAAAGCCCGATTGACCCGACAACATAAAAAAAACTGCCGCTGCCCAAGAGTATCCAGCTGAGAATATCAAGGACCGTTTCCGTCATGTGTCTGCCGCCCCTTCTTCACCACTGTGGCCGAGATCGCCATAGCGGATGAATTTCAATACGGCCAAAGTGCCGACCAGATTGAGAAGGGCATAGGTTATGCCAAGATCAAGAAATTCCGGGCGATCGGTAATAAAGCCGAAAACAGCAAGGAGCAGAATAGCCGCTGTGCCGATTGAGTTGGCTGCCAGCAGGCGATCAAACACTGTTGGGCCCCACAAGGCCCGGCCAACCGCAACTATAAGAGCAAACATGATGGCAAACCCCGCCGTTATGAACATTATGAGCGCCCCTCAAATCTAGCCACACGCCGGTTCATGGCACCTTCCTGCAAATCCTCAGCGCCTGATTTTGAGAGTGCGTGAACCAGTATCTCACCGCCGACCACATCCACGGAGATTGTGCCGGGGGTGAGGGTGATTGAATTTGCAAATATACTGACGCCAAGGCCGGTTCTTTGCAGGGCATTGATTTTGACCATCGTTGGTGAAACCGGTAGCCTCGGGTCTAAAGTGATGCGCGTGACATCAAATGCAGACTTGGCAATTTCCCAGATCAGCCAGGGCCAGTACGTTAAGGCGCGAAAAACAAGATGGATGGGATGACCTTCTTCATCCACCACCGATATACGCACGCTGAAAGCGACAATCAAAATGGCGCAAATAGCGCCAATGGTGATGAATGTTGATGTGTAATGACCGGAAAGCGCCAACCAGAAGCCAAACAGCGTAGCGCTCAGGCTAAAAAAGAGTATTCCAGTATCGGATCTCATTTTAACAGATTTACCCCTGAATTTGATTGCGCTCTTGGGGTTTATTTAAGGTGAGGATGGTTAATGAATTATTAAAATATAGATTGAGTAGTTGTTTTAAATAAGTTTTTTCGTCATAAAAAATCGAGTGCAACTACCAAGATTAGCAATGTATAGCTATGGTTGAGAAATATGCTCACTTCGCAAGAATTAAAAAGACGGATGGATGTTCGATCCATCATATAATGTCGGCCTTAAACAATTGAATTTTTATTCAAATTCAGGACGCTGAATTGTCGACTTGGACTGAAGGAATGCAACAGATCAGCAAAGATTGTATGAAAATCAGTTAAAAAACTTGATTTCTGCTACGTAATTACAGATAAGGTGTGTCGCGGCAAAAGATACTGAGGAATTTACTGAAATATGGAACCGACCATGGATTCTAAAACTGAACTTGTTGAATTAACTACCGAAATTGTTTCCGCATATGTAAGCAATAATGCCCTTACAGCTGGAGATTTACCGGCACTGATTAATGATGTGCACAGAGCCCTTTGCAGCGCTGTGAACCAGGGGGAAAATCCGGCAGTGCCGCCACAAAAACCCGCAATCTCTCCACGCAGGTCAATTACACCTGAATTTATTATCTGCCTGGAGGATGGCAAGAAATTTAAATCATTGAAGCGCCATTTACGCACGCATTATGATTTGACACCTGAAGAGTATCGCGAGAAATGGGGCCTGGCGCGAGATTATCCGATGGTTGCACCAAATTATGCTGCCGCCCGTTCCAAGCTTGCCAAAAACATGGGGCTTGGGCAAAAAGGCCGCCAGCGCAAGCGTGCCTGAGTTGCTTTGCCAGGCAGAGTTGGCGAGAACAAAATAAAAATTGAACCCTGTGCGAAACATGTTTGCACGGGGTTTTTTTGCTAAATGCCAATAGTTTTGCTAAATGCCAATAGTTTTGCTAATAAAAATCCACAGGTTTTAATTCATTTTATTTAGAGCTTGCCAAGATTCATCGTTTTGATTCATTGTGTTGTGAATTAATCATCAAGTGATTCGCAAAGCGGTGGGGACTGAATGGCGCTGACAACTGAACTGGCTTTTAAGGCGCAATTGGTTATTCCAGAGCAACGGCAGCTCTTCGAATACTGGATGTCTCGATCCGATCAAGGCCAGCTTCCCTCTCGCCGTGATATTAATCCTTGTGATTTTCCGCGCCTGCTTCCACTCATTTCTTTGATTGATGTAGATATTGTGCACAAACGTTTTCGCGTGCGCCTGGCAGGTACCCAGCTCAGGGAACATTATGGCCGTGACATCACCGGCGTGCATCTCGATGAAGTCGATTACGGTACAAAAACCGATTACTGGCTCTCGGCATTCCATCGTGTAGCGTTTGAGGGGCGCCCCGCTCAAGGCGTTGTCCAGGGTTCAGGTGAGCATAAAGAACATCTTGCCCAATTCTGGATAAAACTGCCGCTTTCCGAAGATGGAAAAAACGTATCAATGATCCTGTCATATGACGTGTTTCTGCCGGTTTCCCAGGCTAAAACAATCGCTGACCAGGAACATTTCGATGCCGGGTTTTTATCAGTGGACGTGGAAAGCGCAAGAATAAGCCGCGCCCATTGAGACAACGCGAACTTTAATCCCTTGGATTTTCAAGCAATTCCCGCTCGCCCCGGTAGGCCTGCAGCAAAGCTATGTGGCGGTTGAGGCTATAGGTCCAGTGTCCGCATCTGCCCCGGTTGCGTTCCTGGCGCAGGGCAGTGGCTAGCCAGGAAATAATCCATCGGTGGTTTTGTGAAGACCGGTCATCAATTTTTGTTAGCGAAATTGGCAACAATTGTTGCAGGTGCAACCGCCTTTGGTAGCTGACACTTCCAGCGTTCACCAGCCGCTTCAGCGAGAGCCCGATGCCAGATTTGTTTTTGCCGGAGGGATGCGAAGTAATAGTGTCCAAATCAATTCTCCTTTTTTAGTCGGCTAAGGAGAATGTGGGCGATCAGGGGAGGTGGGGATTAAATTTTCTGAAGGCTTTTCCCTGAAGTGTTCCAGGCCAGCCCGCTCCCCCCTCAAGGTATCCTTTCTGGGTAGTTAGGCGGGGGAGGGGGCTGGTCTGGAACCTTCAAAAAAACCAATCCAAAAATTCAGAGATAATCCATTCGCATAACAATACGGGCAACCCAGTCGATTTTTTGATTGTACATGACCGGCATGCCAGAGGTAAGGGCAACAAGAGTGAACCTGTCCTCCGGTCCCTCGATTAATCGGCGAAGAAGTGTGGAACCCTCCTCAAGCCCGACCAAGCAGTCCCACCCGGCCGCATTTGACCATTGTGGTCTCGCCAGCCTGTCCGCCACCAGTACTGTTCCGGGTAAATATGTTCCAACAGATTGAGTGATGCGAACAGCCACAGGGTTGTGTGCCGGTATATCAAAGCTGAGAAAAGTCTGCTCGGCAAATCCTCCCGGGGAATTTTCCAGCGCGCCATTGTGGCCAATTTCACCAATGCATTCGATGTCCCGTGTCGAAGATGCTTCCATCAGGTCTACTGCTGAAACATTAAAGGCATTGGCAAATTTTTCCAGCCAGTCCATGGAAACGGTCATATTGGCGGTTTCGAGCCGCTGTACGGTTTGCGGTGTCGTGCCAATCAGATCAGCCAGCTGCTGCAAGGTCCAGCCGCGGGTTTTGCGCAATTTGCGAATACGTGTCTGCATGTGTGAGCTCCTTTGCCTCGGTGTATAATGTTCCTAATTCGTTAGAAATTCCAGAAAACTTATCCCCGTGAGTGAAAAACTTGCAAAAATAGTAAAAGAAAGGTATTTTTTCCTATAAACGGTGGAAAACTCATCCTGTCGTCCTGTTCAGATCCCTAATCACGGAGGTGAAAATTGATGTTCAATTCGAAAACACCAGCCACACCGCAATCGATGCCCCCTTCAGCACGCAACAAATTGACATTTGGCAGTGGCGCCAAACTGGAGAGCGTTGCCTTGTCGCGATTGATCCTTCAGGCCGTCGCCAGCGCCTTTGGCATCCGTGAAATGGAATTACGGGCATCAACAAGACGCTGTGCTGCTGTCGCCTTCGCCCGGCAGGTTGCCATGTACCTGGCACACGTGGCCTGTGGGTACTCTCTCACCGAAGTGGGCATATTGTTTCAGCGCGACCGCACCACGGCAGCCCACGCCTGTCGCAAAATTGAAGACTGCCGCGATGACCCCGACCTTGATTTTTGTCTCGACTGTCTCGAAAGCGCTGTTCGCGGCTGGGCCTTTCAGCAACAAACACGTATGAGGGCACAATGACACGCACAATCGTCACAACAAATGGCAATCAGGTGGCCGCCAAAGCCCTTGAACAGGAGGCTGCGCGTATTTTCAGGCGCCTGATTGAGGCCGGATCCTACCTGGCCAGGCTGGGCACACATCTGGACAAACGATACGAATATGGCCTGTTTGTCTCGCGCAACAGCCACAAAAAACCGGTCCTGAAACTGCAAGCCAATATGTTTAGAGGATTTGCTGCCAATGACTGGCTGGTCGAAAACACCAAAGATCACTGGCATATATCGACCCAGGGTGAAACATGGCTGCGGCGCCGGATGGCCACCAACGATCCCTACCGCGCCCAACACCAGCTCACCGGTACCAGGAACATTGAAATATCACCCAATGCCATGCGCAAACTGACCGTCAACCTGACCGAAAGCCCGCTGGGCTGGTTGCGCCATCGAAAAAGCGCAGATGGCAACCCACTTCTCAGTCAGCAACAATATGAAGCCGGCGAAAGATTGCGCTGTGATTTTGAAAAAGCCCGGATGAGCCCGCGCATCACCTCGGACATAACCGCTCCGATGACATCTTCTTCCGGTAAACGATCAGCAGATGCCGGAAACAGTGTCGCCATGCGCGATGCCGCCATCGCCGCCAAACAACGCTTCTTCAAAGCCCTCGACACCGTTGGCACAGATCTTTGCGATGTACTGATAGAAGTCTGCTGTCATCTAAAGGGCATGGATGAGGTCGAGAAACATCTGCATCTCCCCCAGCGCTCCGGCAAAATTGTTTTGCAGATAGCCCTGACCAGACTAGGCCAGCACTACGGCATGATTCCCCACCAAACCGTCCACCACTATAAAACAAAAGACATCCGCCACTGGGGTGATGAAAATTACCGTCCGAAAATTTGAACGTGGATTAGATCGGTTGGTATAATTTGTTAGTTTCAGGGTTTTAGCCAGCTTGAGAGCCTGGTACGTCACCGTTAACCGGACAGGTTCAATTTGTCGGGTATGCTGTTCCCTCATTTTGACTGTCTGCGGCTGACGATGCATGCCTGTGCAACCAAAACCAGTCCCCGTCTCTTTGCCTAAGAGCAACAGTCCAACGCAGTGGTACTTGCAATTTTTCTTCGTTGATATCCAGATGAATAGTCAATGTTGTTGCGACGACACCTGTATTTCCACAAATGGTTATCTTTGTCCAATGCCACTCAAACTTTTCCGCTGTAGCTTCAGCAAAATTTCGCTTGAAAAGATCCTCGATCTGCTCCCTTCCTGAACAAAGCTCATCAGCTCCTGTGCCTATGACAGAAATATCTTCATCAACATCGAAGAGCTGCATTAGTCTGCTCAAATCTTTTGCGCAGTAAGCTTCCGCATAAATTTCAAGCGTATACAGGATATCTTTCTCTGCTGCCATACCATCTCCAATTGTTAGTCACCACCAGTGGCAGAGTACAGTTTATAGAGGAAATTGCAAAACCGATCGGTTGTGTTAACTGTTGCCCGGATCAAACGGGCAGGAGAGATAGAGCCCGAACTCTTTGCCGATATCACAACTGACGCGGGCATGCACCTTTCCCTGACGATCGAGAAATCGTCCGGTATCAGCGGCAGGAAAAACGCCCTCGTGCCAGATGTTGGGATGAATATAAAGCCCCTGACTGCCATCGCACCAGAAGGCTATCACATTTTCAGGGCTGAAATCGTCACCGGGAAGGGCAAGTGGTACAATAAACGGTTCCTTTTTTACCGGAAAAAACAACTGCCCGCCATCGGGATGATAATTCATGTGCCACAGCAACACCTGTTGGCGCGGAACTGTCTGGGCCTGCGCTGACGCCTGTTGCGGATCGGTCGACCAGCCCAGAACATAATTCCCTTTTACCGCGTCATTGGACCCGTAAAGCACATCACCGCGCCACCGGGTTGAAAAAATACCTTCAACAAACCCGCCTTCATCGCCGGTGCCGTCGTCCACCGGGCGCCAGCCCTGGGCCGGCCAGCGAACGATTTCAATTTCACACTCATCTGGATCATCAACCAGACAACCATACTCTTTCACATTTACCTCGCTCGCCCGCACCAATGGCACATGATGCACGGGCAGGGCGGGTTTGTCGCTTTCTTCAAACAGGTAATCAGGCGCATTCATTGGGTTAATCCTTGGCAATGAAGATCAACAATACGCTGGATCATCGGTGCATAATAAGCGTATTGCTGAGTTTTAATGTTCGCCCGTTTGCCGGCATCGTCATAATGGCGCACCTTGATAATCTCCGCTAAATTCGGGTTGTTTTCAAACGCACGCATCTCTTCGGCATTCACGGTCCGCCTTGTAGGTTCAGCGAATGGATGGACGCTGCGGACAGACGTTTGAAATATTCAGGTCTGGCTGCACACAAATAGCGTTTTGCTGCCACATGATGGCGCACACAGTCGATCACCAGCGGCGGGAAAAAACGCTCAAGTACTTTTGCCCCGGCTTCTTCATGAAACCTGTCTTCAATGTCATCCATCGAAAACGCCCCGAATTCACTGGTGAAATGGTCGATATCATGCAGCAGACTGGCAACAACAATGACATCGGGCTCATTGGCTTTTTCAGCAAAATAAGCCCCCTGCAACATGTGCTCAGCCATCGTCACCGGTTCGCCGAGATATTCTTCACCACCGCGTCTTGCGAAAATTTCACCCAAAAATTTAACGATATTTTTCTGCGTCAAATTGTCGAATTCAGTTCCAGCCATTTCAGTTTCCCTGATGTCAAGAGCGAGCATGATCCTGAAAACATTATTAGCCGCATGCCTTTACATCGACTGTACAAATGCGCCACTCCATTGAGTGCCTGCGACAAAGCCATGTTCAGCTCTATTGGTTTAACAGAAATACTTCTGTGCCCAAAACGATCGTTTTTTGCGACACGCGAATATCTGTTTGGAGCCCTCTGCTGACACCCATTTCATGATCGCCAATGTCTGCTGAATGCCACGAATCGGAAATCTCTTGGTGCGGTTTTGCTTATATACTGGTAGCTTTGGAAATTGAAGTGGCACAATCCAATGTAGAGTAACAACTGATAGAAGGCGATGGCGAAGAAAGATCAAATACGATCCTTGCTCAAAAGCATCGAAACAGGGGAATCTGGACCGGTTGCAGTGGTCAATGAGGAAAAATACATTCAGCACAATCCTCAAACTCACGAAGGGAGTGAGGGCATGGCTGCCCTGTTTCAACGGCTATCCAAAACCTTACCCAAGGTAAATATCGTACGTGCATTCGAGGACGGTGAGTTCGTCTTCGCACATACTGAATACGATTTTTCGCGCAGGAACATCGGCTTTGAAGTCTTCCGCTTTGAAGATGGTCAAGCGTGGAGCACTGGGACAACATTCAAGCACGGATGGGGCCTAATAAATCGGGTCACAGTATGGTGGATGGTCCAACAGAGGCAGTTAATCATGAACTGACTGAAAAAAATCGGACCTTGGTTCGGTCTTTTGTTGAAATAGTCCTTGTTGGGGGTCAGATTGACAAGTCGATCGAATACATTGATGAAGGTAGCTACATTGAACATAATCCACACTTTGGGGGTGACGCATCCACATTGCGGCAAGAGTTGGAAAGCACAGAAAATGGCCTCATGCGCATTGATTATTCTCGAATTCATCGGGTCTTGGCGGAGGGTAATTTCGTGCTTAGTATTTGCGAGGGCAATTTTTATGGCACCCATTCTGCCTTCTATGACCTCTTTCGGGTTGCGAAAGGAAAATTGGTGGAACATTGGGATACCACCGAAAAGATCGCCCCACGGAGTGAGTGGAAAAACAACAACGGTAAGTTCTAAATCAACACTAACATGATATAGAAAAGGTGTAAAAAATGATCAAATTTATCATGTGTCTTACTCGGCATCCAGATATGACCCGCGAAGAATTCAAAGATTATTGGATGAATAAACATGGCCCTTTCTTTATGAGTAATGCCGAGGTGATGGGGGCAAAAAGGTATGTGCAATCGCATACATTAGATACTCCGTTGAATGAAGGATTAAGAAGCTCGCGCGATATGTTGCCAGAATATGACGGCGTTGCAGAGGTCTGGTTCGAGTCGGAGGAAGCGTTAATGAAAGGAATGAGTTCCCCTGAAGGCCAGAAATTAGGTGCTGCATTATTGGAGGATGAAAAAAAATTCATCGATCATTCAAAGTCTTCAGCATTCATAGTTGAAGAGCATGAATTTTAACTAGCGCGTGACGCATTCAGGTCTTTGCTAAGCAGCATTAATTGCTCTGAAAAAGATATTAGCAAAATCCGCATAGCCGACCTTGGCTGTCGCAAAATCTATCGTTTTTGCATCACTTTGCGTGAGTATTTTTAATCCCTGCCGCACCAGAGCGCCGGTCTGAACCGCAAGCGGTGGCGTTGTACGATGAAATTCTCGCAACTCAGGCAAAAAACCTTGCCGCAGGGGCTGAAGGTGTTGTTTCTTTATACAATAAATCATCACAGGGATATTAGCCGATGAACCAGACCCGTACAGCCAGCTTCACTCAAATGAAGGATGGCACCAGGCAAGATTATCTGCTGCTGGAGAGGCTGGAAAAGCCATTTCTCGCGCTGACCGCTGATCGGGTGTTGAACGAACTGGCCCGGCAAGGTGAGGTATCGCTGGAGGGTTATAAAATTACCCGGCTCGAACATGGCCTGCAATCGGCAACGCGGGCCTGTCGCGAAGGTGCTGATATTGATTGGGTGGTTGGGGCACTGTTACATGACATCGGCGATGGCCTTGCGCCGCAAAACCATGACCGCATGTCAGCTGAAGTCATTCGGCCTTTCGTGCGCGAAGAAGTTTCATGGGTGGTCGAGCATCATGGTATTTTCCAGATGCTGTATTATGCCCATCACTACGGCTGGGACCGCAATGCCAGGGATCAGTTCAAACACCACCGCAACTTTGATGCTTGCGCGAAATTTTGTGAGCGCTGGGATCAATCTTCCTTCGACCCCGACTACGATAATGAAACCATCGAGTTTTTTGAACCCATGGTCAGGGAGGTTTTCAGCCGAAAGGCCTATGCACCCGATGTCATCAAGGCCGACGTTACTTATGGTCTTCCACCGATGAAACAGAATACTGATATTTAGATTTCGGCTGCCGTCAGCGCGTTTTGAGCGTCCGTCTTTATGCGCGCTACCATCGATATAAGACCGTTCGAGCGCTGGGGCGAAAGATGTTCATCAAGGCCGATCTGGTTGAATATTTTTTTGACATCGAGGTTGACGATTTGGTCGGCTGGTTTGTCGGAAAAGATAATGAACAGGATGGCTATCAATCCTCGAACAATATGGGCGTCACTGTCGCCGAGAAAGGTGAGCACCGGTTTGCCAGCAGGAGATGGTGTGATTTTTGTTGCCAGCCACACTTGACTGGCGCAGCCATTGACTTTGTTGGCAGGTGTTTTGTCTTCGGGATCAAGTGGTGCAAGCTGGCGGCCGAGTTCAATCACATAGCGGTAGCGGTCTTCCCAGTCATCCAGGAATTCGAAATCATCCAGCAGATCTTGAACGGTCATAAGTTTTTTAATCGCTCACAAAAGCTGATAAATCAAACCTTGTGAACAATGCCCCAGCGTATGTCAGATTTTATTTGCTGTAGAGATAGCGGCAAATGGTGCTGATAACAAGAAGTCAAATAGGTTTTTTATCCAGTCACAAATAAGCACCACGGAGGCGCGGAAAGGGCAGGGTAATCCGGCGTCCGTGGTGCACTTGTCGGCAGGTAGGGTTGCTGCCGTATTCGAGGGGCGGGGGTCCCTCTGAATGAGTTTTCATCAGATCTGGGTGTTAAGGCGGTGATATTGACGTTCTGCGATATTGACGTTCTGCCCTCAATATCGGCCTCGTGAGATCCAGACCCTGAATTTGTACCTATGCTTTACTTTTGATCTTCGGCCCTCCCCACGATGGGGATAAATCCTCTTTGGTTAAAGTTTGCTGGGATGCGCGTGCCTTATCTGCCAGTTGAATTTGTTGCCGGGTTTTGGCTGTTATTTTGACCTTTTTGTTGGGCTCCGGTTCGATGTAAGCCGAGCGATCGACCGGTTTTACACTTGATGCATTGGCGGAGGAGACCCCGCTCACCCAATTGTTCAACAGGCTGGCCCCGTATTGAGCTTTACGTATAAATGTATCAACAGCCGCTTTTCCGGTCTCGCAGGCTGTCTGATTGCGTTGACAAAATCCTGAGAGATCGCTCACGGTGGATTGCGCCGCCACCAGCGCTTCGCCCGCGGTCACATTGGTTTGAATTGCGCTTAACTTGTTACTCGTTTCGCTATTTTCGGCTGGCAGCAGCAATATCACTACCGATAGCCAAAATGCACTACGTACTAAAAACATTGTTTGCCCTTCCTTCAATTTGAAGATGACAAACATTACGACGTTCAAGTTTAGATCAAGTAAAAAATACGAATTTATTTGAATTTTACTTTATTACAAATAGAATAAAATTTTATTATACTCAATTTTATTATAGTTTTACGCAATTTAAAATAAAGTTCAAAATGATATTGATTCAAATTTTAGATAAATCTTGTGGCGAAAAATCCGCTGAATTATGTGGTTTTTCTTCACTCGCCTCTGCAAAAAGCCAGGCCGGAGCCATATCTTTCTATCAAAGCCAGCATTCAATACCGCATGAATACCTGAGGCGTTCCATTAAAAGACGCGTTTGCAAACCGTCAAAAAGCTTTGAAATTTTCTTGGCAGCGACTGCATTTTTCCGAAAAGTGTTTCATTTCTGATCACAATAAGATCAAAAGCAACACTTTCTATACCACGTTAATATAACGCTTTGAAAACATTAATGAAAACCAAATTAAAATTAGAATAATTACCCCAATCACAACGGTTTCGTTTCAATGTTCTTTAAGCTCAATCAGGCATCCTGTTGTTTGAAGCATAAAAGCGGGTGATATGAATTTTTCGATGATCAGGAGTTTACAACGCAAACTCAAACGCAGCATGCGTCTGTTGATACATGTATCTGCGCGCGGTGATGCCATAGAGCGCATTCGTCATCGGGCATTTATTACCTCCCACCTTGGCAGTGCTCTATTGGCAGTTGCCGCCTTGCCGGTCTATCTGATCGTTGTTAGTGCCAAAGATTTCGTCGGCTTGTTGATTTTCTTAGGGCTGATTACGCCAGCCTACATAGCAACCTTTTTGTCGCGAACCGGCAAATTGGCCGTTGCTCATCTTCTGTCGGCTATAAACCTCACCGCACTTGTCACCTTTACCGCCGCCTATACCGGTGGGATCACATCGTTCGTTATGGCCTGGATGATAGTGGTGCCGGTGGAATCGGCATTTTCCGGAAGCAAGAAAGTCATTGCCGCATCTTTGGTCCTGTCGTGCGCAAGCGTGGTGTTTCTGGTCTATGCGGATTTCCTCAATGTTTTGCCGGTAAACCGGGTTTTAGATCATGACAATACACTTTTGATCGGCCTGTCGTTTATATCAGCTGTGGCATACATCAGCGGCATGGTGGTGAACACCCAGGTGTTGCATGAAAAAGCCACGGCACTCATTCATCAAGGCGAAAGCAAGTTCCGGCTGTTGGCTGAAAATGCCACGGACATGATCACTTATCACAACCATCTTGGCCAGGTCTTGTTCAGCTCTGGTGCCGCCCATAGATTTACTCCCCTTGGTGAAAGGGGAATTATACGAGACGGTTTTATCAATCTGGTTCACCCCGAAGACCGGGGCATATATCTGGAAACATTTTCCCGTGCGGCAACAAAAAACACGCTTGCCCAGGCTGAATTCAGGATGAAATCTAATCAATCCAGATCAGAAAAAATCGAAGCCGATGAAGGCACGGTTCAATACAGTTGGGTGGAAATGAGATGCAAACCATTGACGGATGAAGCAATCAGCGCGGGACATGATGATGAAATCGAGCCGGTGCGCGTGGTGGCGGTGACACGGGATATTTCTGAGTTAAAGGCCCAGCAGGTCGAGATCACACAAGCCAGGGACATTGCCGAGGAGGCCAGCGCGACCAAAACGCGGTTCCTTGCCAACATCAGCCACGAATTGCGCACGCCCCTAAATGCCATAATCGGGTTTTCCGACCTGTTGAAAGACAAACGCCTTAATAAAAACGTGACTTCCAACCAACGGGACTACATCAAGCTCATCCACCAAAGCGGCAACCATTTGCTACTCGTGGTCAATGATTTGCTCGATATGTCGATGATTGAAGCGGGCAAACTGCGCTTCAGCTGTGAAAGTTTTGATGTTTCCGCTCTGATCACTTCAGTTGTCAGAATAATGCAGGTAACGGCTGACCAACGCGGTATCAGAATTTCACAAAACCTCGATGAAGAGGTCTGCAATGTAACTGCTGACCGGCGCGCTGTGCACCAGATCCTGTTCAACCTCATATCCAATGCGGTGAAATTCAGCCATGAAGGTAGTGAAGTACGGGTATTTTTAAAAGCAACCAGCACGCAGATAACTCTTTCGGTTATGGACAATGGCATTGGAATTTCCCCCGAAGTAATTCCAAAACTGTGTCAGCCCTTCGTGCAGGCTGAAAGCAGCAATAGCCGATCTTATGAGGGTGCCGGACTTGGATTGTCTTTAGTTGCCGGGTTCGTGGAGCTGCATGGTGGAAAAATCAATATCGCCAGTGAACTTGCCAAAGGAACGTGTGTGACCATCACCATTCCGCGTCACCACCAGGATCAAAATTCGAAAACTGATGCCGAGCCCGAAAGTGCCATAGACGCGGGCGGAAGCTCAATCAGAAAGTCGGCATAAATACAGCCAAATCCTGTGCCAAAAACAGGACTGAAACCTAAACAACCAAAGTTATGTGTACAGGAAGCATGTTATGAGTATTGATAAACGAAATTTCGCCCTACCGGCTATTGTCGCCGTTGCTGCGGTGATCACCATTAATGCAGTTGTGAGTCAAGATGGCAAACACCCGGCACCATTGAACAAAAGCGGATCGCATTCAAAAATTACCAAATCCGAAAAGCCAATTGTCAACTCCAAAACCCTGCAAAGAAAGCCGCGCCCGGCAAAGACCGTAGCAGTCACACCACGCCCCAAGCCAAGGGCTGCAAAACCCACAGAGAAAAATGATGCTATTGGTCAATTGCTACGGGCTGCTGAAAAAAACCAGAAAAGACCAACATCCGACAAAGTGGTTTTCCTTGATGAAAAGCGGATCCGGTTTGTCCAGTCGAGATTGGCTAAACTGGGGTTTTTATCCGGGCCGGTCGATGGCGTTTTTGGCGAACAGACCCGCGAGGCCATAAGAAGATTTGAAGGCAATCGTAAAATTCCGGTTACCGGAGAAATTTCACGTGCCCTTATCGAAGCCCTGCTGAGAAACGCAAGCTTCGCCAGTCTTAATCTAACCTGAGGGAACTCTTTCTCTGGGGAATTCCGGGCCAGCCCGCTCCCCCCTGGCCAACCACCCCGAGGGGATACTCATCGGGTGGGTTGGGAGGGGGGGGAGGGCGGGCCCGGGATTGCCCAGATTATGTACAAATCAGG
>JAJFHS010000064.1 GCA_021775475.1 Hyphomicrobiales bacterium
AACAGCCGTCATGCCAGCCTGATGTTCTTTCAATATTCCGATAATCTGTTCTTCGCTAAACCGTGATCGCTTCATTGTCCGTCTCCTGATTGAAAACAGACTAACTTAAAATCGAGGAGCTTTCAGGGGAGCACGTCAGAGACATTCACGCGGTTTACGGCAATGTCCACCACCGGCGGTATTGCAGACGTTTAAAAAGTGGCATTTATAGCCTTATAATTGTGTGCATTTCGCAATTACTGGCTCTGCGTGATAAACTTAGCTCGCTCTAACAATTCATCGAACGTTACAATGTCGATGGTTCGATTTTCACGCCGAAATAATTCAAACGTATCTCGCATTATGCTTGCGTCACGTTGATTTTCAATATCTGAGAATTCTTCATGCGATCCTATGACTAATATGCTTTTTGCATTTCTTGTTCGCGTACGTAGAATCTCTGTTCCAGAATTATTGTAGTGCTCGCCAGTATGTGCAGAAGCTAACCATTCTGCTTTTTGTTCCAATATTTGCGACACAGCACCCACAAATTCAGCACTAAATTCCCAAGTTCCTGCTCTGCCACGGCGCGTAGATTTGAAAATCCTAGTATCTGGCTTTTTGATCTCAACAAGCACTGTATAGTCTGTAAAGCTCATCAAAAAATCGACTACTGGCTTATTCTGATTGTCGATACCGCCTGCACCAATCGTGGCTTCTCGGCTAAACTGCCTCATGATGCGGTAATCGAGTCCGTAGCCAAATACCCAACTTTCGCGTTCAAAATAATCTTGCCACTCTACCTCACTCCATTTGCCAAGTTCCATTTGTCGTTCGTACTCGATCAAGCCTTGCTTGCGACCTAGAAGAATATTTATATCTTCCTTACTCAAAGATGATTGGATATTTTTCAGGATGGCATTTCTCTGTTCACCTGTCATAGATTTAATGCGCTCTACTATTCCGCGATCTGATGCGTCGATAATAAGTTTCGAACCTGCTTTTGTAGAGATGTCTTCTATCTGGTGCGTTTGCTCGTTCGACAAATTTATGAACTTAATTTGATATAGAAACTTTTCAAGCCGCTCAAACTCGTCGTTTCGGAAAGTGAACTCATTTTTATCTGAGGAATGAAACCAACCGTCTTTACGAGATTTGAATGTCTGAAGGGTCAATCGTCTAATCTGCTTGTCGTCTTGTGTTATTATGGCGGTGACCTGCGTCTTTCTTTTTTCACCGGTCAACCGGAGGCATATTGAACCTTCAATTTCGCCCAGCTGAATTTCGTCGTTGCCCTCGATCACCATGTTGACGTTGCGGAGTCGCTCTGTGTTTTGAGAACTATAGCTGAACACTTTGGAAATATATGTCTTGGCTTGCTTTCTAAGTTGGAAGAACTTGTATTCGTCTTCAATGCTCATGTTCTTCATGTCCTCAAAATTCAGATTACAACCGGATCAACAAATAATTACTCTATTTGGTCAAAATCGCATAATAGGATATATGGAGCGGCTGCTCTGTGTGCGAAAATGAAGCTTGTTGTTGTGAGTTGAACAACAACAAAGGCCCGAAAGCTGGAGGGCTTCGTACCACTGCTATTGGCACTTTTGTGAAGTCCGTTGGATGGGGCTATACCAGTGGCGGTGAGGTTATATCCATATCCTCGTCTTACCGGCGAAAGCCGGTATCCAGTGCGCCAAGTTCATACCGTGCTGGCTGGATACCGGCTTTCGCCGGTATGACGTGTTTTGCCATCGTTCATACGCCAATGTCTTTGGTGTTTTTGTTTCCCATGTTAAAGGAATTGCGGACCCGGTGATGCATATACTTTGCGTCGATACCGAATCGTGAGACACATTGATTTATGCAGAATTATTTGGAGTTGATGCGGAAAATCCGCGAAGGGGGCGCTGAAAAAGGGGATCGTACCGGTACGGGGACGTTGAGTATCTTCGGGGCGCAATTGCGCTTTGATCTGGCTCGGGGTTTTCCGCTGATCACCACCAAGCGGCTTCATCTTAAATCTATTATTTATGAATTGCTGTGGTTTTTGAAGGGTGAGACCAATGTCAAATATCTTAATGATCATGGCGTTAGAATCTGGAATGAATGGGCGGATGCATCGGGTGAACTGGGGCCGGTCTATGGCAGGCAGTGGCGCTCATGGCCGGCTGGCGATGGGGGACACGTTGACCAGATTGCCGGGCTGATTGACGGGTTGAAGAATAATCCTGATTCGCGCCGTCATATTGTTTGCGCCTGGAATGTGGCGCAGATTGATGCGATGGCGCTGCCGCCGTGTCATTGCCTGTTTCAGTTTTATGTCGCCGATGGGGCGCTGTCGTGCCAGCTCTATCAGCGCAGTGCTGACATATTTTTGGGCGTGCCGTTTAATATCGCCTCCTACGCCCTGTTCACCCATATGGTGGCGCAGGTGGCGGGTTTGCGGGTGGGTGAATTTGTCCACAGTTTTGGTGATGTACATCTTTATCTTAATCATCTGGAGCAGGCCGACGCGCAACTGGCGCGCACACCCTTGGCGCTGCCAAAACTGGCGATGAATCCAGACGTTAAGGATATTGATGCGTTTGAATTTGAAGATTTCGAAATTCAGGACTATCAGTTTCACCCCCATATTGCTGCAAAGGTGGCTGTGTGAGCATGGGGGATACGCGCGTTTGCCTGATTGTTGCAGTGGCGGACAACGGCGTCATTGGTGATACCGGGGCGATGCCGTGGAGATTGCCCAGTGACCTGAAATATTTTAAGCAAAAAACCCTGCACAAGCCGGTGTTAATGGGGCGCAAGACCTTTGAAGCTATCGGCCGGCCTTTGCCGGGCCGCGATAATATCGTGGTGACGCGCAACGAGACATTTGCGCATGACGGTGTTTTTACCGCGTCAAGTGTTGCTCTGGGCCTGGAACTGGCGCAACGTCTGGCGACCAAAAGTGGCGCAGATGAGATCATGGTGATTGGCGGCGGCGAGATTTATGCCCAGACGCTTGCTGTTGCCGACAGGATTTACAAAACCGAAGTTCAGGCAGATGTGGCGGGAGATACCATTTTCCCAAAGCTTGATTCCGGGCACTGGCGCGAGGTTTCCCGCCAGCAGTATTCGGCCGGGGAGGGCGATAGTTCAGCCTTCGCCTTCGTCATTTTCGAACGCCGGTAATTTCACCAGATTGCCGGATAATCCGATCCCGCTTTCCCGGTCATCTCCGCGCAGGCGGAGATCTTCTGTCGGTATGAACCGAGTTGAGAGAAGATTCCTGCCTGCGCGGGAATGACTAAAAGGAGAGGCTCTTTATCCTTCAACGATAAGCTTGTAATCCGGGGTGGTGTTGAGGGGGCAGGAATAGATGTATTCGCCGGGTTTGAGATCTATGGCGTAATCCTGGGTGACACCCAGATCAAGGCCGCCGCCGGAGACTTTTGGCAAGGTGACGCGGCCGATGATACCTGCACCTCGCAGATAAAAGCCGAGGCCGTAGGGGACGTTTTTGTTGGTGACGCGGAAAATGTATTTACCGGGCTTGAGCTTCAGCACCGGTGCCTCACTCAGCCTTTTTTCGGCTGTTTTGGCGTTGATTGCTTCGCAATCAGCGGTTTTGGTGGACGTAAAGCCCTGGTCTTTGGCTTCGCTTTCGAGAAACTGGCACGGTGTCTGGGTGAGCGTTATCACTGTCGGCTGCGTAGCTGCGTCAGAGCCTGCCAGTGCGGTTGTCATCGGTAACGCTACAATTGCGGCAGCCCCTATCAAGGCGGTGGTCAAAAATTGGCGTTTCATCTTACATCTCCTGATTTGCGGTCGATCTCTGAATGCTGCCTGAGGGGGCTGGCATTTAGATGGGGATGGTCTTTGGAGATTGGAAATAACGTTTTTATGACAATTAGGTGATCTTGGAGCGTGCCTGACTGTCAACCTGATGTTCGCGCCACAGGACAAAGAGGCCGCTGGCGACAATGATAAATGTGCCGATCCATTTCAAAGTATCGGGGAAATCTCCGAAGATGAAATAGCCAAGGGCGGTGGCACCGATGATTTCAAGATACTGAAAAGGGGCAAGAGCGGATGCCGGCGCGCGTTTGAAGGCATGGGTAATCATCAGGTGCACGGTTGCCGCGATCAGGCCAACGCCGGCGAGCAGTAACCATTCAAATGAATTTGGCCATACAGGCGTCAGCAGTTCAATTTTCATCGTCGTACCAAATACCATGGTCAGGCCAAGAGTTATTGCGCCTATCAAACCGGTAAATGTCTGCATGGTAAGCGGGTCTTCTGTTCGGGCGATGATTTGTGTGAGCGCAAGATAACAGGCAAAAAGAACAGCTGTGACCAGTGGCAGCAAGGCTATGGCGCCAAATATGCTGTAACTTGGCTGGATAACCAGCAACGCTCCCAAAAAACCAACGCCGACAGCGCAAATGCGTTGCCAGCCGATCTTTTCGTTGAGGAATACGGCGGATATAACGGTGAGGATCAGCGGCTCCACAAAGAATATGGCAATAGCATCAGCTACCGGCATCCATTTGACGGCGGTGAAGAATATCACGGTCGCTGCCGCCATAAGCAGTGCCCGGATTGTATTTAAAAGGGGAAGCCGGGGCCAAAATCCGCTTGTGCCTTTCAGCAGCAGAACCACGGGAGTGAGATAAATCAATTGAAAAAAGAAGCGTGCAGTGCCGACCTCAACCGCCGGTATTGAGTTTGAGATAAATTTGGCAATTGAATCCATTGCCGGTGCCACCAGCATGGCGACTGTCATCAACAGCAAACCTTGCACAGTTTGACTAAAACGCATTTATCTTAACTCCGGTCATTTATTTGACCTAATTGTCGGGTATGATGTGTCCAGATGTAAAATGAGCAGCCAAGTAACGACACTCTTGATATTAGCGGCAACAATCGCGATATACCCCCAAAATTGCATTGATATGTCTGAGCCATTGTTTGCGCTGCAGGTGGGCTTGGACTATAAGGCAATTAATTAAGGTTTCGGAAGGATTGTTGCAGATTTTTAATCCGACATACGTTAAAGAACAGACCAACTAAATGGATTTGCGGACAATAGTACCAATAATTTTCATCAGACGAAGAAGGATTGAATAAATATGCCCTGGAGCAATCAAAGTGGCGGCGGCGGCGGTGGAAACCGCGGACCCTGGGGGCAAGGGCCCTCATCAGGTGGTCAGATGCCACCGGACCTTGAGGAAATTCTTAAAAAAGGTCAGGACAAATTGAAGCAGGCTATGCCTGGGGGCACGATGGGGGGGCGCGGCTATGCTCTTTTGGTGGTTCTCGCTGTGGTTGGCTGGCTGGCAACCGGGTTTTACCGGGTGGAACCGGATGAACAAGGTGTTGTTTTGCGCTTCGGGCAATATCTCAAAACCACCAATCCGGGCCTGAACTATCATTTGCCATACCCGATTGAGTCTGCTTTCACGCCTCAGGTTCTGGCCGAACACCAGGAAAATATTGGATTTAGAACACGTCAGCGCGGCACTATCGTTAGCAAGACTGATGTGCCTGATGAAAGCCTGATGTTGTCGGGAGACCAGAATATCGTCGACGTTCAGTTTACGGTTTTATGGGTGATTTCTGACGCAAATAAATACCTGTTCAATCTCGAAGATCAACGCAAAACAGTTCGTATTGTGGCTGAGGCTGCAATGCGCGAGCATGTGGGCCTGTCGCGCGGTGAAGATGTGCGTACCAAGAAACGTCTGGAAGCTGAATCTACGGTGAAGGAATTGATGCAGAAGACGCTCGATAGTTATGACAGCGGTATTCTGGTTACCGGTGTCAAGTTAGAAAAAGCCGACCCGCCGCCATCCGTTATTGATGCTTTTGAAGATGTGCAACGCGCACAACAGGATCGCCGGAAACTTGAAAACGAAGCAAAATCTTATTCCAACAAGCGACTGGGTGAAGCTCGTGGTCGTTCGGCCCAGATTGTTGAAGCAGCTGAAGCTTATCGCAAGCAGACGGTTGCGCAAGCCGATGGTGAAGCCCAGCGGTTTGTTTCGATCTACAATGAATACAAGGTGGCAAAAGAAGTGACGCGTAGACGTATGTTTCTTGAATCGATGGAAAAAGTTCTGTCGCGTTCAAATAAAGTTATCATTGAAGGCAAGGGTGGCTCCGGTGTTGTGCCTTATCTGCCGCTGCCTGAAATCAATAAACGCCAGAATGCGAATTAGGAGTATTTGATTATGAAAAAAGGAATAATATTTCTGGTTGCACTGGCTATCGGAGCATTTGTTTTGGCTTCCAGTGCCTACACCGTGCAGGAGGGCCAGCAGGCTCTGATATTGCGGTTTGGTAAAATTGTTCGCACCGTAAATACGGCCGGACTTTATTTCCGCACACCATTTGCTGAGGATATCGAGTTTATGCAAAAGCGTTTGCTGACACTGGAAATCAGCGACAAGGCGGTGCAGGCCATTGATGGTCGGCGCTTTTTGGTGGCGACATTTGCCATGTTCAAGATTTCCCAACCTCAGCAATTCAAGGAAAGTGTTTCGGGAAACCTGAATACAGCGCGCTCACGTCTCGAGACGCGTATGGATGCAGCTTTGCGGCGGGTTTATGGTGCGCGTTCATTTAAATCAGCATTGTCTGATGAACGTGAAAACATGATGAACGAAATTCAAAACGCCGTGTCTACCGAAGCTGCAACACTTGGTCTTGAACTGGTTGATGTTCGCATCAAACGTACGGATCTTTTGCCAGAGGTGAGTAAATCCACCTTCGACCGGATGAAATCAGAACGCCAGAAAGAAGCAGCCCAGTTTCGGGCCGAAGGTCGTGAGGCTAACCTGCGCATCAAAGCCCAGGCTGACCGCAAGGCGACGGTTCTGGTTGCCAACGCCGAGCGAACTTCTGAAATCAAGCGTGGTGAGGGTGATGCCGAACGCAACAAGATATTTGCAAAAGCTTATGGCCAGGATGCCGAGTTCTTTGATTTTTATCGGTCGCTGAAGGCATATGAAAATGCACTGCAGGATAATAGTACCACTATGGTGCTTTCACCGGATTCAGAGTTTTTCCGCTATTTCGGTGCTCAGGTTCCAAAAACGGATGCTGCACCTAACTGATGGCTGATCTGATTGTTGCAATTGGATTGGTTTTTGTAATTGAGGGGTTGTTGTATGCAACCTTTCCCGAGGCGATGAAAAAGATGATGAGCATGGCTGTGTCTATGTCAGAAAATTCAATGCGTACCGGCGGCCTGTTTGCTGCCGCTGGTGGCATTATAATTATCTGGCTGGCACGGTGGCTTATTGGTTAAGATTTGGGGTGCGTTTACCGCACACGATATTATGAACGTACAAGCCTTGGATTTGACTCAATTCATCTACATTTATGGCCTAAATGAAACATGGTTCGGTAAAGGTGCCGGATTTTTGAAGGAATCACAGGCAGTCGCGCTATAATTATTATTTGCGCGACGTTAAGGAGACATAAGATGAGATTTGCCGCAATGCATCATAAAGCTATCTATAGTGGCGTGCGACGCCCGGTTTTCCGAACGCTGGAAGTTGCATTTTTTGCAATGCTCCTTTCGATTTTTGTCGTATTTCCCCAGACATCTTTTGCCCAGACGAGTGTCGCCGGTCCCGTATCGGTGGCTGATCTGGCCGAACGGCTGCAAGGTGCGGTTGTCAATATTTCGACAACACAAAGCATCAAGGGTACGGCCAGCAGCAGAAAACTACCAAGTCTGCCACCGGGAAGTCCGTTTGAGGATTTTTTTGAAAAATTTCTTGACCGTGACCAGCAGGGCAACAAGAAAAACAGCCAGAAACCGCGCCCGCCGCGCAAAGTGCGTTCGCTGGGTTCCGGCTTTGTCATTGATTCCTCAGGCATTATCATCACTAACAATCATGTGATTGCCGATGCTGATGAAATTACCGCAAACTTCAGTGATGGCACTAAACTCAAAGCCGTTGTTATCGGTCGCGATCCCAAGGTTGATGTAGCTGTTTTGCGGGTTAAAGCAGCCAAACCATTGACAGCGGTTTCTTTTGGCGAATCCAAGAAACTGCGTGTTGGCGACTGGGTTATGGCGATTGGTAATCCCTTTGGTCTGGGCGGTACTGTGACCCTGGGCATTGTGTCTGCGCGCGACAGGGATATCAACTCAGGCCCGTATGACAACTTTATTCAAACCGATGCTTCCATCAACAAAGGTAATTCCGGTGGACCTCTGTTTAATATGGCTGGCCAGGTTATTGGCATTAATACCGCCATCATTTCACCGTCCGGTGGTTCCATTGGCATCGGCTTTGCGGTGCCAGCTGCAACCATTGCTCCGGTTATTGCCCAACTGCGTGAATTTGGTGAAACCCGCCGGGGCTGGCTTGGTGTGCGTATACAATCGGTCACTGATGAAATTGCCGAGAGCCTGGGCATGGAAAAGAAAATGGGCGCTCTTATTGCCAATGTTAATCCAAAAGGCCCAGCCTTTGCCGGTGGTATGAAAGCCGGTGATATCATCACAAAATTTAATGATGTTCCGGTGGCGCAGATGCGTGATCTGCCGCGCATTGTCGCTGATACACCGGTGGGCAAACAGGTTGATGTGATTGTTTTGCGCAAAGGGGCTGAAAAAACCCTGCGCATAAAAATCGCCCGCCTTGACGAAAAAATCAAAAAGGCATCCTTGACTTCACCAGCGGTTGTTGATGATGGCACAAAGCGGATTGACGACCTCGGTCTTTCTTTGTCGTCCCTGAACAATGATCTGCGCAAGAAACACAAGATTGGCAAAAAAGTTGCCGGTGTGGTGATTGTTGACGTTGATCCGGCAAGCATTGCTGCGGAAAAAGGTATCAAGGCCGGTGATGTTATTTCTGAAGTTGGTCAGGAAATCGTCAAAAGCCCTGAGGACGTTGAAAAGAGAATCAAGGAATTACAGAAACTCGGACGTAAATCCGCACTCCTGCTGGTGGTAAATGGCAAGGGTGATCTGCGCTTTGTAGCGGTTAAAATTTCCAAGTAACAGATTGCGTTAATGTGGCGCAATCTGGGATAGAACAACAAAGGTCGGCTGAAAATTCAGTCGGCCTTTGTTTTGTTTGAAGATAGGGCGGGGTTTCATCGGTGAGAAAAACAAAACCCCAAATGCGTGCTTCGTTTAATCGAACCCACAAAATTCGTCATCCTCGGGCTTGACCCGAGGATCCATAGCGCAGAGATTTTGAAAACAAAAATAACGCCTTTTTGCCGGGAGAACTGAGGACTGGATCCTCGGGTCAAGCCCGAGGATGACGAAGAAGGAGGGGTTGTGACCCGCTAATTTAGCTTTTTAATTCACTAGCTTTGTACCCTTGCAGATAGAGCAGGGCGGTGAGGTCGCCGTGTTTGATGGTGACGTCGGCCATTTTGGCTACTTGGGGTTTGGCGTGGTATGCGACACCGATACCGGCCTCGGCGATCATGGCAAGATCATTGGCACCGTCACCAACGGCGATAACGTCTTCTTTCAGAAGGTCACGTTCGTCTCTGATTTTCCTAAGAGCGGCCAGTTTTGATTCGCGACCCAATATGGGCTGGGTCACGTCTCCGCTAAGCAGGCCATTTTCAAACTGGAGCGTATTGGCATCATTGAAATCAAATCCGGTCATTTTTGCGATGCGTTGGGTGAAATACGTAAATCCCCCCGAAATCAGGGCGCAATAAGCGCCGTTGGCGCGCATTGTGGCGACTAATTCTTTTGCTCCGGGGGTGAGAGTGATATGGCTTTCGAAAACCTCCCCCAACGCTTTTTGCGGCAGACCTTTGAGCAGGGCAACGCGGCGCAGGAGACTGTCTTCAAAGGCAAATTCACCGTTCATGGCTCTTGTGGTGATGTCAGCGATCTGGGATTTTAAGCCGAAAGCTGCCCCCAGTTCGTCGATGCATTCCTGGCCGATGATGGTTGAATCCATGTCAGCTATCAAAAGGCGTTTGCGGCGATGGGCGCAAGGTTGTATTGCAACGTCTATGGCATTTCCCGCTACAACCTGTTGGGCAACAGCAAGGACGACCTGCACGTCAAAGGGTTGGGTTTCGCCAACGGCAATGTCGCAGGCTATGTCCGGTGCCAGCCACTGAGGTTTTTGGGTGCAAGCAACAGCAGAGGCTACTTCGGCTGCTATTGAAGCGGTAAGGACAGGGTTTTGCGGATTGGCGATGAGGGTGAGAATATATGTCATGAAGAAGTGTTGCACTTTTACAGAATTGAGTTGATTGAATGAGCCCCAACGGCCCACGCGCCATTCTTATTGCAGGCCCGACGGCCAGCGGCAAGTCATCTGCGGCATTAAAACTGGCGCAGGCATGCAATGGTGTCATCATTAACGCGGATTCGATGCAGGTCTATCGCGAATTGCGCATATTGTCAGCGCGACCCGGCGCGGTCGACGAAACTATCGTGCCGCATTATCTTTATGGCTCAGTGCCAGCCGCTCAGGCTTATTCTACCGGAATGTGGGTGGCGGATGTGGCGCGCACGCTGGAAGCTGTGTGGAGCCAGGGTCGCACGCCCATAATTGTCGGAGGCACCGGTCTTTATTTCTATGCGCTTGAAAACGGTTTAAGCCCGGTTCCTGATATACCGGTCGAGGTTCGCGAGAAATGGCGAGAGAGGCTTGCGGTTGAAGGTGCCGCGCCGCTTTATGATGCACTGAAAACGCTGGATAGCTGCATGGCTGAGAAATTGAAGCCTAATGACAGCCAGCGCATTGTCCGCGCACTTGAGGTTAGGGAGGCAACGGGTGTGTCTTTAAGCGAGTGGCACGCGCGTGATCGCTCGACACCGGTGCTGGCGGGTGAGGGTATCGTTCGCCTGGTGGTGTCGGTAGAGCGTCAGGAGGTCTATCGTCGTTGTGACCAGCGACTGGACCTGATGGTGGAGGCTGGTGGTCTTGATGAGGTCAGGGATTTGCTGGCGCTAAAGCTTGATCCGCGGTTGCCAGCGATGAAAGCATTGGGCGTGCCGCAGTTGGGAGAATACCTTAAAGGGGATGTTGCGTTGGAAAAGGCGATCGAAAAAACCAAAACCGAGACCCGCCGATATGCAAAAAGACAACTGACATGGATAAAACGAAACATGATTTCGTGGAAACATGTAAATGCGCAACAAATGGAAAGAATTATCAGTAGTAAATTGTCATTTATATAAAACTCACTGTTGACCGCTGCGCCATGACGGGATAATGTTCGCGCCCAGTGTATGGTGTGCAATACGTTACAGAATTTTGGTCGAAAATTTCATTAAAAGTACATCTGTCCGCAATTCCAGGCATCTCGTGTCAGGCGTTAAGGGTTACACATTGAAAACAACTACTATTTTGTCGAAGCCGGAGAATTAAAAATGGCACAGGAAATGACAGGCGCACAAATCGTCATCAAGGCTCTGGTTGACCAGGGTGTCGAAGTGATTTTCGGCTATCCCGGAGGTGCTGTGCTGCCGATTTATGATGCGCTGTTTCAGCAGAATAAACTGCGTCATATTCTTGTGCGCCATGAGCAAGGTGCGGTGCATGCAGCCGAAGGCTATGCACGCTCCACCGGCAAGCCCGGCGTTGTTCTGGTAACTTCAGGCCCCGGTGCAACTAACGCGGTTACCGGTCTTACTGATGCTCTTTTGGATTCCATTCCCATTATATGCATTACCGGCCAGGTGCCGGCTCATCTGATTGGCAGCGATGCTTTTCAGGAAGCTGACGTTGTTGGAATTACACGCCCGTGCACCAAGCACAACTACCTGATTAAAGACCCGGACAAGCTTGCCAAAGCCATGCATGAGGCTTTTTACGTGGCAACCAACGGTCGCCCCGGACCGGTTGTCATTGATATTCCAAAAAATGTGCAGTTTGCCACCGCTAAATATTCCGCTCCTGACAATTCGGGCCATAAAACCTATCGCCCGCAGAAGAAGGGGGATCAACAGGCAATCCGTCAGGCGGTAGAGCTGATTTCAAAGGCCAAACGCCCCCTGCTGTACACTGGTGGCGGCATTATAAATTCAGGCCCGGTGGCGTCTAAACTGCTGCGTCAGTTTGTCAAGATTACCGGTATCCCGATTACGTCGACATTGATGGGTCTGGGGGCGTATCCCGCCTCGGGTAAAGAGTGGCTCGGCATGCTCGGCATGCACGGGACCTATGAAGCTAATAATGCCATGCATGATTGTGATGTCATGATCAATATCGGTGCGCGTTTTGATGACCGGATTACCGGTAGAATTGATGCGTTTTCGCCGGATTCGAAAAAAATTCACATCGATATCGACCCCTCGTCAATCAACAAAAACATCATTGTCGATATACCGATAATTGGCGATTGTGCCTTTGTTCTTGAAGAGATGATCCGTATCTGGAAAGCAAAATCCGCAAAGATTGACGAAACTGCGCTGAGCAAATGGAATGGTCAGATTGACGAGTGGCGGGCGAGCGAATGCCTGAGTTACGTCCAGGGCAAAGATATCATCATGCCGCAATATGCAATCGAGCGGCTGTATGAACTGACCAAAGACAAAGATACATATATCTCGACCGAAGTTGGCCAGCATCAAATGTGGGCAGCTCAGCATTATCACTTTGAAGAGCCCAACCGCTGGATGACATCGGGTGGTCTGGGCACCATGGGTTATGGCTTGCCCGCAGCTGTCGGCATCCAACTGGCGCACCCAAAATCGCTAGTGATTGATATTGCCGGTGAAGCCTCGGTGATGATGAATATTCAGGAGATTTCAACGGCGATACAATATCGCCTGCCAATCAAGGTGTTTATTTTGAACAACCGCTATATGGGCATGATACGCCAGTGGCAGGAATTGCTGCATGGCGGGCGCTATTCCGAAAGTTATTCGGAAGCCCTGCCGGATTTTGTCAAGCTCGCCGAAGCGTTTGGCGGTGTTGGCATTCGCACGGAAAAACCTGATGAGCTGGATGATGCCATCAAGGAAATGATTTCGGTTGACCGGCCGGTGATTTTCGATTGTCTGGTTGAGAAAAATGAAAACTGTTTTCCGATGATACCCTCAGGTGCTGCCCACAATGAAATGTTGATGGGGCCTGACGATGTTGAAGGCAGTGTTTCCGAAAAAGGCAAGGTTCTGGTTTAATTATGCTGCACTCACAAAATATCGAAAGCCATACACTTTCCGTTCTGGTTGACAATGAACCTGGAGTTCTTGCCCGTGTGGTCGGGCTTTTTTCCGGTCGGGGGTATAATATTGACAGTCTTACGGTGTCCGAAACCGAGCATCAAAAGCATCTGTCGCGTATTACGGTCGTGACGACCGGGACGCCGCGCATTATTGAGCAGATCAAAAGTCAGCTGGGACGTCTGATACCGGTGCGCAGCGTCATCGATCTCACCGTCATGGGACCACCGCTGGAGCGCGAACTGGCGTTGATCAAGGTTGCCGGCCGGGGCGAAAACCGGGTTGAGGCCTTGCGTTTGGCCGATGCATTCAGGGCGACGGTTATTGATGCAACGGTCGAGCATTTCGTCTTTGAAATTACCGGCAGAAGCAACAAGATAGGCCAGTTTATTGAACTTATGGTGCCGTTGGGGCTGGTCGAAGTTGCCCGTACCGGTGTAGCCTCGATTATGCGCGGCAAAGAAGCTACTTAACTCTTGCAAACAGAAATTCAAAATCACGACTTTATTTAAAAAGGATACAGGAATGCGCGTTTATTATGATACCGATGCAGATCTAAATCTCATCAAAGCCAAGAAGATTTGTATTGTCGGTTTTGGCTCGCAAGGCCATGCCCATGCATTAAACCTCAAAGACAGTGGCGTAAAAGAAATTGTGGTGGCGTTGCGTGAAGGCTCGGCCACAGCCAAAAAGGTTGAAGCTGCGGGTCTCAAGGTCATGAATGTTGCCGATGCGGCAAAATGGGCCGATGTCATGATGATGGCGGCACCCGATGAATTGCAGGCGGAAATCTGGACCGATCATATTGCCCCCAACATCAAGCCAGGTGCAGCCATTGCTTTTGCTCATGGGTTGAGTATCCATTTTAAACTGATCGAAGCGCCGTCCACTATCGATGTCATCATGATTGCCCCCAAAGGACCGGGACACACGGTGCGCGGCGAATACCAGAAAGGCGGTGGCGTTCCGTGTCTGGTGGCGATTGATCAGGATGCTTCGGGCAATGCCCAGGATATTGCTGTGGCCTATGCTTCAGCCATTGGCGGCGGGCGTTCAGGCATCATTGAGACTACGTTCAAGGAAGAGTGCGAAACCGATCTGTTCGGTGAACAAGCGGTCCTGTGTGGTGGTCTGGTCGAATTAATCCGCGCCGGGTTCGAAACCCTGGTTGAAGCGGGCTATGCGCCTGAAATGGCTTATTTCGAATGCCTGCATGAAGTTAAACTGATTGTTGATCTGATTTATGAAGGTGGTATTGCCAACATGAATTATTCAATTTCCAATACGGCTGAATTTGGTGAATATGCTTCAGGCCCGCGTCTGGTGACCGATGAGACGAAAGCTGAAATGCGGCGTATTCTCAAAGACATCCAGACCGGTGCCTTTACATCTGAATGGATCCGCGAATGCAAGGCCGGACAGCCCAAATTCAAGGCAACACGCCGGTTCAATGACGCGCACCCGATTGAAGAAGTGGGGGAACGCTTACGCGCGATGATGCCATGGATTTCTGCTGGTGCACTGGTGGACAAGGAAAAGAACTGATTTTCGTTCAGCAATGAACTCTTAAAACTGGTTCAAAGGCCCGCTTTTTTAAGCGGGCCTTTTTGTTATGGTGAGGTTCAATTTATCTTCCAGAGTAGCAGGGTACGAACATGGGGCTCTGGGTACCCGCTTTCGCCGGTATGACAGTGTTGGCTTATTGTTCACACGCCAACGCATTTGGCATTAAATACTATAGGAAAACCAGATGAAATACACTTTCCATACCTGTGATGTTTTTACCGATGTGCGCTTTGGCGGCAATCCGTTGGCGGTGGTACTGGCAGCAGATGGGCTATGCAGCGATCAGATGCAAAGTGTTGCTCGGGAGTTTAATTTGAGCGAGACGGTTTTTGTCTTGCGTCCGCAGGATTTAAAAAATACTGCGAAGGTGCGTATTTTCACACCGCAGCGCGAGATGCAATTTGCCGGACACCCAACAGTTGGTTGCGCGTGTCTGCTTGCCTCCTTGCTGGGCAACCAGCAAAATGATTTTGACGTTGAAATCAGATTTGAAGAATTAGCAGGACTTGTCCCGGTTCGCGTTCAGGTTTCAAAGGGACAGTTTTCAGCTCAGTTTGTGGCTCCTGGTGTGCCGGAAATTATCACCCGCAACCTTGATCCTTCCCTGATCTCCAAGGGCCTGTCTTTGACCATGGATGATATAGGGTTTGATTCTCATAAAGCTCAGGCAGTTTCGTCTGCTGGCAATGCACCACGATTGTTCGTGCCGGTAAGAAGTCTCAAGGCACTGTCGGGAATAAAAATCTCATACCCTGCTTTTGGTGAGGCAAAAGCGTTGGTTGGGGCAAAGTCGATGGTTGCTTATACGCGTAGTGGTGTTGACAAAAATACAGATTTTTCGGTGCGGATGTTTGCGCCTTCCGGTGGGATACTGGAAGATCCTGCGACAGGGTCTGCTGCTGCTATGTTTCCAGAGCAAATTGCTGAATTTGAAGATTTGGCAGAAGGCGATCACAGCTGGCGTATTGAACAGGGCTATGACATGGGGCGACCCAGCCAGTTATTTCTTGAAGCAGACAGAACAAAAGCTAAATTTAAGGAAATCAGAGTGGCTGGCAGCGTTGTATTCGTTGCTTCGGGCGAGATTGAAATATAGGAAATATTTCTGTCACCAGCTGTGCATTCTACCAAGGAAACTGCACAACTGGTGTTATTGAAAGCTTATAGGGCGCCCAGTAATCCCAAAGCTTTATTCAGTGCAGCAACAGAGGCACCGTGTTTGCCAGCTTTGTGCATGGCTTCGCCTTTGGTGCGAAGAGATTTGACCTTGGCAAGATCAGCGGCACTCATTCCGGCCATCTTGACAGATAGTGCGGCATCAACCTTAGCCATTTGCAAAGGGCAACTGCCAGCTTGCGCGGTTGTGATGATAAAGACGGACGCCACGCCTGCTAAAATAAGTCGTTTCAACATAATTGTTTTCTCCTCAATGGTAGATAAAGTTTGTTGATTGATCGGATTTTAAAGTAAGTAGCATAGGTTAATCTGCCAAATGCGGCAACAATGTGCTGGATATACTCGAAATTAGCGGCAGAATTTGACCGCCCTTTGTTGATTCAAATCGACGGGATTAAGTTAAGATTAATATTTGCACAGCAGAATTTACAAAAATTCAAACCTGCGCTAGTATGGGTGATCACCAACGGCGTTTTGAGCAGTTTTAAACCATGACCACGCACAACATCATAGAACAGCCGATTGCAGCTTATGCCTGCCAATCCGCCGATTTGTGCGCAACGCTTTCGTTGAATGATGCGCCGATTTCAGGCCTGCAGATTGAACTCCTACTCCTTATCAGCCCCTAGGCAGTAGCTGCTCCAATATTTAAGAGCACGTGTTTAGGGGAGATTTAGCAAAATTTAAAAACAGCTATCCGCTTAAACGGCGGTTTCATGAAGGATCAGGAAAATGACAATTAAAGAGAATCAAAATTCGAACAGCGCCAACAAAGAACGCGTGGTGATTTTCGACACCACATTGCGTGACGGTGAACAATCTCCCGGCGCATCAATGACGTTGGAAGAAAAACTGAAAGTGGCAAGCCTGCTCGATGAGATGGGTGTGGATATTATCGAAGCCGGGTTCCCCATTGCTTCCAACGGTGATTTTGAAGCGGTAACGGAAATCTCCAAAATCGTTAAAAATTCTGTGGTGTGCGGACTGGCGCGCGCGTCAAACAACGATATCGACCGCGCCGCAGATGCTCTGGTAGATGCAAAACAATCACGTATTCATACGTTTCTGGCCACTAGCCCGCTGCACATGAAATATAAATTGCAGATGGAGCCTGAACAGGTTCTGGAAAAAGTGGTTTCCAGTGTTACACGCGCACGCAAGTATACCGATAATGTTGAGTGGTCTGCTGAAGATGGCACGCGCACCGAGCATGATTTCCTGTGCCGTTGCGTCGAAGCTGCGATCAAGGCCGGGGCGACCACAATCAATATTCCCGACACCGTGGGCTACACCATGCCGGAGGAATATATAGCGTTGCTGGAAATGTTGCGCGATAGAGTGCCCGGTGCCGATAGCGTTATCTTTTCTACCCATTGTCACAATGACCTGGGCATGGCGGTGGCAAATTCGCTTGCCGGGGCCATGGCTGGTGCGCGCCAGATTGAATGCACAATTAACGGTCTGGGCGAACGTGCCGGTAATGCCGCACTGGAAGAAGTGGTGATGGCGATCAACACCCGCGCCGACATATTGCCATTTGCCACCAACGTTAACCCGGAATATCTGACGCGCGCCTCCAAACTGGTGGCGGCAGTGGCAGCCTTTCCGGTGCAATACAACAAAGCAATTGTCGGCAAGAATGCTTTTGCCCATGAAAGCGGTATTCATCAAGATGGCATGCTGAAAAATGCCGAGACTTATGAGATCATGACGCCGGAAAGTGTTGGCCTTAAAGAAACCTCTTTGGTGATGGGCAAACATTCGGGCCGGGCAGCTTTTGCCGATAAACTTAAAAACCTCGGTTATGATCTGGGTGATAATGCTTTTCAGGATGCCTTTCAACGCTTCAAGGAGCTGGGGGACAAGAAAAAGCACATTTATGATGATGATATTGTCGCCCTGGTTGATGACGGGCTGGCCACTTCCAACGAGCGCATCAGGTTTTTGTCATTGCGTGTTGTCGCAGGTTCAGACGGGCCGTCGCAAGCTACACTCAGTCTGGAAATCGATGGTGAAACCGGTGAAACTACCGCAACAGGCGATGGCCCGGTTGATGCCTCGTTCAATGCAATTAAAACCCTGTTTGCGCACACCGCTACACTGGAGCTTTATCAGGTTCATGCCGTGACATCGGGAACCGATGCACAGGCCGAAGTAAGTGTGAGGCTGGAAGAAGAAGGCAAACTGGTGACCGGGCGCGGCGCCCACACCGATACGCTGGTGGCATCCGTCCGCGCTTACGTAAGCGCATTGAACAAACTCCTGGTAAAACGCGAAAAAACCAAGCCTGTTTCGCTGATTGCCTCTTGAACCTCTATGGCCTCCTGTGTTCTATACACAGGAGGTGAGGGCGATTAGCTCAGTTGGTAGAGCAGCTGACTCTTAATCAGCGGGTCACAGGTTCGAGCCCTGCATCGCCCACCATTTTACGAAGTAAAAACAACAAGTTAGTAAGATTTATATTTTCAAAATTCCAATTGTAGCCCGGCGCGATCTTTTGCACAAATATGTGCTGCCTTTTGCACACCAAAACTGTGTTTCTAACGGACTGGGCCGGGTCTTTTAGGCTCTTCTTGCCGCTCGTCTCTCCATTTTATGTGGTTTCGGGCATAGACAATCCATAGCACCGCGTTCAATGGCACCAAGCCCCAAGTGGATGTTGTTATAATCCAGATCAACCAGAGGGCTTGATTGGCCAGACCAACCAGCCACGCTGATTTATGCAGGTTTCCCGCAAGCAAAGTCATCCAGATCGTAATGCCTGACAACAGCCAAGGCAGGTAATCTCGTATTGTATCTGTCATCCTAAAGAATTCCCATTACCGATTGAATGAAGTATTTGGCGACTTCTGCATTGATTGCATTGCCGAAACCCCGCAAGAGACCCACTCTTGAGGCAGGCCCATGAGCCAGCAAACGAATGCCGGGTTCAATGCGCCTAATTCGGCCAAGTTCTCCGGACGTTCTGTGGTTGCCATAAAATGCGCCACTACCTGGACATTCAGGGGGTGTGAGTTCCTGACCCATTGCGATGGCCCGGCTTTGTTTGCGCTGTCCTGCACCGTTGGAGTGGCCCACATAGAATGTTCGCATTCGCTCTTGGGGTGCATCTGCGGCACAAGCCGGTATATCGACCGCCCCGAAGGCAAAATCCGCTTTCTCAAAATCACTCGCCGTTCTGTCGATCCAGGCAACACTGTCATCAACTTGCTCACCAATGAAGACGACAGGTTCTGTGGTGTTTTTAATGAGGTTGAACTGGACCGGCCAAAGGTCTCTCTCGTCGTCGAACCCCTTTTTTTTGTCACCAGCTGCCGCTGAATGCGGCTGACACGGACACGATCCCGTCCACACCGGCCTATCGTCTGGCCACCCCGCTTGTCGCAATGCGTAGGACCAGACGCCAATTCCGGCGAAGAAATGACACTGGGTGTATCGAACAAGGTCATCTGATCTGACATCTCTAATATCTCTTTCATCAACATCACCAGGCGCAATGTGCCCATTTTCAATCAATTCCCTCAGCCACGCCGCTGCCTTGGGGTCAAATTCGTTGTAATACGCACTCATCCCTGCACCCGGTTACCGCCATTCATGACGATGACCGATTCCTGTATCGATGTTTGTGACGATGCTCGATGGCTATACACTTTGCAGAGCCTCCATGATCGCCAGCCGTTCAAGCCGGTCCATATTGGCTATCTTGTTTTTCCAGCGTGATTTTTTGCGCTTTATCCGTTCGCGTTCGCGGTAATCAGTTCCCAGAAAAGAATAATCATGCAACTGGGTGGGCGGGGCAAAGTTCATCCATAAGGCTTCATCGACCATGCCTGCACGGGTCATTGTTTGATAATCGATGCGGTGAAACCGGCTTAATACATCGTCATATAAATCGCTGCGATACCCGGTGATCATGACCTTGGCCGGGGTCGTTACCAGAAAAGCCAAAAGGCGGGCATGGGCATTGTCGCTCATTTCGAAGTCGTATAGATCGCCACCCTTGCGGGTCGATTTCATATACGGTGGATCACAGAAAACCAGATCATCAGAAGATAAGGTTCGAGAGTTCAGATAACCTATGCCGCACCGGCAATAAAAGAAGTTGTGATTGGGTGTTGACGTCAGGTCTTTGCAAAGCTCAATGGCCTTTTGCGACCTGTCAATACCGATATTGATCTGTGCCGGTCGCTTGTTGCGAAGGATCGCACCGCTGCCTAAAAACGGTTCGATATAAGTCTTGTGTGGCGGCATATGGTTGATGATGCGCTGATAGACACCCGCCCCGTTTTTACCGCCTGGCCACGTCATAAAGACCGCTCAAGCTGTATGGATGCAGCACGAGCCATCTGTAACAATGCAGCCATGGTTTTCGCTGAAACCGGCTTTGCATGAGCTGTTACCGTTAGAAATGATGGTGACGGCCGGCAGCCATCGTCATTTCTAACGGTGGTGTGCTGAATTGGCTTTTCTTCAGTATCGCCGCTTTTGACGATATCCGATTCCTTCAACATCAGATGTGGCGGTGCTGCAGTCATATGCTTGCTAATGATCCTTTCATTTGGTGCCTGTGACCAGCAATTCGCCAGCCCGTTTGCCCTTGCCTTTTGCTACTGAGTAATTGACCTCTACGGCTTCCATTTGCGCCCAGGAGAAGATTTTGCGGATCTCCGGCACATCGTTGATGGACAGTATGAACCGGCCTTTGATGGCCTTCAGCTGGTTTGACAAGGTTTTGAAATCATCGCGGCTAAAGATGTTCTTGCCGTAGTCATTCTCGCAACCCCAGTACGGCGGATCGAGATAAAACAGGGTTTTAGGTGTGTCGTAGCGGGCGATGAAGTCGTCATAGGGCAAACACTCTATAACCACACCTGACAGGCGCTCGTGCACAGCTTCAAGCATCGGCTCAAGGCTCGTTAGATTGAACCTTGATGATCTGTCGTTACTAACGCCAAAATTCTTGCCTGATACCTTGCCACCAAAGGCCGTTCTTTGCAGATAGAGGAACCGGGCGGAACGTTCGAGATCGGTCAACGTGTCGGCCACGAAATTGTCGGGGCATACTCATGAACGTCATTGTCACCGCCGCTGAGTTCAAAAAATCACTCGAAGAAATGGCGGATATCTTCCGCAAGAAAATTGAACTGGAAGTTGAAGCCTTTGATGCCGACGATGATGCCCGCAAGGCCAGAGTGGAACAAGTCAAAGACCCTGTTCATGGCTATCGGTTTTTTTGTGAAACATACTTTCCGCATTATCTGACAAAAGGTCCGTCCGCCCTTCACCTTGAGTTATTTGAGCGCCTGCCAAAAATGATCGCTGACCCACGCGGTATCAATCTCAACCTAATCGCACCACGTGGTGCGGCCAAATCCACACACATCGACCTCATGTTCCCGCTGTGGTGTACCGTTAACGGCTACAAGCATTACATCGGCTTGATAATGGATGCCTTCGAGCAGGCCGCTGTCATGATTGAAGCGCTTAAAGCTGAAATGGAAGTCAACCCGCGTCTGGCCTATGATTTTCCCGATATCATGGGCCAAGGTCGAACATGGCGTGAAGGGCTCATCATCACCCGCAACAATATCAAGATTGAAGGTTTCGGTACGGGCAAGAAAATACGCGGTCGCCGTCACGGTCCCTATCGCCCGGACCTGATCTTGATGGACGATATTGAAAACGACGAGGCGGTCAAAAGTCCGGAACAACGTAAAAAGCTGGAGAACTGGATTTCCAAAGCAGTGATGGAACTGGGGCCAACCGATGGCACCATGGATGTTTTATTTGCGGGAACCATTTTGCATTTTGATGCAGTCATTGTCCGGTTCTCCAAAAAACCCGGCTGGCAGACTATCCACTTCCAGGCGATCATGAATTGGCCGGACCGTATGGACCTGTGGGACCGTTGGGAAGAAATATACATCAACGAAGGCGAACCCGCTGCTGACAGGTACTATGCTGAAAACAAAACCGCTATGGATGCCGGGGCAATCCTGAATTGGCCGGACAATCACACGCTTTTATTCCTGATGAAAAAGCGTGCTGGAGAACATGCAGCTTTTGCATCCGAATATCAGAACAAGCCGATCAATGAGAATAACGGCTTTCAAAACCTTACCTTCTGGGTACGACGCAAGCGCAACCTGATCCATTTTGGGGCGATTGATCCTTCCCTGGGCAAAAAATCAAAAGGCCGCGATCCTTCGGCCATTCTGATTGCCGGTGTTGACCCCATCACCAAAGAACTGGATATTCTGGAAGCCCGCATCCGAAAGCGCCTGCCCGATATCATCATATCAGACACCATCGCCCTGCAACGTGAATACCAATGTGTCCTGTGGTTTGTTGAGGCGGTGCAGTTTCAGGAGTTCTTACGCACAACATTGATGGCGACAGCGGCCAGCCAAGGCGTTGCCTTGCCCGCCATCCCGGTCATTCCGTTTGCTGACAAGCACTTGAGAATTGAGCGATTGCAACCGCCCACGGCCAGCGGTCTTATCCGGTTTCATAAAGGTCAATCAACGCTTATCGACCAGTTGCAGCAATTCCCGGATGCCGATCATGACGACGGCCCGGACTGTCTCGAAATGCTGTGGGAAAATGCACTCAAATACAGCCGGGGCGGGGCTGCTGACATTGGCGGCATTCAAAGTGCCCCGTCCAACCTTGGCGGTGGTTTGAGCGATTACAGGCTAGGAGGTTAGCGCCATGGAAGAAGTATCAAATCAAGAGCGCAAGAACCTGAAGAAAGATGCTGGCAGGCTCATTGCCAGTGCCCGCAATGATGTCACCATCCCCCACTTCAATGATGTGTTTTTCAACACCGATCCGACGATATTATCACGAGGCGGTGGTAAAGGTCTTGAAATCTATGAAGAGAACGGTTCAAGGATTTCAAGGAAGGCATCGGCATGTTGCGGATAATTTTCTGCAACAAACGATGACATGCGCTGCAATACATCCTGGGCAACGCCCAATTCTGAAATCTTCGGGGTAACACGGGCAGCGGCGGCGACGGCCTTGGTCATACTGTCAGCCAATGACGCAAGCTGTTTTACCTTGGTGTCGATATCGCCGGTGCTGCCCTTGATATCATCCATGGAGGCATGGGTGAGCATGACGAAATCTTCAACAACCGTCATGACCACAGCTTCAAGGCCTTGACCGGCTATCAGGTTGGCGGACCGTGCCACACCCCAATCATCGCCTTTTCTGAGCGCATCAGATTTCCATCGGCGAATAGTGGTTGCCGGAACGCCAATAGCCAACGATATTGTTGGCGGGGACTGGCGTTTGAAGACGAAAGCCTCACGCGCCTTTTTACGCTGGTCGGCTGTATAGGCCATACGGTCTCACTTCTTCCCCAGTTTCAAAATAGCCGAGATGATGCCTTCGGGGTTTTTGGAAGCGCGCGATATCCAGACAACGAGGTTGCGGCCAGATATGCCGTAAATACCTGCGACGGCATGACCCCAGGTTATTGACAGGTTGAAAAACTCAATCGTCGGTTCGGTGGCGATGGCAGCAATAAAAACACCTGCCAGCAAAGAGCCGAATGCCGTTAGCTTGGTGTGTGATTTCAGATCAACACCGATGGATAGTATCGCGCCGATGAAGGCTGTAACAATTGTGGCCAGTTTGATACCGAAAAATTCAACGCCGCTCATTTTGAAAATTCCCTTTTGGTCTGGTCGTAAAGCTTGACAGCACCGTTCTTCTTAGCGGCACACGTGGCCAGTGCCTTGCGGGTGCGGGCAAGCTCAATGCGCGCGTCCTTTCCTGCCCTGACGCCGGGGTCGGGGCAGGATGCGCGTAATTGTCCGGGCATCTTTGGCAGGTCAATACCGGCCTTGATGCGCCCGACACTAGCGGATTGCGCGCAGGCGCTTAGCACCAGCATCAGTGAGAATGCAGGCGTTATTCTTGCCAATGTCGTTTTCATAATCGTCCACTTTTTTGGTAAGGTTCTCGATTTCAAATTCCCGTAACCGCCGGTCTTTTTCCGCCTGGGCAAGGATGGTCTGTTTGGCCGTGTTCTGGCGCTTCAACTCGGTGATCTCAGCATTGAGACTGGCGGCCTTGCAGGCGCGACTGGCGGAGCTATAGCCCGCGTTGTAAATCCATAGCGCCGCCAGCACCATGGCCAGTGGCTTCCAGTACTGGCGCAATAAAAACTGCGCTGCGGTCATGCTGTTTTCCCCGATTTGTGATCTTCAACACGCGCAGCACCCGAGCGCCATGCCTGCCAGGTGAGGTAAGCAACCGCGATCAGCAGACCGTAAGTGACAGCATCCGACATCCCACCAAACGTTTCCAAAACGGGTGTTAGCTGGGTTTTCAGAGATTTGAAGGTGTCGGAAAAGAAGGGCAGAAGGGAAACAATGCCACTGACAGACACGGCGGTGCCTGTGGCTAATGACTTCATGGAGGCATCCGCAATGCGTGATCCGTCAGTGGCAAGGGAAGCGATGGACGCGGCGTCACGCTCTAAACTGATTTGGCGCGGGGTGGCATCGCTTAAGGCTTCGGTGGTGGCGGCACCAACCACCCCATCGGTGATAAGGTGATTGTCGACCTGAAAGGCCAACACGGCGGCGCGGGTGCGGTCGCCGAAATTATTGTCAATCCCACCTACCTGATAGCCGAGCTTGACGAGTTGGCGTTGCAGGGCTTCAACCTGAAAGCCCTTGTCGCCATGACGGATTGTGGCGCTGGCTGGCTCGGGAGTTGAAACTACGATTGCAGGCTCAGACTTAGTCTTGGTCTTGTCTGGCCGCGTCCCGGCCAGATAACCTTTTTCCGATATGCCGAGGACTTTCTTATAATCAATGACCGGGCAGGTCTTGTTAGCAACTTCACGATGACCATGAAAAGTGACCTGGCCATTGTAAGCGTCATTGATTTGCCAGCACAGGTCAACCAGCGCGGCCAGTTCTTCTTTGGTGACCTTGCCAATTTTTAACCCGGAAATGCAGATGGCGATGGTGCCACGATTATATGGCGCTTGGGCAGCGGGCGTTTTTTCAAGATCACGCCCGCGCTCGATCTGACCAGATTTGCGGATGAAGAAATGATAACCAATGCCAGACCAGCCTTTAGCCCTGTGCCAGGCATCTATTGTCGCCGCATTATCATGATCAGGATTGTCAGATGCCGAAATGTGAATAAAGACCTTTTTGACAGGTCGGGCGGGTTTGACAAAAAGCATGAGGTGGCGCTCCAATTAAAATATGGAGGTCACCATGGTCATTTAAAAACAGGAAATCGTGTGGAAGGGTTCCGTTGCTATCGATCTTCAGAGCTTGCAAACATATCGATCTGGCGATGATCGTGTTTTTTCAGGCGTGGTTCTGAATTCAGCAGATTGCGGATATGTCGTTCGGTGACTTTGAGTTCAAGCGCTATCTGGCGATTTGAACGGCCTTGCGCGTGAAGTCGGATCGCCGCTGGTCTGGTTTCTGCACTGAATTTCATCGTTGGCACATAAAGGATATCGCCGGGGTAAAACTTTATCAGGACATCGGCGGTTTTTCTGTCAAGCAAGGCCAACACGCTGTCCGGTGACCAGACCTTGGGAATTTTAACTTCCAGACCGGGCAGAGTGTCAACCAGATTTTGTGCAACTTCGACCCCGATGGTGTCAGCAACATCTTTCATGTCTTTGGTGAATTGATGTTCGGCAAGATCGCTCAACGCTCCTCCCCCTTGTTCCACTTCAAAGGCTTCAAATGAGCCTGGGCAACCCAGACAGACACCACCCGGCCTTTTGCAAATCTGTAGGTAATACCGTTAGAGGTAATGCCACGGGCACCATGGGCTAACGCTTGGTGTGTGTGGTCATGAATACGTTGTCGGATGGCGTCAACATCGATGGCGACAACGCGCTCAAGGTATCGAACCACAGCATGATCGGTGACAGGCAGGCGCTTGGTCATGCTGCACCTGCCTGTAATGTGGGTGTTACTTCTGCCCTTGGGGCAGGTCTGCAAGCCACGTTCTGATTTTGTCCAGCGTGGTTTCCAACGTGTCTCCGGTTTGCTTTAACCTGTCGCCGTACTGATCGTGGGATGGATTGCCATCGACGCGCGCCACCATGATCGACAGGCAATTGCCGTGACGAAAGGCCACGGGAATGGTTCCGGCTGAATATTGCGGTTTGGTTGCCATGGTTTAAGCTCCAATGGGTGCGGGCAATGACGGTGTGGAGCCGACGCGGGGCCAGACTTCCGGCTCCCATGACTGATCTTGCGAATTCCACAGCATCTGAAACCAGCCGTCCCCGGAAATAACACCGACCTTTTCCATTTCGTCGATCACTTCTTCCACTTCGCCCTGGGAGCGGCGCATATGCCGCCACACCATTTGCTTGGGAATGCCGGCCTGCTGGTGAAAATAAACCTTCGACCACACCGGTTTGGACATCAGGCAATGCTGGATGAGCTTGTAATTCTGATCCTTCAGACGCGCCAGATCGTGATGCAATTCGCCCGACCAGTGTTGCCACAGCACATCGTCGCATTCGTTTTGGTAGCGAATGACATCCGCCTTCAGGTCCGGGCGCACCTTGTTGGGCTTGATGGAATAGAGCCAGATCGGGAATTTTCGTAGAGGAATACAGGTAGTATCCTGTTCTCCACCGGCTGAAGGTAGGGTGATTATCACCCCACCATAACGCTCTGGAGACGCCCAAATCTTGTTTCGTTGACTTTTTGGATCGATCCCAAGGCGTTCGCAGTAAGGCTTGATCGGCACATAAGGTTCGCCATTGCGCTCGATCATCATCACTTCTTCGTCGTGAAACGGTACATTGATCAATTCGGTGGTCATGGCTCAATTCTCCTTTTTTGAAGTTGCCGCAAGGGCAATGGTCCTTGCGCCGATCCGCAACAGGGCGCGGGCAAGGTTGGGTTGGCGTTTGGCCTCTAAAATGAGATGTTTCTGGATTTGATTGTAGGCGTCTGGTTGAGAGCGGTGTGGCTTTGCCACATCGTTGGCCAGCGCCCAGGCGCGGATATACTTCACCTGATTTTGGGAATGGGACATGAATGTCTCCTACTGTTTGTATTAACGCCTTGCCACCCCTCGTCAAAAGGGTGGCCGGGCAACAACGGGTTGACGAACCGTGCAGTAGGCCACGGCAGACCCGAAGGTCTCCCATTGCACCCGACCATAAAAAAACCACGCTTGGAGCGTGGCGCATCGAGCGCCTACTGTTGAACGGATCGTCAAATCCGACTTTGTCTTGAGGACAAAGCAACGCTACGATAAGGTGATTTGAAATTTTTGTCAAAGAATGGTTGTTTATATGAGTTGGAATTTTCGAAAAAAACAGAAAAAAATAATTGTCGAAATCTACTCTGTTGAAATTGATCTGGTTCCTCTTGCTCAAGAAGCGCTCGACCTGCCGCAATGCAAACTGAAAATGGATGCACACGAACTTGCTATCTGGTCTCAGAAACATTTTACAATCCCCCGCATTCGGAAGTGCGATGTTCCTGACCCGCATGATTGGCAGCACCTTCAAGCTATGAGTGATTATGTTGGCGCGCTTGCAAACTGGCAATATCGCCGCAATCAATTGTTGGATCGAATGTGACATTACTATTTACTCCCAACCAATTCGGTTTCCAGTTTCAATTGTTGCCGGGTGAGGTCGCGATGTTGTGCTTCGAGAACAATGCGCCTGTGGGAATTCCGGGCAAGGCGTGAAATGCGATCTGTCAAATCCTTGCGTCGCACATTAATGGCGTCAATTTCCTGCTGTTGCGGCCAGCTTAAAAGCGACGGGGATTTCTGTTGGGCTTGGGGTGTTCATAGGACGTGTTCCTTTTTGGGGGTGGGAGATTGGAATTTTGAGTGAATTTCTGTGGTCTCACGCAATGCTCTGGCCGCGCAAAGCAAATATCGCAGATACTTTGTTTCGTTTTTGCTGAACTGATGGTTTTCAAAATCTGTATAGGCTTCGGCAAGCTCCATAACCCGGTCCGGCATCCTGCTTTCGACAGCAACGTATTTCACGACCGGTTGAGGTGTGGGGAAAATACTACAATCCAGAACACCGCTGGCGCGGGCTTCGAGATATTTTAAAATCCACCGCGTTTTTGCATCGACGGTCGAGAAGGTTTCGGTTTTGTTTACCGCGTCCAATACAGTGGTGTGGTTCCGGTTGAAGCTATTGCCTAACTGCAACAAACTACAATCGAACACACGTCGACAGACGGTCATTGCCACCGAGCGCGCCATCAAAATGGGTTGCGCTTGACTTGGTGATAGAATATCTGCAACCGGCACATTAAAAATCAGCCCGGCTTCTGCGATGACTTCTTCGATTGTCATAGCCTTGAGATCACCTCTAAGCATGTTTTATCTCCGGCAATGGTGTTTGATTGGGATTGTTGGGGCAATCCTGACAGGCAAACCACTGGCGCAATTCACCCGCGTCCGATTGCGGCAACGCGCGGGTGCGCAAATCCGTGCAGACTTCTTGGCTCACATCGGTTTTGGTGTGCGGACACAAAACCCGGTCGCAAAATGTAGCGATGACTTTTGCTTGGATTTTACCTGTGCCACCGGGGTAGTTACCCGATAGTGCTGAAGATACTGATGAGCGATTATAACCAAGTTGATCGGCCACGGCCTGAATGGTGCCAAACTTCTCAACCTGTTCGCGCAGGATTTCTAACCAGTCTACTTGCATGGGAATACCTCCCCGGTGTTGTGGTCAAAAACCTGTATTTTTTTAGGTTGATAGACAGGGGCGATTTCGCCGGTGTTATTAATAAGCCGGTAACGCTTGAAGCCGTTTGATCCGGGGCGCGTACCCTTGATCCGAATGCTCATTTGCTGGAGATAGCCAGCGGCAGCAAGGCGATGGAAATAGCGTTGCAAATTCAATTCCGCCCCTTTGTCTTTTTCAGACTTCGCGACGGCGACAATATCCGGGACTGTGAAACTGCCAGAAATCCGCATGGCATTCCAAGCCCGTTGCCGAAATGTATTCGGCATGGGTTTTCTAACCTTGGCTGTGTGCGCGGAATTAGGGCCGGACGTCAGGACTTCTTCGGCATCGAATGATTTATGACCGGCTGGGGTTAGTTGATAACAACCGCGCTCTATGCGCTCGACAAGTCCGCGACTGATGAGCGAACCTACACCTTTGACAATTTCACGTCGATTGTGGCTAAATAACACACCGTCAAGTTCATCCAGCGTTAGGCAGACGCTACCGGGCAGCGCGTCACGTATGGTGATTTGTAAAGTTGCAATACCGGGCATCAGCAGACCTCCGGTACGTGGATAACCAACCAGGACGTAAGTGCCATGATGGCCTTCCAATGCCTGATGGAAGTATTTATTTTTCAGCCATTCGACCAACGCGCGGTTGGTTTTTCGCTTAACGTAAGGCCGGAACAGATCTTCTTCTTCGGCCTGAGTAACTTCGACCGGCTGGAAGCCATCCGCTACATGATTTGCCCATGCTTCATTTGGCGTGGTGCCATCTAACGATGAATGAGGTCGGTTATTGTAATCGGCCACTTCTTCGTCCATGGCAGCCAAGAAAGATTTCCAAGATGGCAGCGTTTTGCTTGTGCCGAATTCGCGTAATTCCTTGCGGGTGATCTTGTGGACTTTTTGACCTGCTTCCCGGTCCATGTCCGCCCCAATGTAAGTTGGGAAGGATTTGGCCAAGGGCACCAATACTGTGCCGTTAAATCTCTCTATGAGACCCTTGGCTTGGGAGTTTTGCGGCAATGCATGCATCTTTGTGATGCCCAGTCGGGCAGCAAAGCCGGTTAGCTCGTTGTCAATGGCAGAATTCTTGTAACCGGAACCCCGGTCAACATAAAAAATGGCCGGGATGCCATACCGAACACAGGCCATACGCAAGGCATCAATGATGACAATAGTGTTTTCAGAAAGCCCCACCGAATAGCCCACACATTTGCGCGTGGCGACATCGAGAATTGACGTTATTTCGGGCCGGAAAGCTTGACCATGAATGGGGTGCGCAATTTCAGCATCAAAGGTCTGACCATCTGCTGTGTAAACGCTTGAAGGTAACAGGCCTTCTGTTGAGCGGATGACATAGGCCATCCGGGCTTTAAGTGCCAAACGACCTTCACGGCCACGATGGCGGGCGATGGTGCCGAAAGATTTATCCAGCTTTTTAACGCCCGTTGCACCTGGTCATAATTTGGAGCTTTTGACGGGTCAGGAAGGAGCTTGGTGTAATCGCGCAATGCTTTTGCGACCGCTGGTTTTTGTGGCCGGGCAAAGTGTGCCAGAAAGCCGTCAAACCATTCGGGCAGATCATCCGCTTTGCGTGTCAGGTTTGGTGCAAGCGCCGATACGCCATCTTCATCACGTAACTTGAACCAGTTGTAGAGGGTTCGATATGACACAGTGGACAATTTGCCCGCTCGATCATTGGCGCGAACAACAAGTCCTGCAGCTTCGTCGGTAATGTCTGCTTTCAACCACTCAAGAAACGACATGATGGCCTGTCGGCGCGATTGCCCCAACCTGATTTGTGCTTGCTCGACTTTGTTCAGCAATCCGGCACGTGCTTCCATGACAGATCGTTGACGAGCCGTTAGATCAGTGGTGACAAGCTCTTTCTGGCGACCCTCTTCTAACGCCATGGCGGTCTTGCTGTCTGCCTGTGCCTCTCGCTTTGCATCCAAGGCGTACAGGTAGGCTCCAAGTTCTGGTGGCAAGAGTGAAATGTGGTATTCAGTGCCACCGCCGCCTCTAACGCCATCGCGTTTACGAGTAAAGCCGGGGACCGAAACCCAGTTATTACGTTTAATGAACTGATCAACACCATATCGAGATTTTGGCATTAATTTCATGCCGCAATTTTTGGAATGTTCAGCTATTTCCATCGCTGTGAACCATGCAGAAAATCCGCCCACAGAACACCTTTCGGAGGGAGCCTCATTGACGCCCTTTTGTTTGAAGTCAACTTGGACAACCGCCCGTGCCATTACTGCATGCCCTTTACTTTGCTGCGAAGCATGGTCAAATGCCGGTCCATCTTTTCTTTCTCTTCTTCGGCAATCCAAAGGTGGATAATTTCGGCGTAGCGCTTCGGCACAACGACAAAATCGCTGAACCCGGCAACAAATCCCAAGAGTTCATGGCAACCGGTCACATCAACCAGAGCAATCAACCGCTCTAATGTTATTTTGTGGTCTCTTCTTGCAGGGGATGCATACGTGTTCAGCATGTTTTCTGTAACATTTTGACCACCCAGATAATCCGACATTTTTTGGGCTATCTCTATTCGGTCCATGCCACTTTTTTGCATCGAATGCGAAATCGCGCGCGCTATCTTAACGTCGAGTGTTCCGCCCTTTGTAATTTCGGGTTCCAAGCCTACCGTCACCTCTGGAGGCTCATAATCTCTGAACAAATCCAGTGTTCCCCCATCGCGCCGCTTTACCATTTTGGCTATTTACCCCTACGCTCAATCCACGCAGTGATTTTGGCCTCATGCGCGCTGAAAATATTGTCGAGTTGATTTTCTGTCAGACTTTCCAGCGCTTTATTGATGCTGGAGAATTTCTTTTCGATGTGCGTGGGCACCCGTATTTTGTTGATGATGATCAGTGCATCAGTGACATTGGAAGCTTTGGGCTTCTCACAAAACAGCAAATCGCAAATCTTCTTTTGAACCTTGGGAGCTTCGGCGGATAGTTGCTGCAACCCGGCCTGATGGCGGGCAAGCCATGTTGTTTTAACGGCAGTGCGTGAGGCTGGCGTCAAACCTTTCCAGATTGCCACATCGCGCCGAACAGCACGTTCGCTAAGCCCTACCTGTTCAGCTATTTCAGACCTAACGGCCAAGATGGCCGTTAGGTTTTCTCGACCTTCGTCTGTCTGTTTGTCGCCGCCCTTTTTCATTTCAGGATGTAGCTTTTCATTAGCCGCGATCAGGTCATACAAATGCCGGGAGCGGTCAAATGCATTGAGTTCATTGCGACCAATATTTTCCGCAACCTCAAGTATTTTCGCTTCTTCAAATGACGTAGCTTCGGAAAGGTTGACAGGGATTGTTTTATAACCCAGGCGGTCGACGGCTGTTATTCGTGTGAGGCCAGCAACCAGATGACAGTCATCACCGTCCATCCAAACTGTGATGGGATTGATCAAGCCGTGTGATTTGATCATAGGCATCAAAACTTCAACCCATGCCTCGTCGACATCACGCGACCTGTCACCAATAATGATGTCTTTAATTTTGAATTCTCTGATATCTATTTTAATAGATTTCGCTTCACTCATGTCATGGACCTCAAGCAATTATTGCAAGTTACTTCGTTGTAAATTCCGTCGCTCCAAGTTGTTGAAACCGTCATCGGTTTGCGCGTCTTCGCATTCGTAACCTTGACTGTATCGTTACGTGCGCAGGAGCCTTTAAACCTCAGGCCGCATCCGGTGTAATTTCCCATTGAATTGCATGCATGTATCTTCATGCTGTCGCCTGACCATATTTTTTCAAACCTGCTTCGGTAAGCCGGGCGTGATAGTCGATATCTGTGAGGCACATTCGTTCCAGGCGCGCAAAATGCTTGGTTGTGTCAATCTTATCTGCACGTTCAATCAATTGAACAATTTGTGATGGGCTGTATTCGCCACTCTTCCAACGTGCTGCGAACTTGCTTGTCGCCCAATCAAGATTGGAGTTGGTCAGAGCTTTTCTGGCTATCGCAGGCAGGCTATCAAACGCTTTGTAAAATGCTTCAGTTGAAATATAATTTGATCCACTGGAGTTGCTCATGATGAAAAGTCCTCCCTGAGAGATTTTAAAAATTCAATTTCCCGTTGGCAGACTTTGCGCCATTCCATCCACCACTGGGCTGGCCGCTTTACAGTGCTCTTTGAGGTCATTTTAAGCAGGGTTTCGACTGGCGTACCCTGGCAATCCATCTGATTAGTCCGCTTTTTAACCGGGCAATCTTTGCAATTTCCCTCCCAATAACTGTCGCATAGCGGGATAGGTGTTGCCCCCAATTTGGCGTCGAAAAAATCAGAAACGTCCCTGATTTCCTCAAAGCTATTGATTGAATTTTCAAGAGCAACACTCATGCGGGCACCCCAATCCAAACGACACAGAAGACGAATATGATGGTCGCGATTGAGGATGTAATTTTGATCACATCGGCACGTGAAAGATGAAGGTTCATGATGTTCATGCCCATACTCCAGATAAAAATTTCAAAGTAAAAAAATCAAAGATGAGCGTAGCGCCTACACAAAAAACCCATCCCCGGTTAAACCGCTTCCAAAGTATTGGCTTGCTCTTAGTCATGCTGCCACCTCAGTGCCAATTGAACCCGTGCGCTTTTGACTTTTGCGTTTACGGTCGACTCTGCTAACATCTGATCGTTGAAGATTGCGACGCTTTGATTTAGCTTTATTGCGATAGGCAAAAAGCACGCTGACTGGCACTTTAAGAAACTTGGAAATCACCTTTTCCGCCATTGGAAAAGGTCTAACCAAGGCAACCTTTAAGGTGGTTGGTTTAAGTTTGTAACGTCTTTCGAGCGAAGCGAGTGTTTCATTTCGGCGGTTAATTTCTGCCTTGATTGAATGCTTATCCCAATCGTATTTCATCGTATCTCCAACAAAGCCGATGGCAGTCGGCTTTTTAGTTATGTGTGTTTTCCTTGTTGGGAACATAAGGGACATTTTTGTCTATGTAAAGACAGATGTCGAAATAAGGTACAATAATGTCAAAAATTCAGACGCAATTGAGAGGGCCAAGCGACGATCAATTTGTAAAAGCGACGTATAGGTTCCAGCCAAACTTACCTCAGCGCATTAAAGTCGTGATTGATGTTCTAGGTGAGCACAGGTCAATAAGGACTGCTGGTAAATCTTGGAAACAGCTCAATCGCTATGCTTCAGGTGACAACGAACCGACTAGAGAAGTACTAGAGCTATTGTCGAAATCAATTGGCGGGAGTAAGCAATGGCTCGATGCTGGTGAAATGCACAATCAAATCGACAAATTCTGTGAATTTATATTCCTTGCTGGGGAATTAAGAGTTCTCGAAAAGATGAAAGCTACAAAATCTACCGAATACTTCCCTGATGTACTTGAAGCCTTGATAGATATGGCAGAATTTTTGATTGAAGATATTGATAGTCTCATGTTCAAGAATAAGCTTGACGATAACACAGGGAAAGGTCAGCTCCTGCAAAAAGGAAGTATGATCAATATACCTCGTTACGATGCTCATCTTTCGGCGGGCGATGGGCATTTGAATGATCACAAGGCAACGTTACTAGACTACATCCCTTTCACCAGAGAATTTCTTCAAAAGAAACTTAATCGCAGTTCAATTGATGATTTGTCCATTCTGGAAGCCACCGGCGACAGCATGTTGCCAACAATATCAGATGGTGATTTAGTCTTGATAGATGAAAGCGATAAAACCGAGATTGATGGCATCTTCGCTTATGTCCAGGGCGATTTCGCCCGTATTAAGCGTCTGCGCTTCATGATGGGCGGCAAAATTGAAATCGTTAGCGATAACGAAATCTACTCATCCGAAACTCTTTCAAGATCTGATCTGGAACAATTCCACATTATTGGGCGCGTCCGATGGGTTGGCCATACGGTCTAAATGGTAATTGCACCCTCATTCATTTAATTTGAATTTTTATTTCAATTTAAGTGATTGTTTTTATTCAATAATTAAAGGTTGCAATTTTTTCTGATAAGGTTGCAACAATATTGCACCCTGAGTTGCAACCTTAAAAGTGCCGAATATGTCGAAAGTCAAAGGGTTTGGCAGAACAAATAGGATATTAACAGGCAACTTTGTGCAAAAGATCGCGCATATTTATTCAGAAAAACCAATTTTTGTGCAAAAGGCCGATTTTGACTATTTCCCCGATACTCCAAACAAATCCGCCGCTTTTTATGTCTTTTCCCTTAATAACCTTTGTGCAGAAGGTATCACCCCCCTACACCAATTTAACCACATGCACAACTCTTACACACTTTTGCCACATTTTTGGTTTCGCTCCAAACATGGCAAAAGACACATTCCTGGGCGGAAAAGTCCACGTTTATAAGCGAGCGAACATTTGCTGACGCTGCAAAGAAATTCACCCAAGAATATATCGTGATCACTGAGGGGGAGCGGAACGAAAAATACGTTCACGACCATCAAGCGCGCTGACAATACCGTGGCAAGTCCCCACCCCGGCATAGCCAGTTCCATTCACTTCCGGGACAGGCAGACCGAAGCATTGCAACAATCCCGTGCCGGGCCATCTCTCATGTGCGCATGAGATTGCTGATTTGGTTTGCCGCATTTTGCAGGGCTGGAATTTGGGCCAGTGCACTCTTCATAGGTATGCGAAATTTGGGTCCATGCAGGGCGAGCCCGGCACAAAACTGGCCATTGGTATCAACGATTGGTACGGCGACCGCCACCAGGCCCTCAATGAATTCTTCGTCATCAGTAGCATATCCACGGTTGCGGATTTTTGCCAGCTCGGCAAGTAACTTGTCTGGCGATACAATGGACCTGGGTGTGTGCTTGCTGAGTTCAAGACGAACAAGAACACGTTCGGCAACTGCCGGGTCAAGAGATGAGAGGTAAAGTTTTCCGCTGGCTGTACAGTGCATGGGTACAGGGGTGCCAGCAGGGAGCTGCAGCCGCAGAGGCCAATGGGCTTCGACCCGCTCAACATAAATCATCCGCAGACCGTCGGCTATGGCTATATTGCAGGTTTCGCCAACTTCCTTGACGAGAGCCTCCATGATCACGCGCCGCTCCAGGTCAAAATGTGAGCCGGAGAGAATGTGTGCTGCAAATTCGAACAGGCGCGGTCCGCTCAAAAGGTGCTTGCCATCTATTTCATATTGCAGCAACCGTTGCTCGACCAGCATTTTGCACAAGCGATGAACGGTAGCTACCGGCAGGCCAACGGTGTTGGAAATATGGGAAACCGTTACCGGTGCACTGGATTCGGCTACCGTTTCCAGAATGTTGAAAACCCGCAGGAATGAAGCACCTTTATCGCGAGAAACAGTTGTTTTTCCTGTCATGATCCAATCGCTGTTAAAGGTTCAGTTGTATCGATATCGCTGGCACAGGTTTAACCAACCTATCGGCCACCTCCCTGAAAGTTTACCAGATAGGTTGACAGATCAGGTAACATGGCTACTGCAAACCAGACTGCCAGCAGGGACAACAGATATGGAACCGTAAATTTAAGTATCCTGAAATATGGTATACCGGTTATTCCGCTAGCAACATACAGGTTTAGTCCATAAGGCGGTGTAATAAATCCAATAGCATCACCGATCAGAAAAATGACCGCAAAATGGATCGGGTCTACCCCGATGGTGGCTGCAATGGGTGCCAGAATGGGTGCCAGGATAATAGTATTCGGCAGGCTTTCCAGAATTGTGCCGGCAACCAGAACAATACCCATACTGGCAAACAGGATGGCATAATAGCCTCCCAGATTGGACAGTATATCTGTAACGTATGCGTTTGCTCCCAGAAGCGACAGCAGTTGCTGCATGACTACAGAAATGGCGATAAGCGGAGCCAGCATACCGGTAATCTGCCCTGATCTCAGGATGATACCCGGCAGTTCTTTAAGTGAAAAACCCGGAACCAGTAGAGTTTGAGCTATACTAATATTCTCGGTATCGCCACTTCTGGCAAGGTTGAAGAACCGGCCGAAAGGATACATAAACAGGCCGACAAGCAGACAAAAGCCCGCAGTGACACCGGCAGCTTCGGTGGGCGAAAACTTGCCGGTATAAATGCCCCAGACAACCAGCCCAATCGCAAAAAAGCCCAGCCAGGCACCAATGGCTGCTTTGATAATTCTGTGTATCTCAAACTTGATGATATCGCCCCAGCCGAAATGCCTGCACATGGCCCAGCAGGTAATCTGCATGGCAAGAACCATCATCAGCCCGGGAACGATGCCGCCGAGAAACAAGTCGCTGATCGACAGGTTCATCAAAAAACCATAGACAATAAAAATAATACTTGGTGGAATAATAATCCCGACGGTGCCACCGGCTGCGATTGTTGCCGCGGCGAAATTCGCGTCATAGTTGGTCCGGGTCATCTCGGGATGCATAATCGAGCCGATGGTGGCCGTTGTTGCCGAGTTGGACCCGGAAATTGCCGCAAACATTCCACAGGCTCCCAGAGCTGACATGCCCATGCCACCGCGCATCCAGCCCAGTATCGAATAGGCAAAATCCGACATCCGCTTGGCAATGCCGGCGCTGTTAATAAGGTCACCGGTCAGTATGAAAAGCGGCAGGGCAAGCAGACCAAAGAAGTACAACCCCTCATAAAGAGTAACCCCTATGTTGGCGAGAGTGAAATCAATCACAAGACTTACGCCAACAACCCAGAGGCCGATAATAAGAAAAATCGGGATGCCCAAAACAAAAAGAACAGTAACGCCGATTGAAATTAGTGTGATCAACAATCCATCCATGGTCAGTCCCCTAATCCACGATTTTTTTAATTGCTTTAAGCAACATTGGCTCACCGTTTCTGAACCGCTGGACATCCTCCATTAGATTTCTGAGTACCCGGTAAATGACCAGGGAAAACCCAATTGGTGTCGCCATATAAAACCACCATTGCAGGACATCATCCGTGCCCTGAACGATAGCAAAATTATCTCGGGCGATATTTACCTGATCGATTGCAAAGTTGATGATCAGGATAGAAAAACCGATCCAGATGACATGATCCAGCATAAGACAGAAAAACTGCCCCTTGCGTGGCAGGCGCATCCGGAATTCATCAAAGCGTAAATGGCTGCGTTGTTTGCAATTGTAAGCACACCCGATCCAGGTGACCCATAAGAATAGATATATCGGGATTGTCGAACTCCACGGCGCCTGAAGTCCAAACGCGAAACGGCGGATAACCTCGACAAAGATAATGGCCGTCATCACCACATAGCACACAAGAATTATGGATTTCTCGATGTTTTCATCAAACCATTTCAGCATAATGATCCCCTTGATACCCCAACCTGTATTGCAACCATATGAACAATGTTATGAAGTTGTCAACGAAGTGACTTGTCAGACGGCTCTTCGCTGACAAAGTGTGTTCTGGCGAAAATAAAACGGGCGCACAACCGGAATTGTGCGCCTCATAATATTATCAGCCTTTCCACCAACGTCTTGGCTCAACGTTCTCGGCCAATGTGTTTTTTGGAATTTCCCGGGCAATATCATAGATATATTTATATGTATCCATGCCGCCGGACCAGCCATTAATGCGGTCGCGCCATTTTTCCCACGGTTGGGGTTGGAATTCAGGCGAACACATTTCTTCAGCTTCCTTTTTGGCAGCATCAGAGAGCCAGGCAACACGCACATCATTTTCGGCAAATATGGTGCCGGGAAGTGTTGGATTGGAAAAACCGACAGTATTGACCAGTGCAGCTTCATTTGCAGGCTGGATATGAACCTGAGTAAGGAAGGCGGATTCCATTACCGCATCCTGAAGGTCACCTCCAAGTTTATCGAAAGTCTTGGAGTTCATGGCGGTGGCTTCGGTACCGCAGAAGAATTCAAGATTTACGGATTGCGATACAACCGGAGACATATTTGCATAGGCAACCGCGGATGCCCAGGTTTCTGCTCCATCAATCAGACCCTGTTTGAGACCATCAAGTGTTTCAGACCATGCAATTGGCGTTGGATTGAGCTTCATAAGCTCCATGGCAATACGGCCAAGCTGCGTTCCCGTTACCCGGTTTTTCGTTCCGGCAAGTTCGGTAATGCTCTTGATGATGGGTTTGTCTTTCCATCCCAGCCCAAGCTGGATACCGCGCAATTCGGCATGGCTGAACAGAAATTCCAGACCATGGCGCTTGCGTAACGGATCACGTAAAACTTTCTGGCTGCCCGGGTGATAAAGGAAATGATACTGTGCTGCGCGTGACGGGAACATATAGGCGTAATCGAGAACGTTCAGATAAGGCGCGCCCCCGGCAGAATTCTGTGTTGAGGCGGAATAAAGGTCAATGATGCCCTGCTGGGTTTTCTTGACGCAGTCAAGCTGGCCGCAAATCTGGTTGGAGCCGATAAATTCGATTCTGATTTCACCATCCGTGCGCTCTTCCAGATCATTCACGAACTGCAAGCCCCCGGCGCGTTCAATCAACAGATTACGTTCGTTGAAACCAGCTGCGCCAAATTTCAGATTAAATTTTGCCTTGCTTTTAAAGCGCTTTTTATATGTTGAATTGGCAGCTTCGGCCAGACGGGAAAACGAAACTACCCCTGTCAGGCCCCCCGCTGCTAATAGAGTGCTGGTCACTCCAAAATGTGTGGTCAGGCGTAAAAGATCCCGCCGCGAGATATTCTTAAGCTTGTTGCGCAACATTATTATATTCCTCCCATTGGATCGAGATTGAGCAAAAGTGATATTAATCTTCTCACTATTGCATCAAATGAAGGGTTGTGCAACCATAATGATTGTCAGGCGCTGCCTGAGTGTTGATCGCCTGAAGGCAGCCCATGATATGCCAGCATGACATGCTGACGGCACATTAGTCAGTATGTCCGCGAGAATTTGCAAGAGTAAGAGGAAGTTAAGATGGGTGAATTTGCTGGTGTTTTCGACTATATTATCGTTGGTGCTGGCTCGGCAGGGTGTGTGCTTGCCAATCGTCTGAGTGCTGATGGTAAACACCGTGTATTGTTGCTTGAGGCCGGTGGGAGAGATTTAAACCCATGGATTCATGTGCCGGTCGGTTATTTCAAAACACTTCACAATCCCGCTACAGACTGGTGTTACAAAACGCAGCCTGATCCCGGATTGAACGGCCGCTGTCTCGACTGGCCGCGTGGCAAAACGCTCGGTGGATCCAGTTCCATAAACGGCCTACTTTATGTTCGGGGCCAGCATGAAGACTATGACCACTGGCGCCAGCTCGGCAATGCGGGCTGGTCGTGGGATGATGTTCTGCCGTATTTCAAACGTGCTGAAAATCACGAAAACGGTGCCGATGACTATCACGGAACAGGCGGGCCTCTTTCGGTGACAAACATGCGGGCACAACGCGGTGTCTGCGATGCCCTTATCAAGGCTGCCGAGGAAATCGGCATTCCCCGCAACGATGATATGAACGGTGCAATCCAGGAAGGGGCGGGATATTTCCAGCTGACCGCCAAGAACGGTCGCCGTTGCTCAACCGCCGTTGCTTATCTCAATCCGGCGCGCAAACGAAATAATCTGACAATTATTACCCATGCTCATACGGAAAAGCTGCTCTTTGGTGAGAGCGATACTGTCGATGTAAATGGAGTGGCTTTCCGAATCAAAGGCAAACCTCATCACGCAACACTCAGCCCGGGCGGTGAGGTAATTCTATCGGCAGGCTCCATTGGCTCCCCGCAGATTTTGCAGGTATCAGGCATCGGTCCGGGCAAGCTGCTGCAAAATAATTCAATAACCTTGCGCCGGGAATTAAAAGGGGTCGGGGCAAATCTTCAGGACCATCTGCAAATCCGCATGATTTATGAAGTCAACGTTCCAACCCTGAATGATGAAATAAACAATATTTTCCATCGCACTCTTATGGGTATGCAATATATTCTGACACGTTCTGGCGCCATGGCTATGGGCGCTAGCCAGGTCTGCATTTTCTGCAAATCACGCCCGGATCTGGAAACTCCTGATATCCAGTTCCATTTTCAACCCCTGAGTGCGGATAAACCGGGAGTGAAAATGCATCCGTTTTCCGGGATTACCATGTCCGTGTGCCAGTTGCGACCGCAAAGCCGTGGCAGCATAGAAATTGTTTCCCCTGACACCAATGATCATCCGGCAATCCGACCCAACTATCTTTCAGCCACACAGGATCAGGAAACCGCAGTTGCCAGCATGAGGATGACGCGGGCTTTGATACAAACAAAAGCCATGTCGCGCTATATTGTTACTGAAAAGGTGCCGGGCCAGAACGTACAAACCGATGCTGAGCTTCTGGAAACAGCGCGCAATATTTCGCAGACCATTTATCATCCGACCAGCACGTGCAGGATGGGACCTGATGCATCATCAGTTGTGGATGAGCACCTGCGTGTCAAGGGTGTTAATAATCTGCGCGTGGCCGACGCCTCCATCATGCCGACAATCGTTTCCGGCAATACAAATGCGCCAACCATCATGATTGGTGAAAAAGCAAGTGACATGATCCTGGAGAGCGCCCGCTCATAAGGCAGGATAAGTAATTTCAGAAAGGTCTAGCAGGCTGCTGAAAAAGGCATCGGTATCGAGGTTTAACAAAAGTTACACAGTTTCTGACACAATTACACAAAGTATAAAAAATAACATTTATATTTCAGTAGTTTAAACTTAGTCACTGAGAACTCTTAATCAACGGGTCGCAGGTTCGAACCCTGTACCGCCCACCCTTTTTGTGTAATGTAGAAACACAAATTCGTCGACTGTGAAGAATTCTCAAGGTGTTGATTTTGTTTAAATAACGAGCTTGATCCAGTATTCGTTATTGCAAGTTTTTAGGTTCCTTCAGGTAGTTTTCTTGCAATTTGCGTAACGGGGATTTCTGTGATTCACTGCTCCAAATGATGATTTGGAGGGTGTAATGAAGCCAAAAGAACCTGTTGAGACCAACCAGCACGATATGTTTCGCTCAAGGCTCGATCAGATCATTGATATGAGCCATGAGAAGGTGATTTTGACCGGTGCGATTGACTGGCAATTTTTGTCAGATAAATGTGGGCAG
>JAJFHS010000065.1 GCA_021775475.1 Hyphomicrobiales bacterium
CACCACCTTCGTCATCTTCGGGCTTGACCCGAGTATCCATAGATTTGAGCTCTCTAAAACAACACTACCATAATTTAGCCTAGAGAACAGAGGAATGTATCCCCGGGACAAGCCCGGGGATGACGACGGTGGTGGGGTTTACGATCTATTTAATGCAACGAACTCTAACGCTCGGAAAAGGCTATGTTCAGTGAGCGGTATACCGGTTTGAGCAGGTATTTTGTCAGTGATTTCGACCCGGTAATGATTTCGGCATTGACCACCATTCCCGGCAATATGAGATGTTGTTCTTTGTTTAGCCCGACACTGTTTTTCGCTAATTTGATCTGGGCTTTGTAATACGGCTCACCTTTTTCGGTCTGAAATGTGGTGGCCGAAATTTTATTCACTTTTCCGGTAATACCGCCAAAGCGGGCGGGGTCATAGGTTGTAATTTTGACTTCGGCGGTATTTCCCACCGTTATAAAGCCAATGTCTTTTGGCTGAATACGAACTTCTGCGATTAGCTCCTGCTCCATCGGTACAATTCGGGCAATAACATCTCCCGGCTTCATGACTTCACCGATGGCATTGGGGATAAGCTCCTGAATAATACCCTTGACCGGAGCTGTGATTAAAAGGCGGGCAACGCGGTCTTTTTGTTTGACAATGACTAATTTGAGTTCAGCAATTTCGGCGGATACCTTGGCAACCTCATCATTGAGTTTTTGCCGCAAACCGGCATTGTATTCGGCCAGCAAACTTCTGGATTCAATCAACGCTTCGCGCGCACCGGCCAGTCGACCGCCAATGGAAATTTCCTCTGCTCTGGTTTTCTCCAGCGTCCTTTTAATTTCGAGGTAAACTGCGCGCGATACAAATCCTTCTTTTAACAGGCTTTCGCGAATGGCAACCTGTTCTTCCTGAATTTTCATCTGCTTTGCCAGGCTTTTTTCCTGCTCCGTCAAGGAGGCGACTTCGGCCATACGCTGATCAATTCTGGATTCTATGGTTTTTCGTTCTTCGATGTTTTGAGCGGACTGTCCTGTCATCAGGCTATTTTGATTTTGGGCAAGTTGAGGATAATCAATGCCATTTTGGCCGAAATCCAGCGCCCTGTTCTCAAGCATGGCCTGCAAGCGTTCTTTTTGCAGGGTGAGGTTTACCAAGCGGATATTGGTCTGGCCAAAATCACTGTTGGCCACGGCTGGCTGCAGCTTCACCAAAGGTGTGCCCTTTTCGACAACCTGTCCGCTTGACACCATAATTTCCGAAACAATGCCGCCTTCAAGATGCTGAACCAGTTGAACCGATCCCACCGGTACCAACTGACCATTGGCAATTGTCAGTTCTTTAATCTGGGCAACGGTGGCCCAGACAATGCCAGCGGCAATAAATGCACTTAGCAGGTACAGCGTGTGAACAAACAGTTTAGGCACCCGGCCTTCTTCCAAAGCGAGTGGCAGGTTGAGAGTTTGGCGCTTGGCAGTTGAAGAACCTGTGGCGGGAGGGCGGGATTGAATACTCATAACTAACTTTTCGACTGAACCATAGAACAGGATTAAATTTAGCCGTTTATCCTTAAATCATTGCTAATTTTGTGCGCTATAAACTAAGCTGCATCCAAAATCAAAGGCAGAACCTGATCCGGTTTGCCATCATGTACGACTGTTCCATCGGTTAAATAAATAACCCGGTCGGCAAGGCGCATGTGGCTGGGGCGATGGGTGACAATGATAACTGTCGAGCGCCCTTGCATGGTCTTTAAATGGCGTATCAGGCGTTCGTCACCCTGGCGATCAAGATTATTTCCAGGCTCATCCATAAGATAGATCGGGGCATTTTTAACGTAAGCCCGCGCCAGGCTGAGGCGCTGTTTGAGACCATCTGGCATTTGTTTTTGAAACATATTGTTGAGGCGCGTTTCCAGACCGTCGGGAAGTGAATCAGCATAATCAAACACGCCTGCGTCCTCACAAGCCTGGGCGATATCCTCGTCACTCGCACCAGGATGGGCCAGCCTCAGGTTCTGCTTTATCGTACCATGGAAGAATATTGCTTTTTGCGGCACATAGCCGATGGCATGGCGCAATTCACCCATGTCAAGCTGGCGCAAATCAAGGCCGTCGATGTGGACGCTGCCCGCCTGTGGCAGGTAAAGCCCGGTTAACAGTTTCAGCATTGTCGATTTACCCGCACCACTGTTGCCGGTAATGGCGATAATCTGGCCCGGCTCAATTTGTAACGTTAGCCCCATCAATGCGGGCTCAGACCTGGGGCTGTATCTAAATCCTACCCGGGAAAATGAAACCGCACCTTCAAATTTACGGTAAATGCTGGGCAGCTTGCCGGGTTCGCGTTCAAGCTTCATTCTCATCAGGGCATTGACCTGCTGGAAACTCTGCTTGACTTGTTCCAGCCGGTTCATATTCAAAAAAATCGCCTGTATCGGCGACAAAACCCGCCAGACCAGAGCCATGACAGCGATCAATGCACCTGTTGTCATTTCTCCATCAATAACCAGCAGCGTACCAAAGCCAAGCGTAGCAACACCAGCCGACATGACCAGAATTTGAGCGATGGTCTGGATCGTCAGGTTGAGTTGCGATGATCTGAAATGACATTGCGAGGATTCAGCCGATATGGTTTTAAACCGTGCCAGCCAGGTTTCTTCTGCATGCGCATTTCTTATGGAGCGATGCTTGGTGATTAGTTCTATCAGGAAATTCTGCCGTTTTGAGCGAATTTCTCCGGTTGCTGAAACCCGGATTTTGGTCAACGGCATAGTGATCGCAGCCATAAGAGTAAAAATTATCATAAGGCTTATGGGCACCCAGGCAACCACACCACCAAACATGATAATCGCTGCCAGGAATACGAATGTAAAAGGTAGATCAAGGGCTGCACCGGCAACACTACCGGTGAAAATCTCCCGCAGGCCTTCAAACTGTTTGAGCCGGGTAATCTGTGCGCCCACAGGTGCACGTTCACTCAATGAAATCGGCAGATGAAGGATTTGCTGAAAAGCAGCTGATGTTAACAATGCATCACATCGTGCCCCCAGATACGCCAGCGCGTGCGTGCGTATTGACCGCAACCCCATATCAGCACTAACCACAATCAATATGCCAAAGAGGAAGTAAACCAGCGATTCTTCGGACCGTGTTCCGATTACCTTGTCGTATACTGACATGACATAAATTGGCACCGCCAGAGCCATCAGATTAATCAGCGAGGTAATTCCCACCAGTTGCACACCGAGGCGCTTAAAACGGTGGGTGAGGACGTAAATCCAGCCGTGCTTCATTACTTGTTTTTGGTGTTTTTCAATATCAATTTCACTGACCAGATAAGCTGTACCGCTGGCTTCACTCACATCAATTTCAGTGTGCCGGGAGGTCTCGCTGTCAAATATCGACAGGCGATTTTCGTTACGCTCGAGGATAACGGACAAGGCACCTTTTTTATCCACAAACAGGCAAGGCAAGGCCTCATCCCAAAGTTGTGAGGTTGAGAGTTTTTGGGGGTTGGTTTTAAAATTCAACCGTGCGAGCACTGATCTCAGGTCATCGATATCCTCCACCTCATCAAAATGTGGCAGGGATTCCATGAGGTATCTTTCTTCACCTCGCCACCCCAGAGCAGTAAGCAGCGGCAACAGGCAGTTACGGGCAAGACCGATATGTTCTTCAATGTTTTCCGATGACTTTCTCTCCAGTGCAGCACTCAGTTGCTGCTGCTGCCGGTGCACAGGATTGATATTATCAGCTGATTGAGAATGTTCATCACTCATGATGCCACGCCTTCTTTCTGGGCCGGAGCGGATGGTGCGCTGGCAGTTTCGCCACCAGCGCCGGCTGTTTTGATCTCGCCTTTGTCCAACTCGTAAATATGATCGCACAGACGCAGCAAAGAAGGTCGGTGAGAAACCAGAACAATCGTGACATTGCCCTTTAGTTTGCAGAAAGCTTCACGCAGTAACTTATCAGCGCGACCATCGAGCGAGCTGTTGGCTTCATCAAAAAGCAGGATTTTTGGATTGCGGGCAATGCTTCTGGCGATGGTGATACGTTGCATCATGCCCATGGGCAATTCGTCACTTATACCTTCACTCAATTGCGTGTCATAACCTTCCGGCAATCTGTGAATATCAGCTTCGAGGCCGATCAGACGCGCAGCTTCGCGGGCGGCATCAATGGCTTCACCGGTTTTGAACATGGTGATGTTCTGTAAAATTGTGCCGGTGAATATGTCTGAATGTTGGGGAACATAAGCTATTGCTGTCGAAATCTGTTGCCAGGCAGGACCGCTGATCTCGCGCCCGTCAATTTTGAGCGTGCCTGAAGTTGGCGCCATGTCCCCCTTTATCAGTTTGACCAATGTGGACTTGCCACACCCGTCGCCACCGCGCAGGCCAATCATCGTGCCGGGCAGAATGTCGAGACTGAGGTTGTTAATTGCAGGTTTGTCGTCTCCGTCATAAGTATAAGTCAGGTTTCTGAGTTGAATGTCACCGGTACATTCGATGCTTTTACCGGAAAACTCTGATGGTTTTTTCTCCGACAAGTCATACAGGCCCTGCAGCCGTGCCTTGGCGATACTTAAACCCTGCAACTGTGTCCACAGGCCGAGTCCGCGCAGTACCGGTTGTACAGAACGGCCGGACAGCATTGTGCATGCAGCCAGGGTGCCGATGGTGAGGGATCCATTGATGATGAGATAAGCGCCGACGGATACTACCGAGATCATCGTCAGGCTGGAAAACAGATTACCGAAATTCTGGGCAAGATTACCAAGGGCGATGGTTTTGTAACTGGCTTCAACACCGGCTTTTTGCAATCTCTCAAAACGGCGTTGTATCTGTGGCTCCATGGCCATTGTCTTGATCGTCTGGATACCGTTGAGGGTTTCAATTATGAAGTCATAGCGACGGTCGTCCTGTTCGGCGCGTTGCTCAAGAACTTCGCGCAAACGCGTGCCGCACACCAGAGTTACCACTGCGAGGGTGGCAAACATAACCAGAGGAACCGCAACTATCCAGCCGCCAATAATGGCGACCAGGCCGAGAAAAACCAATACAAAGGGTAAATCAATCAAGAGCAGTCGCGATTGCCCACCATAGAAATCGCGCAAGGCATCAATCGCATTTAACCGGTCAATGTAAATTCCCGGAGGTTCTTGTTCTATCGCATTAGAAGGCGTGAATAAAATGCGTTCAACCGCTTCAACCGCGACCTGATTTTCAAAGCCAACGCCGGCCCAGCCGATTAAATAAGCCCTGGCAACGCGCATAATGCCATCAAGCAGCAACACCACGGCCAGCCCGATCAGGAGAAGCGCAAATGTATCGAGGGCCTTGTTGGGTATAATTCTGTCATAGACCTGCAAAACCACCATCGGCAAAGCCAGCGCCAGCAGGTTTATGAAAATCGTGCCAACCAGAACAGCCGAATGAATGGGGGCTACGGGAAGTTTATTCGCCTCGTTGTCCCAGTCAGCCGACACTTCTTCCACCGGGATTTCCTGCGGCGAAAATATCATTGTGCGAGTTTCTTTTATTGTTGTTTTTTTTGAAAACAATTTTTGGATGCGCTCCCCGTCAACTCCCAGCGTGTTGTCACTCACCTTGATGCCCTCCACTTGTCTGGCACAAGAAACCGGCTTGACGTGATTAATTTACCCTTAATTTCTTTGCGAAAAATAAACCCAAAAGATTATTGTACCGTTAACCATAGATTTTACTTCAGAAGAAAACCGGCAGGTTTCCCGTAATTTTCACCATAAAGAGAGATGTTTTATTTCTCTCCTTCAGGTTGTTTTTTTGCTGTAAAATCGACCAGCGCCTGACATTTTACCCCTTGACCCAACCCTCAATGTAATGCCAAATCCGGCTAATTCATTAGCTGGATACTGCACTATGACAATGGAATTTCGCGTTGCTTACCCGGAGCTTAAGCCCTACACCACGGGGCATCTTAAAGTTTCCGATGTGCACGAAATATATTATGAGGAATGCGGCAACCGGCTCGGAAAACCGGTGGTGATTGTGCATGGCGGGCCCGGTGGCGGCTGCAACAGTTCGTTGCGCCGTCTGCACGACCCATCGGCCTATCGAATAATACTGTTTGATCAACGTGGCTGCGGGCGTTCAACCCCTTATGCCTGTCTTGAAGACAATACGACCTGGCATCTGGTTGAAGATATGGAAAGGTTGCGGGTTCATCTCGGGCTCGAAAAATGGCAGTTGCTGGGAGGCTCGTGGGGCTCAACCCTGTCGCTTGCCTATGCCCAAACCTATCCCGATTGTGTCAGTGAGCTGGTTTTACGGGGAATTTTCACTATCCGGCGCAGTGAAATCGAGTGGTTTTACCAAAATGGCTGCAATAAGCTATTTGCGGACGCCTGGGAAGATTATCTAGCGCCCATACCTGAAGATGAACGCCATGACATGGTTGGCGCTTATTATCGCAGATTAACCAGCGAAGATGCCGAGATTCAACGCACAGCGGCACGTGCCTGGAGTAAATGGGAGGGTACAACAATCTCACTTTTGCCTAGCGCCAGCAGAATAGAAAAATTTGGCAGTGACCGGTTTGCCATCGCTTTTGCCCGCATTGAATGTCATTATTTCGTCAATGGCGGCTTCATGAAATCCGATGATCAACTGCTCGCCAATGTGGGAAAAATTCGCCACATACCCGGCGTTATCGTGCAAGGGCGCTATGATGTGGTAACGCCGATGACAACTGCATGGGAGTTGTCAAAGGCCTGGCCCGAAGCTGAATTGAAAATAATTACTGACGCCGGGCACGCAACAACAGAACCCGGAATAATTGACGCCCTTGTAACCGCAACAGATGGGTTTCGCGATTATAGCGATTAACCTTTGAAAAGGTTAATTTTTTTAACGTTTCCTCCTATGCAAAAAACGCATATCAGCTTTGAAAAAACAACATTTGTCACCATTGTCATTTTCCCTATATCTGCAATATCGAAACCGTCGATAACTCGACAATAGAAAACATGATTTGGGGTGTGACATGACAATAGCAACCGTTCTTAAAGACTTTCTTGGTGGTATCAGCCGCGGGTTCAGCCTGTTTGTAACTTCGCGCCAGAACGTGGCTGTTTATTCTGCCAGACCTTTCGATAAAACCTGCGATCAGCGCGGCCTTTAAGGTATATTCTGATAAGTTCCAGGCCAGCCCAACCAACCGGGTTGACCTGGGATCCAGATAAACGCGCTTTAACCAGCGTCAAGCTCGCCGATAAAATGAAGCGACAGCTTGCGCTGGTGTGAGGCGGCGCGGTGTTCGATCACATAAATTCCCTGCCAGACGCCCAAACCAAGTTCGCCATTATCAACCGGCATGCTAAGGCTGGTTGCGGTTATCGCTGATTTAATGTGGGCGGGCATATCATCTTTACCCTCACTCGTGTGCCGGTAAGGAGCATGTTCAGGGGCGAGAGTGTCAAGGGCATCCAGCAGATCGAACTGAACATCTGGATCGGCATTTTCCTGAATTGTCAAAGACGCTGATGTATGACGAATGAAGATGGTCAACATGCCATCTTTGGCAGCGATTTGACTGATCCAGCGTTGCAACAAACGGGTTATATCAATCATTTCGCGGCCATTTGTCGGAACAACTATGTCATGTTTCGACTGCACCATGTGCAACGACAGTTGAGTTGATTTAATTTCAGTATCCGGCATTGATTTCCTCCGTTCACGGCTAATCCTCGCGATGCTCGGGCCTGCACTATGCGCGGCGCAGGAGCGCCGGGCAGCGCTTGCTGCCTTGATGTTTCCGCTAAGACCGGAAACACGTTAAAACAAATCCTTATCTGCCAGCAGATCATCAAATTCAGCGCTACGTTTTTCGATCTGCGCGCTTAAGCCTTCGCGGACATCTTCTTCCTGAAACATTCCAGCCTGCCAGGTTGCCACGTGCTTGAGGCTATCAGTGGTTGTATGATCGCGGGCATAGGTGATCATTTCTTTCGAACCCCAGATGGCCAAGGGAGATTTTACCGCTATTTCGCGCGCTGTCTGCATGACCACATCCATCATTTCGTCGTGGTTTTCAAATATCTCGTTAACAAACCCCAAGTGTCTGGCTTTGCCGGCCTCAAGTTTTCGCCCGGTGTAGGCCAGTTCACGCAACGGCCCATCGGGCAGCAGTTTTGTCAACCTTGGAAAAGTACCCACGTCGGCTGTCATACCGAGGTTGATTTCATGAATGGTGAAAAAGGCATCGTGGGTGCAATAACGCATATCACAAGCACAGACCAAATCCAGCCCGGCACCGATGCACGCACCTTGAATTGCCACCAGAACAGGTATACGTGATTGCTCAAGACAGGTGAAACTGCGTTGCAGTTTTTCTATCGAACGCATCAATCTTGCCTGGGCGCGTCCGGTTTCCTCGTCTTCGTCAGGCGTCAGTGCGGCAAAGGCGGCGAGGTCCATACCGGCAGAAAAATGCCTGCCCTCAGCACTTAGCACAATGACGCGCGCTGAGGCATTGGCATCAATAGCGCCAATGATTTCAGGGAGTTCGCGCCAGAACGCAGGGATCATCGTATTGAGCTCATCACCGCGTTTAAGACAAATATGGGCGATGGCATCGCTAATCGAAACTGAAAAACATGCGTAAGTCATTTTATGGCACTTTTGTCTGTTTACTCCAACAATCACAATGTTGCCCTGATTTCGTCAAGTCAACGCCCGCGTTGAGATTTAATAAAAATCACGTGGGGATGGTGGTTGACGGCGAAGGCCCCCTCCCAAACTGTCAGTTGCCCCCCACGACCAATTTTCCTGACTATAACCCCTTGAAAACTTTTCCGTTGATAGCATAGTATTGCTCATGTTTGCCCCTGACCTTTCAGTATTTTCCCCCAGCGCTATCAGTGCCGAAACCACAGCCATCAATCGCACAATTCTTGACAGTATCTCGTCACTACCGGACCAATGGTCGTTTCCCCTTGCTCAATTACGGGCGGAGCGGGCGCGGGGTCTGGGTCCTTTTCCCCTGCCGCCAAAATCGCCACGGGCGGTTAATGAGGAAATTGACGGTGGTGCGGGCAAAATCAATATCCGCATTATTTCTCCACAAAACCCGACCGGGGTATACTTACATATTCATGGCGGCGGCTGGGTGCTGGGGGCAGCCGACCAGCATGATGCCCGCATGGAACAACTTGTGACGCAATGCGGGATTGCCACGGTCAGTGTTGATTATCGCCTCGCCCCCGAACATCCCCATCCGGCGGGGCCGGATGATTGCGAGGCGGCAGCTTTGTGGCTGATTGAAAATGCAAAAGCACGCTTTGGCACTGAAAGACTGTTGATTGGCGGTGAATCAGCCGGGGCGCACTTGGCCGTTATCACGTTGTTGCGTCTGCGTAACAAGCATTCGATCTCGGCATTTTGTGGCGCTAATCTGGTGTGCGGCTGTTATGATCTGGCGCTGACACCGAGTGCGCGGCAGTGGGGGGAGGAAAAACTGATTTTAAACACCCGCGACATGGAGATTTTTGTTGATCATTTTATTCCCGACGGTTTTTCGCTGGCTGACCCGGACATATCTCCCCTTCATGAGAACCTTGGCAATCTTCCCCCTGCCCTTTTCACCATAGGCACCAAAGATCCTTTGTTAGATGACAGTCTGTTCATGGCCAACCGCTGGGCATCGGCAGATAATTCTTCAGATCTGGCAATCTATCCCGGAGGTGCGCACGTGTTTATTGCCTTTGGCGGCCAGTTGGCAGCGCAAGGCAACAGCAGGATCGAAGCATTTTTACGCGATTGTTGACTAAATGCTGTCGTCAGCTTTTTCCTCACCATCGAGAAAATCAGAAAAGCTTCTAAATCGCTTAACCAGCCCTTCGAAATACGACAGAACTTTATCGACTTCCTTATCACTGGGAAGCTTGAAATAGGTGCTATCGTTTTTCTTGATATGGCGTTTTAACACACCAATTCTGTCATCAAGCCGGGCAATTTCTTTTTCCAGCACCTCACGATCGTCAGCAACAGCTTCGCAGACAAAGGAGTTTGCTTTGGGCTGGCACAACGACATTTCGCCGGTTTTGGTATCCAGGCGCAGGTATCCATTGCCGGTATCTTTCAAAACATAGCGCGATTGTGAATTTCCGGCGGCGAGAAGATCAGATCGGGCATACAAGCCCGCGCCGAGCACAACAGTGGCCACAACAGCTGCAATAAGAAATTTCTTTCCCATGACATTCTCCATCAATGTGGTTTTCACCATTAAACCATATATCCACAATATGGCAAAATTGGACCTTAGGCTACTCTATCGTCCGGTTTGGGATTAAATCTTGAATAAAAGGTTTCCCCGTTGGCAGCCATTTCCTTTAACAACGCGCTGGGTTTAAACCTTATTCCATGAGTTTTTTCGAGGCTTTGGCAGCGGGCAACAAAGGCTTCTGCTCCCATGGTGTCGATATAGCTTAAAGGCCCGCCGGTGAACGGGGCAAAGCCCCAGCCCAGAATGGCACCGACATCGGCATCGCGCACATCTGTTAGAACGGATTCCTCAAAACATCTGGCTGTTTCCAACGCCTGGATTGTCCAGAAACGATGTTTCAATTCATCCACATCAATCGTGTCAGGATTGACAGTATCAGGAAGGATTGTGTGTAAGTCCGGCCACAGATGTTTTTTGCCCTTTTCGGGGTAATCATAAAAACCACGTGCGTTTTTGCGTCCCAATCTGTCGCGTTTTACCACCATCTCGTCGAGGATGATATCGCGCGGCACTTCGATATATTTATCGCCAAGGTCCTTGCGGGCAGCCGTAGCTATCTTGTGGGCAAGATCAAGGCTGACTTCATCATTGAGCGACAAGGGACCAATCGGCATGCCGGCCATGCGGCCGACATTTTCGACCATGGCAGCGGGAATGCCTTCGGACAACATGGTGAGGCCTTCATCGATGTAGGTTGAGACCACGCGTGAGGTATAAAAGCCGCGACTGTCATTAACGACAATGGGTGTTTTGCGGATGGCGCGGACATAATCAAGCGTTTTGGCAAGGGTTTCAGGGCTGGTTTTTTCACCCATGATAATTTCCACCAGCGCCATCCTGTCAACGGGTGAGAAGAAGTGAATACCGATGAAATTTTCCGGGCGCGTGCTTGCCTTGGCCAATCCGGTGATTGGCAAAGTTGAGGTGTTGGAGCCGAAGACAGCGGTGTTGGATATTTGCGCTTCGGCTTTCTTTGTAACCTCTGCCTTGATATCGCGATTTTCAAACACCGCTTCGATGATCAGGTCGCAACCTTCAAGCAAATCGTAATCATCTGTCGGCGTGATGTTGTCGAGCAACGCCTGTTTCTTTTCCGGTGTCGCACGTCCGCGCGATATTGCCTTATCGAGCAGGGTTTCGGAATGGGCTTTGCCGCGTTCGGCTGCTTGCGCACTCTGGTCAAGCAACACCACTTCCATACCAGCATGGGCGGAAACGAAGGCAACGCCTGCCCCCATCATCCCGGCACCAAGAATGCCAAGCTTTTTGACTTTATATTCCGGCACATCAGCCGGGCGTCTGGCACCTTTTTTGAGTTCCTGCATCGACAGGAATAATGTCCTGATCATATTGCGGGCAACATCCCCGCGCATAAGGCTGGTGAAGTATCTGGCTTCAATGCGCAGGCCAACATCCATCGGCACCTGCAATCCCTCGTATACACACGACATTATAGCGCGCGCTGCCGGGTAATTATCATACGTCTCGCGGCGGTAAATGGCATTGCCTGCCGACCAGGTCATGACGCCTGCCTTGGAATAAACCAGCCCGCCGGGAATGCGAAAACCGTCCATGTCCCAGGGTGCGACAGCTTTGCCGCCGTCGTTGATCCACTTTTTAGCCTCCAAAATCATTTCTTCGCGGCTGTCCGCCAGAGCGTGGATGAGCTTCATGCCCTTGGCGCGGATGGGGTCATAGGTGCGGCCCTGCAACATCATCTGCAAGGCGTCTTGCGCCCCGATCAGCCGGGCAACACGCTGGGTGCCGCCGCCACCGGGGAGCAGACCTATGCGGCTTTCGGGCAGGCCCATTTTTATTGATTTATCCCGTATGGAGATACGGTAATGACAGCCCAGAGCCAGTTCAAACGCCCCGCCCATGGTGGTGCCGTTGAGAGCGGCAACAAAGGGGGTTCCGCAGGTTTCAATGCGCCGGGCAAGTTTCGACAGAATATTTCCGGTATCATGCAACTCTTGCACGGCGGCAACTTCATCGCCTTTTTTGAGGTTTTCCTCATAGGTTTTTAAAAAGCCCGCCAGCATGGAGATATCGGCACCACCGGAAAACGTATCTTTGCCGCTGGTGATGACACAGCCTTTGATGGCGTCATCTTCAGCGACTTTTTCAACTAATTCTGCAAGCTCGCCAAATGATTCCGGTGTCATGACGTTCATGGAACGACCGGGCATATCCCAGGTGACAAGCGCAATTGCGTCGGCATCAATATCAAGTGTAAAATTTTTGTAAGTCATGCCTATACCCGCTCAATTATAGTGGCTGTTCCCATGCCCGCACCGATGCACAGGGTCACCAGACCGCATTCAAGATCGCGGCGTTCAAGCTCATCAATCAGGGTTCCCAGCAACATAGCACCGGTAGCGCCTAAAGGATGGCCCATGGCGATGGCCCCGCCGTTGACGTTGACCTTGTCGTGGCCGATATCAAGCTGCTGCATGGTGTGTAGAACCACCGAAGCAAAGGCCTCGTTGATTTCATAAAGGTCAATGTCGCCTGTGGTCATTCCGGCGTGCGCTAGTGCTTTACGGCTGACTTCAATCGGGCCGGTTAACATGATGCAGGGTTCCGAGCCGATGTTGGCAAAGGATTTAATACGCGCGCGCGGTTTCAAACCGGCCTTTTTCCCGGCTTCCGCATTGCCAAGCAGAACGGCTGCGGCACCATCGACAATGCCCGATGAATTACCGGGATGATGAACGTGATTAAGCGTCTCTATTTCCGGGTAACGCTGGATGGCAACCGCGTTAAAACCGGCGAAATCTCCCATATCGGCAAATGAGGCCTTGAGTTGCCCAAGGGTCTGCATGGTGGTTTCAGGGCGGCGGTGTTCGTCATGGTCGAGAATGGTGAGACCGTTGATGTCTTTGATGGTGATGACCGAATTATCAAAACGGCCGTCTTTCCAGGCCGTGTCGGCGCGTTTCTGGCTTTCGACCGCGTAGGCATCGACGTCATCGCGGCTATAGCCGTATTTGGTGGCGATGAGATCGGCGCTAATGCCCTGGGGTACGAAATAGGATTTAATCGCAATCTGCGGATCCATCGGCCAGGCACCGCCGGACGCCCCCAGCCCTACTCGGCTCATTGATTCAACACCACCGCCAATGGCCATCTGCTGTTGCCCGGCCATAATCTGACTGGTGGCAAAATTGGCAGCATCAAGGCCTGAGGCACAAAACCGGTTGATCTGCACACCGGCGACACATTCGTCATAATCGGCGTTGATAACAGCGGCGCGGGCTATATCTCCGCCAGCTTCGCCCACCGGGTCAACACAGCCCAGAACCACATCGTCTATGGCGGAAGTATCCAGTTGATTGCGCGATTTGATCGCTCTTAGCGTCTGGGTGGCAAGCTCAAGCGCTGTTACTTCATGCAAACTGCCGTCCTTTTTGCCACGCCCGCGCGGGGTGCGCACCGCATCGTATATTAAACAGTCGGTCATTTTGATTTAGCCTCTCTTTTAAAATGCCTCAGACGCCATCGACATCATGGTGTCAGCGCCGCTTTCGATACGCGCAAGGTGGGCAGCTGTCTCGGGCATCAAACGTTGCATGAAATGATGGGCGGTGATGATCTTGTTTTTCATAAAGTCGGTATTGCCTTTGCTCAAATCAAGTTTCTCTTGCGCGCTTTCCGCCATTTGCAGCCACATCAACCCTAATACCACCAGACCAAACAGGTGCATGTAATCGGTGGATCCGGCACCGGCATTGTCCGGGTTGCTCATTCCGTTCGACATAAACCACATGGTGGCTTTTTCGAGATCTTCGCGACCTTTTTTTAGCGGTCCATGGACAAAATCCAATTCCTTGTTGTCTTTGATGCGGGCAAGATTTTCATCAATTTCCTTGAAGAAACCCATCAAGGCACGGCCGCCATGGCGCGGCAGCTTGCGGCCAACCAGATCAAGCGCCTGGACGCCATTAGCGCCTTCATAAATCATGGCGATGCGGGCATCGCGAACAAATTGCTCCATGCCCGATTCGCGAATGTAGCCATGACCGCCAAACACCTGTTGGGCGGCTACGGTGTTTTGAAAGCCTGTGTCAGTCAAAACACCCTTGATCACCGGCATTAATAATTCCATGTGATCATCAGCAGCGGTGCGGGCCTCTTCATCTTCACCCCAGCGCGCTACATCAGCCTTGATAGCGCTCCACAGAATGAAGGCGCGCGCGGCTTCATTGAATGATTTAATATTGAGAAGTGTGCGGCGGATATCGGGATGGACGATGATGGGATCGGCGGGCTTGTCGGGAAACTTGGCCCCGGTTAAAGAACGGCCTTGTAAGCGGTCTTTGGCATATTCAACAGCATTCTGGTAGGCGACTTCTGATGCTGCCAGCCCCTGGATACCGACACCCAGTCGCGCTTCATTCATCATCGTGAACATGGCACGCATGCCCTTGTGTTCCTCGCCAACCAGCCAGCCGGTGGCGCCGTCATAATTCATGACGCAGGTTGAGTTGCCGTGGATGCCCATTTTTTCTTCAACCGCGCCGCAAGAGACATTGTTGTTTTCGCCAACAGTGCCATTTTCGGCAATAATATTGCGCGGCACCACGAACAACGAAATGCCCTTGATGCCGTCAACAGCGCCTTCAATGCGGGCCAGAACCAGATGAATGATATTTTCGGTGAGGTCGTGCTCACCGGCGGAAATGAATATTTTCGTACCCGTTATCTTGTATGAGCCATCTTCTTGCACTTGCGCTTTGGTGCGCATCAATCCCAGATCGGTACCGCAATGACTTTCGGTAAGGTTCATGGTTCCCGACCACTCACCGGTAACCAGTTTGGGCAGGTAGGTTGCCTTTTGTTCGTCCGAGCCGTGTTTGAAAATTGCCGTATACGCACCATGAGTGAGGCCCGGATACATGGCGAAGGCCATATTGGCTGACGACGCAAATTCATTGACGATAGCACCGATCACCTGGGGCAAACCCTGACCGCCATATTCGCGATCAGCACTGAGACCGCCCCAGCCGTTTTCGACAAATTGCCGGTACGCCTGATCAAAACCCTTCGGGGTTGTAACCTTGCCATTGTCAAAACCACAGCCTTCTTCATCACCGATCTGATTAAGTGGCTGCATCACTTCTTCAGCGAATTTGCCAGCCTCGGCAACGATCGCCGATACCAGATCAGGGGTGGCATCGCTAAAGCTGCCAAGTGTGTTGTAGCCCTCCAGCTTCAACACATCATTGAGAAGAAACTCAACATCCGTGATCGGGGCTTTGTAGGTAGGCATGGCGGTGGCCTTTTTATCGGTTTATATGTAGCAGGCAGCAAACAACATCCAGGACGGGCAAGCCTTGATCTGGATCACGATCCGGGGTCAAGCATGCCTTCAACGATCTGACAGGTGCGGTTGAGGTCGGTAATGGCTTCCTCGACATCGATCTTCTGGCGCTCGAGATCACCAATGCGCTCCTTAAATCGCTTGAGGCTGACCCGAAGCTGGGTCGCCTGACCGTCTTTCAAATCATACAAATCCAGCATTTCCTTGATGTCGGTTAAGGAAAACCCCACGCGCTTGCCCTGTAAAACAAGTTTGAGGCGGGCGCGATCACGGCGCGAATACAATCTGGTCTGGCCGCGCCGCCGGGGTTCAAGCAGCCCTCTGGTCTCGTAAAACCGCAACGTTCTGGTGGTGAGTTCAAACTCGGAAGACAGGTCAGAAATTGTGAAAACCCGGGGAACAATCTCGGCTATTTCAGCGCTTTGATTCATGGGATACCCTTTCATTCAGGATCACTTCAACTTCACCTGAATCATGGATAAATAACCTTACCCTCACGTTAACGTCAATTTAAGGCCGAAATATGGGCTCGAAACGCCTTTTTTTGGCAATGTTTTCCACTAATCGGCAAAAACCTTAATGAAATCGAAAGACTGTTAACCAAATATTTACCATGAACGGCGGATTCTCCAGTTTGATAAGTAAAATTCGGTTTTTGCCGACCGACAGCCGCGCATCCGTCGGAAATCTGGTCACCGAGTTACGAAGCAGCAAGCCTGCTTTGAACTTTTAAATACCGATCAGGTAACGATTTAGGAGCGATGGAGCAAGAATGAAACCTGGTAATCCGTGGAGCGTCAAAGGAATTCAGCCGGCGACCCGTCAGGCCGCCAAAGAGGCTGCCCGACGCCATGGCATGACTTTGGGGCAATGGCTCAACCATGTGATTTTGGACGGCAGCGGCGAGCCGGCAGATTTATATGACGAACAACCACAACCAGGACGAAGACAAGAAGCCAACACGCCAAAGCTGGCTGCGGCATCAGCTTCCAAATCGCATCACCTTCAGGAGAAAATAGAAGATATTGCCGCCAGGCTTGATACGGTTTTTGACCGGTCACCAAATCAAGTGGATCTCGATCAATGGGAAGCCGATCATCCGCGCTCACGCGGATGGAGCGATCTTGCGGTCAGAACCGTCACGCGCCAGGATCGATCACGTGAAACCCGGGAACACGAGCCCGCGCCAGAACGCTATGCATCCAGAAAACCCGATGTTCTCGACGACAGGTTAACAGCTCTGGCCGGTAGGCTGGACAGCATTGTCGAGGCCAGGGAAGCATCGAAATCACAATCAGATCAAGGTTTGATTGAGGTTGAAGCAGCGCTTCGAAAAGTGATTAAACATATCGAAAACAGCGATCGCCAGAATTCGGATGTTATGAAAAGCATTCAGGCGCGTCTGTCTGAATTAAGTTCGCGCACGGCAGCGTCAAACAATGACGTTGTGCTGCAACTTTCCGGCACGGTTGGCGACATGGAGCGGCGTCTTGCACAACTGTCGCAGCGGGTTTTGCATACAGAGGCCAGTACAGAGGAAATTTCTGGTTTCGAAGAACAGATCAACATACTGAATGATCGCCTGGATCGATCGCTTAACCGTGAGACCAACCCACAAATTCAGGCCCTTGAAGAACGCACCAGCCAACTCAGCGCCCAGCTTGACGACATTCTGCAAACAACCCGTGCGTCGGCGACAAATGATCAATATGAGGTCCGGTTTGAAGAAATATCCAAACAGCTAAAGGCCACCGAACAACAATACCTGCGGCTCTCGGCTTTGGAGGACAGCGTCAATCAGCTGTTTGACGCTGTCGAGCAAGACCGCAACGCGGCGCGGGAAAACACTTTAAATTCCAGTCAAAAAGCTATTCAAACCATGGAAACCATGGTGGATCAGGCGGCTCAAAAAGCGGTTGAAAATGCCGCCCAGCGATCGGCTGAACATGTGGCTGCCATTATGGCTGATGACGGATTGAACAAGAAAGAAATTTCAGCGTCAATTGCCGAGTTGCGTAATGAAATGCATAACTTGCAGGAAACGGCCATAGCAGCGGCGCGGCGCAGCGCCAAAGAAGCAGTATCGGCCGGTGTGGGCAATCAGCCGACCGGCAACATGGCTGAGCCGGTGAAGGCTTTGAGGCAAAAATTTGATCAGCTTCAGGATTCTTCCAGGAACGCGGAGCTGCAAAATCAAGACACGCTTGAGGCCGTCCACGACACGCTTGAAAAAGTTGTTGAACGGCTGGTCACCCTGGAAACATCACCACTGCAGACAGATAGCCTGTCAGCATCGGAAAAGATTGTTGGTATTCCAGGGATTGATGTTGAAGACAATCTGGAAACAGATATTGACGACAACCCTTACGAACCTGCCTCACCCTTGCGACATGAAAAGCGCATTGATCCATTCTTTGGCGAAGCCGATGGCGAGACAGGCACACCTGAAAAAGCAGGAGGCGAGCGCTCTGCCCCGACATTAAATCAAAACTACCTGGAAGCTGCTCGCCGGGCAGCTCAGGCTGCTTCATTAAGCCCCAGGAACCTGGCCAGTGATGGGGAGAGGAAAAAGGCTGATGAGGGAGATGGCTCGCACGCCAAAAACAGCTTCCTCGCCATGGCCACTGAAAGTAATAAAAAACGCAAAACACTCCTGTTGGCGACTGCCGCTGTGCTGCTGGTTATTGGTGCGTTGTCAGCTGCAAAGCTCATTGGTGACAGAGCACCGAATATTTCAAACTCTTCAGCCCGCACCCCGGCAGCCACCGTTTCCAGGAACAAGCTGTCAGATAATGCGACCAAGAAAAATCGTCAAACACCAGAAAGCAACAACACTGCGAAATCTCCCAAGGCCGCCAAACCTGCCATCGCCCCGGTGTCGCAAAATACTTCGCGACCAGCAGCCAGCGCACCAACGCCACCAAAGATTGTAACTTCAGCGGCAACTCTTAGTGAATTAACCGGAGCCAAACAGAAAAAACGGCAACGAAGCTCAGTCAAGGTGGCACGGTTGAATGCAGCGACATCGTCTGGACCAGCGGTTTTAAATGATGCTATGGCAGCCCAATCCATGGAGCCATTGCCGCCCGAGACTATTGGACCGATGGCCTTGCGTCGTGCAGCCGCGTTAGGCAATGCAACCGCGCAGTTTGAAATTGCCAACCGTTACACCACCGGAAAACTGGTTTCGCAAAATTTTGGCAAAGCAATTTCATGGTATCAAAAAGCTGCCGCACAAGGCCTTGCACCGGCGCAATATATCCTCGGTACTTTTTACGAAAAAGGCCGTGGCGTGGCAAAAGATAAAACCGCTGCACGCATCTGGTATGAACGCGCAGCCATGAAAGGCAACCTCAAGGCCATACATAACCTCGCTGTTATCTATGCCGATGGCGGCAATGGCAAACCTGATTTCGCCAAGGCCGGAGTTTGGTTTCGCAAAGCCGCTGAACTTGGTCTCGCCGACAGCCAGTTCAATCTGGCCATCCTTCATGATCGCGGTCTGGGTGTTGCCAAAGATTCCTCAAAGGCATATTTCTGGTTTCAAATCGCCGCCAACCAGGGTGACACAGATGCCAGGGCGCGGGCCGAGGCCATTGAAAAGCGCATGACGGCTGACGAGATTGCCCGGACAAACCTTTTGATCAATAGCTGGCGCCCGGCAACCTTGAGCCAAAAAGCCAACGAGGTGGTTCTTCCTGCCGATGGCTGGCAGCGTTCGGTCGAAACTGCGCAGGCTGGTCTTGATTCTGCCTTCAACCAAAAGCAGCTTGTCATTCTGGCTCAGGGATATTTATCCAGACTTGGTTTCAATCCGGGACCTGCCGATGGTGTTATGGGAACGCAAACGCGACAAGCCATCAAGGATTTCCAGCAAGAAAATCAACTCCCGGTCTCCGGCAATATAGATCCCACCCTGGTGAGCAAACTTAAGGCTGCCACAGGCTAGTTTTATCCAACAAAATTACCCTGAAAACAAAATCAGACCTTTATTCATCGATCTGATCCGAAAAATCGGGAATGACGCATTGACAGCGCCGGGTTGCGGGCGTTTAAGATAATTTTTTAGCTGTTTCGAAAAATGTTGCGCGGGACGGAGCCTTTCGAAAGCCTATTTTAGAGCCCAAGCTGACAAATGCAAATATACTTACCTATTGCGGAATTGTCCGTAAATGTATTCATGATTCTCGCCATGGGCGGGGCTGTGGGTTTTTTATCCGGCATGTTTGGTGTCGGTGGTGGCTTCCTGCTGACACCATTGTTGATATTTTCCGGAATTCCCCCTGCGGTGGCCATAGCTTCGGGAGCCAATCAGGTTATTGGAGCCTCCTTGTCGGGCGCGCTGTTTCATTGGCAAAAGCGCGCCATTGATATCAAAATGGGCCTGATACTTCTGGCCGGCGGTGTTGCCGGGTCCTTTATCGGCGTGTGGATTTTTGCGCTGCTCAAACAACTGGGACAGACCGACCTTCTGATTTCTCTGTCTTACGTGGTTTTTCTGGGGTCCATCGGTTCCCTGATGCTGATTGAAAGCGTGCGGGCCATTCACCGGGCCAAAAAAGGCCAGCGCATCAGTTTGAAAAAATCAGGACAACATAGCTGGATACATGGTCTGCCGTTTAAGATGCGATTCAAAAGTTCCAAACTATACATCTCCGCCATCCCACCTGTACTTATAGGTATGGCCGTTGGAATTCTGGCTGCTATTATGGGTGTTGGCGGTGGATTTATTATGGTCCCGGCGATGATCTACATTTTACGCATGCCCACCAATGTGGTTGTGGGAACCTCGCTGTTTCAAATCATTTTTGTCGCCGGTCTGGTGACCATTCTCCATGCATCCGAGAACCAGACTGTGGATTTTGTTCTGGCCATGCTGTTGTTGGCCAGTGGCGTGGTTGGCGCTCAATTTGGTGCCCAGGCAGGGCGTCGTCTCAAAGCAGAACAATTGCGCGCATTGTTAGGAATTATGGTGCTTGGGGTTGCGCTTAGACTGGCAGTTGATCTGTTGATAGAGCCTGAGGAATTATACTCATTGACCAGCACCTTGACCACAGCCAAGTAAGGCAAGAGGTTTTTCGAATACACTGTAACGATTTTTCTTTTATATTCCGGGGCGTGACCTGTTCAAATTGTTGCGTTTTACACATTGACATCGCTGGTTTGCCAGCGTTTAAGATATAGGCTCAACCTTTTTGAAAAACATCTGAATTTAGACGTCTTTTCAATTACCTATTACCTAGCCTTATCAGGCACTGTTTGGGCTGACGGATGCAAATATATCTGCCGATCGCGGAATTGTCTGTAAACATTTTCATGATCCTTGCCATGGGCGGGGCTGTCGGATTTCTGTCCGGCATGTTTGGTGTTGGCGGCGGCTTCTTGATGACCCCATTGTTAATTTTTTCCGGCATTCCTCCAGCAGTCGCCGTTGCCTCTGAAGCCAACCAGGTTGTCGCCGCCTCGATGTCGGGTGCGCTGTACCACTGGCGCAAGCGCGCGGTTGATATAAAAATGGGATTGGTGCTGCTCGGTGGTGGTGTGATCGGGTCTTTTATCGGTGTGTGGATTTTCGGGTTGCTGAAAAAACTTGGCCAGGTCGATCTTTTAATCTCGCTGTCATATGTGGTCTTCCTTGGCACTATCGGTGCCTTGATGTTAATCGAAAGCCTGAGAGTCATTCGTCGGGCGCAAAAAGGCGAACGCGTCGGGTTCAAGAAACCGGGGCAGCACAACTGGATACACGGGCTGCCGCTGAAAATGCGTTTCAAAAGCTCGAAACTGTACATCTCGGCTATCCCGCCGGTGCTGATTGGCGTGGCGGTTGGAATACTGGCGGCAATCATGGGTGTGGGCGGCGGCTTCATTATGGTCCCGGCGATGATTTACCTGTTGCGCATGCCCACCAATGTGGTGGTGGGAACGTCGCTGTTTCAGATTATTTTTGTAACCGCTCTGGTGACGGTTCTGCATGCAACCGAAAACCAGACTGTGGATTTTGTTCTGGCGATGCTGCTGTTGGCTGGCGGGGTGATTGGTGCACAATTTGGTGCCAAAGCCGGTCAGCGCCTCAAGGCTGAGCAATTGCGCGCACTGTTGGCAATTATGGTACTGGGGGTTGCCCTGCGACTGGCCCTTGATCTATTGATAGAGCCAAATGATTTATTCTCAATCACCAGCATTGCGGCGGGTCAATAAGATGCGGTACTCGTCCTCATTAAATCAATCGGCATTCAGGCTTTTTGCGGTTTTGTGTCTGGCTTTACTTTTACCAAGACAGGCTGATGCCCAGCAATTGGTAACCGATATTTCCGACCCGTTGATCAAGGTCGAATCTACCTTCACCGGGGCCGAGATATTGTTGTTTGGTGCGGTTGAAGCAGAAAACATGTTTGTCAGAGCGCTTGCCAAAGATGTGGTGGTGGTGGTGCGCGGCCCGAGCGAGGATATTACCGCGCGGCGCAAAGAAAAAATCGCCGGTATCTGGATGAACTACGGCTCGCAAACCTTCAAAGACATTCCGAGTTATTATGCAGTTGCCAGCACCCGCAACATCAGGGCCATTGCCGCGCCGGAAGTTTTGCAAAGATATCAGATCGGTTTTGAAAACCTGAAGTTTGTGCCTGGAAAAAATAAAAACCTTACAGGCACAGACGAATTTGAAAAATTCAAAAAAGCCATCATCAAAATCAAGAAGAAAGACAAGCTGTTTGTCGAAAGTTCAGGCGGTGTCCGGTTTTTGGGGAATACGCTTTTCAGGGCCGCGATTGAATTACCCGCAATTGTCACCGTGGGCAGTTATTCCGCCGATGTATATCTGTTCCGCGATGGCAAGCTAGTCCACGTACAAAACTCCCCACTCTATATAACCAAAAGCGGTTTTGAACGGTTCATCTTTCAAATGGCCCAGAAAACGCCAACCACCTATGGCATCATCGCGGTACTCATCGCTCTGTTCTGCGGCTGGCTTGCCGCTGTGGTCTTCCGCAAAAGTTAGGGCACCTATCTATAGTCGCAATCTGGCTGAGCTGATCGGGAAAACCTGATTTTCACCCAGGGCCCAGTGTCTGGTGCGCCAGCCGCCCTTCAAACGGATAGGCAACGAGATAATGTTTGTTACCACGCGGGAATGTTTCAATCAGCATGTTGGTGGCCGATGGCAGCACCGGTGGGTGCTATGAGCAGGGCAGACTTTCTATGTGTGACAATCGACACAGTTCGAGCTGATGGTCTCTAGGCTGCCAGTTGCGGGCGAAAACCACTGCATGAATTGCACGGGCAACAGGTCTTTAACTTTTTTCCTCGTTGTGGACATATGACATGCTAGAACCCATATTAATTTCAGTCCAACGGCAAAATGGAATAAACGACCATGTTCAATCAATTTATCGGCGGGCGGCCAAGTGCCGTCATTATCAGGCTGGTGGTACTTTCCATTCTTCTGGGGATCATGCTGTCGTTTTTTGATCTTGATCCGTTTAATTTCTGGAACAGCCTCAAAAATCTGTTTTTGAGGATTTACGATATGGGATTTGGTGCCGTTGAGTGGATGGTGCGATATCTCGCTTTGGGTGCCGTGATCGTTATTCCTCTTTGGGTAATCGGGCGTTTGTGGAAACTTTACGCCAATAAATCCCTTTAAAACCGACTGTTATTTACCCATGATCAGCCACCGTCAAATACTGGCAATCGCTGTGCCGATTGTCATTTCCAACGTGTCGACCCCGCTTATCGGTCTGGTTGATACGGCTGTTATGGGGCGTCTGGAGGATGCGGCCTATATCGGTGCCATCGCACTGGGCTCGATGATCCTGACCTTTTTGTTCTGGGGCTTGGGCTTTTTGCGCATGAGTACAACCGCTTTAACAGCGCAGGCACACGGGGCTGGAAACAACGATGAGGTAAGAGCCAGTCTGGGCCGCGCCCTGGCTGTTGGTCTGGCTGCCGGTGGTTTTCTGATCGTGTTGCAACTGCCCCTAAATACGATTGCCTTTGATCTGGTTGAGGCATCCAGCAGGGTTGAAAGCCTGTCGTCTGAATACTTTAACATCCGCATCTGGAGCGCGCCAGCGGTCCTGTCCAACTATGTATTGCTCGGCTGGTTTATCGGTCTGGGCCAAAGCACCAAGGCGCTGATGATCCAGTTGGTTTTAAATGGCGTCAATCTCATTTTGGATATCTATTTTGTTCTTGGTCTGGGCTATGATGTCGCTGGTGTGGGCATGGCTTCGGTTATTGCGGAGTATTCAGCTTTTGCGCTTGGCTTCTGGTTGATGATGCGCGAATTGCGCCTGCGCCCCGGTGCCTTTGATCTGGCGAGATTGCTGGAACCGGCAAAACTTCGCCGTACCATGATCATTAACCGCGACATCATGATCCGCACCTTGTGCCTGATTTTTGCCTTTTCGTGGTTCACGGCACAGGCAGCAAAGAGCGGTGATATCATTCTGGCCGCCAACGCCATTTTATTGAATTTCATCACCCTGGCAGCTTTTTTCCTCGACGGTTTTGCCGTTGCCGCTGAAACCCTTGTGGGCCAGGCGATGGGGGCAAACAACCGGGCAACTTTCATCCGGGTGGTAAAGCTTTCGACCCTTTGGGCATTTGCCATCTCTATCTTTGTCAGTGTGGTTTTCTGGTTTGCCGGCGATGTTGTCATCAGTTTCTTGACGGTTAACGCCGAGGTCAGAAATTCGGCATCAATTTACCTGCCATGGGCAGCGGCTGCACCGGTTGTCGCCATTCTCGCCTATCAGCTTGATGGGGTTTACAATGGTGTCACCCGCACCGCCGAGATGCGCAACCTGATGATTTTAAGTGTAGCACTCTACCTTGCCGCCTGGTGGATGCTGGTGCCGCTTTATGGCAATCACGGCCTGTGGGCAGCGTTGATGTTGTTTTTCATCGTCCGTGGACTAACCCTGGCTGTGCGATACCCGGCGCTGGTGCGGGCGAGTTTTTCTTAAAACTGTAAATCCCCAAAACGTTTGCGATATTCACCAGCGGTCAGTCCTGTGGTGCTGCGAAACAGGCGGCTGAAGGCGGAGGCATCGTGATAGCCGACACTCCAGCCAATTTCACTGACCGGCATACGCGTGCGCTCGAGCAGATCGCGGGCTTTTTCGATGCGCAGGTTTTGCAGATAGGCATTTGGCGTAAAACCGGTGGCAGCTTTGAAACGCCTGAGAAAAGTTCGATGAGAAAGATGGGTTCTGGTCGCCATTGTCTCAACAGTGATGTCAGTGTCCACATGGGTTTCAAGCCAGTGTTGCAGGGCAAGGATTGCCGGTTCACCATGGCCAAGCTGCGGTGTGAAGCTGCGGTAATTGCGTTGTTCGCGCCCGCTTGGATCAACCAGCAGATGACGCGCGGTGTGTGACACGACCTGTGGCCCAAGCCAGCGATTGACGATGAAAAACCCGAGGTCGAGCCACGCCATCAACCCGCCTGCGGTGACAATATCAGTGTCATCAATCAGCAAATGTTCAGCGTTTACCCGGGTTAAGGGAAAGGTTGCGCAAAATTCTTCTTCAATATCCCAATGGGTGGTGATGGCGCGGCCTTGCAACAGCCCGGCGTGACCAAGCCAGAAGGCTCCGGCACAGATTGAACACATCAGCGCACCGGCGTTATGTTGCGCGCGCAACCAGGTATGGATGGATGTGTGGCCTTCGCCGCGCGAGTGTTGCAGACTTGGTGGCAGGATCACCGCATCATACACAGCCGATGCCGGATCCGTCATTTCGCAGTTGGCAACCTGCCTGACCGTCAGTTGCGCCCGCCCGTGCTGGTGGGCATTGCGATTGGCAATCATGAACAGGTCTTCAAGGCCGAGAACGGCCGACATCTGGACGCCGGGATAGGCGATTATGGCGATTGTTGGGTTTCGTTTTGAGATAGTCATTTGGCAGATATAGCACATTAAATGTCATTTACGCCAATTTCTATTTTTCGATCAGGTGTGTAGGCTTTAATTCAACGCCAAATAAAGGAGCTAAAAATGTCAAACACAGCACTTGTTCTTGTCGACATCCAAAATGATTATTTTGAAGGTGGCCTGTGGCCGGTCGATAAAATGCTCGACGTGTCGTCAAATGCGGCCCGCCTTTTGGAAAATGCCCGCAACCAGGGTCATTCGATTTTCCATGTGCATCATGAAATACCGTCAGATGAAGCACCGTTTTTCAGGCCGGGATCAAAGGGCGCTGAAATTCACTCCTCCGTTGCCCCCAAGGGTGATGAGCCGACAATTCTCAAGCACCGGCCTAACAGTTTCCAGGATACATCCTTACGTGCAGACCTGGAAGCAAAAGGTATCACCGACGTTATTATCTGCGGGGCCATGAGCCAGATGTGTATTGATGCCACAGCACGTGCAGCGGTTGATTTTGGTTATGAGGTCACCGTGGTTGAAGATGCCTGCGGGGCCAAGGAACAGGCATTCAACGGTCACGATGTGCCTGCACCAATGGTACACGCAGCCTTCATGGCTCCACTGGCCATGACCTATGCCCGGGTTATCGACACCGATGCCTACCTTGAACAGGAGGGGTAAGGGTTACAGGATATCCAGAACGCTTTCGGGCGGGCGGCCGATGGCAGCTTTTTCACCGGCAACGACAATCGGACGCTCTATCAGTTTTGGCGATGCCACCATGGCAGCGATAATATCGTCATCGCTTTTTGATGTATCGCCAAGGTTGTTGTCCTTGTAGGCGTCTTCATTTTTGCGGACAATATCGCGGGCGCTCACGCCCAGCTTTTTGACGATTGATTTCAACTCATCGGCAGAAGGCGGGGTTTTAAGGTAGTCGATGATTTCCAGCTCGACACCGCGGTCTTCAAGCAGGGCCAGGGTCTGGCGCGATTTACTGCAACGTGGATTGTGATAAATTTTTACATTCATTTTTCAAACTTTTTCCTGATTGAATTTCGTTGACCATTCTTCTGCCCGCGTACCGACGGCATCGGTAATGTTTTCATAGCCATCGCGGGTCAAAAGGTCACTTAAACCCGATATGATGGAACCGACCAGCCCGACACCTTCATAAATCAGCCCGGTGTAGAGTTGAACCAGCGTCGCACCGGCGGTGATTTTTGCGTATGCGCTTTGTGCCGAATCAATGCCGCCAACACCGATGAGAGGTATTTTTCCCGCACTGAGTACATGGAACCTGGCCAGCACGGCGGTTGATTTTTCAAACAATGGCGCACCGGAAAGACCGCCGGTTTCGCCTGTATTTTCTGCACCCTGCACGCTGTCACGCGTGATGGTCGTGTTTGAAATTATGGCACCGTCAATTTCACGTTCCAGACAGATTTCAACAATGTCTTTGAGTTTGGCTTCGTTTAGATCAGGTGCGATTTTTACCAGCACGGGTACACGGACCTGTTCTTTTGCGCACGCATCACGTTGGCTCAAAACCGCTGCGAGCAGGTGATCGAGTTCATCGCGCTGCTGCAACCCTCTTAGTCCCGGTGTATTGGGTGAGGATATGTTGACGGTGAAGTATGATGCCACCGGGGCAAAAGTTTGGATACCAGCAACATAATCAAGCGTTTTGTCAGCCGTATCCTTGTTGGCTCCGATATTGACCCCGACAATGCCGTTTTGTTGTCGTTGCTGCAAACGGCTGAGTGCTGGCCCGTGGCCATCATTGTTAAACCCGAGACGATTGATGACACCGCGTTTTTGCTTGAGCCTGAAGATGCGCGGGCGTGGATTGCCTGATTGCGCCAGAGGTGTCAGCGTGCCAACTTCCGCAAACCCCATGCCCAGCCTGAGTATCGCATCAGGCACTTCGGCGTTTTTATCAAAGCCTGCGGCAATACCAACCGGGTTGGCGAACTTCAGGCCGAAAACGGTTTGGGCGAGATTATCGGGCGCAACTGTTTCAGGACGGGGATAAATCCCGGCTTTCAATGCCTGAATGGCCAGCCCGTGGGCGGTTTCCGGGTCAAGTCTGGTTATAAACGGCTGGACTAGAGAAAACAGCGGATTGGTCATGGCTCAATCTTCCAATGGCGGGAAAATATGGACGCCATCCTCAGCTACCGGCAGGTCGGTAACTGACTTTACCGCGTCCACATCAAGTGTGGCATAGAGATGAGGGAATAATTCTCCGCCACGCGCAGCTTCCCACTTTAAATCATCGCCCAGGCGCTTTGCCGCAACGGCCACCAGAACCAGCCCCTTGCGTTCAGTAAAATGCAGCCGGGCAGTCTGCGATACCTGTGAGGCGGTTGAAAAATGAATGTAACCATCAGACAAATCAATGGCGGCACCTTCAAAGCAACCCTTTGTACAGGCGATTTCCCATTCTTCTTTCGAGCAGATTTTGTAAATTGTTTTTGACGTCACCGTAGCCACTCACCTCTGCTGGAAAAACTTCGCACCATCATTAGACACCTCTTGTGCAGACCACAAGATGGGGATGAATATCAAACATTGATTTCTTTGTGAAAAAATGCAAAAAAGGTAATAATTCCTATTTTTTGCACTAAAAGACTGAAAAATGGCCTATTACAGGATAAAATTCCGCATTCATGCTGACACATCGTAAAATCTGGGGCGCTCTCGACGCTCTGGCTCGCCACCACGGCCTGTCGCCTTCCGGTCTTGCCCGCAAAGCCGGTCTGGACCCGACGACATTTAACAAGTCAAAACGAGCGACACCAAGCGGGCGCCTGCGCTGGCCCAATACGGAAAGCCTGTCGAAGGCGCTTGAGGCGACGGGAGCCAGTCTGGATGAGTTTCTGGCTATTTTAAATCAGATTGATGGCGCAGGCGCGCGACGGCCATCGCGGTTGTTGCCACTGATCGGTTTTGCTCAAGCCGGTAATGGCGGTTATTTTGATGATGGCGGATTTCCGGTTGGCGGTGGCTGGGATGAAGTGTCGTTTCCTGACGTTAACGACGAAAACGCCTATGCGCTGGAAGTTGCCGGTGACAGCATGCTGCCGGTGTTTCGCGATGGTGACACAATTATCGTCTCGCCGGGATCAAACGTGCGCCGCGGCGACCGCATTGTCGTGCGCACGCTAGAGGGCGAAGTGTTGGTAAAAGTCCTCTATCGCCAGACCGCCCACACCATCGAAATCATGTCGTTTAACCCGGAGTATGAAAACCGGCTGCTGCAAACATCAGAAATTGACTGGATCGCACGCATCGTGTGGGCAAGTCAGTAAAGTGACGCTCAAGCGCCACTAAGGCTGCGGGCCCCTTGGGCCCTAGTCCAACGCTTCGCTCGTCCGGGTGCCACACTGAAAGATTGGCTATCCCTGAACATGCGGCTTGGTGAATTGAGATAGGATGTTAATGAGGAGTTGCTGAAAACCGAGCTTGTGGCGGCATAGGCATGAATATTTCGGAAGGGATTACAAACCCCTTCCGGCAGGGCAGACGCAACAGGACGACAGACTACCAGTGAAGGACCTGGACGAGCGCAGCGTTGGACTAACAAGCGACCGCGAGTGCAGGCTGCGCGCCGCTTGAGCGCCTCTAAAATGCTTCCCCCTAAACCTTGAAATGCTTGGACAGTTTCAGGCCCTGGGCCTGGTAGTTTGAGCCTATGTCCTGGCCGTAGATTACATCGGGCACATCTGTCAGGCGTTCGTAAATCAGGCGGCCTATTATCTGGCCGTCATCTAACACGAAAGGAACATCGTGGCTGCGCACTTCAAGCACTGCCCGGCTACCGGTGCCACCTGCTTTGGAATGACCGAAGCCGGGGTCAAAAAAACCAGCGTAGTGAACGCGAAATTCTCCCACAAGCGGATTTATCGGCACCATTTCAGCGGCATGGCTGGGAGGAACATGGACAGCTTCTTTGGATACGAGAATATAAAACTGGTCAGGATCCAAAATAAGACTGCTGTCACCGCGATTGAGTATCGGTTCCCAGAAATCATCAATTTCATATGCGCCAATCCTGCTTAAATCTATCAGGCCGGAATGGCGCTTGGCGCGGTAACCAATCAGACTGCCCTTGCCGGATCCTTCGAGATCGACACTCAGGGCGATGCCATTGTTGATGTCGACATTACCGGAAAAAACCAGAGTGTTTTCTTCATGCAGGGCGCGCATTTCTTCATCACTGTGCTGGCAGGTTCCGCTACGAAAGCGTATCTGGCTTAAAGTTGAGCCTTCACGCACCAGTATGGAGAATGTCTTGGGGCTTATCTCGGCGTACAACGGCCCTTCGTAGCCCGCACTTACCGTGTCAAACGATTGGCCGTAATCGGTAATGACGCGGGTAAATACGTCCAGCCTGCCGGTAGAACTTTTTGGGTTGGCTGCGGCAGAAACGCCCGCGCTGAGCTTGAGGCTTTCAATCAAAGGCACGATATAAACGCAGCCGGTTTCGAGCACCGCGCCATCACTTAAGTCTATTTCATGCAGACACAAAGCCTTGAGCTTGTCTTCAACCGTGCAATTTGGCCCGGGCAGAAAACTGGCGCGCACGCGAAAAGCCACGCGGCCAAGGCGTAAATCCAGACTTGCCGGCTGGATTTGGCCGTCGTTAATGGGCTGATAAGCGCCAATTCCGCCGTTTTCTATTAGAAATTCGATACCGTGCGCAGGCAATATGCCATCGCCAAGATCTGATTGAGAAGCAATTGTCATTAAGGATCAGTACTCATAAACCGTTTTTCCGCTAGATATGGTCTTTATCTGATTGTAAGCTTGCCGCCAACCTTTGGATCAAAGACAGTGGAAAACCCGGATTGATGTCGCTTTATAATTGCACCACGCGGTTGATCAAAATAACGGCAGAGCCGGTGTTTCTTGATGAGGAATCGCAGCCCGAAGATGATTATTATGTCTGGGCCTATACAATTGTTATTGAAAACACCGGCGAGGAAGTGGTGCAACTGCTCAACCGCCACTGGATGATTACCGATGCCCATGGCCGGCTTCACGAGGTGCGCGGGCCTGGCGTGGTTGGTGAACAACCTATCCTTCAGCCCGGGGAAAGTTTTGAATATACCAGCGGCACACCTTTATCCACAGCAACCGGCATCATGGTTGGATCGTATGAGATGACAACTAATTCAGGTGAAAAATTTGATGTGGACGTTCCCCCCTTTTCTCTGGATTGCCCTTATGCCATCCACAATGTGCATTGAGAAAACTTCCTTTTTGTATAAGCGTGTCATTTATCCAATAACCGGTGCCCACTTATTCGGTGACACGCTCTAACAGGTAACAGACAAATTGCTCGACCTCAGGCCCATATTGCTGGTGATTGGCATTTTGCTGACCACACTTGGCGTTGCCATGCTGGTGCCGGCGATTGTGGATTTACATCTAGATCATCCCGAGTGGCTGGTCTTTGCCGCATCATCGGGACTGACATTGTTTGTCGGCATCACGTTGACCATGATCACCTGGGGCAGGACCAGCAATCTTAACATCAAACAGGCTTTTGTTTTAACCACCTTTTCGTGGGTGGCTCTGGCCGCATTTGCCGCCATTCCGCTCGCGTGGAGCGAGTTAAACCTCACCTATACAGATGCCTTTTTTGAAGCGATGTCGGGATTGACAACCACAGGTGCCACCATCATTACCGGGCTGGATACAGCACCGCCGGGCATATTGTTGTGGCGCGCTCTGCTACAATGGTTGGGCGGCATCGGTATTATTGTGATGGCAGTGGCGGTTTTGCCGATGCTGCAAATTGGCGGCATGCAGCTGTTTAGAATGGAATCGTCCGATACTTCGGAAAAAATTCTGCCGCGCGCAACCCAGATTGCCGGCTCCATCACCATGTTGTATTTAGCCATATCGATTGCCAATACGCTGGCTTACGTGATGGCTGGAATGGGGCTTTTTGATGCGGTTGCCCATGCCATGACGACAATCGCTACGGGAGGGTTTTCGACCTACAATGCCTCAATCGGCCAATTCAATTCGGCTGCTGTCGATAGTGTTGCAATCGGGTTCATGATCATCGGCAGCCTGCCTTTTGTGCTTTATCTGCACGCCTTGCGCGGTAACGCCGAGCCATTGTGGAAAGATTCACAAGTGCGCTGGTTTTTCACTCTGATTATTATTTTTGTGGCAATTGCCACCTTGTACCAGATTGTTGTCAACGCAAATACCGGCACGCGTGCCTTTCAACTGGCGGCTTTCAACGTGGTATCGGTTATGACCGGCACCGGATATGCCACCGCTGATTATGGCCTCTGGGGGCCGTTTGCCGTGGTGTTTTTCTTTTGCATCATGTTTATCGGTGGTTGTGCCGGATCAACCTCTTGTGGGCTTAAAATATTCCGCATTCAGGTCATCTTTGAAAATGTCAAAGTGCACATAAAACGCATCATTTATCCCCACGGCGTGTTTGTTGCGCGCTATAATGACAGATCGCTGCCGGATCATGTTTCAGCCTCGGTTTTGAGTTTTCTGTATTTGTTTTTCCTGTGCTTTGGCGTTTTATCCATCGCCCTTAATTTCACCGGTCTCGACATTCTGACGTCAGTTTCAGCCGCCGCCAGCGCCATGGCCAATGTCGGTCCGGGCCTGGGCAAGATGGTGGGGCCAACAGGTACTTTTGAGGAGGTGTCGGACATTGCCAAATGGCTGTTGAGCTTTGGTATGTTGCTGGGCCGACTGGAATTGTTCACCGTGCTGGTGATGCTGACACCGGCATTCTGGCGCTCGTGACAGAGCCAACAGACCAGCGATCCCGCATAAGTTAGAACATCGTGGACGCCCAACGGGGTTCGTTGTAAGCATTCCGACAGTTTGATTTCAGAGGAGACGCAGCATGGATCGTTATACCGGTGGTTGCTCTTGCGGCAACGTTAGAATTGTGGCGTCGGGTCAGCCATACCGGGTCGGCCTTTGTCACTGTCTCGACTGCCGCAAGCATCATGGCGCGCTTTTTCACGCTTCCGCGATATTCCCTCGCGATGCAGTGACGATCGATGGCGAGGTCCGCGATTACGCCGGACGGTTTTTCTGTCCCCGCTGCGGCTCGTCCGTTTTCGCCCGCAGCGCCGACGAAATCGAAATAAACTTAGGCTCGCTGGATGCCCCCGACCAACTGATGCCAACCTACGAAAGCTGGACCGTCCGCCGTGAATCCTGGCTACCACCGTTCCCGCTCTCGAAACGATACGAACGCGATCGTGAGGCCGCGGGTCGCTTTGAGGAGTAGGCGGCACCAACGGTATCAAGACGCCGTTGCGAGGTGAGCGTTGCAAAAAGGATTCCTTTTGCGACAGTCCATTGATTTGGTTTTCCGGCAACCGAATTACAGATGTAAGTTCCAATCACCTACTTTTCGATGCTATCAAAATGTTACAATTTGTAGAAGATAACGGAGAGTTCCTATATTAATTTGATGTATTATTTTGAGCCGCTTGAAGGAAGCCTTGATGAAGTATCATATTGCACATCTAGAAATGGTCCCCGAGGTAATTCCTGAGTTAATTCAATATTATATAAAGGAATGGAAACCATATTATGGTGCGAAAGGAGTAGGTAACGCGGAGCTTGATATCAAGGCTTGCTGCCAATCAGACAAGCTTCCAATTGCGCTAGTTGCAATAGACGGTAACGGTACAGTACTGGGAACTGGCGCGCTCAGAGAGCAATCTTTAGGATCAGAATTTGGCGAAGAACCGTGGATTTCCGCATTATTGGTCCCATCGCCTCACAGAAACAAGGGAATTGGGCGCGCACTAATAGAAGCGCTCGAACTGAAGGCAATGAGGATGGGGTTTTCAAAGATTTATTCTACGACTGATTCGGTAAATACACTTCTGCTAAATCGAGGCTGGCAAGCAATTAGGGAGGTTAAATCACTGCGCGGCGAAACCATTGTCTATCGCTTGGAACTGTAGATTGAAATTACCACTAACGGTGTGGGTAAATAATCATTTTGTTCGCATACCAGATCATTGCTGTTGCAAAAACCATGGTTTTTGCGACCACTTCCGTAAACTAACGTACACAATTCAACATCGCATCAATCGTACTTACATTGCGCGTTGAGCAAGTGCTTCAATATGCTCCGTGGACGAACCGCAGCACCCACCGAGATAAACAGTATCAAAGGATTTGTGCAGCGCCCACAAATTCTCACCAAAATCCTCCGGTGCTTCAGGGTCGATTTCCTCCAGACCTTCCAGTTCCTCCGGTGTTTTTGCCGAGGTGTTTGCATCAAGACCTCTGATGCGGGTGAAGGCAGGGGAATTGCGGGATTTAATTGCATTCAACGCCGAGGAAAAAATCGACGCATGAACGCAATTAACATTATAGTGAGTTGGCGGTCGGCTGGCTTCTCTGTCTATTCGTTGAATTGCCTCGTCGAGCGGCGTGCCATCCAAAATGGTTCCGTCTGCCCGAAGGACGAAACTTATTACATAGGGTAATTCAGTCAGGGCCATGCAACGGGCTATCCCTAAAGCCTCCCCAAATGCCGGTAGCGTTTTGGCGATTAGAAAATCGACCCCGCTCTCCGCAAGGTCACTTATCTGCGGTTGATGAAATTGTTCAGCTTCTTGTGCTTCAGGCGCTTCATCGGGCAAATAACCGTCGCCTTTTGGACCGCAATTGCCACCAATCAATATCGGATGTGCATTGGGTCCATATCCGTTACGCAGGTCAATCATAAACCGCACACAATCGCGATTAACGGGGAGTTCGGCGAAATCAGAGCGGGCGATGCGTTGGTAATTTGCCCGCCATGTAGGTGCAACAGCAATCATTGGAATGCCAAAGCGCTGACCAATATCGAGATACTCGCGGTGAACTTCGCTAAGTACTCGACGAATTTCATCTTCATATATCAGACTGGCATAAGCAATATGAGGGTCAATTTCTACAGCGGCGCAGCGCCGAAGACGCTCGTAAACAGAACCTTCCCCGAGAATAAACGCGAACTGTTTTATATACTTTTCGTACAAGGATACCCCTCAGAGAACGTATTTGTGCCAACCGTACCATATTTATTTCCGAGTGTGTAAAAATCAAGATTCAAACTGATCTGGTTGCTATTGTTAAAACCATGGGTTTTGCAACAGTTTTTGTGGGTCAATGATTTCGATAGCCTGGCTGTTGCAAAATACCTGCATGAAAATTAGATATGCCCGCGTCTCGACAAACTGCTTTTTAACCTGAACGCAGATGACGTGTTTTAGGCTACGCGCTTACATTTGGCACCTGAATATTTGGCTTTTACTTTGTAGTAGCAAAATTTTGAATTACCTATTGTTTGGGTCACACATTGGCTGCTCACCTTGTATGTGCCGTCTGCGCAAATGCAATCTTCATGTTTTTCCAGACACGCATTTACGGCTTTCTTTCTGGCTTCCTTCTTTGCGGTTTTCGTCATCGCTTTAATAATGTCGGGATCACAAGGCTCGGGACATGCATTATCTACAGTCTTTTGAACTTTATCTTTGCCTGAGCACGACCCGCTACAGACATCCTCTTTTACCGGTTTGTCGTCACCTTTAGCCTGCATGGCCATTGCGATAAACGGAGCGAATGCTGTTTTCAGTGCGTCACTGTCGTCGAGAGTGTTTTCAAAAAGGATCAGCGCCAGCTGGGTTTCCGAGAGAAATGGAAACTCGTTTTCCAGTTCACAAAATTCTTCCGCCAGCCAGTCATCGAGCTCTATGCATATTGATCTTCCGGGCATGTTAATCTCCTGAATTTTGTGCGTTATGTCATTCCTTATACACTGGATGATGCAAATTCGAAAACCGGGGAGAATACTGAGCCCGACAGGCCTTATTTGGAAATGCGCATAGACCAGCGTTGGGTGCCGTACCAATACCATCTGAAGAACCTGGCGATATCATTTTGAATGCCGAGTACGGCGGGGACTAAAATCAGCACCAGTGCTGTGGCCATAGCCAGGCCAAAGACTAACGTTATCGCCATTGGCAACAGGAACTGGGCCTGCAGGCTTTTTTCAAACAGCAACGGCGTCAGGCCACCGATGGTGGTGAGCGAGGTCAGCAGGACGGCACGCAGGCGATCACGCGCACCTCCTGGAGCTGCCGTTTCCATGGTCTCGCCTTCGCTCAGGCGTTTGTCGACCTGGACCACCAGAATAATTGAATCATTGACCAAAATTCCCGACAGGCCCAGCAGGCCGAAGAAACTCAAGATGGTCATGGGGAAACCCATAATCAAATGGCCGAAAATGGCGCCGACAAGACCAAAGGGGATGACCAGCATAACAATCACCGGTTTGATATAGCTGCCAAACATCCAAGCCAGGATGATGTACATGAATGTAAGCGCCAGAATGACGCCAATGAGGAGGTCGCCAAAGGTCTTGGTTCTTTCTTCTGATTTGCCCTTGAAAGTATAATCAACACCATATTTCGCCGCAATTTCTTCCAGCCCCTGCGCCTTGAGTGCGGCTTCAACCACAATGCTGGTGGTGACATCGGCATCTATGTCGGCGGTCACCGAAACAGAGGTTTTGCCTTCCTTTCGCTGGATCAGTGAAAACCCGGCTTTGTCACGCAAATTCACGACTTCTGTCAGCGGTACTTCGACACCTTGCGGGCTCCTGATATAAAGATCACGCAGGGATTGTCCGCCTGTACCTATATTGTCCTCGAGCACCCGAATGGTGATTTCTTCATCACCACGGGCAAAACGTTTGGCGATGGCGCCTTCGAAGGCATTTCGTACCTGACGGCCCACCGATTGCGTGGTGAAGCCAAGGGCTGAGCCGCGCGGCGTGATTTCCAGCACTATTTCCTGTTTACCGTAGGGCAGATCGTCAGCAATGCCCGAAACACCGGGGTAGCGACCCAGAAGTTCACGCAGTTCCAGAGCAGCTTTCTTCAAAATCGCCGGATCACCGCCACTGAGTTGTATATCAATATCGCGACCGGGCGGGCCACCGCGACGCCCGGTAATGGACAGGCGTTCGACCCCGGGAATTTGCGGCACGGCCTTGCGCCATTCCTCGATGATTGTGTTGGTGCGGACAGAGCGTTGCTCGGCGCGGGTCAATTGCACTTTTATGCGGGCAAAATTATCACCCCGGCTTTGGCCCGATGTGCCAAGCGTGCTGTAGGTGGTGGAGACGAGTATTTCATTATCCTGCGCCAGCCTATCGGCAACGCGGGTTAAGGAGGCTTCAATTTTGCCTAAGGCTTGGGCTGTGACTTCGCGCGGTGTTCCGGCAACAAAAACTACATCTGCCAGGATAACTTCAGGTTCAGGCGTAGGGAAAAACTGAAAAGTGACACGACCGCTAACCATCACGCCGATCGAGACAATGAGAATGCCAATAGCTGACGCCACCGTGGTGTAGCGCCAGCGAAAGCTGAGGGTGGAAAGACGGCCAAACCAATTGTCGCGAAAACCTTTAAAACGTCTGTCAAAGCCGACGCGAAACCTGCCCGGCTTCGTACTCATGCGCGACAGGGCGTGGCGCAAATGGCCCGGCAGAATGAAGAAACATTCGACCAGCGAAGCAATCAGAACAGCAATAACGACGGCTGGCAGGGCGGCAATTATATCACCAATTATACCGCCAATTAAAAACAGTGGTAAAAAGGCTGCCTGGGTGGTCAAGGTGGCGGCAACCACGGGCGCCAGCATGCGGGTGGCGCCGCGTTCAGCAGCAGCAAGAGCTGGATCACCACGCTCCCAACAAGTAGCGGTATGTTCGCCAACAACAATCGCATCATCAACAATAATGCCAAGGGTCAGGATCAGCGCAAACAGCGATATCATGTTTATGCTCTGCCCGGTGATATACATGATCCCCAGAGTTGCCATGACGGATACGGGGATGCCGACAGCGACCCAGAAGGCAATGCGCGCATTGAGAAAGACAAACAGAATGATGAGGACGAGGATCAGGCCACCGGCGCCGTTTTTCAACAACAGACCAATACGATCTGAAACCGCATCAGCGGCCACGTCATATTTTACAACTTTAAGGTCCGGTGGCAGCGTCGGCAGGGTTTTTTCAAGATACTTGTCCAGAATTCCGGCAACAACCAACGTGTCGGCGGCCAGGGCACGCTTTACCTGAAGACCAATTGCCTTTGATGTTCCCTGAAATGAAATCGGGGCGGTTTTATCAAACCTGGTTTCAATGGTGGCGATATCGCGCAGGTAAATCTTTTCGCCGCCGGGCAGAGACTTGATCTCGATTTGCGATACGGCCATGGTATCTTCAGCCTGACCAATCGAACGGATTTGTTTGTCGATGACACCATCAAGCGTGCCCGAAGGCAGGTCCTGACTGATTTCTTTGATTTTTTCAGCGATTTCAGCCACGGTGAAGTCCAGGCGACGCAATTCTTCCGGACGCACACTGACCCAGATTTCCTCATCACGAAAACCGGTATAATTAACCTGATCAATACCGGCTTCGAGCAATCCATCGCGAATTTTCCGAGCATAGGATTTGAGCGCCAGTTCGCTATAGGGACCGGATATGGACAGGCTGGCGACATCTTCATAAAACTTATGGTGCTGTATAACCGGTCTTTCAGATTCCTCGGGCAAAGTGGTGACATTATTGACAGCTGATTCCACATCGGAAAGCGCTGATTGCATATTGGTGCCGCCTTCGAATTCCATCAATATGGAAGCCACACCCTCGCGGGCGAATGATGAAAATTCGCTCAAACCATCAGTGTAGCGCAATTCTGGCTCAAGTGATTTGAGAATACTTTTTTCGATATCTTCCGGGCTTGCGCCAGGCCAGATGACATTAACGGAGATGACGGGTATTTCAACGGAAGGAAAAAATTGCACTTTGAGTTTTGTCAGCGCGAACATGCCCGACAGGATTAGCATGACCATCAGCAGGTTTGAGGCATTGCGATGGTGGGTAAAAAACCTTACCGCCCCATTTGTTTTCTGAGATTTGGCCATGATTATTTTTCAACAACCAGCAAACCGTTAACCGGGGCTGACAATCGGCTCGACAGTAGTTTTTCACCGGGCTTCAAAGCCCCGCGCACCAAAACGTCAGAACCGGCATAGCCCACCAGTTCAACTTTTTTCTCAATCAACCTGCCAGCCTTGATCACATAAACGCGGTTATTTTCGTAGAGACTGGTTTCAGGCAGGCGGGCAACATCTTCATAAGTGCGGTCTTTGAGATATACCTCAACAAAAGCACCGGTTCGCAGCGGTGTCTTTGCCGACCGCAAATCAAGCCGGGCAAAAACATCAACCCCGCCATTGCTGGCGGAAATCTGGGCACCGACGCGCTCTATTTTACCGTCAAAATCATAACTGTTGAGACCGACGCGCCAGATGATGCGAACGGCACGATCAATGACGCTGCCTTCATCAGCAATGATGCGTCCGTACTGGCCATCTGACAGGGAGAAGCGCACGTCAATCTGCTGACTGTCGATGAGGGTTGCGACGCGGTCATTGGCACTGACAAAGCGCCCGACTTCACCATCAACTTTAGCTACATAGGCATCAAAAGGGGCAATAAGCCGGGTGTTGCGCAAGGCTCTTTGAGCCCGGCGAACGGAGGTTTTCAGGCGGTCGATGACGGCTGTCTGCTGGCTTGCCCGGGCGCGTTCGATTTCTATGTTGCTGGTACGCTGGGCGATGGCCTGCTGGCGCAAAGACAGGGTGACTTCTCGATCATCAACGGCCTTTTGCGAAATTGAACCCTGTTTTTTCAGTTTAATTGCGCGTTTTAAATCTTTTTGGGCAAGGTCAAGTTGAAAACGGGCAACGTCAAGCTGGTCAATTTCAAGTTGTACGCGGGCATTATATTCCAGAAGTCTGGCCTCTGCCTCCAGGAGACTGCCCTGGGCTTCTTCGAGGGCTGCCACATATTCAAAAGCATCGACCTTAACCAGCATATCACCCTTTTTGAGGGTACCGCCAAGTTTGAAATTTTTGCCGGTTTCGATAATTTCGCCCATAACGAGCGTGCGCATATCGACCTGACGTCCGGCAACAGCTTCGCCATATAACCGCAGTTCGGGAGTTTGATTGCCAATGACCACGGGCACAATTGAGACCGGCCATGATTTTTCAACCACCTTTCGCGGCTCAATCGTCTTTTTTGACGCAACTAAACCCTTATAGCCGACCACGGCGACAGCCACAATAACCAGCGGTAACAACACACCTGCAATCCGGCGCACAACGGGAGGCTTGCTTACCACAGCGTCTAAAACTTCACTTTGATTGACGGGTTTCATCTTTTCAGCAACTCGGCAGGAAAACGGGCATTATACCATAGGCGGCGAGGTTTGAACGATAGCTAACACCGTCATACCGGCGAAAGCCGGTATGACGGGGAGATGGTTAAAACCTCACCACCACTGGTATTACACCCATTATCTATTTAATATATCTCGGTTTTCAAGACATCAACTTCCAACAGTATTAAAGCATAATTACGACGGCAGTCCCATTCCTGTCTGACGTTATGGGTAATTGTGCTGATTAAACCTTTGGGTTTTCAAAATTTGCCGGATCGAACGTGTAGCTTTGGCTGCAAAACTCACAGGTAACGATGATTTTATCGTCTTTAATCATCGCGTTAATGTCATCTTGGCTAAACTGTCCCAGCATTTGTTCAACCTTGTGGCTGGAACACTGGCAGCCGCGTTCAAGCATGACTGGTTCGAACACGTGTACGCCTTCTTCATGGAAAAATCGATAGACCAGTCGTTCCAGTGAGACCGTGGGATCGAGTAATTCATGATCTTCAATCGTGTTCATCAATGCCTTGGCGCGTATCCAGCGGTCATCTTCCTCGTGATCACCGTCTTCTTCAGTAGCTTTTCCCGAGGGTAATTCTCTGGGTTGAGGTGTGCCACCGGTGTCGGGCAGATACTGGATCATCATGCCACCGGCCTGCCATCCACTGAGAACACCTTCAGGTGTATTCGATATGAATGGACCGGCAGCAAGATAAATATTGGTGGGGATTTGCTCAGATTGATCAAAATAGGTGTGAGCAGCTTCACTCAGCGAAATGTTGGTGAGTGGGACAATGCCCTGATAGCGCTCGGTATATTTTCCCTGATCAATCGTAAGCGCCATGTGGCCTTTACCCAATAAATCGGCGGTTGCATTTTTAACCGATGAATCATGTGCAGCAATAGCCTCGGCATCAAAATGGGCATAAGCACGCAAGGTTCCCGTCGACATGTAATCGACCACAAGCATATCAATGGGACCGTCGCTTTTGGTTTGCAGGGAAAGCTTTCCCTCCATCTTCAATGCCGCCCCCAAAAGGGCGGTTAGAGCCAGAGCTTCGCCAAGAAGGTGAGCAACGGGTTGAGGGTAATCGTGGCGATTGAGAATATCTGTTACCGTCGTGCTCAAGCGCACGATACGACCACGGCAGCCGAGTTGTTTTACCTGAAATGGTAACAGGAAATCATCGGCGTCAATAACAATCTCAGCTGTTGTCATGAAGCACCCTGGGCCAGACACCAGGCAAGAATGCCTTTTTGTGCATGCAGCCGGTTTTCCGCTTCATCAAACACCACCGATTGTGGCCCGTCGATTACGTCAGCGGTTACTTCATCGCCACGGTAAGCAGGTAGGCAGTGCATAAATATGGCATCGGGTTTGGCATTATCCATCAATGCCTGATTGACCTGATAGGGTTGCAGTATCTTTTTGCGTCTATCTGTATCTTCATCACCCATCGACACCCAGGTGTCAGCGACCACGCAATCAGCACCGCGCACCGCATCATCAGGATTTTCATGCAGGGAGAATGATACGTTTTCGCGGCTGGCCCACTCGATAACTTCCGGGCGCAAATTCAAATCAGGCGGACAGCCGAGTTTTATTTCAAAGCCAAATTTAGCCGCTGCATGCACCCAGGAAACGGCTACATTGTTGCCATCACCGAGCCAGGCAATGGTTTTGCCGACAATAGAACCGCAATGTTCTTCAAAGGTCAGGACATCGGCCATGATCTGGCAGGGGTGAGAAAAATCCGTAAGGCCGTTTATCACCGGTATGGTGGCTGCTGCGGCAAGTTTTTCTACGCGCGCATGGCTGTTTCCCCGGATCATGATGGCATCGACATAACGCGACAGCACCTGCCCGGTATCAGCTTCGGATTCACCGCGCCCCAGTTGCAAATCAGCTGCACTTAAAACGATGGTCTCACCGCCAAGCTGGCGCATGGCGACATCGAAGGAAACTCGCGTTCTGGTTGAGGGTTTTTCAAAAATCAGCGCCAGAAGGTAGCCCTTCAGCGAAGCCTCGTCATCACCGGCACCTTTGGTACGGCCCAAGCGCTGCTGTTTCATCTCAGCACTGTTGTCGATGATCGTGCGCGCGTCTTCAGGGCTCAGGTCAGCCAGGTCCAGAAAATGACGAATATCTTCAACCATTATTGTGCCGCCGTTTTGCTGGTGTTGATGGCACGGACTTTGTGACAGGCACGTTCAATGCGGGCCACACCTTCGTTAAGAACCTCGGCATCGCTTATCAATGGTGGCAATATGCGGATAACATTTTCACCGGCGCCAACCACAAGCAGTTTTTGTTCCAGACAGGCTGAAGCAAGCTCGGTGTTGGCCACTTTGCACTTTATACCCATCATCAGGCCTTCCCCACGAATTTCTTCAATTACATCAGGAAATTCATCGCAAATGCGCGCAAGGTTCTGCTTCAGTAAAAGCGCGTTTTTCTGCACGCCCTCCAGAAATCCCGGCTCCAGAACAATGTCCAGCACGCCATTTCCAACGGCCATAGCCAGCGGATTGCCACCAAAGGTCGAGCCATGACTTCCCGCCGTCATACCACGCGCAGCTTCTTGTGTTGCCAGGCATGCGCCCACGGGAAAGCCACCACCGATGCCTTTGGCACTGGCCAGTATGTCGGGGGTGATATTGGCCCACTCATGAGCATAAAGCTTGCCGGTACGGCCGAGCCCGCATTGAATTTCATCCAAAATCAGCAAAAGTCCATGTTGATCACACAATTTGCGCAAGGCGCGTAAAAACTGCGGCTCGATCAGCTTGATGCCGCCCTCACCCATTATAGGCTCTATCAAAATCCCTGCAGTTTCATCCCCTATTGCAGCTTTAGCAGCGTCAAGATCGCAGAATGGAACCTGATCAAATCCCTCCACCTTGGGGCCGAAACCATCGAGGTATTTTTGCTGACCACCAGCGGCCAGCGTGGCCAGGGTGCGACCGTGAAAAGCACCTTCAAAGGTAATTATTCTGAAACGCTCGGGCTGGCCACCATGGGCATGGTATTTTCGCGCCATTTTTATTGAACATTCCATGGCTTCGCCGCCGGAATTTGTGAAAAACACCGTGTCGGCAAAAGTGGCATCAACCAGACGTTGGGCCAGTCGTTCCTGCCCCGGAATGTTGAACAGGTTTGACGTGTGCCAGAGTTTTGCCGCCTGTTCACCCAATACCTCAACCAGATGGGGATGGGCATGGCCAAGCGAATTAACCGCAATGCCGGAGCCAAAATCAAGATATGCCTCACCGTCACCGGTATAGAGATAAGCGCCCTCGCCGTACTCGAAACTCAAGGGAATACGTGCGTAGGTTGGAAGCACGGGGGTAATCACATCATTGTCCTCAAATTCAAAAACCAAAAAGCTGCCGGGACCGGCAGCCAGATCGTTTCAGTTTATTGCATAATTATTGTGTTTTACACAAATATCGCGTTGAGTGCGCTGCCCGTCAGGTTGACCGCACGCCCAGCGCACTTTTTATCGTAACATCGACCCAAGCGTCAACACTTTCGCGGCCGCACCTCATTTTGATCAGAAAAACCCGCTGGAAAAAAATAAAAATGGGGGAAAACATATTTTCACGGGATGAAGTTGTTGCGCGGGCATTCCCCGATATTGTAGCTTAACAGCCATCGGCCACGAGATATTGTGTATTTAAACTGAAATTTGAGTTTCATGAGTGGTGCCGGAAAAAAACGACCGGCGCCAGACGATGAGGGATTCTGTCAGTGGACAATACCACGCTTTCGTGGCGATGAAGACAAATTGATTTTATGGAGGTTGTTTGATGGCGACGTGGACAGAAGATCGCGTTGAGATGTTGAAAAAGCTATGGGCAGAAGGCTTGAGCGCCAGTCAGATTGCCACCCGTCTCGGTGGTGTTACGCGAAATGCGGTTATTGGCAAAGTTCACCGCCTCGGCCTGTCCGGCAGAGTGACGCCGTCACGCAACTCTCGTCCCAGGGCCAGCAAACCACGACAGCCCAGCCATCCCGGCCGTGTAAATTCCTACAGAAGTGCCGGAGCGACGGCTTTGAAGACAGAGACGGCCGCGCAAACAGCTCCGCTGCCCGAGCCTGAGCCCGCGCCCCTTCGTGAGGTCCAGATTCCACCGGGTGAAAGGGCGACGATTTTAACCTTGAGCGAAAAAACCTGTCGCTGGCCAATTGGTGACCCGAGCAGCGATGAGTTTCATTTTTGCGGGCGTAATCCGTCGGCAAAAATGCCCTATTGCCCGGAGCATTGCCAGATTGCCTACCAGCCAATTCAGGACCGGCGACGGCAAAAACGCGCAGCCCGGCGTACCGGATTGAAATTCGCATCGGGTTGATGGTAATTGTTCAGTTCAGACCTCGTTTGAGTTGAGGTTGTATTGGAGATTGCCTCATGACATCGGTTGGCTCGGCTAAAAAACTTGTCATCATCGGCAGCGGCATTATCGGCCTGTGCAGTGCTTATCACTTGCTCGGGCAGGGTTGGGAAATCACGGTTGTCTCCAGCGATCCTGCCGATGATACCACCGCCTGCGGCAGTGCCGGTGCTATTGCCAATGCGCAAATTTTTCCTGTTTCCGAACCGGGGCTGTTTTTAAAAGTACCACGGTGGCTTGGGGATCCTTTGGGTCCCTTGTCTATCCGTCCCGGCCATATGCCCAAGCTCATGGGCTGGCTGGTGAAGTTTCTGGCTGCCGGCACTCAAGCCCGCGTTGAAGCATCGACCCAGGCTTTAACGTCATTGTTAGCTCCTGCGCGCGACCATCATTTTGAACTGATAAAAGAAATTAAGGCCCAAGATTTGTTGCGGCAAAATGGCAGTCTGATGCTCTATCATTCCGAGCGTTCCCGCGACAAAGATGCCTACCAATGGGCTATGCGCAGACAATTTGGAATAGAATTTTCAGCCGTTAACCGCCAACAGATCCTTGAACACGAGCCAGCCCTTGGGCCCGGCGCACATTGTGGCTACTTCATTCCTGACTGGTGCCATTATATTGACCCGCAAAAACTTCTTGCAATGCTGGCCGACTATTTGCGCAACGCCGGAGTGACGTTTGTTGGCGATAGGGTTGACGGATTTGAATTTGCCGATAGCCGCCCCGTGGCAGCACTGGGTGGCCAAGAAAACAATTATGACTTCCACACCTGTCTGGTAGCCGCCGGTGCGTATTCCGCGCGCTTAAGTGAGCAATTGGGAGATGGTTTTCCGCTTGAATCCGAACGCGGTTACAACACCATGTTGCCCAATACAGGTCTGGATATAACGACCTATTTGGCCTTTGAAGAACATTTTGTGCTGACCCCCATGGCACAGGGGGTCCGCATTGGTGGTGCGGCAGAATTTGCGGGCCTTGATGCACCGCCTAACTATGCCCGCTCCAAAGCCCTGCTCAAGCTGGCCAGGCGTTATCTACCAGATCTCAATGATGACGGCGGCACACAATGGATGGGCCACCGGCCTTCCACCCCCGACAGTCTGCCAGTGATCAGCCGCTCAACTGGATTTTCGAATATTTATTACGGATTTGGCCATGGTCATATCGGCCTGACACTGGGACCGACCACCGGCAGATTGATCAGCCAACTCATCAGTGGCAAGGATCCACAAATTTCACTGTCGCCTTTTGGCATTGACCGATACACATAATTGCTAATTCATAAATCCATCACTAGATCAAACCCTCTTTATGCAAATAGCATTCCGACTGGTTATCTCCTGCATTCTGTGGCCGGGGAATTGGCCCATGTCGGCAAGTTTGATCGGCCAGTAGAAACACCCGTTCACCTCGAAGAACTGAGAGAACCCTGCTTTGATTAAAGCTTTTAAATCTTTTTGAAATTTATAACGCCAATAACGATTCAATTGATTGAAACCAATTTTCCGAAAACATACTTTCTTGACTAATTTTTTAAAAAACAACAGAATTACCCTAGTTTCGAGCTACTAACCTAAATTCAAAATCGATTGCCGGGAGATGTTGATGTTCAGAAATACTGCTGTGTTCCTGATGTTTGTGGTTTTCACCTTTTCGAGCTTGTCCTTTGCAGCGGCGCAACAACGCATTGCTCTGGTTATTGGCAACTCCGATTACAAGCTGATTTCTTCTCTACCCAATCCGAAAAACGATGCCGAACTGATGAGCAAAACCCTGGAAGAAGTGGGTTTTGAAGTAGTTACGGCTATTGATGCAGATCGGCGGGGCATGAGCCGGGCTGTCAAAAGATTTGGCAAGAAGTTGCGCCTTGCCGGCAAAGATGCCGTCGGCCTGTTTTTTTATGCCGGGCATGGCGTTCAGGCCGAGGGGGCTAATTTTCTGGTGCCGATTGGTGCTGAAATCGAAGACCAGTCTGACCTGTCGCTGGAGACACTTAATGCTTCTGACATTCTGTCGCAAATGGAATCGGCTGGAAATGCGCTCAATCTGGTTATTCTCGATGCCTGCCGCAACAACCCTTATAAAGGCCGGGTGCGATCCAACGGCCGCGGGCTGGCACGCCTCAATGCGGCCAGTGGATCACTGGTGGCATTTGCAGCCGCACCGGGACAGGTTGCCGCTGACGGTACCGGCACCAACTCACCTTACACCAAGGCCCTGACCAGTGCGATGAAACAACCGGGATTGACGATAGAGCAGGTTTTCAAGCAAACGCGCAGGGAAGTGGAAAATAAAACCGGCGGGCAACAAACACCTTGGGAAGAATCATCTCTGAAAGGTGATTTCAGCTTTATAAACGTTGAACAACCATCCATTGCAGCGGCCCAGCCAACGGTTTCTTCTACCATCGCTGACAACTCAGCGCTTGAAGTTGCTTACTGGAATTCAATCCAGTCAAGCCAGGATGCGGCCGTGTTCAAAGCCTATCTCAACCGCTTTCCAAACGGTACATTCACCGAGCTTGCTGCCATCAAACTCAAGAGCCTTGAGCGCAAGGTCGCAAGCTTGACACTACCGGTGCAAACACCCGTTCGTACCCTGACACCTCAAACCATAACACCTGATGCCACCACAAGTGGGGCTGCGGGGCTTTTTGGTTCTAAAACAGAGTTGGTAAAAGCGATCCAGGCGGAACTCAACAGCCGTCGATGCAATGCCGGATCAGTTGATGGCGCGTGGGGTGCCCAAAGCAGTCGGGCGGTGAAACAATTCGCCCGATATGCCAAACTAACCCTGACAACAGAACCCACAGAAGATCTCTACAATCAGATCATCAGCCGCCAGGGGAAAATCTGTCCGCTTTCCTGTGGCAAGCGTTTTGAAATCAAAAATGACAGTTGCGTGCTTAAAACCTGCCGCAAAAACCTGACCCTTACCGCAAAGGGTGAATGTGTTGATTCTGCCACTCGTTATGACGGTTCTTACCGCGTCGCTGCAATCCGTACTGTAAACAAAAAACTGGCCTGCCTGCCAACCTACAATATGGACCTGGATGTGAGCAATGGGAAAGCCAAGCACAAGATTTTCTTTGGCCCATGGATGCGGGCGAAAGTTAAAAACGGCACACTGCATATGACGTCTCCAAGGACCAAAAGCGGTGGCAGATGGATTGGTACTTTTCGCTTGAGCAACACGCTTGGCAAAAAGACATCCGGTGTCTTTAAGTGGGCTGGCGACAGCAGCCGTTGCGTGTACAAGGTTTCCATTGTCAAAAGATAGTCAGGACGGGGTGCTATCTTGAGTTTTCTCGATAGGTTCTTTGCCGCCAGCGAAGAGCGCCGGGCCTGCATTGACGAGAATTATAAAAATTGCGGGGCCTTCAGAACAGGTCAGTTCGATGGTGAAGGGCCCCCGGATTTTTCGAGTGTGGCACATATGGAAGCTGCCGTTGGCGAGGTTATGGCAGGTGCTGATGATTTTTATTCACTTGGCAATAGTGATCCTGATTACGATCTGAGCGCAGGAGGATTGAGCTTTAACTCTGCGGTTTTTAATGGTCAAGTAAACTCGCACGTTCATGTGCAAATTATAAAACCCAAAACTGATCTCTCCAGAGCTGTGATTATTGTTCCTCACTGGAATGCAAAGCAGGATGATTATGTGCTGTTGGCAAAAATCCTTTCGTGGGGCGGTCATGCAGTTTTTATTCTCAACCTGCCCCATCACGGCAAACGTACAGATGCCACCCCAAATCATGTAGCCAATGATTTTCTCAATGCAAACCTTGGCTCAGCCATTGCCTCCATACGGCAATCTGTCGTCGACGTTCGGCGCCTGACTGAATGGCTTGAACAAAACGGTTACAACCAAATTGGCTTGATCGGGGTGAGCCTGGGCTCGTGTGTGGCTTCTCTGGTGGCGGCGTTTGAGCCACGGATTTCAAAATGCGCTGTGTTAATGACCGCAGGTGATTTTGCCGAGACTGTGTGGACGGGCCGCGCCACCGCTGCAATTCAACGTGCCTGCGAGGGTCATATTAATCTAAAGCAGTTGCAGAATATCTGGGCGATTATCAGTCCGCAAAATTTTATCGACAAGATAGTGTCCAGCGACATGGAGTTGTTGATGATAGGCTGTAAACGCGATTCAGTTGTGCACTTTAAATTGGGAATGCGGTTTAGCCAGGCCTTGTCAAAAGCCGGCGCAAAATTGAAAATCCGCGTTTTGCCCTGTGGTCATTATACGCTCGGGTCGTTTCCTTTTAATGTGGTGATGGTGTCTATGTTGTTGCGATTTTTTCGTCGGTGATTATTTGGGATTTATATCCAATTCCTGGCGCTGGGCTTTGGTCAGCTTGGCGCAGATAATAGTGTAGGCCATGTTGATATAACTCTTCAGATCTTCATCACTCATTGCATCAGCCTGTTCCATCTGCACCCATTTGGCGCGGGCAAGGTAAGGTGCGGGGATAAATCCAGGTTGCTCGCGCAGCAGGGAATAAGAGAGGTCATTGCACTTGAAGCTGATTTTGGATTGACTGCCCTCGCCCCAGATTGAGCAGATTGCGAAAATTTTACCACCGATTTTCCACACCGATGCACCCCCCCACTGGACCACATTTGTGGTGGCTTTCAGACTTTTACAAAAATCATTAAATTCATCTCGCGTCATTTAGTTGTCTTCCTCAGTTGCCTGACAGGTGAGCTTCTACCATAGGCCCGGCGGTTGGAAAACATCAAGATTTCCCGGTATGAAAGTGGCACCGGTATGCCGCCGGGGAGGTGCCGACAATGCGCTTGAATGACACCCTAAATGTTTCAAGAGACTGATAGCCACATTGATAAGCAATATCACCAAGGGGACCATCTGTTGCTTCAAGCAGCTCTCGGGCCTGAAATATTCGCTGGCGCTGAAGCCAGCTCATCGGCGTGAGCCCGACGGTCTGTCGAAATTTGCGCAAAAACGTGCGTTCACTCATATTGGCCGATGCAGCCATGTCACCGAGTGCGATCTGTGAGGCCAGGCGTTGGCGCGCCCACTCCATGGCCATACCAATGGAACGTCCCGGGCGCAGCGCCACCGGTGTGGGAACAAACTGGGCCTGGCCGCCATCGCGATGAGGTGGCGACACTAGCCTGCGCGCCACATCATTGGCAATTTTGCTGCCAAAATCCCACCGCACCAGATGCAAACAGGCATCAATCCCAGCCGTGCTGCCAGCTGAAGTGATGACATTGCCTTCATCAACATAGAGTACATCTTCTTCCACATGGATTTCGGGGTATTGCTTCTTCAGCTCCGGGATATGGCGCCAGTGAGTTGTCGCGCGCTTATTGTCCAGCAGCCCGGCGGCGGCGAGAACGAAAACACCCGAACAGATGGAAAGACACCGTGCACCGTTATGTATCGCACACTTCAAAGCATCGAGCAGTGGCTGGGGCGGACGCTCACATTTGTCGCGCCATCCCGGCACAATGATTGTGTGGGCGGCTGACAAGGCTTTCAAATCACCATCGGCTTCAACAATGATGCCGCCGGTGGCACGGACACGACGGCTTTCAGCGGCGATAACGCTGAATTGATACCAGGGGAAATCAAACTCAGGTCGGGCCAGGCCAAATACCTCAACGGCGATGCCAAATTCAAATGTGCACAAGCCATCATAGGTAATGACGGCAACAAGGCCGGGGGCGTCGCGGGTGGAATTTGGTGACAAATCATTCATTGGCGAAATCTTACCATACTTTGTCTATCCCGCCACTTTCAAATTCCCAGAGAAATTTTTATTAATTGGCCAGCGTTTAAATTGATGGAGGAATTTATGAACAAGACAACTCAGCTACTTGATGCCATCAGCGTCTATCTTGATGCCATTTATTATTGTGATGTGAAGAAACTGGATGAGGTTTTCCACCATGCCTCCAGCCTCTTTGATGCAGACGAGGGCAAAATCCTGGCCGATCCCATCGCCAGCTTCCGCGCTGACGTTGGCAATCGCCCCTCGCCTGCCGGTCGCAACCAGTTAAGATGCGACGAGATTATTATGATCGACTGGCTGTCGGACATCAGTGCCACGGTAAAATTACGGCTGCAGGCGCACGAGAATGTGTTTGTTGATCACCTGTGTTTTGTCAAAGATTCCCAAGGGTGGAAAATAGTTGCCAAAACCTGGCACCTCGAAAACACAGCCGAGATTGTAACCATGGACTGAACGAGCCTAACCAGACATTCTGTCTGCTGCATTGACCAAGGCATCAATCACGCTTTCAAGCATTCCCGCCTGGGCTTCATCAACAAGCCCACCGTTGTCGTTAAAAGCCTGGAAGCCCGAGCCAATGGCAAGCTGTTTGGGGATGACGGTGACATTGAGATTGCCTAACATCATGCGCAAGGATACCAGCCCGCGCAGACCGCCAAGGCCACCGGGCGAGGTTGCGGCAAGCGCTGCAACTTTACCAGAATAGGCGATCAAAGATGGTTCATTTGCTTCGTCGACGCGTGATATCCAGTCCAGCGTATTTTTCAACACTGGTGAAAACGAGCTGTTGTATTCAGGCGAGGCAATAAAAAAACCATCATGGTCAATGAACAGTTGTTTGAGCCGTCTGGCATTTTCAGGCAGACCTTTTTCATCTTCCAGATCACCATCATACAGCGGCATTTCAAAATCTTTCAGGTCGATGAAAGTTACGTCAGCACCTTTTTTCCGGGCCAGCCCGGCCGCCAGCTTTGCAAGCTTTTTGTTAGTTGAGTCCTTGCGCGCACTGCCGGCAAAAAACAGTAATCTAGCCATGGTTTTATTCCTTATCTTTTACGAATTAATGTGTCTGCGGCACGTCGATGATGACGACTTCGCCCGCTTCAATTGCTTTTAGGGTAATTGTGTCGATGCCGGTGATTTCCGCACCATCGCCTTTTTTCATGAGGAGGCCTTCTACTTCAATCTGACCTTCTGACACCAGCAGATAGGCTTGCGTATGGATCCGGTGTTGCACTTTAGATCCCGCTTCCAGGCGACCACCGTAAATTGCGGCATCCTGATCAATGTAAAGCGCGCCTGCCTCTTTGTCCTGGGCTCGGCCCGATACCAGCAACGTCAGCGATGTCTGTACCGGAGTTTGCGGAAATTCACGAGCGTCCCACGCCGGTTTAAGGCCCTTGTTACGCGGGTGTATCCATATCTGGTACAGGTTAGTGTCTTCGCTTTCGAGATTGAACTCGGAATGAAAAATCCCGGTTCCCGCACTCATCACCTGCACATTTCCTGCTTGGGTACGGCCCTGATTGCCTTGTGAATCGCGATGGGTAATCGCTCCTTTGCGCACATAGGTAATGATCTCCATGTCTTTGTGGGGATGGGTGTCAAAGCCCGTGCCCGCTTTGATAATATCATCATTGATCACCCGCAATGGACCAAACCCCATGCGGTCGCGATTGCGATATTCGGCAAAGCTGAAGTGAAAATGGGCATCAAGCCAGCCCAGATCATGACGGCCGAGTGCTTCATAGGGATAATGTTTTATCATTCCAAACTCCTCTGTTTCAGAATACGCAATTCGATAATTGATAGATACATACGATATTTAATTTGGTAATATGGCAAAATCGAATTTCATTAATTCCATTTGATTGATAATTAACATGGACCATCTGTCGCGCATTGATATCTTCATAGAAGTTGTAAAACACGCAAGTTTTGCCGGGGCGGCGCGCAAGCTCGGGCTTACCAGTTCAGCTGTTTCCAAACAAATCCAGAACCTTGAACATGATTTGCAGACCAGACTTTTAAACCGGACCACGCGCAGCGTAGCGCTAACCGAAGAAGGGGCGATATATTTTGAGCGTGCAGGCCGGGCGATGGAGGATCTGGCCGAGGCCGAGGAGCAAATCCACGAGTTGAAGTCATGCCCGCGCGGCACCTTGAAAATTGGCATACCTTTGGGCATCGGGGTAAAATACCTGAAAAAAAGCATCGCCACCTTTGCCCGGCAATACCCGCAAGTGACCCTGGATTTGAGGTTTGATGACCGCCTGGTCAATATTGCCGAAGAGGGTTTTGACCTGGTTATCAGAATTGGCGCATTGCAGGATTCTTCCCTGATTGCCCGGCGTCTGGCCTCATGCCCGACGTATATGTGCGCGAGCCCGGACTATATAGAACGCCATGGCGCGCCTGAGCACCCGGATGATTTGCTCAAACACAATGTACTGGCCTACACCAGAAATCAGGCACCTCACGAATGGCGCTACAAAGCAAAAACCGGTGAAGTCGGGCACACAAAACTGAATGGTACTTTCAGGTGTGACACCGGAGAAATGTTGCGCGAAGCAGCCCTTGAAGGTATCGGCATAACCTCCCTGCCGATATTCTATGTGGCAGAAGATTTCAAAAGCGGCGCTTTGACGTGCATACTGCCAGACTACACCGCCTGGCCCCAACGCGACATCCACGCCGTCTTCCTGCCCAACCGCTACCTCGTCGACTGTGAAGAATTCTCAAGGCGTTGATTTTGTTTAAATAACGAGCTTGATCCAGTATTCGTTATTGCAAGTTTTTAGGTTCCTTCAGGTAGTTTTCTTGCAATTTGCGTAACGGGTATTTCTGTGATTCACTGCTCCAAATGATGATTTGGAGGGTGACATGAAGCCAAAAGAACCTGTTGAGACCAACCAGCACGATATGTTTCGCTCAAGGCTCGATCAGATCATTGATATGAGCCATGAGAAGGTGATTTTGACCGGTGCGATTGACTGGCAATTTTTGTCAGATAAATGTGGGCAG
>JAJFHS010000066.1 GCA_021775475.1 Hyphomicrobiales bacterium
TCTCTGGCCAGAAGAATGCCAAGCCGACGATAGCCAAACCGACGGCGCTCATCGGCCAGTTCCCGCAATCGTTTGCGCAAGACATCATCGCTTCGCTCCTGCTTGCAATACTGGAATGTTGACCGCTCAAGACCGGCCAACTGGTTCACTTCCGCCCTCGTGTAGGTATCAATAGGCCGGTCTCCCAACAGCTTGATCATGTAACCAACGGCTCGATCGGCAGCCTGAGCAAACCTTACAGAACGCCCTTCCCCTTTGACCCGAAGGTACAGCTCTTTGGCTTCAGACAAATATGGAGCGGACGAAACAGTCGGTTGGGCTGTAGCTACGTCTACCAAGAACCGTGAAAATGGGTCACTGGAAGATCGCCACCGTAACGTCAACCAGTCTTCATTCAGTTTAGCAATAAGGGAATCGGCAACATCCTCTAGGGTTCGTTTCTCCCAACTCATACGCCCAACTCTTCAAAATTCTTTTTAATTGTCGCTGCCAGTTCAACGGCCTCTGTATTCAGTCCTTCAATCTCAATATGAATGTCTCGCAAGGTAGCCTCAAAATCAAAATCTTTATCTTCCACTTCCGGTGCTACACCCACATAGCGCCCCGGCGTCAGGCTCCAATCGTTAGCTTCCAGTTCTTTCCGATCGACCAATTTCACAAGTCCCTCGACATCGCGAAGCTCAGCTTCCGGGAAGCGATCTTGCAGCCATCGTGCCTGCTGCCAAAAGTAGCGTGGATGCTTCAATACCTCGACCGACTTTTTTCGTACTTCGTCAAGTGTCTTCAGTGGACTACCGCGCCCGTTCTTTTTCGTAGCGTCAGAAATACGAGATAATAGCTTGTAGAGGTAATCCACCTGCCGGATCAGGTCGCGGCTGGCGTCGGCCAGCGGTACAGCCTTTTCTGCAAAGGCCTTGAGAGTGTCGTTATTCTTCTTTGCACTCTGCCAAGCGTTCCCGAGTTCCTTCGCCTTTGCCTCGAACGCCTCCACGTCATCGCCAAATATGACCTTGGCGGTCTTAATCTCATCAATCGTTTTAGACAGCTCACCGGGAAGCTCACCATTTTCATGTTTCGCCACAGCATCAGCGAACGCATCGGCAAAAACATTGAGTGGACCGACAACCTTTTCAGATTCCTCAATCATTCGGCTGAGATGCTCTGCAATGAGAGCAACGAAGCGCTCCGACTGTTCGCGATAGAGCCAGACGATGGCCGCGAGATTCTTTTGCTGTTCCGGTGTAAAATCGTAAATCTTACGATTTACTTTACGGTGCACATTGCGTGCATCAATCATCAGAACCGTGTCACACTTTTCTTCGGGCCTGTTTTTATCTAGGAACCATAGCTCGCAGGGCACTGTGCGTGTGTAGAAAAAGCCCGAGCGGATCGCCATCATCACATCCACATGACCGGATTTGATCAATTTCCCCCGAACCTTGGCTTCGCCACCTCCCGCAGATGAAGCTTGTGAAGACATAACGAACCCAGCCCGGCCTTTTTTGTTCAGATAGCTGTCAAAATAGGAAATCCAGAGATAGTTGCCGTTCGAGACCTTGCCTTTGTTATTCACTCCCGGCAGGCCATAGGGCAGGCGCGGATCGTTCTTCACTTTTTCTGCGCCCACTTCGTCCACATTGAACGGTGGATTAGCCATCACGAAATCACATTTACCAAGAAGCTCATGTGGGTCTTCGTAAAAGCTAATAGCTTTCTGAATGTTGCCTTCGAGTCCATGAACGGCAAGGTTCATATTGGCGAGACGAATCGTTGTCGGATTTTTCTCCATTCCATAGAAAGTTGCCCGTTCGGTGGGGTTCTCTTGCATTCGCTCGATGAAATGCGCGCTTTGAACAAACATGCCACCCGACCCACAGGCTGGATCAAGAACCTTCCCATGGTCCGGCTCGATGACATTGACAATCGTCTGGACCAACGAAACCGGCGTGAAGAACTCTCCCCCGTCATGGGCCTTCTGGTCGGCAAACTGGGTAAGGAAATACTCATAGATACGCCCAAAGATGTCGCCGTTGGCGCGCTTGAGTGCAGGGTCGTTGAAGGTACGCAGTATTTGCCCCAGAACGTCATTGTCGAGTTCCTGATATTCAGCTTTCGGCAGTGCACCACGCAGAACCTCATAATCCTTTTCGATCCCTTCCATGGCGTCAATAATGGCTTGGGCGCGATCGGTGGCATCTGGCAGTTCCACTAGGTAGTCGAATTGAGCTTCAGGCCTGAGAAAAATTGCGCCTTTTTGTGAGAAATCTTCTTTGGTGAGTGGCCGTGTTTTGCCGCCACGCTTTGGGAGCGTCGCTTCAATCTCATCCTTGATTTTGAGGAAACGGCTATACCCATGCCGTAGGAAGATCAGCCCCATCACCGGCAAGAAATATTCGTTGCTGGCGAAGTTTGAATTGGCGCGCAGATTATCCGCACTGGACCAAAGCCGCTTCTCGATCTCCCCGATATGTTCCAATTGTGATTCCTCTTGTTGTTTTTCGGTCATAGACCTTTGAATTGTAAGTTATTGTTATGAAATAACAAAGCATTCATCAATATTAACCTTCAAATCACACAGGGTTTTTTTGAGATTTTCTTATACTTTTCCGCTCATTTTGCTTCTTGAATGCCATCAAGCGCACTGGCAATCGTTCCGGCAATCCGTTCAGATGCCCGTTTTAGCGGATCATTGTCGAGATGCGCATATCGCGCCGTTGTTGCCGCTTGCGTATGACCGAGAAGCTTACCAACAATTGGAAGCCCCATGCCGCCAGCCGCGCCAACACTTGCAAACGAATGACGCAGATCATGAATACCAGAAGAGAGAGACGTGCCTGATGGCCTTACCCTTGGTTCAATTCCCTTTGATGACGACAATCCCGAAGGGTTGGACGTTTGTTTCAAGGGGGAAGGTCACTTGCTTACAGTTGCACCTACCCGTTCAGGCAAGGGTCAGCGTTACATTATTCCTAATTTACTGAAATACTTAGGCCCGGCAATCATTCTTGACCCCAAAGGAGAGAATTATCGTGAGACTGCTGAAAGGCGGGCTATGTTCGGTCCGGTGTTTAAATTTGACCCTTTTGAACTCATTGGGCCAAGTGACAGTTACAACCCATTGGCCGTTGTGAATCGTTGGGAGGATGCCGTTTCACTTGCTGATCTTCTGGTGGTACCGACAAGTCGGGATAAATTTTGGGATGCGGCAGGCAAGGAACTCCTTGCCGGTTTAATTTACTATGTCCGCCAGCAACATGACCCGAAAAAACGAAATATGGCCGAGATTGTTCGGCATTTGTCGCTAGGCAAAACCGGGTTGGAAAAGCTGGCCAAGACACTTCAAAAGGCCAAAGACGAACGTCTTCGCCTGCTGGGCAACCGCATCGACGCCGAGCCTGAAAATCTGTTCTTGAGTATTCTTGCAACCCTTCGGGCGCAACTTGATATCTGGTTGACAGACGCCATTTCAAAAACCAGCTCTGCCACATCTTCAGACTGGGATATGAACCTCCTGTGGGAGTTGGATCGCAACACCGTCAATACCGCGTCACTTTTTGAAGGATCGCTCGGACCACGGATAGAAGCAGGTGAACGCATCCCAGGTGGATCACCTACGATCTACCTTGTGATACCGCCGGAAAAAATTGAAGCATACAGTTCTGTTTTGCGCGTGATGATTGGTCAGCACATCAATCAGATTATAGAAATTCACGGGGCACACTTAAGTGAACTGGAAAATGATCCAGAAGCCACCGCCGATGCAGTGGAACGCATGTTTAGGTGTCCGCGATGGCCTTGGTTGTTTGTGCTCGATGAATTGCCACAACTGGGATATCTTTCCGAAATCGAGCGCGGCGTGTCAATTGTCGGTGGGGTTGATATCAGACTATGGCTGATCACCCAGGACATGGCGCAATTGAGCGAAGTTTATCCGCGCTGGGAATCGATCATGGCTAACTGCAAGGGGCAGATTTTCTTCCAGCCCAATGATCAAAAGACAGCGGATATAATTTCAACGCGGCTTGGTTCGTCCAAAAACCTGTGGGGAGACGATGAGCCCCTTGCCACACCAAAGGATTTAATGGGGCCGGATTTTGCTGATAAAGATGTGGTTGTCTTTGCAACGCAAAAACCTATCAAAGCGAATTTACCTGAGCAGGCTTATAATGATGATGCATTGAAAAACTTTATTCGAGAAGAGCTGGAGCAATGGAACGCTGCAACACCTCAATGGGAAGAAGAGGCGCGCGCACTCTGGTATCCAAAGGATTTGGAACATAATGTCCCAACGTCTGATGACGACGAAAGTAATAAGAAACCTTCTGACGTGCCACGGCCACCTGATTTTGACGAGTAGCAATCAGCTTTCATCCGTGTGAGTTAAATTCACGCAACTAACATATTTTCAAATTTTGTTAGATAAATCCTTGCATGTTTCATCCGTGTTAGTTACTTTGAATTAAGTAACAAAATATGGAAAAACGTGAGTAATGACTGTAGGGCATCAAAATGAACGTATTGGCAGGCAGGTAAAATGCTCCGCTGTAGGCGGTGAGCATTATACGGCCTATGTACCAAAAAACCTGCCGCCTGTTCCACCCTTGGACATGGATGAACTTTACCCGCTTCTTGATCAGGCAAGCACAGCGATTGGCCGTCTCGATGGCATGAGTATGGTTTTGCCCGACCCGTCCTTGTTTCTCTATATGTATATCCGTAAGGAAGCGGTGCTTTCCTCGCAGATTGAAGGGACGCAATCCTCGCTTTCCGATCTTCTTTTATTTGAATCGGCAGAAGCCCCCGGCGCACCAATGGATGATGTGACAGAAGTTTCCTGTTACGTCTCAGCCATGAACTACGGCCTTGAGCGACTAAAGGACTTTCCAATGTCCTTACGCCTGATCCGTGAAATCCATGCCGAGTTGATGAACAATGCAAGGGGCGGCAATAAAATGCCCGGTGAGTTTCGCACCTCGCAAAACTGGATTGGCGGCACACGCCCCGGCAACGCCCGCTTTGTTCCCCCGCCTCCTGAACAGCTCATGGAATGTCTTGGCGCATTTGAGATTTTTCTACATGATGAAAGTGTCAAAATGCCTGCTTTGGTCAAAGCGGCATTGGCGCATGTGCAATTTGAAACCATCCATCCATTTCTCGATGGCAATGGTCGCTTGGGGCGGTTGCTCATCACCTTCATCCTGTGCATGGAAGGCGTTCTGAAAGAACCCTTGCTGTATCTCAGCCTCTATTTCAAAGCCAATCGGCAAGAGTATTACGACCACCTGCAATCTGTCAGGGAAACGGGTGATTGGGAAAGCTGGGTCAAATTCTTCCTAACCGGTGTCATTGAGACGGCAACACAGGCAACAGAAACGGCACAAACCATCATCGCCCTGTTTAACACTGATCGTACGACCATCGAGACATCAGGAAAGTCGACGGCTGGCGTTTTGTCAGTACACCAGTTTTTGCAGCGCCACCCCATTACCAATACAACCAAGATCAAAGAAGGGTGCAACGTATCGCTGCCAACTGTGTTGCGGGCGCTGACAACACTTGAGGTGCTGGGCATTGTGCATGAGATCACCGGCAAAGATCGCAACAAGATTTTTGCGTATCAGGAATATCTCACCATTCTGGGCAAGGGTACTGAGCCAATCAGAGGATAAGCTCTGTTCGCCGTGAACGTTTGGTGGCAAGAGGCCGCCTGCCAGCCTCATAGGATCATCGAAATAAATTTTTGTATTCCAAATGGCCTGCTATCCAAAAAATGATCTGTGGAGCGTTTGGCGAAGGCTGATCGTGGGAAACTATTGAAAATTGTTGGTGATATTCAATTCGTACTGTCCCCCATCTGTCCCCCGAACGCACAAAAGCCCCGATTTGGCAATCGAGGCTTTTTGTTAAATCGTTGTATTTACTTGGTAATTTTGGTTGCGGGGGTAGGATTTGAACCTACGACCTTCAGGTTATGAGTTGAAAAAATAGCCGTTTCTGACGATTTCCCCAAATGGATGTTTGTGCATTAACATATTGTTTTTATTATGTTATAGTGAATTTCTTATTCCTTACGATTGATACCAGTTCCTTCTACGGTGACTACATAGTGACTACATGGGAGGATGTGACGAGGTTATAATGGCCGTTGCTCGAATTACAAAAAGGCTAGTCGATAGCTTGCAGAAAACAGGCAAGCAATATCTATTTTATGACGAAGGCCTCACTGGCTTTGGTGTTCGTGTCACACCAAGCGGCCACCGTGCTTTTATTATTGAATACCGACCAGGTGAAGGCGGGAGGCGCGTTCGTATGAAGCGATTGGTTCTGGGTGCTGTCGGCGCTCTTACTTGCGATCAGGCGCGAAACCTTGCCCGAACAAAACTGGCTTCGGCCCGACTGGGTGAAGATCCAGCTGCAGAACGAGAAAAGAAAAGACTTACACCTAAATTCGAAGAGTTTGGTAAACGCTATCTTGATGAAGAAGCCGTCCGCCGTCTGAAACCATCAACCATCTGCAACTACGAAATCAATCTTCGTAAGCACGCAAATCCACATATCGGAAAATTGAAAATAACTGAAATTGCTCGTGCCGATGTCATTCGAATGCATAACACCGTAGGTGAAAAATCAAAGGTCATGGCTAATCGAACCTTGGAGACAATTTCTTCTGTATTTCGCTATGCTCAAGACAAAGGGTTGGTTGAAGAAAGCCACAACCCAACAAATGGTATTCGTGCTTTTAAAGAACCTCGCCGTGAACGGTTTTTATCAGAAGACGAGTTTGTGCGTCTCGGAGCCGCTCTACGACTTGCGGAAACAGAAGGTATCCCCTGGGCAAATCTGACAAAGGAGACACAGTCCAAACACACAGCTAAAGCTGACAGTCAATTCACTGTATTTTCCAGTGTGGCCATTGATACTATCCGGCTTCTAATTTTTACGGGTTGTCGCTTGCGAGAAATTCTTGACTTAACCTGGAAAGAAGTGGATTTGGAACGTGGTCTGCTTTTCTTGGCTGACAGTAAAACTGGTGCACGCACCGTGGTGCTCAATCAACTCGCGCATAAAATCCTTGAGCGCCAATTATCAAAGGGCGTTCATGTTTTCGCAACTGAATTCGAAGACAAGCCCAGAGCCGATCTCAACAAACCCTGGAGAGCAGTTCGTCGACACGCAGGCCTTGAAGATGTCCGCCTTCATGATCTCCGCCATAGTTTTGCATCCGTTGGCGCCAGTGCCGGAATGGGACTTCCCATAGTGGGTGCCCTACTCGGCCATAAACAAGCTGCAACAACGGAACGCTACGCACACTTGGATGCCAGTCCACTGCGCCAGGCATCCGATGAGATTGGCGCAAAGATCGCTAAAGCCATGAAACTGGATGAAACACATAGTCTTTAGAATGCTCCGAAGGCAGAGGGCACAGGTTCGAATCGCGCCGGATGCATCAAATTTCTCAATAAATACGATACATTGCCGCGGTGTGACTTTTTCCGGCGATCACCATATGTGCAAATGGAAGCAATAACCGAACGCTGCCAAGCCAGTTTAGGCCAACTGATGATCAACAGTAGAATTTCAAACACGATTGAGCATTGTTTAGCTAATTAAGGATCGACCTCCGTGACGCATACGATGAGACCTAATCGTCGCCCACGCAATTCTGATTGTTGCCAGATCTTCTGACGACAGATATCCCCTCGAAAGCAGCCATTTGTCACCAAAATCGAGTATTGGTTCTATCTGACCAGAGGCAGTTTGGTGAGCGTCTAAGAACTTCTCAAACTCAGCATCTGTCGGCTCATGATAAATGAGCGGCAAACCCCGAAACTCGGTTGGTGAAAGCTCAAGCACTCCACCTCCATAAAATCTACCATTCATTTCAGCAAAGAGCATTGTGAGAGATGTATAAAACGAAAAGCAAAGGCCTCGCGCGGAGCAACCCTCCTTAAATCTTAGGCCATAGGCGGTATCCGTTGTCAGTGTACCGGCTTCATTTATCAAAACTCTAGGATAGCTGTGTGCACGCTTGAAAAAAAAGGCCTTTTCAGGCTCCACCAAGGGAACCTCATACCAATTCTCTCGATGACGACACTTGTATCGTTCGTGGAGTTTTAGCTTTTCACCATTCTCAATGTAGGCCACTGCCGCTTTTGTCAGCTTCGATCGTTCTCCGCTTAAATGGAGCAAGAAACAGGGTTCACGTTCTGTCAATTCATCAAATTCTGTACAACTGAACACAGGGTTTCTGGAGGCAAAACTGCCTTTTTTAAGAATCGGTTTGGCATATTTACTCAGCCCAAGCTTCTTAACATCAGCCTTAGTCCGTATAAAAAAGTCGTTGGCTGCTGATACAACACCCGGAGCACTTGAGACGAAATCAGACATGAGGTTGGTTTTAGCCTGTATTTTCTTCAACAACTTGACCGAGGCCACCGGAAGGAGAAACGAGTTGAGTTCGACGCCACCTTGAGTGCCACTATTGTAATTTATCTTTCGGGCACCGCGTTCCGTGAGCGTCTCAAAGTCCTTCACTTTCGTAACGAAAAGACCAGGCTTCTTCATAGATTTCTTTTGCGCAATCAAGAGAACAGCATCTTGATCGATTTCACCAAACGCCTTCTTTTTTGAGACAAATATGTCGACTCGTTCAAACTGTTGTTGGACGTGATCAAGCGCCTTTTGGCCATAATCTACAGTAAGAAGTTCATATGGCAGAACAAATGCAATGATGCCATTTTCTGAGACAAGTTGCGTTGATGCGATCAAAAATGCAGTCCAAGTGTTCTTAATTCGCTGTAGTGGATAATTAAAAATGGATGAGAAGACATCGAGCTCAAGTTTCATCTCAGGGGAAAAATTATGCCGCCGAATGAAGGGTGGGTTGCCAACGATCAGATTGAACTTTGTGAAGTTCGTCGGTTGTTTAGCAAGTTCTGATGCATAACGGACAAAATCATTTTCAAGAAACTCCAATTTGTCGGTCTGGTTGTGATAGCGGCACCTCAAATCCGCTATGACGCGGCCGTCGATATCAATCGCAGTCACCTTCTTCGAATTAGCTTTGATCGTGCTCAAGCTGGCAATAAACGAGCCATCCCCGACGCTTGGCTCCAAGACATTGAGGTTCTCGCCGTCCATCAATTTGAGGCACCATTCAACGAGTGAAGTCGCAACCTCGGTTGGCGTGTAGACCGCTCCAGTGTTCCGAATTGATGTATTTCTATCGTCCAAGGGCTAAGCCCTCGTAGCGTTCTATCTCTCTAGTTAAATCTATATATCGTTCCAGAAGAGCTATATATGCTTCTGATTTTGGTAATTCCGCTTGTTTAAAACGCTCAATCAATGGGTCGATTTCTTCCCGGAGTTTTCTTGCGCGACGGGAGTTCCAGAGAACTTGGTGTCGGATCAAGTGTAGGTTTAGTCGGTTGACCATATACCGTCCAAGAACCGTTTTAGACACAATCGCGCCTTCGGCAGTTCGTTCGAGATGATCATCATACTGGTCGTCACAAGGGTCTACGAACCCTCTGCTTCCGTCGTTGGGCACCGTTGAGTCCAGGCCAATCCAGTGATAGGATTTTCGCATATTACAAAAACGGCATGCGTAAATAAGGTTCGCATAACTGGTCTCCAGCTCTGCAAATTGGCTCTTAGGGGCGAAGTGATCAATGTGAAAACAGATCGAATCTGTATACGCATCGCTGTCGTCGCAATAGCCACAACACCCGTTGAAATCAGTGCGCAGATCTTCACGATAGTCGGTGTATTTGAGTTTAGCAGCGATATCCCTGCGAGCGGGTTTCAGTTCACGTAGCGCCATGAAATTATTCCCCGAGTTCCCGTTTGATCTGAGAGATCAGCTTTTCGGTCTCGGTTAAGAGTTCATGGCGTATGTTGAGAGCTTCTGCTTTCACACTTTTAGGAACTTGCGCGTCAGCACCCAGATTGGCTTCTAGTCTGTGATCTAGTTCTATGAGCCTATCTACCTGTTCGGCCGAACGGTCGCCGGCCGGCATTACCACTAACTTCTCAAGTTCTTCCTGCCAGCTATCAACGAGGCTTCTATGCTTGTCGATCTGGAGGGATATCCGCTCAAACAGGGAACGTCCTGTATGCGCATCGGTAGTGATATCTTTCGAATAAACTCGGTTTACATCTGCGGAACTCGACAGAGCGTCTTCTTCATATGAAGTACGAATGAAACATGGAAATTCCGCTCTAATTTTTAGGAATTCTCCTACTAAGTGTTCACCGGAATAGTCTAGGGGTGCTGCTTCTGTGAGGTTGAAATCGGTAATCAAGGCATCAATATCCAATGATAGGATATGGACTATCATCTCATTGAGATCCGCGACCGGTTCAATGCGATAGATTTCACCAAACAGTCCGCTATCGAATGCATCTGTAAAGAAATTGTCCCGCTCGTCAGCCTGCTCATCGACGTAAGCAATGTTTGGTCTCTTAACTTCCTCGGCAGGTTGGCCTTCGTTGGTCATTGAGCATCCTGCTTTACATATAATGGTAGCGATAGGGCCAAACGGAACCCGGGCTCACCCATCCTCGACAAAACTTCGACTTCGCCGCCGTAGTCCTTGAAAATAGAATTCACAAGCCACATACCGATACCCGTGCCGGTCACATCATGATTTTTTGCCTCACGCTTAGACGTTACGCCGTAAAGAAAGATATCGTCTGGAACATTGAATACACTTGCAATACCCGGTCCATTATCACTGTAGGTCAACTGTATTTTATCATCGGACACACCTACGATCTCGATCTTGATTTCCCGATTCTGCGCTTCGGATGGAAAGCTGAAAGCTTCAAATGAGTTGATGATGAGATTGAAGAATATGCTGTCTAAATCGATCTCATGCGCAAGAACATGGGGATTTCCTTCGATAGCCTTTGGCACATCAAGGATGATAGTTCGATCAGCTAAGAATTCAGCCCAGTAGGCTTTTAGGTTTTTCAGATATGACTGCCAAGAGATCGGGCCACGCCTTCGCTTGGCAGGAGAAACTGAGGAAAGTGCAAAATCTACCCACCGGCTGACCTTCTCGTCTTCCCGTCCCCAACGCTTTAAAATGTTATAAGGATCTACGGGCTCCGGCAGTGACTTGACCTTTTCCATGTCGACAACGCGATCAAGAGCCTTCTCCATGCGTTGTTGACGTGAACCCATATTGGCTTTGATTTGCTTTAGCTCATGTGTGAAGGAAACTAGGACAGTGCCAAGTGTTGCCATCCCCCGTAACACTTGGATGTCATCTTTGAGCGCTTCATTCTTTCGCTCCGAAATATCCAAGGCCTCAGCCATGGTTTTCGTGGCCACTGGATCCAGACTTGCGAGGGGAGCTGTATCCTGCGGAGGAACTTCATCTCCTGAAGTTTTGCCAGTTTTGGGAGTCTTACCGCCAGAAGCCAGCAGATCTTTGGCCAGCTTTTTACCTTCTTCGAGAGTTCCCTCATCTGGGTTGTCGAGTTCAAATGCTTGATCAAAGTGGTAAAAAAGATAACTTCGATCCTTCTCAAATTCGCGAATTAGGGACAGCACTATTCGTCGAAAGAGTGAGAAGGCTCGTTCGTTCATTATGCCTTCACGGTTAGACTGATCGGCAAGAAGTGGATTGTGTTCTTTCGAAATATGGATCGTGCCTGCAACCTGTTGGGGAGGCACTCTCCAGTTACCTCTTTTGTCTGCGACCCCTTCGGGGTTTTGGGCCGTTCGCTGACCCAAGAGCAACCAGTCAGAACCTTGTGTATTTGGCTCGCCATACGGCCGTACACGAAATTCATCGCGATAGAGGCGAATACCTCCAGAAGCCTTTAGCCAGTTGCGTCGCTTTGTGACGTCAAATGTCTTCTGCGGAAATCTCTTTAAGTTTGCGGCGGTCGGGTTTGATAGCTTGAAGTAATAGAGTGTGAAATCAAACGGCCCTAAAGAGAGCAAATCAGCCTCCGACTCTCCATCTTCAGGAGATACAAGATCATCGATTGAAGTCTTATAGCTGCGCTGCCCTTGTTCGAAATCCTCTTTACGATAGCCTTCGTTTTCCATCCCTGGCAAAGTGAAAAACGTCGGCGTGATATGGTTTGCGTCTATTTCTTGCCGGTCGACCGTGATCGAAACAGCTCCATCTTTCGCGACAGTTGCATGCAACTTGTAGTCAAATTGGTCTGGTGGGAAATTATCTATCCAGCCGCTAGCATCTGGGTTGCGATGGTCAAAAACATATATATTGAAGTCGCCACGATCTTTGGGTGGCAAGAGCGCTTCTAAGGTCTCCTTTAACTTTAAACTATCACGTTGATCCCATACATCGTGGAGTGCGCGGATTCCGATTGTCGTGCCGTGCAGAAACGACAGAGGCGTAGTGGTATCGTCGCGCGCAGGCATGTTGTCTGGCAGTAAGTTATCCAGTCCTATCTCGCTCAGAACATCCGGATACGACCGTTGTTCGGTTTCAAGAATCGCCGTGACATCATCAATGATCTTCCCTTCACCCTCGAAGTCACCCCAATCCACGACCCAGTGGACAACATCAATCGACGACTTGTTCGCTGTATAGAGCTCACATTCCTGGCCCAATCGATCCAGAGCAAAACGCCCAATACCCTTCGCGCCAGTCAATACTCGGCCACCATCTGACTTTGAAATAATCTCTTTCGCGTCAGTACCGATTACCATCCAATAGTCTTCTATCACGTCCGACGACATTCCTTTGCCGTTATCAACAATCCACAAATCGATAACATTATCCAGGGCGCCAGAAAGCACTTCGAGGTTCGCTTCATTAAGGTTAGCAGCTAGTTTGAATACACCGTCGTGCTCTGAATAGAATTGGTCAGAATTTTTCAATGCAGACTTCAAGTCTGAAAAATCATTTGACGATAACTGTTCTGGCACACCTTCGTGTCGACGCAGAAAGAAGATTGCACATGCCCCAGCGTCGGCATCATAGGCGTTTTTCACCAGCTCTGTGACAGCACCTTGTGAGGTCGCAACGTTTTCACGGCCAATCAGGCGCGCCGCTCGCGCGGATACTTTGAACGGTATATTCTTCACAACCGTGTCCAATCTTCGAGCTGCAAATCTGAGACGCGCTCAAACTCACCCACATTGTTGCTGACTAGAACCAAGCCACGAGCTTTGGCTTGACCCGCAATCAACACGTCATAGGGACCAATAGGTGTGCCAGCCTTCTTTAGAACTGCGCGAATTTCACCCGCAACACGAGCGTCTTCTCCTTCAAAAGGCAAAACCGGGAAGTCTATTAGAAGCAGTCTGAGGGTTTCCAAATTGAAGGAAATCTTTTCACTCTTGTAGGCGCCAAAATACAACTCATGACTTACGATTGACGGCAATGCGACTTCGCCTTCGGGACATTGGAACAACCGATCCGTGAGCGGTTTGGACTTTTTGCCTAGAAGCGAAATTACAGCATTTGTATCGAGCAAAAAGCGAATCAATTGAAAATGTCTTCCAAGTCAGAGCGATCCTGTTCTGCAGGTTGCTCTCTTCCATCGTTCATGAAGTCGTCGCTCACCCCGCGCTTCAAGGCCGAACGCAGTGAACTCCAACCACGCTTGCTCTCAGAGTGGGGCCTCAAAATAATAGCATCTCCCTCGCGAGAAACTTCTACTTCCTCAACGCTAAATCGAAATTCTTTGGGCAATCGGACGGCCTGAGAATTGCCTGATTTGAAGACTTTTGCTACTTGGGTCATCTTGACCTCGCTAAGATGTGTATACTCTACTGTATATACGAGAATTCACTGGAAATGTAAAGAGCGAATTTACTCTTTGACGACGACTCCATCAAGACGTCTTGCGCAGCCAAAGGTTCCACCAGTCAGGATCGTTTTCACGAATTGCCAGCAAAAGGGCCGCATTCTCCCTGACTTCGCCAGATAACTTCGCGCTGCCAGCGATTGACTCTAAAATAGAGACGTGGTTCGGCATGGACGGGAACAACGCGAACAGCCCATACCCAGCTGACCCTCGCTCATACCCATTGTCATCAACAAAATGTAAGAGTTCGACAACCTTAAGTTCTCCAAATTCTAGTATCCGCTGTTGAAGTGATACCTGTATGTTGTCTGGTATCGTGTTTGGTAAAGAACCAACCTCGCTATTTCCCAGTATTTTTACTATTGCACAGAAAACGGAAAACGAAGCCTCTCGTCCACGACTCTCAAATGCATTAAGCATTGCGACCCATGCGCTTGCGTCATTTTTATGCCGCGAAATCAGTACTCGCGCACCTAGGTCATGTGTATTCCAGCTGTCGCTCTTTAACCATTGAGTTGCAATTTCAAGACTGATCCTGGGAGGTTCTTCCAGCAGGATCGGCAAAATAACCGTTTGGAAACCATCAGAATCGAATCTGTTCCAATCTTCCTTTGCAAAACTAACTGTTCGTCCGGACTCGTTTGTGGGCTGGGACTTCGCTTCTACTTTTAGGTCCACCCACCATGCACATGCAGCATCCGGATCGTAAACAACACCTAGCGTTTCTAAAGGATGACGAGCCCAAAAGTTTAGCTGAGCTTTAGTGGCATGAAATGAACAGCTGTCCGCCTTACAGAAACTCTTGCCAGCTTTGACCTGCACAGCGAATTCCTGTGGCATGACTTGCTCTCCGTCGACAAGTAGTACAAAGGCGTCATGGCCGTAATCACTTGCGCGGTCGATTTCCTTGAAGACGCAATTTGCCTCCTCAACAGCATCGCGGACAAATGCTATGCCTTTGCGTTCTGTCGCATTTGTAGATTTGCGGATCGGAAGAGCGTTGACACGACCTTCATTTGGTTTTTTCATTCTCATTACTCATCCAAATTTTCTAGTGCATATGGATTAGCCGGAGGGTTCATCGTGTAACTTCTATCCAGTTTATACCATAGCGGCATAAACTCCTTATAACGGTTGTATGGCGACTTATAAGAAGCTTATGTATAACTATGATATACTTGTTATTTCAGTCAACTATCAAAGCTTTATCAGTCACTTAATCATCATAACAGGCACATTTCCTGGCAGCATTCACCAGAAACAACGATTACCTTGATATACTTCTACCAGCCTCAATCCCGAACCCCTTACCTTTTCGTATTTGGAGCGCTTGCTTCCAAGGCACAAGCGCAAACTCTTTGCCTTTTTGCATCATGGCGAATCTGCCAGACGCCAGTCGAACGGACCGCGTGATGTTAGCGTCGGATGCCGCCAATTCTGAATGTCTTACGTGGTTCAAATGAAGCTTACTCGCCAAGTTCTTTCCAGCATTTATAACATCTCGTTTTGTGAGCGCTGAAAGCATCCGCCTCTGAGCAACAAGCTGACCGCCTTGCTCGCTCATCAAGCCCTCTTGAACCAGCCATCGTTGTCGTATTCTCAACGCCCGATTGGCTTCCGCCCCAAACCCCTTATTACGGAATTCCAGTTGTTCTTTCGATAGCAGTTTTCGATCTAACCAGGTCGCACCATCCGCACTGGCAAGCTCCTGAAACGGCACATGGGATTCAATAAACATCCGTGCGGTTATCTGCCCTCCATAGCTTTGTTGGTTGCTCTGATCAGAACCTCGTAATGTCGCCACCACATCCTTACTCGGTGGATCATATCTGCTAAGCCGACCTATCTCGGCATAATGCAATTTCCCATCGGTTCCATCGACCACAACATAATGCTGATCCTGCAATTCATTGGAAAGACCGATGCCGACAATCTTGCCGGTGATTTTGCTGTCGGAATTATTTGCATCAAAGACTGCATAATCTGTAGCACCGCGATCAATACCAGCCTGTTTCAAAACCCGATGCATGGTTTTCATAATGTCACCGCGCTCTCCGAGTTGGCGGAGAACCTTTTCTGTTCGATCCGCCACTTTCCAGACGCCGGGTTTCAATTCATCGGCCAGGCCCATTGATTTGAGTTTCTGCAACCGCCCCATGCGATGTGCATGATGACGTTTATCCTGGCCAGCCTGTGATGTGATCGCGAGAATGCCTTGGTCGGCATCTCGCAATATAGAACGGTCAATGCGCGTGAAGCGTTCCGCCTGTACTTCCAGCGCAAATTTCTTGTGAAGACTGTCTTCGGATTCTGACCCGAGTTCCAATGTTGCCAGATCACAAGCCCGTTCACGCAACCCTCGCGAGATGTAATCCCGCGCGATGATCAGATCGTTGCCCTTATCATCCTTGCCCCTGATCACAATATGGCTGTGCGGGTGGCCCGTGTTGAAATGATCAACGGCTGCCCAATCCAGCTTGGTTCCGAGGTCCTTTTCAGCCTGAGACATGAGATCGCGAATGAATGGTTTAAGGTCTTCAAGCTCAGCACCGTCCTCTGCCGCAACGATGATACGGAACTGATGCGGATCGCCTTCACTGCGTTCAAGAAATGCCTTGCCGTCTATCTTGTCATCATCCGCTCCATAGAGTGCTCCGCGCTCGCCTTCCAGCGTCACACCATCGCGCTGGATATATCGCAGATGCGCTTTGGCAGCACCCAGACCGCCACGTTTGAACGACGTGAAGCGTGCTTTGACAATCACACGGCGGCTACCGGGTTGGAACCCGCGTGTGGCCAGAACCGTGCCTATGGAATACCCACTGCCAATACGACTTCCAGAAAAGGAGGATCGCCTTCCACCGGCGCGGCCTTGGGAGGCGCGCTTCATATTCCGGATCACCCGATTAAGGTAACGCTGGCTCTTGCGACCAGTGGTGGCACGTATCCGCCCTACCTTTGGTTTAAAGTCATCTGCTGCCATATCTTATCTCCTTGAAAGGGTATCTATTAGGGAGATTGGGGCCACTGGTGGGGATGCCAAGATGGTGTCAAAATATACGTGCAACTACAACATCTTAGATAATGGATAGTGTTGCCTAAATTCAAACAACACTAAAAACAATAAGCGATTACAATCGCTTACCCCCGCCTGTGTGTCACACCTTTATCTTGCTCTCACCACTCTCAACCTCCAACCATCCCGATCCATCTCTCCTCATTTCTCATCAGTCCAAATGGGATGTGCTACACCGATGATCTTGGTCTTTTTAGTGACCCCAAAATAACGCCCATCAAAGGAATTCGGGTGATCTGCGAGGAGCAAAACCTCATCATCCAAGAGCGTTCTACATCCGCACCAATGCGACATATTGCGAAGCTGATCGTCAGTTAAACGCGCCGTTACAACCACAATTCTGTTGATAATAATCGACCTGCCAAAACGACAAACACGGTCACCTGAAAGTGCAGAGACGCGCTTCAAAGCCGGAACGTTCACCGGCAAATATCGGCGTTGATCAGCGATAAGCCGAGCCCATTTTGGCAACAAAACAAACACAAGATCACCACGCGATGGTACCGTATCATTGATCACATAAAACCCGGTAGGAACACTTGGAGAAGCGTTCCAAACCAGTTTTGCCGGGAGTGCGCCCGGTATTGATGTGCCAACCAACAGAATGCCAAATGCCATTAAGAACAGTATTCGACGTGATACGGTATGTGCTGCTTTTTGCTCACTCACCGGGTATTTCCGATGTCGATCTGCGACTGGATGCTTCACTCCATGCATTCAAATCCTCCAGTGCATAGAGCACCCGAAACCCGTGTTTGCGGTATTTCGGGCCGTTGCCATAGACCCGCATTTTGGCAAGTGTGTTGGGTTTCAAACCAAGATAATCTGCGGCTTGTTTTGAATTCAGGAACGTTGGTGTTGGTGGTGTGAGATTGTTGATGTCCATATCAGTTTCCTTTCCGTTGCGACCCGTGGGTACGGGTTTCGGAATGGATACTGGCGCGGATTTAAATGGCGCGGGAGTGACGAAGATTGAAACGCAGAATACGTCACCAGCGCATTAAAGGAGCTTTCGGTATCCGCCCTGCATCAATTTCAGCCCCATATTACGGCAGCGCCAAACCTGTTTCTTGAGGGCTTCATCACCACTTGCGGACCACGAAAGTCGCGTCAAACCAAGTGCCTGAAACACAAAAGCCGTGTCCCGAAGCGAGCCACCCTGTTGCACGCAATCAAGCGCAATGAGACACTTTTTACGGTATAGTTTGGTTGTTTCCGTAAGCGGTTTTTTATCACTGGAGCGCATGGATTTGAGCGCATTTCGTGTCCAAATTAACGTTTTTATATCATCATTAACCGTTGTAAACCCGTCGAGTTGAAGCTGTAATTGTACGGGTTGAAACAAGATACTCACACCAACAACTCGCATATCAATGACAAAATTTCGAGATCGGATGATGATCTTTTGGCACCTTGGACGACATAGAATGGCGCAACAATTTTGATCCCGAAAGAGATCAAGGTCACTGCCCAGACTTGGTTTTATACAGGTAGAAACTGCCTTAACACGATGGGTCAACGCATCCTGCGACCAGAATATATCGGCTTCCAGAGCATTGAGATCAGAGGGTACAAACGCAGACAAGCCCCATTTTCCGGATTGGCGATCATTGCCACGATCACGATATATTTTCACGCCAGAGGCATGCGTGATGCCACGAATAGGTTTTGCGCGGCTTTCATAGTAAGCCGTTTTGTAATCAGGGTTTCGGCGCAAATACTCCCATGCCCAATCGGTGTCTGTCAGGCCATCAGTATATGCGTAACTTCGAGCTTTCTCGGCAAATACAGCCGCAAATTTTGAAGTATTGGCATCCACGTTAAATGGCCTGTTCTATCCCCCTGTGAATTGATATCTTTCAAAAAACCTTACTGTCTTTGAGTTGAATTGGTGAAATCACAAATACCCCTATGCGTGTAATGAGCGGTAAACCCCCACGTACAAGACGTGAGGGCTTCGGTTTCGATTAAACAGGCTAGTCTCGGGGGTTCCAGATAAGCGCAAAAACGTTGTCGTCTTTCTGCCCCGCAGCTTTGCCAAGATTGGCGTAAAGTTTCTTTGGCCCGAACTCCGGCGCGGCGATTGAAAGAGAAACATACTCCTTGCCGGAACTTTCAGATTTACGGATCCATGCGGCCCCGACTTCGATGCCTTCGGCAAAAACCCTGTAGTCTGGTTGGTTATCGCTGGTCTTGTCGGTGTTGGATGTGATGATGATTTCAGCACGGATTGAGAGGGTTTTAAGCTCGCCTTTGTAACTTCCATCTTTGAGTTTAGTGACATGTCCGATTGCAGCCATGATATTTATCCTTTCATAAGATTGTGGCGGAAGACCGTCTTCCTGCCTAACGGCGAACGAATAAGACCTGGCGGATTGGCGGGTGCATCTTTTATGACCGAAACGCATGTGAAGGATCGGGGATGGGCAGTTTTTTGGACGCAGATTTGCGTCTTGCGCGAGGAGACGGCGCAGCCGTTGGGGAAAAAACTGTACAACACCGATTGCACCCGACTGACAAAGGTCTCGTCTCGCCAAAGGAAGGCAGGACGGCGGGGTTTCGTTTCATACCAGTTGAAAGGAATTCTGGCTGAGATTATTTCATGTCATTGGGCATGATGGAAGTTACAAAGGTGAGCCAAAAATCTGGGTAACATAAAGCGACCCAGTCGCACCTGATTGACAAGAGTGGCGCATCTTACAAGGGGTTTTGCTGAAGGTACTGAAGTTAGTACAGGACACGACTACAATTATTGAGCACCAATAGGGTTTGCCTTTATGAAGCAGTTCAGCAACTGATTTGATTAGAACGGGAAAGTGAATGACGTACTGTGCCTGCCTTTAGCTGACTTCCAGAAAATCATAGTCAAAGGCTACAATACTCGCAGCACTGATACCCTCACCGTAGAATGGGCGGTTGGCGGCATCCAAAATGCAATCTTTCGTAGGGTGGATTTTTGTCGACAGAGTTATGTATACTGTACAGTGAGTATACCTGAATTCAAAGACCTACTATGATCTTCAAAACAAACGGAGACCTTCATGGCAAGCTTAATAAAATACGAGAATAAGGGAGCTATTGCCCTTCTTACGCTGAACCGGCCCGAAAAGCTAAACGCTCTCAACTATGCGACAAATGATCGGTTACTCGAGTTACTTGATGTGATCGAGGTTGATCCGTCTGTCCGTGCCGTTGTTATTACCGGCGCAGGCGATAAGGCCTTTTCGGCGGGCGGTGACATTCATGAATTTACCCAAAGCGTAAAAGCGGGCGTGGACATTGCGGTCAAAGATTTCTGCAAACGCGGACAGACCATGACTGCCCGGCTGGAGGCTTTCCCAAAACCAATCATTGCTGCCGTCAACGGCATCGCCTTTGGTGGTGGCTGTGAAATCACGGAAGCCGTACATCTTGCCGTGGCAAGCGAAGACGCACTCTTTGCGAAACCGGAAATCAACATCGGAATTCCACCAACCTTCGGGGGTACGCAGCGCTTACCCCGGCTGGCGGGTCGCAAACGGGCGCTGGAACTACTTCTAACAGGGGATACTTTCTCACCTCTACGCGCTTTCGAAATGGGCCTGATCAACAAGGTTGTACCGCACGATCAATTGTTATCTGCCTCATTTGAGCTGGCAGAAAAGATTATACGGCATTCACCCCTTGCTGCATCAAGGATTATTGCTGCCGTAACCAGAGGCATCAACACCACGATTGAAGAGGGTCTGTTAATTGAGAGGGAACAGTTTGCACGGATGGCCGCAACCAGCGACGTCCATGAGGGTCTGGGTGCCTGGATCGAGCGACGGGCTCCACAGTACACAGGAACATAGAATGACGGATAACCAGTTACACACCAGTTTCTCCAAAGAAACGTGGGAGAAATTCAAAGCGGCGCAGCGGTCAGGTCCAATCCATATGTTGAACCTCATTCGGTTGCGAGAACAAGCGGAATATCACGATAGCCGCATCTCTACTGGTGCAGATGCCTACAAACGCTATAGCGACATGAGTTCGCCCGTTTTTCAAAAACTGGGCGGAAAGATTGTTTGGCGGGGTGAACACGAGCTGACCATGGTTGGTCCACACAATGAAGCCTGGGACATAGCCTTTATTGCAGAATATCCCAACGTTGAGGCTTTTCTGGAAATGATGAAAAACTCCACCTACCGAGATGCAATGAGGCATCGGCAGGCCGGTGTGCTGGATAGTAGATTGGTGAGGTTTGGCCCAGATGTCCTGGGCTTGAGCTTTGCAGGATAGTCGTACAACTCAGTTCGATATTGTAATGTTAAGTTACATTAATAAGAAGGGAAACCAGTATGATCGCAGTTATTTTTGAATCCTGGCCTAAGCAGGGGCGTGGTGATACGTATTTGGAAATGGGAGAAAGCATGATGTCACTTGTCGAGGGTTTCGATGGATTTATTTCCATTGAGCGCTTTGAGAGTGTCGTGCAACCTGGAAAATTCGTTGCTTTATCGTTTTGGCGGGATGAAGCTGCGGTGACGGCCTGGCGAAATGTTGTTGAACACAGAAAGATACAGCATGGCAGCAGGCAGGCTGTCTTCGACGATTATCGACTACGTGTTGCCTCTGTAATCCGTGATTACAGCATGCAGGACCGCTCACAAGCTCCCGTTGATAGCATCAATGCACATGGATGAACGAAAGGACAAACATGGTGATTTCCACCCGACCAACAGCCAATGAGGATTTGACCCTAATCTGTCAGCACAGGGTTGCGATGTTCTGCGATGGCGGGAGGCGTCAACCTTCCGAATTGAAAAAAATGGAACGCTCATTTCGTGAATGGCTGAAACCCCGTTTGAAGGATGGTACATATTTCGGGTTTATTGTCGAAGCTGAGCAACAACCACGACGATAAGTGAGGGACCGATAGCGGTTGCCATCAAACGCAGGGATTCAAAACCGGCAATAAACTTCCCACGGGTTGTTCGGGTACCCAGTGCGGATAGGAGCCTCAGTCTATGACCCAGCAGATCCTATGAGAAAGATGTTCTTCAACATCCTCGCCACATTTGCTGAATTTGAATCCGATCTCAAACGCATGCGAACCCGCGAAGGTATGGCCATTGCCCGCGCCAAGGGAAAACTACGCAGTAAACAGCCAAAGCTCCCGGAAAACAGCAAAAGGAGCTGATTCGTGTGCACGCCACCGGTGAATATTCCATCAGCGATTTGGCCAAGCTATTCTCAGTCTTTAGACCAGCCATTTATCGAACCTTGAAGCGTGCCCAAAATGACACTCACCATAGTGCTCTAAAAGCTTGAGTGAACTTTGTAAACTTTCGCAGAAACCAGTATTTTTACCTGATTAACTTCTAGGCCTTGATACCGCAATCAAACCAGCACTGGCAATTAGGACCATGCCTGCAATCGTTGGCCAGTCAGGTATTTCCGAGAAGAAAAGGAAACCGAATAGACTGGCAAAAACCAAATAACTGTAGTCGAATGTGGCGATTATAGCTGGTGGTGCAACTTGATAAGCTGCCGCTAACCCAATTCCAATACTGACGATCAAAATCGCAAGCACCGCGATTAACGCCCAATCGCCGAATTTCAACACCGCCCACGGACTAAATAAGAACGGTGAGATGGCGGTTTGATCTAGTGTTGGCTGCACAAACAAAACCATAAGGCTTGCCAGCAGACCAGTTGCTAACAACGCTATATTCAACGCCATTGCGAGGCCAAGCGGAGCATGGGTTTGGCATCGACTCCGCGCCAAGATTGCGGCTAACGCATAAAAGAAACCTGCTAGTACGGGTAGTAGAGCCACAGGTGTGAACACCTCAGTTCCAAGTCGTAGAACCAAAGTTACCCCGGCCGCACCTAACGCGACTGCAACCCAACCCCTGCTATGGACTGGCTCCTTGATTAAAATGGCAGAGAGCACAGCAATGAACAAAGGTGCTGTATACATACCGCCTGCAACAACCGTCAGTGGCAATACAGGGATCGCCGCGTAGATCGTAATATACATCATCACGAGTAGGCCTGCCCTTAGCATGGCCCAACGTTCAAATGCGTCGGTCCAAACAGCAGTTCTTTTAACGCTGAAAACAGAAATAACGATAAGGATGGGAAGCGCGATCAGGGCCCGTAAAACATAAAGTTGCCATAACGATACATTGCTACTGGCCAGTTTTATGATCCCGTCTTGGAGCGCCATCAAGAACACTGCAAGCAAGATTAAAAATATGCCGAAACCAATACGCTGTGGACGCGCTTCAATTGTATTGATGACCATGACGGACTTCCCTAATACTGTTATTGGGAATATAGACAAGACCAATTCATTCAGATAGATACAGCATTCAATTCACATTAGTGAGTATAATTCATCAATCATGTTTCCATCAATTTCAGACATTGAAGTTTTTCTGGCCATTGTTCGTGAGGGTTCACTGCGTGCTGCCGCAACCTCATTGGGTGTTGGAGCTTCGGCCGTCAGCCATCGGCTCAAGGCGCTGGAACAGGCTATGGGCATCGATCTTTTCGTACGCACGACGCGTTCCATTGAGCTTACCGATGCTGGCCGTGTGTTATTACAAGGTGCGGCTCCTGCCGTCAGTCAGATGATAGAGGCAATTGAAGAGGCGCGCGAAACCGGCAACACGCGGAAAGGACTATTACGGCTTACACTTCCATGGAGTGCTTATAAGATCGCACTTGCACCAGTATTGTCCGAGTTTCAAAGCCTATACCCAGACGTGCGGCTTGATATCTCCTTTGATGAAGCGCTCGTTGATGTGGTTCGGGGCGGCTTCCATGCTGGTATCCGGCTAGGTGACCGCTTAGCCAATGGCATGGTCGCAATCCGATTAACCCCACCATTGCGGGCCGCATACTCCGCAAATTCATCCTACCTTGATAAGCATGGAAGACCCATGCACCCACGTGATCTACTAGGCCACAAATGTATCCGCTACCGTTTCATCAGTGCAAATCAAATTGCAGACTGGCAATTCCGTGAGGGCGAGCAGACGATCTGTATTGATCCCCCCACGACCCTTGTGTTCGACAGTTTTCAGTCAGTCGTGCAAGCAGCATCTGCGGGACATGGGATTGGTTGGTCGCTTCATGGTGTGATTGAAGGCGAACTGGCTGCAGGTGTTTTGGAGACGGTACTTGACCCCTTTACCATAGAGCATCCACCGTTTTATCTTTATTATCCCGAACAAAATAAGCGTCTTGAGTTGCTACGCTTGTTGATCGATTTCCTTATGAAAAACCGAAACAACTGATCAAGTTAATGTCTGTCTTTGGCTTCGATTTGCAAACTCAGACGCTGCTTCGACTGGCAGGTAATAGCCGCGAGAGAATGCGTTACATATTTGGCGATTGCCAATAAAGCCTCTCCAGCTGTTATCTGCGCTTGAATGAACAACGGCTTTCCTTAGCGTACTATCCTGCCCCCTACCTGAGCAAACCCCTTCTTCGGCACTCGGAATAAGTGCTCGGTTTGGTAAAGGTGCGGTTGCATCCGTGATATTGTCGGGCAGACCATCACATTGATTGGCATTGAACACGCGGTAGCGTTTCAAAAATGGAATGGGCGCAGCATCTTCGCCCGTAACCGCTGCTTTTTGCTTCACGTCCTTCGGTGTGAAGCGGTCAGCATAACACACAACCTGTCCCTGTTCGCCCTTGCGAACTGTACCACCCAGAGCTTTTGCCTGTTTGAATGTCAGCCAGTTTTGCAAGGTGTGCCCCTGTTCAATCACGACCCCCAGAGAATCAGAATATTGATACCCGAATAAGTGTTGTAGGTAGCGGAATTTTGGGGGAGACCCACAGAACAAGCCGCATAAGAGGCATTCCAAGGTTGCACCCAAGGAAACCGTCCCTGCTCCATATCAATGATAATTCTGTCGGTAATATCTCGATAAAGATCAGGTTTTGATTTCTCGCTTTTGTAGATTTTCTGTCCCGTAGTCACACCTTTCGCATCTGGTCTACTTCCCACATTCACCCTCGGAAGCGGGGTGGGCGGCGAAATACGAAGGTTCGTCCCGCTGGCCGAGGCGGGGTGCATCTGAAAGACCGAAAGGAGGCACGACTGGAGGACCGGTTGTGCCGATCATCACATGAGAAAAAAGTGTTCTATAGAAACCAGGTTCAGCCGGTTGCGGCACGCCGCAGCGGGACTACGCCTGAGAGCCGCCCACCTCGCGCACCGGGGGCCGATACATAAAAAAACCGCTGACTTCAGTCAGCGACAATTGAGCAAACGCAGTGCACTACAATATTTTCAGGCATTGATACCAAACGGCCAAACCCTATCAGCTTAAGAAGATGGTCGGGTTTGGTTCATGAAAACCCGGTCCGCAGCAGCGGAGGTGTCCGTCTGATCAAAGGATCTTTGCTCTTCCCAAAATGCTTCAATCGCTCCTCGACGATTATCGTCTTCTGTTTTTGCCATCCATTCATAAAGTAGGTTTTGAACAGTAATTGGTGCAATACTATATTGGTTTAATCGGTCCAGAACAGGCTGTCGGCGCTGACGATCATAAGTCAAACTCAAGTCGACGATAACATGTGTATTGAACCCAAAGGGTTGCGCTTCAAGCGCTGCTGCGGCCACCACGTCATCCAACCAAAAGCCACAAATGAAAAGCTGTTCTCGGTCTTCTTTTCGCATAGAGTGAAGCATATCGGCATTTGACCAAACGGGGCGATCTCGTTCAAATTCAAACACACGGGGTTGACGTTTTTCACAAGGCTTAGACAACCAAGCTTTACGTCGATCAATGTTGCGTGAAATTGCAAAATAACGTGGCACCTGAGCATGATCTGCTGCCAGAGAAAGTCGTTTGAACTGGGCAGATATCTGTTTGGCGAAGACATCATCCAATTTATGCAAATACTGAGGAACAGGATCAATAATCAGTAATTGCGAATTTTCTGGAACCGCTAATACTGACATCGTTTTTTCCTTTCATAAATTTATTAGTATAGATCAATACCCGAAAAAATATTGCAAATTAAAAAAGGCCGGCGGATACCGAAAACGTTTTTGACATTTGCTGGTCAGATTACCAAAAGCGGCATGGGAAAGGTCTATACTCACGCGTCCTGATCTCGCCACGCATGCAAAACGCTTCCACGGTTAAATCCACGCCAGCTTTGCCGCTTTGCGTGAAGTAATGAAATTACCGCCTGCTGAAAACGCACAGTCGTCTGTGCTGGTTGGGACAAAAGCTCGAACTGCTGCGTAGTTGAGAGCATTTAATTTTTCAGATCGGTTCAGCATGAGAAGAGCGATTGCGTTGCGCTTCTCGTACTTTATCAGGTTAGGCATTTCAGTCTCCGTTCAGTCTTTTAGAGACCATACCGAGTGATTTAGTTGACGTATACTCCCTGTACAGTATACATAGATATGACTTTAGAAGCCCGCCCAGCAAAAGACCGCATCATAGATGCCGCTAATCGGCTGTTTTATGCAGAAGGTATTAGGGCCGTAAGTGTTGATGCTATTGCCACGAAAGCCGGGCTCACGAAGAAAACACTCTACTACCATTTCAAGAGTAAGGATGATTTGATTGAAGCCTACCTCATCTCGCGTGATCAACCTAACATCGCGCTCTATAAGAAGTGGTTTGATGAGGCCGATGGCGAGTTAGCAGACAAGGTAGAAACTCTTTTTTTTAATTTGGCAGGATCCGCGCGCCATCCAAAGTGGAAGGGGTGTGGGTTTCTTCGAACCGCTGCTGAGCTAGCAAACATGCCTGGGCACCCCGCCATGAAAGTCGGTGCGTTGCATAAAAAGAAATTTGAGGCATGGCTTTCGGAAACATTTTCCAAGCATGGAATGTCCAGTTCTGAAGAATTGGCTCGACACATTGTTTTGCTGATGGATGGCGCGTTCTCAACTGTACTTGTCCATCGTGACCCTATTTACTTTGAGTCTGCGGGGCGTGCAGCCAGAGGGATGGTTGCGGCGGCAGCCTAGATGTGAGTTCTCACGAGGTTGTTCATTCGATCCTGATGTGAAAGGTTGAGTTTGTAGCAACAACACCTTCTCAAGGAGAACCGAAGAACGCCTATAAGAATGCCCGTTTGACCCCGAAAGGTCGAGAACCCACGGTACTTTTGTGAGTGCCAACTAACTGTCTACCGAAATCTGGATGGTTTTTAAATATGTGATCTAGGTTGGGGCCCGTCCGATCACAAATAAGAAGCCATTTCAATGGCGCAAAGGCAGTTATGTTCCTTTAAATTGAATGGCTTAACTATCAGTTTTTATTTTCTTTGAAACAAATTGTGATCAATTGGATTTGAATGGAAATAAATATCCCAACTATACTACGCACATAAATACGTTGAAATACGTAGCTTTTCTTGCCTTCCTGTTCACTTGAAACAAGCTGAATTTATCTGTCTCCTAGGACCGTATCTAAGCGATATGGAAAGACGAGAAACAGATGAAACCAACCACCCTATTGATAGGCCAGGCAACCATTGTGACCGGTACGATTACCGGCACACTTTGGGCATCAACCCAGTGGGCTGCTTATAAGCTTGGTTATCAGCCGGAACTGGGTGAGCAGTGGTTTTCGGTTGCTGGGACATCTATCTATTACCCATGGCGGCTGTTTGAATGGTGGTACGCCTATGAAGCCTATGCTCCAGATCTGTTCCGCAAAGCGGGGAGCATGGCTGCAGGTGGCGGGGTACTTGGAACAGCAACAGCGATTGCCGGTTCCTTATGGCGCGCGCGCCAAACCAAACACGTCACTACCTATGGATCAGCTGAATGGGCTTCTCATAAAGAGGTGCAAAAATCCGAACTGTTGAATAATCGCGGAGTTTTTCTCGGCAAAATCACCACATCCTATTTGCGCCATGATGGCCCGGAACATGTCCTGGCATTTGCCCCAACCCGGTCAGGCAAAGGCGTTGGGCTGGTTATCCCTACACTTCTGACCTGGACTGGTTCTGCAGTTGTTCACGATATCAAGGGTGAGAACTGGCAATTGACGTCCGGCTGGAGGTCGCAATTTTCTCATTGTCTGCTGTTTAATCCCACTGATCCACGTTCAGCAAAATACAATCCGCTTTTGGAAGTACGTAAGGGACCGAATGAGGTACGTGATGTGCAGAACATTGCTGACATTCTGGTTGATCCAGAAGGCGCGTTGGAAAAGCGTAATCACTGGGAAAAAACAGGGCATTCCCTTCTAACGGGCACAATCCTTCATGTACTTTACGCTGAGGAAGTAAAGACCTTGGCTCATGTAGCGACGTTTCTGGCGAACCCGAAGCGCACGATTGAAGCCACATTACGCATCATGATGACCACCAATCACTTGGGCTCCAAAGCGGAACTAAAGGTTCATCCTGAAGTAGCATCTATTGCACGCGAGATGATGAATAAATCCGAAAATGAACTGTCGGGTGTTGTCTCAACGGCCATGTCGTTTTTGGAAATCTATCGCGACCCGATCATTGCAGAGACAACTTCTCAATGTGACTGGCGGATTGATGATTTAAAACACGCCAAACGTCCAGTCTCACTCTATCTGGTTGTACCGCCATCAGACATATCCAGGACAAAGCCACTGATTCGCCTGATCCTCAATCAGATCGGAAGACGTCTGACGGAGAAACTGCCTGATCCAAATTCAGATATCAAAAGTGACCAACATGATCATCAACTGCTTATGATGTTGGATGAATTTCCTGCTCTTGGCAGATTGGATTTCTTCGAAACAGCGATGGCCTTTATGGCAGGCTATGGCATTCGCGCCTATCTCATTGCTCAATCCCTGAACCAGATCGAGAAAGCATACGGGCAGAACAATTCAATTCTGGATAATGCTCATGTGAGGGTGGCGTTTGCTACCAATGATGACCGCACCGCCAAACGTATCTCGGATACGCTTGGCACATCCACCGAATTACGTGCGCAAAAGAACTATGCCGGACATCGCCTCGCACCTTGGCTTGCCCACGTCATGGTCTCGCGTCAGGAAACCGCACGTCCTCTGCTGACCCCAGGCGAAGTCATGCAGTTGCCAAATGACGAAGCGCTTGTCCTTCTTGCAGGCACAAAACCAATTCGAGCCCAAAAACTGCGGTACTACGAAGATGAGAATTTTACGGGACGCCTGCTTGCAGCACCCGAGCTTTCTGACACGGGACCTTATATCGACCTACCTTCTCCTCATGCAGATGATTGGAACTCACAGGCAAAACGAGTTAGTCGCAAACTTCAACGCCAAAATACTTCAGGTCAATTTACAGAGGCTGGCGATGATGGCGGTCTAAAACAACAACCAACCCTGTTTGATGAATTCGGAGACAAACCAAAACTTGTCCCTGCTGCTGATCTCGCCCTACTGGATGATGATTTTGAGGAAAGCAACGGTCAAGCTGATGCGCTTTCCCGGTCGCAAGTACAAACAAGGTCGCAATCACAAACACTGCAACGCGCCCACGCCATAAATAATGACGGCATTCAACCTGATCTTTTGCGGGAGTTTTGATCCATGAAACCTCGTATTAATGTCTATCTCGAAGATCATGTCGATGCTCAACTGACGCTGATTTGCAAACGCCCTGGCACCAATAAATCACGCATCGTCAATGATGCACTCGACCGGTTTTTCAACCCGGAAAAAGATACAGAAACCAGCTCCGCACTCATTCGTCGTCTTGACCGGATTTCCAGATCAATGGAACGGCTGGATCGCAACCAGTCAATAGAGTTGGAAACCGTTGCACTTTTCATCCGCTACTTCCTGACCATCACTCCTCCATTACCGGAGGTTGATCAGGCATCAGCCCATGCACTGGGCCGGGAACGTTTTGAAGCGTTTGTTGCTCAGGTTGGACGGAGATTGACGCAAGACAAGAACCTCCTGAGTGAAGTTCTGGAAACAATCGTCGAAACCAAGCCTGATCTGTTCACGGTTGACCCAGACCGCAATACACAACCCAAACATTCAGAGCCCTCGCCTGAAGAGATTATTGAAGACGACCTTTCGCCCCTGCGGCCCGTTGTGATCGAGGATGATGAATTCGAAGAGGAAGATTATGATGACTGACAATCACGGCCTCCATTCTGATTTGGATTTACAATCCTCCTTGGTTGCGGAAGCCCGCATCAGACGTCGCCAAATGCTGTTAACCGCCTTTGGCCCAATCATTGAAGCAGCTCTTCATGATGACACCGTTATCGAAGTGATGGTCAATCCGGATGGCAAGCTCTGGCTCGAGCGGGTTGGCGAAGGTCGTGTTGATATGGGTACATTCCTGCAACCAGCAGAATCTGAGCGCATCATCAGATTAGTAGCTGCCCATATGCGCGGTGAAGTGCATGATGAAGCACCTATAGTTTCGGCAGAACTTCCCCATACAGGTGAACGATTTGAAGGCATCCTGCCACCAGTGGCGAAAGCACCCTGTTTTGCCATTCGCAAACCAGCCTCAAGAATCTATGAGCTGACCGATTATGTGGAAGCCCAAATTATATCACCGCTACAGGCCAAGGCTTTATCAGAAGCCGTTGTTGACCGGCAGAACATTGTAGTTGTTGGCGGCACATCGTCCGGCAAAACAACACTGGTCAATGCACTTCTTTCCGAGGTTGCAGGCACAGGTGATCGGGTTTTAATCCTTGAAGATACACGCGAACTGCAATGTGCTGCGGAAGACGTGGTTGCTTTGCGCACCAAACCGGGTGTCGCCTCGCTGGCAGATCTTGTGCGATCAACTCTGCGCCTGCGACCAGACCGAATTATTGTCGGTGAAGTCAGAGGCCGAGAAGCGCTTGATATGCTTAAAGCCTGGAACACCGGACACCCCGGTGGTTTGACCACCATTCATGCAAATTCTGATCGTTCCGGTCTTTATCGTCTTGAACAACTGATCCAGGAAGCAGTGATCACCGTTCCGAGACGTTTGATCGCCGATGCAGTCAATGTGCTTGTGTTCATCGAAGGGCGCGGTGCTGCCCGAAAAATCCGAACTATTTCCAAAGTTGAGGGCCTGGATAGCAATGGTGATTATCAACTTACTCCCCTTGCTCCCGTTCACCTCACAACCGTTTGACCCGAAAGGAACTCCATGTCTCAATCTCGTTTTAAATTCATCCGAAACGCGCTTACAGGAACAGCTGAATTCATCACACTTTTGGCAATCTATACTGTACCAGTCCACGCTGCAGGATCCGGCATGCCATGGGAAGCTCCGCTTCAACAGATATTGGAATCCATCGAAGGGCCGGTTGCCAAGATTGTCGCTGTCATCGTGATCATCACAACTGGCCTCAGTCTCGCGTTTGGCGATACATCCGGTGGGTTTCGCAGGCTGGTTCAGATTGTGTTCGGTCTATCGATTGCTTTTGCGGCAACAAGCTTCTTTTTGTCTTTCTTCTCTTTTGGCGGGGGAGCATTGATAGCATGACTGACTCTAACCGCTCCAATATCCCCGGCTTTGAAGTCCCACTGCACCGTTCCCTAACCGAGCCCATCCTGCTGGCAGGCGCACCGCGCGCTGTCACAATCATCAACGGTACACTCGCAGCTTCCGTGGGTCTTGGTCTCAGGCTTTGGGTGGCAGGCATTTTGCTTTGGTTCATTGCCCATATGGTTGCGGTCTGGGCAACGCGCAAAGACCCTGCCTTTGTCGAAGTTCTTTCCCGCCATATCCGGCACAAAATTGAACTATCGGTGTGAGGGGAATAGAATGCTGAACCTTGCCGAATATCGCAAAAAACCCGATCAACTGGCAGATTACCTGCCGTGGGCGGCCTTGATTGCCCCCGGCGTCGTCCTGAACAAGGATGGGTCTTTCCAACGCACGGTGTCTTATCGCGGCCCTGACTTGGAAAGCGCCACTGAAGCAGAGTTGGTTGGCGTATCCGCACGTATCAACAATATCCTCAGGCGGTTTGGATCGGGCTGGTCTTTGTTCTTTGAAGCAACACGCAAGCCTTCAAGACCCTATCATGAAAGCACATTTCCAGATCCAGCCTCCTGGCTCGTCGATCAGGAGCGAAAATGGGATCTGGATGAAGGTGGATCGCACTTTGAAAGCCGCTATCATCTGACACTTTTGTTCTTGCCTCCTGAAGATAACGTCAATCGCAGTGAAGGCTTGCTTTATGAGACGAGCGACAGATCGAAAAAGCGGGTTGATTATCGTGATCATCTGAAAACTTTCATCAACGAGACCGACCGGGCGATCGATCTTCTGGCCAATATATTGGCGGAAGCCTGTGCTTTGGATGATTCAGAAACTCTGACATTCCTGCATCAGACGATTTCGACTAAATCCCATATTGTCTCCGTTCCGGAATGTCCGGCCTATCTGGATGCCATCCTGCCAGACACCTCCTATCTGGGAGGTTTGGAACCCATGTTGGGAGATAAACATCTTCGTTTGCTGACTGTGCTTGGTTTCCCCAACACCACAACACCTGGAATTCTGGATGAGTTAAACGATCTTGGTTTTGACTATCGCTGGTCAACCCGGTGGATCAGTCTTGATAAACCACTGGCCACGAAACAACTCACTACTTTACGTCGTCAATGGTTTGCCAAACGCAAATCAATCACAGCTATTCTTCGAGAGGTGATGTTCAATCAGGAATCAGCTCTGGTTGATTCAGATGCAGATAATAAGGCAGTTGATGCCGATCAGGCCCTGCAAGAATTGGGCTCAGACGATGTGGCCTTTGGATATGTGACCACGACACTGGTGATTTCTCATGAAGACCCTCAGGAGGCGGACAATCGGCTGCGCGCAGTTGAGCGTATTATCAACGGACGTGGTTTTGTTACAATTCAGGAAACCCTGAATGCAGTTGATGCATGGCTCGGTACGTTGCCAGGAAATCCCTATGCGAATATCCGTCAGCCTATTGTTCATACTTTGAACCTCACTCATATGATGCCGATCTCTGCCGTTTGGGCGGGACCGGCCAACAATGCACATTTGAATGATGCCGCACTCATCACTGCCAAAACGCGAGGTGCCACTCCATTTCGATTGGATCTCCATGTTGGCGATGTCGGCCACACACTTATTGTCGGACCGACCGGTGCAGGTAAATCAGTTCTGCTTTCTTTGATGGCGATACAGTTTCGTCGGTATTCAGAATCGCAAGTGTTCCTGTTTGACAAAGGCAAATCCGCTCGTGCCTCTGTGCTGGCCATGAATGGCACCTGCTTTGATCTGGCTCTTGACGGTGGACTGGCGTTTCAACCTCTCGCCAATATTGATCGCGGGAGTGAACAGGCATTCGCGCTTGATTGGCTATCCGGCCTTTTGACCAATGAAGGAATACCAGTTGATCCGCCGATCAAGGATGCACTTTGGACTGCAATTCTCAGTCTCGCGACTGCACCAAAGGCAGAACGCACACTCACCGGCCTCTCAATGCTGTTGCAATCCAACAAGTTACGTCAGGCATTGCAGCCCTACACTCTTGAGGGTCCGTTTGGCCGAATGCTGGATGCGGCGAAAGACGATCTATCGGTCTCCAATGTCCAGCATTTCGAGATGGAAGAACTGATGCATCACAAACCGTTGGTTTTGCCGGTCCTTACTTATCTGTTTCATCGACTGGAAGCACGGTTTGATGGTTCCCCAACATTGCTCATTCTTGATGAGGCCTGGGTATTTCTGGATGACCCATTATTTTCGGAACGCATTCGTGAATGGCTAAAAACACTGCGTAAGAAAAATGTCTCCGTCGTATTCGCCACACAGTCGCTAGCAGATATTGAGCAGTCCTCGATTGCTCCGGCACTGATTGAAAGTTGTCCAAGCAGGATATTTTTACCCAATGATCGAGCGATCGAACCGCAATCGCGTAGCACCTATGAACGCTTCGGTTTGAATGACCGTCAGATAGAGCTGATTTCCCGCTCCGTTCCAAAACGTGATTATTACTACCAATCCCAGCGCGGTAATCGCCTGTTCGAACTTGGCCTTGGGCCTGTCGCACTTTCCTTGTGTGGTGCGGGAACGCCACAAGATCAGAAACTGATCAACGAGATAGTTCTGAGGTCGAAAAGTAATGCTGAGTACGATGAGTTCGCCAGGTTCTGGTTTGAAGCCAAAGGATTGAAATGGGCAGCCGATCTTCTGCCCGGCTTTGAGCAGGCCAATCCAGAGGGTTTTACCGCTACAGACCTCGATCACATGGCTAGCCTCACCAGCCAGATCAATGACATTGCCAGCATGCTGGATGACAAACCTATCCAGTCAGATAAACAATTTCCCATCCCGACCATAACCCCTGATCCAAAGGAGCCTTCCCATGAAACTTGAGTATAAGTCCTTGAAGAAAACCACCGCAGCACTGACTCTTGGCTTGGTAATTGCGGCCAGTGTCAGCCTGCAACCCGCCCAGGCCTATCGCACGGTGTTTGACCCGTGGAATTATCGCCAAAACATCCTGACAGCGGTGCGTTCCCTGTCAGAAGTCAATCAACAGATCGAACAATTGCGCAATGAGGCGCAGGTGATTCTGAAGATGAATCTGGACCTGACCAAACTTGGCAACACAATTTCTCCTGAACTGTCTCGGACGTTGGGCGAGGTCAAATCTCTGATGGATCACGGAAATGCAATCGGCATGAAAGTGCAGGAAACAAATCAGGCTATGCAGCGATTGTTCCCCAAGGAGTTTGCAGCAAGTTTGAAGAGTGATGATATCATCCGCAACGCAAAGACACGCTGGGATCAGACCCTTGCTGCCTATAAACGTTCAGCAAACCTTCAGGCCAAAATCTCTCAAAGCGTTGATCAGGATTCTGATTTGCTCTCAACCCTTCTGGGTCGATCGCGCACGGCTGTTGGAAACCTTCAAGCCAGTCAGGCAGGTAACGAACTTGCCGGATTGAGCGTCAAACAATCCCTGCAGCTCCAGCAGCTGATGGCAGCGCAATATCGCGCTGAAACCATGGAACGTGCAAGACGAATGGCCGCTGAAGAAGAGGCTCGGGTTCGGTTCACCTCATTCCTTGGCAGCAAAGCAAGTGCTTATTCGCCCACTCGTTAAAACGTGTGCGTTCGGGTCGCCTGCTGATCAAACAAGCATGGCGTCCCATTGACCGGGTTGGTGTTGCCCCTCCCTCCCTGCGGCATCAGCCCGGTCTTTTTGAAATAGAAAAACAACACCCGCGGAAAAACAGGTTGTCCGCGAACGGCAAAGCTTTGCCAATTTAAAGGACAAGAATTATGGGCGACCTCAACGTCATCGACCAGTTCACCGAGACCTTTGTCCGTTATATAGAATCCGGTTTTGGGCTGCTTTCCGGTGATGTGGCATTTCTCGTTTCAATCCTCGTTGCCATTGATATTGTGCTGGCTGGATTATTTTGGGCATTGCTGGGTGAAGACAATGTCGTCGCGCAGCTGATCAAGAAAGTGATTTATGTTGGTTTTTTTGCCCTCATCCTGAATAATTTCAAACCCCTTTCGGATGTTGTTTTCCAGAGTTTTGCCGGACTTGGGCTTAAAGCAGGTGCGGCAACATTTGGCCCCGAACAATTAATGCGCCCAGGTTTCGTGGCAGAAACCGGATTTACCGCTGCCTGGCCATTGCTGGAAGCTGCGGGCAAGCTGATCGGTTTTACAACCTTCTTTGAAAACTTTGTTACCATCATTGTCCTGATGCTGGCCTGGTTGATCGTATTGCTGGCGTTCTTCATCCTCGCCGTTCAACTATTCATCACCATTATCGAATTCAAACTGACCACGCTTGCCGGGTTTGTTCTGGTGCCCTTTGCCCTGTTTGGCAAAACATCATTTCTGGCAGAACGTGTCCTTGGCAATGTCATCACCGCAGGCATCAAGCTGATGGTTTTGGCCATAGTGGTAGCCATCGGTTCAACAATCTTTGGCTCAATCGCCACGCCTCCGAGCGGTGATATCGATCTTAAACATGCTGCCTCCATCATTCTGGCCGCAATAACGGTTTTTGGCCTTGCCATCTTTGTCCCCGGCATTGCTGCCGGTCTTGTCTCCGGCGCTCCGCAACTGGGTGCCGGTGCAGCCGCAGGAACAGCCGTTGGATTGATCGGCGCTGGTGTGGCCGGTGGCGCACTGGTTTCCGGGGGAGCACGGGCAGCCAGTAGCGTTGGCAGGTCAGGTGTTGCCGCTGCCGCCTCCATAGCTGGTCGAACCAGTGCAGGGTTTAATAGTGGTGGCATCTCAGGCGTAGCACAAGCAACAGTCAGCGGTCCGATAAAGAATGCCGCATCAAGTGCAACGGCACCAATCAGTGATGCCTTCAAATCCGGTCAGGCTGCAGGCTTTCGAGCAACAGGCGGTTCTTCTTCATCAGTTGGCCGGGGCGCTGGCGTGGTTTCGTCATCCAACTCGTCCCAACAACCGGCCTGGGCCAAACAAATGCGTAGTCACCAACGAATGCGCGAGGCCGCGACAGCCGCAACCCACACTCTTCGTGATGGCGACCGGGGTGGTTCTGCTGAAGGCCCAAAACTTGATCCCGATAAATAGGAAAACCAGCCCATGAAATTTAAACGATCCCAAAACCGCTATGGCAACACGCCCGAACCGGTAACACCTTATCAAAAAGCTGCCCAGGTCTGGGACATGCGAATGGGCGATGCTGCTGTTCGTACCAGAAACTGGCGCTTGATGGCCTTTGGCTCTCTGGGTCTGTCACTCATATTATCCGGTGGCGTTATCTGGCAGGCGGGAAAATCAAGCATTGTTCCCTATGTCGTAGAACTGGAAGCACAAGGTTCTGCCCGCGCTGTGCGCTCAGCGCTCGAAACTTACAAACCAAGTGATGCACAGATCGCATTTCATCTGGCGAATTTCTTTGAAAAAGTCCGCTCGCTTCCTATCGATCCAATCGTTGTGCGCAAAAACTGGTTGCAAGCCTACGATTTTGCAACATCGCGTGCTGTCAATATGCTCAATGAACATGCCCGTGAGAATGATCCTTTCTCCCGCATCGGCAAGCAGACGGTTGCGATTGAAATCACCAGTGTGGTTCGTGCTTCTAACACAAGTTTCCAGGTCAGATGGCTGGAACGTCAATATATCAACGGATCCCTCGCCAACAAAGAGCGTTGGACCGCGCTTGCCAGCGTGATCATCGATCCACCGCGTGATGCGGAAACTCTGCGCAAAAACCCTCTTGGCATCTACGTGACCAGCCTCAATTGGTCGCGCGAGCTTGATACTGAGAAATCACAATCGCCTTCAAGCTCTTCTCCCAAAATTAATTCAAAAACTGGAGGTCTAAAATGACAGTCAAATCCATTCCTGGTATTAAAGGAACACATCTTACGGTTCTAACTCTTGCACTCGCCTTCTCGGCCTGTGCCACCAAACCCAAGGTACCGCAGATTGAATATGACAATCTGGATTTTGATCCAGCAATCTATCAAAATGAACCAGAACCAGCGGTAAAACTGGTAAAATTACCTGAACCACTACCGCTGCCAGGTCAATTGAAGAAACTGCCCGGCAAGACGTCTAAAAAGACTAAAGATGAGCGACCGCCAAAGATCCGGGTGATTGATGCCAACAAGGCCGCCAAGATTGAACCGTCAAAAGACGGTTACATCAATGCCATACAGAATTATCCTTTCGTCAAAGGCGCGCTTTATCAACTTTATGCCGCCGTCAATCAGGTATCCGACATTGCACTGGAACCCGGTGAAAAACTGGTGTCAGTTTCTGCAGGTGACACGGTTCGCTGGGTTGTAGGCGACACACGTTCGGGTTCTGACAAATCTAGCGGAAGCAATCAGATACAGGTCCATATTCTGATCAAACCAATTGCACCTGATCTACAAACCAACCTGGTCATCGCCACAGACCGACGCACCTATCATCTTGAAATGCACTCTACTGATAACACCTATATGGCATCGGTTTCCTGGATTTATCCCTATTCCGATCTCATCGCCCTTAAAAACCGTAATGCTTCAGCGATTCAGTCAGCAAAAATGATCATCGACAAAGGTTTGAAGCTCGACCGGTTGAAGTTTCGGTACAGGATCAAGGGTAATGCACCCTGGAAACCCATTCGGGCATTTGATGACGGCAATAAAGTCTACCTGCAATTTCCATCCGGCCTGAGGCAAGGAGAGGCACCACCGTTGTTCGTTATCGGATCTAACGGCGAACCGGCACTGGTCAATTATCGGGTGCGCGATAACTATTACATTGTCGATCGGTTGTTTGCTGCAGCAGAATTGCGATTGGGTACAGACCCTCAGCAGATTGTTCGAATAACGCGCACTGATGCCACATACAAAAAGGCGCATTCAGTTAAAAACATCTGGGGGATACGAAATGACCGGTAGCTCTCAGGACAAAATTGATCCGGAAAGGTTGGAATTAAGAGCAAAGCCAAGGCCTGTCACCCGCATCAGCCGAAAAGTGCTTTATGCTGGCAGTGCTTTGGTGCTTGTGTTGATTTCGGGGGCTGTGCTGATCGCACTTGATCCACCTGACTGGAAAGATGGTACCCGTACCGAACTGATTGATACGCGACACAATCAATCACCTGAAGGTATCGAAAAACTACCCTCCAGTTATGAAGGCATTCCAAAGCTTGGGCCACCCAACCCGGGTGACCTTGGTAAATCCATTACCCGGTTGGAACGAAGTCTCAACATCGCTCAACCAGTGCGCCCTTTGCCCTCATTCAAACCAGACCCTGAAGAGGGCTTTCTGAGGGCAGAACGCATTCGACTGGCAAAACTTGCTGCAGAAGCAAAAGAGTCGAAGCTGTTCTTCACAACACAGACGAAACGGGCGGAAACAGGTGAGGAGAAAACTCGCCCAGATACGGATGCAACTGCAAAATTTGATCCACTATCAGTGCTCAATGCAATCAACCAACCGCCATCATCCGCTCCCAACCCTGATGTAAATCGCCAACAAAGCAAACTGGCATTTCTCACCAATGGTCCGGATGGCAAAATCTACAATGAACACACTGTCCAGAGACCCGTTTCCCCCTATCAGCTCATAGCTGGAACCATCATAGCTGCCAGTCTGGTAACTGGTTTAAACTCTGATTTGCCCGGGACCGTAATCGGCCAGGTGACAGAACATGCTTATGACAGTGTTACAGGTCAGCATCTCCTGATCCCTCAGGGATCGCGCCTGATTGGAAAATACGACAGTAAAATCTCATTTGGGCAAGACAGAGCACTTGTGGTCTGGCAACGTATCATTCGCCCCGACGGCACTTCAATTGTCATTAATAACCTGCCAGGAACTGATACTGCCGGATATGCTGGCGTTGCTGATGAAGTCGACCTTCACACCTGGAAACTCATCAAGGGAATTGCCCTTGCTACCTTGTTGGGTGTTGGTTCTGAACTGAGCTTTGGCTCCAGCGAAAATGATCTCGTCAAGGCCATCCGTGAAAGTACCCAGGAAAACACTAACCGGGCTGGTCAAAGTTTGGTTGAGCGTACATTGGATATTCAGCCGACCATCACAGTCAGGCCTGGCTGGCCCATCCGTATTATCGTCAACAAGGATATCATCATGACACCTTACAGTCAGAAAGGCGGCTGATATGGCTAATCTCAAGCTTGGAAAACTACCGGATCGCAATACGGTCAAAATCACATTCACCGCAAGCGCGCAACTCAATGAGTTATTGGAACATTACGCAAGCCTGTACGAACGAACTTACGGAAAACAGGAAACGATTGCCGATCTGATTCCATTCATACTGGAAGCATTCATTACCAGTGATGCGGGGTTTAGGAAGGCCAACAAGCAAAAGCCTCATCGCATATCCCCCGATCACGATACTGCCTAAGAACACCGATAAATGTATCGCTGCCCTGCAATTGTGGTTTCTGTGTAGTCGATGGCCAGATCTCGAGCGATGGCATCATAGTCGATGTAAGTAATTATTGTGTCTGCTATGTCACCGAACAACCCCTCATCGACAAATTGCTCAGCCAGTTGCCGCATTGATATATCCTGATAGATATTCAGATCAAAATCATCCGGATCACTGGTTTCATAGTCAAATTGATAGCCGCATTCTCCCACTGCCATTACAACCTTCAGCTTCTGGTCATCCTCCCAACCCTCAATACAGTCCATAAATTTTAGAATGGTATTCTGATAGAGCCCCAAGGCTTTTGCCAATTCTGAATCAATGTCCTCACCATCAATAAACTGGAGTTCGAATTCTTCAACTGCATCACCAAATTCGTTGGTAACGGTGTTAACTCTGGCTAGATAGGTTTCTGCATCTTCAAAATAAAATCCGGATGCTGTGACATCATAAGGCTGCGCATAAAAAGTAGTCATCTTGTCTTCCTTTGGAACTGGGTTGCATCTGCAACCCTGATTTCCGGCGAGGACGGAGATGGGAGGGGACAAGAAGAATTGATGCCGAGTGGTGCGGGCGCAAGATAACTGTTGAACAACAGTGCCTGAGCCACGGTCGGTGTCCATTCTTCTTAATGGGGAGAGAAGAGGCAGAGCCTCTCGGTTTCCCCTCTCTCTAAAAGGAAAATGCGAACGACTGGCTACCGGCGCAATAAACGTCTGTTGCTGCGATTACGGAAATGGATAGCAATTCTATAGGGTCTGATTTAGAACCAAAAACTGACAATGTTAAATAGTGTTGTGAACGGAAATTTATGACCCGAAGCGGTAATTCAAACCTTCTATATCCAACGCCAGCTGAGAGATTTGCACAGTGTGTGGCGGCGATCAGTTGAACTCACAGCCAATTCCAGACATTCTTGTCTGCAAAAAGCTCTGTAGAGCTATCAATGTGCAAATCAAAAAATAGCAATCGTCGGATGTTTGGCCGCAATCGCTGATTGGTATGCAATTCGGGCCGCCACTAAATCCTCCATGGCTATTCCCATGGCCTTGTAGATTGTAATCTCTTGGTCATCCACACGTGGGCGGTCAGCCTTAAGCAGCGCCTCGCCGATGACGACACCCGTGTTCGGGTCCATTCCTGTCAGTTCGCCGCATCCCACAGGGGTGGATTCAAATGCGCATGGGTCCTCGACAAATAGCCTTCCTTTGGAGATCAGATCAATAGGCAGCTCACCGCGTGGAGGGACATAGCCGACCGATGAAACGTGGCTTCCCGGGCTAACCCATTCCGCTTGGATGACAGGATCATACGCGTGGCTGGCAAGGCAGATTACGTCTGAAATTCTGACTGCACTTTCAAGATCTTCGACTGCTTCGGCAATCTGGCAGGATTTGGCCAGCCGCGCAGCGTCCTCATGGATAAGAGATGAAACATAGATTTTGTCAAAATCCCGCACGAGAGGCAGCAGGCGGAGATGTTCGCGCCCTTGCACCCCGGCACCAACGATCGTTGCAACCCTACAATCCGGTTTGGAGAGCGTTTCAACCGATACGATTGCGCTCGCGGCGGTCCGAATGTCCGTTATGTAGGTACCATCCATGACGCAAAGGGTTTGACCAGTTTGTTCGTCAAATAGGACAATCGTTGCCAGATGATTGGGCAGGTCTTCATCGAGGTTTTCCTCAAAGACGTTGACCATTTTCACCATCATGGGACTTCCGGGTATCCATGCAGGCATCGACAGCATGAAACCGTTTGGGGTTGTGATTTCTGGCCTGGGAGGAACCTGCACTTCGCCGCGTGCGACTTGCTTGAATCCCTCATTAAGCTCATCCAGAAGCTGGCGGGCTTCCATGAAGCGCTCCACATCTGCTTCGCTGAGGATCATTACGGGCTGCTCGCCTTTGTGGATTTCTGCCGCGCTTTTCGTGTGTGTCATGATGCAATTCTCATTTTCGCGAATTTCTATCATAGGACCTTCTCAAAACCAGGGAATTATGACAAATATATTCTCAGTAGTTATAAATGAGTTTGAGGAATATATGAGCCGATACTCCATGCGCGTCTTGTTCGCCTTCGAAGCCGTTGGGCGTCATCTGAGCTTTTCAAAAGCTGCTGATGATCTGAACATCAGCCAGTCCGCGATCAGCCGCAACATCGCGGCGCTTGAAGCTGGCTTGAACTGCCGCCTGGTTTCACGAACGACGAGAAGTTGTGCACTGACCCCGGCAGGCGAGCAAATGCATGCTGGAATCTCTGAGGGTCTCCAATGCATTCAATCCGCGATTCAAAGTGCGGAACGAGCGACGGCAGATAACCAACTGAACATCTCAATCTCGCCTTTTCTCTCGGTGGCTTGGTTCACGCCTCGGCTGTTGGACTTTATTGCGTTGAACCCCGACATTGATGTGAACCTGCTTCACTCTTACGAGCCGCCAGCGTTCAATAGTGACAACGTTGATATAGGGATCAATTGGGGGCGTAAACCGATAGGCATGCGGCTTGCTTTCGAGCTTGCGATCCCCGGTGATTTGATACCCGTTTGCACCCCGGAATATGCTGTGCACAACATTGGCACTACAGACGTGACATCACTTCGAAATTGCACGCTGTACCACGAATTCACAGATGACGATTGGCAGGCTTGGTTCTGCGTATATGGCCTGTATGACGTGCAGTTCAATGCCCAGAGAATCAGTGATACTGGTGCGCTTCGGCAGGCTGCCTTGTCTGGCAAGGGGGCTGCGCTCCTTTTTCGTGCGCTGATCGACGAGGACTTGCGGAGCGGCAAACTCGTGTGCCCCTTCGAGAAGTCAGTCAACACAGGTCACGATTATTGGATTACCTATCCGGTAGAGCATGCTGGTCGCCCTGCAATCAAACGCTTGCTTAAATGGTTTCGAAAGCAGGTCGCCCAGCAATCGACCGGAGCTTTAAAGGTGATTTGAGAGCGACCATGTCGAACGTCCGCTCAGGGTCAAAAGTGACGATAGCTCCAATCGTTATTCAGTCATCTTGCGAAAGAATTGCCAAGTTTGCTATGGGCTCTATCCGGGAGTTCACTGCAATTTCAATCAATGACTGCTATTGGCACCCTGATTTTCCCCGTACTTAATGTCTGGCAATAGACCAGAGCGGGACAGGCAGATTGTTAATTATTTTGTTTGTTCAGCTAGCAGCTCTGAGGGCTTAACTTCCAGAACTTCTGCAATCCGTCCAACGACATCAATACTTGCGGCATAGACACATCGCTCAAGCGCGCTGATGTAGGTGCGGTCCAATTCAGCCTGGTGGGCAAGGTCTTCCTGTGACAGTCCCTTAATCTTCCGATATCTCTTCAGGTTTGCAGCAAATGTCTTCCGTATCTCCATGAATAACAGGAGAGCGTGATTGCATAGTATTTAACCACGGAGTATTCTCTACATTTAGTTGCTTTGAAGATTCTGAGTAGAATATGAAGAACACTACACTCCCTGACATTGAAGAATTCCCACCTGAATCCGAAACCGTGACAGCTTACGACCGACGGTGTTTCAAACTTTACATCATGCTACTGGATGCAGATGCTTCCGGTGAGGATTGGTTTGGAGCTTACACAAGAATTTTCAAAATCGCTCACATAGAGAACCGTGAGCACTCATATCAGCACTATCAGGCTCATCTGAAGCGAGCCAAGTGGATGACTACCACAGGTTATCGGCAATTACTTTGAAATATGACAATGGCTATTATTGGAAATAATTGGTTGAAGGTTCTGTTTGTGGTGACTACATAGTGACTACACAGAGTTAAAACGCAAACGACCCATCGGATCGGTAGGTGTTTTTATTTATATATTTCAGTAGTTTATTTGGTTGCGGGGGTAGGATTTGAACCTACGACCTTCAGGTTATGAGTCCGATTTCGCTTGTTTTCTCACAATTCCCGGTTGTTCCTATTCTTTCCCATCCTATTGAAATTAAACTTCTTTTGTTATATCTTCGTTCCTAACGATATTTGCTGATTTCCTTCACGGTGGCGACATAGTGGCGATTTTTGCAAATCCCTGAAGGTCGGAGGTTGCCGTGGCGACATTGCGTTTAACCAAGAAATCTATGGAGGCGATCAAGGCTAATGACAGCCCGTTTGTTGCTTATGACACTGATCTTGTAGGCTTTGGTGTACGCGTCATGCCATCGGGTTACAAGTCATGGATTGTCGAATATCGGCCCGGTGTTGGTGGTCGACTGGTTGCCAAGAAACGTATGACACTTGGCTCCACAACAAAAGTGACGGCTGAGCTGGCACGGCGCAAGGCAAAGGAAATTCTCGCGCAAGCACAACTCGGAAGTGATCCAGCAGGAGAGCGGAACAAAAGCCGCAGAACGCCAACATTCAGGGAGTTTTCTGAACGCTATCTCGTCGAGGAAGCCGAACCGAAACTCAAACCCAAAACCGTGGTCAACTACCGCATCTATTTTCGCAAACATGCCAATCCCGTCATTGGGAGCCTCAAACTTGATGACATCACCAAGGCGGACATTGCCCGTCTTCACCGCAAAATAGGTCAAACAAAACAAACTACGGCCAACCGGGTGCTTGAATCGGTGAGTAGTGTGTACCGCTATGCTGCCACAGCAGGCGAAATCGAAGAAGGTTTCAATCCAGCACGTGGGATCAAACACTTTCGCGAACGCGCTCGTGAACGTTTTCTATCCATGGATGAATTGCAACGCCTCGGCGCATCATTACGGCTTGCGGAAACTGAAGGATTGCCTTGGGAGCTTGATGAGAAAAAGCGAACAGAAAAACATCTCGCCAAACCTGAAAACCGCCAAACGACTTTCTCTCCCTATGTGATCGCGGCAATCCGACTCCTGCTTTTTACAGGCTGCCGGTTACGCGAAATACTTCACATGAAATGGGAGGATATCGACTTTGATCGTGGGCTTCTCCTGTTACCGGAGAGCAAGACAGGCAAACGCTTCGTTGTTCTCAATGGCCCTGCTCTCAATGTGCTAAATGAACTGGAGCGCTTTAGCGCATACGTGATCATGGCAGATAATCCCGACAAACCTCGCTCAGACCTCAAACGTCCGTGGGACCGAATTACCAAGCATGCTGGTCTGGATGGGCTGCGCAATCGTATGTTATCAAGCGTATGTGTGGTGCGTCGGATTGTAGGTCTGCTAATGCTACTCCTAAATCATCAAAGGATTGCCCGTAGATTTCGGAATCTTCAAATGTAACATTACCAGATACAGTGTTTTTGATTATTAGACCTGCATTATTCGCATTTGTAACATCGGTTTCTGCATAAATTTTTATTTGATAGAAGCGAATATTTTCCGGATTTCTAATCTCGTCAGCGTTAACTACTAGAGTAGGGGTGCTAGGAGTTATTTGCTGAAGCGCGAGGTCAACTGAATGATTAAACGGCTTAAGTTCCCCAGGAACACCCCGTTCACCAAGAAACGTGAAGCTGGTCGACCGGTTGAATGGACAACTGCTGATCGCATGGGTCGATACTATACCCCCAAGAACACCTTATCCAACTCACGGGTCATTCGTTCACCAGACAAGGATATGTCAGCAACCGTCGCCAGTGCTTCTCGTGAGAAGTCATCAACAATACACAGAATACGGAACCTGCGGCCATCACTGAAGGCATCGGATACGAAGTC
>JAJFHS010000067.1 GCA_021775475.1 Hyphomicrobiales bacterium
GGCGATGCCATCAACCCCATCCTCGCAGCAGCAGGATACAACTTCCGCCTCATCCTCAAGTGGATCAGGCTTCTTTGGCTCAAAATCTGGATCATCTGGATAGTCAGTCAATCAGCCAAAATCGCGTAGTTCACGTTCGACAAATTCAAAAAATTATCCTGCTTTAAAGATATCTTGTAATGCTGTTTACCCGAACATATATGAAATATCATATGTGTTAAATGCTGCACAATCATCGATCAGGTTCTGACGGTGGTGTGTGGCCGGAATCAGAAAGGTTTTTAATCATGACTTTGGATCGTGCAGTGCTGGCGTTTGCGGCAATAATGATTTTGCTCTCGTCTGCCCTGGTTTATTTTATCTCGCCCTGGTGGCTTTTGCTGACGGTGTTTGTCGGGCTAAATATGTTGCAATCGGCCTTTACCGGATTTTGCCCGGCAGCAAAAGTGTTCCAAAAACTTGGCGTTAAGCCGGGTGTCGCGTACAAATAAGTCTGAACTTTGCGGCGCAGGGTGCGCTGTAATTCTCATAGCACAGGGAGCTCGCCCATGTTGTTACGCATTACACTTGCCGCTGCCGTTTTTTCTGTTTGGCTTTCAGGTCCGGCAATAAGTGAGCCGGTGATACTGAAGCAACAACAGGTCGTTGACTACAAGGCGGTCTATGGCACGGTGGAAGCCAAGGATGAGGTTCCGGCACGCGCCCGGATTGGTGGCACGATAGTCTCCTTACAGGTGAGCGAAGGAGACATTGTAACGGCCGGGCAGGTGCTGGCGACAATCGTTGATGACAAGATCGACTTTCAACTGCGCGCTTCTGATGCACGGTTGCGGGCGCTGCAATCAGCTTACGACAATGCTCAAAGTGAATTAAAACGCGCTCAGGAGTTGATAGCGCGGGGGGCGACGACAGCGCAACGTCGCGATGCCTTGCAGACCCAGGTTGATGTGGCGCGCAACAACATCACCGCTGCCGTGCAAGACCGCAAGGTACTGGAGCAGCAACGTGCTGATGGTGCGGTAAGTGCACCAGAAGCTGGTCGGGTGATAATTGTGCCGCTGACACAAGGTGCCGTGGTGCTGCCGGGAGAAACCGTGGCGACGATCGGTGTCGGTGGTTATTTTTTACGCCTGGCAATTCCCGAACGTTATCGTCAAACTTTGCGACAAGGCACAGCAATTCAAATTGGCCCGGGCAGTGGGGCTGCACAAGGTAGGTTGGTCAAGATTTACCCGCAGATCGAAAACGGGCGAGTGATCGCCGATGTGACGGTCGCCAATCTGGATCAGGAACTCCTGAAATCGCGAATACTGGTACGCATTCCACTTGGGACGCGGCCAGCGCTGCTTGTCCCGCTTAGTGCTGTGGAAACACGCTTTGGCCTCGATATGGTACGCGTTGCCGGGGAAGGGAAAAAGGCAAACCAGCGCGTCGTCCTTGTGGGTCAGCGCCGAAACATCAATGGAAAAGATTTTGTTGAGGTTCTCAGCGGACTTGAAGCCGGCGACAAGGTTTTGTTGCCATGAGCGTCGAAGACCCAAAGCTCGGTATTGCCGGGCACCTGACGCGCACCTTCATTGCTTCAGCGCTCACACCGCTGCTGCTGATTGCAGCACTGGCAATGGGGGCGTTGGCGTTGATAGTGATGCCGCGTGAAGAAGAGCCGCAGATTTCTGTGCCGATGGTGGATATTTTTGTGTCTGCGGCGGGCCTCAAGGCCGAAGATGCGGTCAAGCTGGTGACCGAACCGCTGGAAACCATCGTTAAAAGTATTGACCAGGTAGACCACGTTTATTCGCAGACCCGCGATGATCAGGTGCTGGTGACCGCGCGCTTCAAAGTTGGCGTGTCGGTGGATACAGCCGTGTTGCGTGTGCGCGAAAAAATCCAGGCTAATATTGAGCGCATACCGCAAGGCATACCACCACCGGTTATCATTGCGCGTGGCATTGATGACGTTGCCATTGTGGCGCTGAACCTGTCCCCCACGCCGGGCAATGCGACATCGGTTACGGTAAACGACCTTACCCGGATTGCACGAGAGTTGCGCGTAGAGTTGTCCAAGATCGACAATGTCGGCCTGACGTATCTCTCGGGCAGTGTGGAAGAAGCTATCCGCGTTGCCCCTGATCCTGAAAAACTCGCACTTTACGGGGTGACGCTGCAACAGTTGGCGGGCAAGGTGCAATCTGCCAACCGCGCTTTTCCAGCAGGCAACATCCGTCGTAACGGCCAACAGATAGGTCTTATTGTTGGTGCGACGCTGACCACGCCGGAGCAAATCGGTAATCTGGTATTGACCACGCGCGACGGGCGGGCGGTTTATATTCGCGATGTTGCTGACGTCGCGTTGACGGGGGATACAGCGGAGACAATCACCGCATCGTATTCCATAACCGAAAATGGTGAAATCATTCGTGCGCCCGCAGTCACACTGGCCATAGCCAAACGTGCGGGCGCAAACGCGGTGATCGTGGCTGAAACTGTGCTCAAGCGGGTGGAGGCACTGCGCGGTGATTTGATACCAGATACGGTGGCCGTGGAGGTGACCCGGAACTTTGGCAAAAACGCCGATGAAAAGGCAAACGAACTGCTGTATCATCTGGTGCTTGCCACTGTTTCAATCATCGCCCTGGTGTGGCTGTCTATTGGCTGGCGTGAGGCGATTGTGGTTGCCGTTGTGATCCCGACAACCATTCTGCTCACTCTTTTTGCCGCCAATGCAATGGGCTACACCTTGAATAGGGTATCGCTGTTTGCATTGATTTTTTCGATCGGCATTCTGGTCGACGATGCCATTGTGATCATTGAGAATATTGCCCGACACTGGGGGCTTAAGGTTAAACGCAACCGCCGCGAGGCGGCAATTGCGGCTGTGGCCGAAGTTGGAAACCCAACGATTGTTGCGACACTTACGGTGGTGGTGGCGCTGTTGCCGATGCTGTTTGTTTCAGGCTTGATGGGGCCTTACATGAGCCCGATACCTGCGGTGGCCTCGGCGGCGATGATTTTTTCATTTTTTGTCGCCGTGACCATTACCCCGTGGCTGATGTGCAAAACCGCCGGCAAGGCACCGCTTCATAATCTGGAAGAAACCCCGCATGGTGGTCGGCTGGGACAGGCCTATGCGTTTGTGGCGCGCCCGATCATGGCAACGAAAGAACGCAGTTGGGTGTTTTTGCTGGTGGTCGGGGTGTTGACTGTCGGATCACTCAGTCTGCTTTATACCAAGAGTGTGACCGTCAAGCTCCTGCCCTTCGATAATAAGTCCGAATTGTCGGTAATTATTGATATGCCGGAGGGGACGGCACTTGAGGTGACGGATGCGACGGCGCAAAAAATTGTGTCAGCGGTGATCGGGCTGGATGAAGTGATCTCGGCCCAGAGTTTTTCGGGCACCTCGGCACCATTTGATTTCAATGGTCTGGTGCGCCATTACTATCTGCGTTCACAACCCAATCTGGGTGACGTACAGATCAATCTGAAGCCCAAAGGCGAGCGCGAACGCGTCAGTCACGCCATTGCACTGGATATCCGGCAGCGGTTGAAGGCGCTTGAGGTGCCTCGGGGTACCAATCTGAAAGTGGTCGAATCACCGCCGGGACCACCGGTTTTTGCTACTTTGCTGGCGGAAATTTACGGACCCGATCCCGAAACCCGGCGCAAGGTTGCCGCCAAGGTGCGCGCCGCTTTCGAGGGTGTGGATTTCATTGTTGATGTTGATGATAGTTACGGCGTTCAGGCGCCGCGCCAACGGGTGACTATTTCCACCGAAAATCTGGACTTCTTCAAGGTTCAGGAGAGCGATGTGTTCGACACGCTGGCTATTCTGAGCGGTGGCAGTACGGTTGGTTACTCGCATCGCGGCTCGGGACGCCAACCGATCCCTATCCGGGTCGAGCGTCCACGGCGTGACAAGGTGCTGGACGAGCGGTTTTTGTCCACCCCTATACCGGCCAATTTGCTTCCCGGCGCACGCGCTGTGGTAGAATTGGGCGATGTGGTCAAGGTAGCCACTGAATTGACGTCCTATCCGATTTTTCGACATAATTCGCGCTCCGCCGAAATGGTTACGGCTGAACTCGCCGGGACTTTCGAAGCGCCGCTATATGGAATGCTGGCGGTGCAGGAGGCGCTGGACAGGCTGGACTGGACCGGGTTGCCGCAACCAAAGATCAGGTTGCGCGGTCAACCGGAAGACGATCGCGCTTCGGTGTTGCTGTGGGATGGTGAGTGGGAAGTTACCTGGGTTACTTTCCGCGATATGGGGGCAGCCTTTGGCGTGGCGCTGCTCGGTATTTATATTCTGGTGGTGGCGCAATTCGGCTCATTCAAACTGCCGCTGGTTATTCTTACACCGGTACCGCTGACATTCATCGGCATCATGCTTGGACACTGGTTGTTTGGTGCGCCGTTCTCGGCCACGTCGATGATTGGCTTTATAGCGCTGGCTGGCATTATCGTGCGCAACTCAATTCTGCTGGTGGATTTTATCCGCCACGCGGCATTGCCTGACCGGCCGCTGGTTGATGTTCTGATTGAAGCCGGTGCCATCCGCTTCCGTCCGATCCTGCTGACAGCCCTGGCGGCGATGATCGGTGCAGTGGTGATCCTGACAGATCCGATTTTTCAGGGGTTGGCAATATCGCTGCTGTTCGGGCTTGCGTCCTCGACAATATTGACGGTTCTGGTGATCCCGGCGATTTACCGAGTACTCAGAACCTAAAGCTCAACGACTTGGGCTTTTCCCTGTTCTTCGGCCAGTCTTGCAGCAGTTGAGGCGACAGCGAGATCCTGTAGGCCGACACCGGTGCCGTCAAACAGCGTTATTTCATCATCACTGGTGCGTCCGGGGTGGGTTTTGTTGATGACTTCTCCCAGGGTGGTGATGTCGCTACTGCTGATCAATCCACTGGCAATCGCATGCTGGGTTTCGCCGATGGTGATGGATTGTTCGATCTCGTCGGTGAAAACCGTGCTTGCTGCAATTAATGCCGGATCGATTTCCTGTTTGCCTTTGGTGTCGGTGCCCATGCAGGCGATGTGGGTTCCGGGTTTTACCCATTCTTTCATCAGTTGGGGTTCATGGGCAGACGTTATGGAGATGATGACATCGGCTTGGGCACCCAATTGTTCGCGATCAACTGCTTCGAATGGCAGGCCGATTTCAGTCGCTGTTTTTTCCAGATTTCCCAGCATGTCGGGATGGAAGTTCCAGGCGACGACTTTTTCGAACTGGCGTTGTTCGGCAGCAGCTCTTAGTTGGAAGGTTGATTGATGTCCAGCACCAATCATGCCAATCACGGATGCGTCTTTGCGGGCCAAATGGGCGATTGAAACTGAACTCGACGCTGCCGTGCGCACCGCTGTAAGATAATTGCCGCCAACAAGTGCTTTCAGCTGTCCGGTATCGGGGTCAAACAGAAAGATCGTGGACTGATGGTTGGTCAGACCTTTTTCCATATTGCCGGGCCAGTATCCGCCGGATTTTAGCCCGAGTGAAAGTCCGGCTTTATCAAAGCCTGATTTGAAACCGTATAAGGCATCGGCATAACCGATGGCCTCGCGGATGACCGGAAAATTATAGGCGTCACCGCGCGCCATGGCAGCAAAGACTGACTCCACTGCAACAAATGCATCGTCGCGGCCAATGACCTGCTTGCACACGTCTTCAGTTACTATCAACATCAATTTTTACCTTTAATATGCTTTGCCACGGGCAGATACCGGCCACAGGGTTTCAACCTTGCCATTGCGAACGCCCACGTACCAGTCGTGCACGTTGCAGGTGGGGTCACAATGTCCCGGTACCAGCTTCAATTTGTCATTTATCCTGAGGGCGTTGGTGGGATCAGCAATTACCCCGTGTTCATCCGAACATTTGATGTATTTCACGTCATCGCGGGCAAAGATGTAGGGCAGGCCGCTGTCGACGGATTGTGCTTTGAGGCCGGCGTCACAAATTGCCTTGTCATCTTTGGCGTGGCTCATCACCGACGTTAAGATAAACAGTGAATTTTCAAATTCGGAAATTGGCTTGCCGTCTTTGTCGTGAATGGTCTGGTAATCGGCATCCATGAAGGCGTATGAACCGCATTGCAATTCGTTAAACACACCCGATGTGCCTTCAAAATAATACGATCCTGTACCGGCTCCACCGACAATATCGCTTTCAAGCCCTTCGGCTTTGAGCATCTTGAGGGTGCGCGCGACCATTTCTATGGCGATACCGGTTTTTTCCTGACGCTCCTGATAGCTTTGTATGTGCTGCATGGCGCCCTGATAGGCCTGAATGCCTGAAAACTTGAGGTTTTCAGCGGCATCAATAGCTTTGGCGATATCGACAACCGGCTGTCCGGCAGCAACACCACAGCGTCCGGCACCGCAATCAATTTCTACCAGACATTCGATTTCTGTACCGTGCTTGACGGCAGCAGCCGACAGATCTGCGACATTTTCAATATCATCGACGCAGCAAATCGTGCGTGCACCGAGTTTTGGCAATCGCGCAAGGCGGTCTATTTTGGCTAAATCGCGCACCTGATTGGAGACCAGCACATCTTTGATGCCACCGCGGGCAAACACTTCGGCTTCGGAGACTTTTTGGCAACAGACGCCACAACTGTCACCGAGCTTTTCCTGTAACAGGGCAACATCGACGGATTTATGCATTTTGCCATGCACCCGGTGGCGCACGCCCATGTCCTTGGCTAAATCGCCCATGGTTTTGATGTTTTTTTCCAGCGCATCCAGATCAATGATCAGGCACGGGGTCTGGATATCGGCTTCATCCATGCCCGGTTTGGCGGGGATATCATAGCCGACTTCAAAGCTGTCTATATCAATATGCTTGTTCATTCATTTTCTCCATTCACGATGCCATCCACGGCAGTTTGGCCAGATCAACATTGCCGCCAGTAATAATTATGCCAACGCGCTTGCCGGCAAACAGGTCCTTGTTCTTTAAAATCGTTGCCAGCGGCACAGCCGAAGATGGTTCCATGACGATCTTCATGCGCTGCCAGGTTAGATACATAGCATCGATTATTTCTTTTTCGCTCGCCAGAAGAATATCTTCCACATGGTGAGAAACAAAGTGCCAGGTCAAATCCTTGAGCGGTACTTTTAATCCGTCTGCGATGGTTTGCGGCGCATCATCAGCAATAATGTGACCGGCTTTGAATGAGCGATAGGCGTCATCGGCGTTTTTGGGCTCAGCCGCATATATTTTTGTATCGGGCGAAATATTTGACAGCGTAAGACAGGTGCCGGAAATCATGCCGCCGCCGCCGATGGGGGCGACAATTGCATCAAGCGGCCCTGCGTCCACGTGCAGTTCGAGTGAACAGGTGGCCTGACCGGCAATGACACGAGGGTCATTATAGGGATGAACAAAATCAGCGCCACTTTCGGCTACAACTTCGGCAAAAACCGCTTCGCGCGACGATGTGCTGGGTTCGCATTCAACAATATTGCCGCCATAGCCTCTGACAGCGGCCTTTTTTGCTTCAGGTGCAGTTTTCGGCATAACGACCGTGCACGGGATACTCCGCCTGCCTGCGGCATAACTCAATGACAGGGCATGATTGCCGGATGAATGGGTGGCAACACCTTTTGCCAGCATGTCATCGGGCAGGCCGAACACAGCGTTTGATGCACCACGGACCTTGAAGGCACCGGCTTTTTGAAAGTTTTCACATTTGAAAAACAGTTCAGCCCCGGTAAGTTCATTCATGAACGAACTGGTCAGCACCGGTGTGCGGTGAATATACGGCTTGATACGCTCGTGAGCCTTGAGCACATCATCGTAATCCGGGATATAGATTTCTTCAACGCCTGCCATTAATTTAGTCTCTCTTATGCTGCCTGTGACTGGGCATTGCATTTGAATTGGCGGTAATAATCCTGAGCAGCACCAACGCCGGAACCAAGCTCGATTGGATAGTTCAGATCTTTCATCGCCATTTCAATTGCTGCCAGACCCGATAGAGCCATAACATCCGTGAGGGATCCAAGGTGGCCGATGCGGAACGCTTTTTTATTCATTTCACCCAGACCAATGCCGAAGGAAACTGAATAGACATCATAGGCATGATCTGTCAATTGATTGCTGTCAAAGCCTTCAGGCACGTAGATGGCGCTGACCGTATCGGAATAAAGATCGGGGCTATTGGCGCACAGCCGCAAACCCCAGGCGTCAACGGCCCGGCGAATGCCTTCGGCAATACGAAAGTGGCGGGCAAAGACATTTTCGAGGCCTTCTTCAAACAGCATATCGAGGCTTTCGCGCAAGCCCGCCATTAGCTGGATCGGCGGCGTGTAAGGGTAGGAGCCTTTGGCGTTGGCGGCAATCATGTCGCGGAAGTCAAAGAAACAGCGCGGGCAGGTGGCCGTTTCCATCGCCGCCAGAGCTTTTTCGGATACTCCGATGATGGCCATTCCGGTGGCCAGCATGAAGCCTTTTTGCGAGCCTGAGACGGCAAGATCAACCTGCCATTGATCCATACGGAAATCCATCGATGCTAAAGAGCTGACACAATCCACATAAAGCATGGCGGGGTGATCGGCTGCATTCATGGCGTTGCGGATGGCGGCAATATCGCTGCGCACGCCGGTGGCGGTTTCATTATGGGTGACCAGGACGGCCTTGATTTCGTGATTGGTGTCAGCGGCCAGACGTTGGCCATATTGATCTGCCGGAGCACCGTCGCCCCATTCGCACTCAATTATTTCAACATCGAGATTGTGCCTCTGGCACATATCAATCCAGCGGTGCGAAAACATGCCAAAGCGGGCAACAAGAACCTTGTCACCGGGTGACAGTGTGTTGGTGATGGCAGCTTCCCAGCCGCCGGTGCCGCTGGCCGGGAAGGTTATGACCGTGCCGGTTTCGGTCTTGAAGATTTTTTTCAAGTCAGCAAACAGCGGGGCCAGCCGGTCAGAGAAATCCGGTGCGCGGTGATCCACGGTCGGAATATTCATGGCGTGACGCAGCCTTTCGGGAATATTGGTAGGGCCTGGGATGAAAACAGGGTTCTGGCCGGTCATTTTTTTCTCCACTTGATTTGACAGTCCGGCAATAATAACGATTTTCATTATTCTAGCAATTTTTCTGAAAAATAATTCCATTTTAATAAAATAATTATAACATATTGAAAATAAACTTATTTTAGTTTTCAAATACATTAATAAATAATAATTGAAAAATATTTCTATTTCTCTACTCTATGTTTTATCAAAGATCAGGACCGTAACCGGGAGATGATCCATGGAGGATGCTGTTCATAAGCGGGCGCGCGGGCGGCCAAAATCTATCTTTCACAATGCTCAGCCCAGCACTGTGAAGGCACTTGATCGCGGCCTGGTTTTGCTCAAACATTTATCGCAGGAAGGCCGGGTCTCACTCACCAATCTAGCCCTCACAGTAGGCATGCCAGCGTCATCAGCTCACCGCGTGCTGGTGACTTTGCAGAAACATCGCCTGGTTGAATTTGATGTCTCTACACAGGAATGGATGATTGGCATTGAGGCCTTTCGTATTGGCAGTGCTTATCTGGTGCGCACCAATCTGGTTGAAGCTTCACGGCAGACCATTCGCAACCTGATGGAGGCAACTGGAGAAACCGCCAATATCGCCATTGCAGATGATGGTGATGTGGTGTTTGTCAGCCAGGTTGAAACGCACAATCCGATCCGGGCGTTTTTTCGTGTCGGTACCCGCAACCACATGCACACATCAGGCATCGGCAAGGCATTGATGGCGGATATGGCGCGCGCAGATGTTGAACGGATACTGCAGCAAAAAGGATTGCCGCAGTTTACCGCCAAAACACTGACATCACCGCAAGCGCTGTTTGATGATCTTGAAGCAATCCGAAAACGTGGCTGGTCTTTAGATGATGAGGAGCGCCATTCCGGCATGCGCTGTGTTGCCGCGAGCATTTACAATGCGCTTGGTGAACCTGTTGCCGGGGTATCGGTCTCAGGGCCAACGGTGCGGTTAAGCGATCAGATGATTTCGGAGCTGGGGCCTTTGGTGAAACGCGCGGCTGACGAGATCACCGTGTTGATTGGTGGTGTAAAAGAACCCGCGTCTTGAATCTATATTCGCTAAGTTTTTTTGAATTCACCTTTTTCGTCATCCTCGGGCTTGACCCGAGGATCCATTCCTCAAAACTCACTGCTAGTAAGACAGTCGAACGTGAACTACGCGATTTTGGCTGATTGACTGACTATCCAGATGATCCAGATTTTGAGCCAAAGAAGCCTGATCCACTTGAGGATGAGGCGGAAGTTGTATCCTGCTGCTGCGAGGATGGGGTTGATGGCATCG
>JAJFHS010000068.1 GCA_021775475.1 Hyphomicrobiales bacterium
GGCTCAGGCTCAGGCTCAGGCTCAGGCTCAGGCTCAGGCTCAGGCTCAGGCTCAGGCTCAGGCTCAGGCTCAGGCTCAGGCTCAGGCTCAGGCTCAGGCTCAGGCTCAGGCTCAGGCTCAGGCTCAGGCTCAGGCTGCACCACGGGTGCCCGGACTGGTTCGGCGACGGGGTCGGAAATTATGGCTGGCTGGGCGGCTTCGGGCTCTGCCTCTGGTGTCTGGGGTTCGGTTTCGACCGCCTCTTCAGCAGGTTCTTCATTCCTGAAACGGGTGAACATGCGGCGGAAAAATCCACCTTTTTTTTCTTCGCTCATTCAGCCAGCCGCCCTTGAAGTTGATGGCTATCATTACACTGAAGCAGGACATGTATCAATTCACCCGGGGTTGCTTTTTTCTCAAGTTTTACAGCCATGAAATGTTGGGTGCGACCGCTGAGTTCTGTTTCAACCAGAACGTCGGCTTTGGTATCGTCGAGAATTCGAGCGCGCTTGTGGAGGGCCATTTCACCCTTGTCTCTCAAGGCTTTGGCGCGTTTTTTGATGATCGCGCCATCGACCTGAGGCATTCTGGCAGCGGGTGTCCCGGTGCGGGCGGAATAAGGGAAGACATGCAGGAAGGTGAGGTCACACTCATCCACAAGTCCAAGCGTGTTGGCAAACATATCGTCGGTTTCTGTTGGAAAACCGGCAATAAGATCCGCGCCAAAGACCATGTCGGGTCTGAGTTTTTTAACGTCCTGGCAAAAACGGATTGAATGATCGCGCAAGTGACGCCGTTTCATGCGCTTTAAAATCATATTATCACCGGATTGCAGCGACAGGTGCAGATGCGGCATGAGTCTGGTATCTGAAATTGCTTCCAGCAAAGCGTCGTCCACTTCAACCGAATCGATTGACGACAATCGCAATCGCAGCAGATCGGGAATTTGGTTGAGTATTGTCTGGATCAATTTTCCCAAGCTCGGTGTTCCAGGAAGATCAGCGCCGAACGAGGTAATATCAACGCCGGTCAACACGATTTCCCGGTAGCCGTTGTCCATAAGCTTTTTGATCTGATCAATTATAACCCCGATGGGTACGGAACGTGAATTACCGCGGCCAAAGGGAATGATGCAAAACGTACATCTATGATCACAGCCGTTTTGGATTTGCACGAAGGCGCGCGCGCGCGCGGCAAACGTGCTGATGAGATGGCCGGCGGTTTCGGTCACCGACATGATGTCGTTGACTTTGATTTTTTCACTTGTTGAGATGCCAAAATCAGAAAACCGGTAAGCACTTGCATCAAGTTTTTCTTCATTGCCAAGCACATTATCCACTTCGGGCATTTCAGCAAAAGCTTCTGGATTGATCTGGGCGGCACAGCCGGTGACAATTATTCTGGCATCAGGATTTTCGCGTCGGGCTTTTCTGATGGCCTGGCGCGCCTGGCGTTCGGCTTCAGCCGTTACCGCACAGGTGTTGAAAATAATAGCATTGCTGAGGTCGTTTGTAGTCGCATGCTCGCGCATAACCTCTGATTCATATGAATTGAGGCGGCAGCCAAAGGTTATTATTTCCGGTGTTTTAACGGGTGCGTTCATGAATTCACCGTTGTGTTAAAAAGTTCACTCGGTAACGTGCCGTCAAATTCATACTCATAAGGACCGGACATTAAAATGTGGTCGTCGTTCTCGCGCCATTCAATGATCAGGTCGCCGCCGGGCAGGTGAACCGTGGCTTTGCGTTGCGTGAGACCTTTGCGTGATGCTGCAACCACAACCGCACAGGCAGCCGAGCCACAGGCTTTGGTGAGGCCAACGCCACGTTCCCAGACTTTCAAGGTAATATCCTCAGGTGAGATGACATGGGCCAGAGATATGTTGGCGCGCTGCGGGAACACAGGGTGATGTTCCAGCATAGGCCCGATGTTTTCAAGATCGTAAGTCTCGACATCATCAACCCAGAAAATGCAGTGAGGATTGCCGACATTGACGACGCCGGGGCTGTGCAGGATCGGATCATCTATCGGTCCGATCTGCAATTCAATCTGCCGCGTGTCCATTTCTTCAGCGATGGGAATTTGATCCCAGCGTAGTTTCGGTGCGCCCATGTCGGCTGTAATCATGCCGGGTTCAGCGGCGCGGCTGCATAATAACATTCCGGCATTAGTTCTGATGCTAACCGACGATGCGCCATTTTCGCTCATCAAAATATCACCGATGCACCGTGTGGCATTACCACAGGCGTCAACTTCGCCGCCGGTTGCATTGCGAATGCGCATGAAAGCATCGGCATGTTTGTCGGTTTCAATGATGATCAACTGGTCGCAGCCGATACCGGTCTGGCGATTGGAAATGGCGGCGGCAATACCCTCGTTCATGGGGATGGTGTGCTCGCGCGCATCAAGAACGACAAAGTCGTTGCCAAGTCCGTTCATCTTGCGAAAGGGGATGTGATGGTTCGTGTCAGCCATAATAGCCGTTATATAGTGCTAAAGTGGTCAAATAGCCAAATATTTAACGGAAGCGATAAAAAGGGCCTGTTTTTCTTTATGGGGCCAGGCTCAAGCGGCATTGACCTCATCGAGGAAGGTATCAATGGTGTGACGTAATTCCTGCGTCTGGGTGGCCACTCGCGTGCTTATGTCAAGGACTTTGTTGGCCGATTGGCTGGTGTTTTTGGAGACCGTCAGCATTTCTGATACGCTATCGGAAATTTCCCGGGTGCGCTCCGCTGCATGTTGTATGTTGCTGGAAATTTCCGATGTGGCCAGCCCCTGTTCATCTATGGTGCCTGATATATCTGTGGCGTGGTTGTAAACGGTGTGGGCATATTGACTTATTTTGGTGATGGCTTCCACTGACTCTTTCGTGGATTTCTGGATCGAGTTGATCTGGGAGGCTATCTCCTCTGTTGCCGTGGCGGTTTGGCTGGCTAACGACTTTACTTCAGAGGCTACAACCGCAAACCCCTTGCCGGCATCACCAGCTCGCGTGGCTTCAATTGTGGCATTCAAAGCTAATAGGTTTGTTTGTTCTGCAATCTCCTGGATAAGTTGAATGACATTGCCAATTGTGTTGGCGGCAATACTCAGCTTTTCGATTTTCTCGTTTGATTCCTGGGCGGCGCCAGTTGTCAGGCGCGCTGTTTCGGTGCTGTCATGGGCGCGTGTTTTCATTTTACTCATGGATGTGGATAATTCTTCGGCAGCAGCCGCGACAGTATTCACATTCTCTGCCGCAATTTCCGAAGTTCCCTTGGTTTTGTCGGAACGCGTGGTGACATCGTCCGCCAGATTGGCAAGTGTTTTTGCTGTGGTTTTGAGATCGCCAGAATCGCTTTCAAACGAACCCAACAGGTTTTCAGAATTGTCGCGAAATTTGGTAATTAGTGTCTCGATCAAGTCTTGGCGCAGCTCCCGACGTGCCTGGTCATTGCCCTGTTTTGTTTCAAGCTGAATGCGGGTCAGGGCGTTGTCGCGGAATACCTCCACGGCTTTGGACATCTCGCCGATTTCATCCTTGGCATCCTGACCGGGAATAGTGATATTAAAATTCCCGCTGGCAAGAGCCTGCATAGCATTGGTCATACGGCGAACGGATCTAGCCGTTGTCTTGCCGACTAAAACACCCAGCGTGCTTACCAGCAAAAAAGCTAATCCAAAAGCGGTTGCCATCATAAATTTAGCCTGCATGCGCTGATTATTGAGTTGCGTGTTGATGGTTTGTGTCTGAGCGCTAAAGGCAGAGAGCCCGAGTTCAATGAGTTCGGAGAGAGCCTGGAACTCGACATCAGAATTTTTGATCAGTTTAGCACTCCTTAAATACAATTCGCTCCATTGCTGCAATGTAGTCTCGTAGGTTTTAATCTGTTGGGAAAATTCCTCAACAAAGCCTTCATCAATTTCACCGCTCTTGAGACTAGTGGTCATTTTTTTCAATAGGCTTTCAATCAGTGAAAAATAACCAGCCTCGTTGAGGGCTAGCAGTTTGGTTTCGTAAGTGCGTACGGTTTGCAATATGATCTGAATTTTTAACAGCGTCGATGTTTCGTCAAATTCCAGCTCTTCTCCAATGCGTTTTTCCATCTTCGCAGCGTCATTGCTGAGGATGCTATTCAGACTGATGGCCTCATTCATGCCAGCTGTGGTTGTGGCAACTATGGCACCCTGATCACTAAAGCCGAGCTTTGCCTGAATTCGGGCCAATTCCCGAAGGTTTTCGGCGTATTTTTCAAATTTACGGGTCAAGGCACTTGAAGTTTCAGGGCCGAATGCCTGGGAGGTTGAGGTGAGTAATTCAGAGGTTTTTTGAAGCTGCCGTTTTAGTAATTTTGTCAGCGCTAGCGACTTGGTTCCGACGAATTGTTTTTCTGTTGCGCGTAAATTTAGGACAGAAATACGAAACTTCATTGCTAGAGAATTTTGTTCAGCCAGGCCATTCAGTTCACCAAAGGCGCGTTCAACGCGTTGATCGCTTACCCAATAGATACTGGCAACCGCAACAAACCCTACTATGGACAGGGCTACCAGTGCCATCATGCGGTGTTGTATGGAGACAGAGTGGATAATTCGAACGACAGAATGTTGAAAGCGTCTGTTTGATTTTACCATTTTGGTCGGATCCCCAGATCATTGGAAGTAATCAAACCTACATCCCGAATAATAATTTTTGGATTAATTGTAGACAATTTTTATCAAACTGGACCAGAAAAAATCAATTTCAGCCAGATTTTCGCCAAGCAACCGGGCTTTTGCCAAACTGATTTTTGAAGGCGCGCGAAAATGCCGAAAGTGAGCTAAAGCCTGTTCTGAGGCCTATTTCCAAGATGGGAAGCCGGGTTTCGGTGATCAGGCGCCTAGCCGCCTGCAGGCGCAAATGGCGATAGTATGTACCAGGTGAATATTGCAGGGCTAATTTAAATAACATTTCGAGCATGCGTATTGAAACTTGCAGTGACTGAGCAATTTTTATGACCGAAACCGGCTCATCGAGATGGTCTTCCATAATTCTGATAGCGGCGGCAACCCGGGGTTCCATCACCTGCAGGCGGCCAAGTGACACAAGAGGTTGTGGCTGGGTTGAGGGGTATGTTTGATCGTAGATAAAAACACTGGCCACTTCCATGGCGAAGGCTGCCCCGTGGCGCTTGCGGATCAGGTGCAACATAAAGTCAAACGTGGGAGAAGCCCCACCGGTGGTGAAATAACGACCGTCAACAACAAATCGGTCGGGGATGACATCTATTTGAGGATAGGCAGTGGCAAAATCTTCAAGGTCTTCCCAGTGTGTTGTCGCCTCATGACCGTTGAGCAGTCCAGCGCGCGCCATCAGCCAGCTGCCCGCTTCAATGCCGCCGACAAAATCAAAATTTGAAGCCAGCCGGGATAATCTGGCAACGGCATTTTTTTGCGCGTGCTGATTGCTGTCAAAACCGGCAATTATGATCAAAACCCGGGTGTCGGCAATGGCTGTGCTGCCTTCTTTGCCAAATGCCGATTGCGCAGCTACAGGCAACCCGCAAGTCATTTCAACCGGATCACCATCAAGGGTTTGAATGTGCCACTGGAAGACAGGTGCGCGCGCCAGCCGGTTTGCCGCGCGCATGGGATCCAGTGTGCAGGCAACTGACATCATCGAGCAATCCGGTAAAATCAGCACTGTGACGGCCAGAGGCGCTGTGGAAGGAGAAAAAAGAGCCATTGCGTAAACTATCAAAATAATTACGCAAATTGTCAATCAAAGACATCAATTTTGACTGAAGATTATCCAGGAAAAGGGAGGGATTGATATGGGACTTTCTGCCAACCGCGAGGTTTTCATTACTTGTGCTGTCACCGGTTCCGGGGATACAGCAGGCCGTTCGGACAAGGTGCCGGTGACACCGCGCGAAATCGCCGATGCTGCAATCGAAGCTGCCAAAGCGGGGGCGGCGGTGGCTCACATTCATGTGCGCGATTCAGACACAGGCGCACCTTCGCGCGATTTAGCCCTTTATGCCGAGGTGGTTGATTATATAAAGCAAGCAAAAGTCGATGTGGTTTTAAACCTGACCGCGGGCATGGGTGGCGATCTGGTGATCGGATCGGCACAGCAACCCCTGCCCTTGAACCCGGTCAGCACCGATATGATTGGTGCGGTCGAACGCCTGGAACATGTTACAGCCCTTTTGCCTGAAATCTGTACGCTTGATTGCGGCACGATGAATTTTGGCGAAGGTGATTATATCATGACCAATACGCCATCGATGCTGATGGCAATGGCGCGGCAGATTCAAAGTCTCGGTGCGCGCCCGGAAATAGAGGTGTTTGACAGTGGCCATCTTGAGTTGGCCAAGTGGCTGAAAAATCAGGGGCTGATTGATGATCCGGTGGTGGTGCAATTGTGCATGGGAATTGCCTGGGGTGCGCCTGATGATATTGCGACGCTCAACGCTCTGGTACAAAACCTGCCTGAGGGATGGATTTTTTCAGCGTTTTCCATTGGCCGTAATCAACTGCCATTTACAGCGCTGGCCATCCTGAGTGGTGGCAATATTCGCGTCGGGCTGGAGGATAATCTGTGGTTGGCTAAAGGCGAGCTGGCCAGCAATGGCGATCTGGTTGCCCGCGCTGTTACAATCGCTACCGCGATGGGATACAGCATCATGGGGCCTGAGCAGGTGCGCGAGAAACTCAAACTGCAAAAACGGTGGGGGTGATCATGGTGCACAACGCAGCGGTTATTGGCGGTGGGGTAATTGGCGCTGGCTGGATTGCGCGGTTTTTGCACAATGGTGTCAATGTTGCCGTCTTTGACCCAGCGCCGGATGCAAAACAAAAAATTGATGTGGTGCTGGCCAATGCTGCTCTTGCCGCAAAAAAGCTGAGCGACGCGCCGCCTCGAACACCCGGAAAATTGAATTTTTTCGATACCATTGAACAGGCTGTCGTTGACGCAGAACTCATTGTTGAAGCTGTGCCGGAACAACTTGAACTCAAGCGGTCTGTATATTCACAGGTGGAATCTGCCGCTGATTCCAAAGCACTTGTTGCGTCTTCAACGTCTGGAATTTTGCCCACCAAACTTCAGGAAAAAATGCAACACCCAGAACGCTTGCTGGTAGCTCATCCTTTCAATCCGGTCTATTTGCTGCCGTTGGTGGAACTGGTTGGTGGTGAGCAGACTTCCAGCCGCACCATTGAGCGCGCTAAAGAAATATACAAAGACCTCGGCATGCACCCGCTGCATGTGCGCAAGGAAATTGAGGCTTTCATTGCCGATCGTCTGCTTGAAGCTGTGTGGCGCGAGGCCTTGTGGCTGGTCAAGGATGAGGTGGCGACGACGGAAGAAATTGATGATGCCATCCGTTATGGCTTTGGCTTGCGCTGGGCGCAAATGGGGTTGTTTGAAACCTACAGGATTGCCGGTGGCGAAAAAGGCATGCGGCATTTTATCGCCCAGTTTGGTCCCTGTCTCAAATGGCCGTGGACAAAGCTGATGGATGTGCCGGAGCTTGACGATGAACTTACCGACAAAATAGCCTCGCAGTCAGATCAACAATCGGGCCGATATTCGATTGGCGATCTTGAGCGCATTCGTGATGAAAACCTTGTGGGGATTTTGCGGGTGCTGGAAAAAAACAACTGGGGCGCTGGCAAAACCCTCAAAGATTACGAGGCAAAACTGAACGCTGAAATTGAGGAAAAGTGACATGGATTTTGCTCTTTCCACTGAACAACAGATGATTGTTGATACAGTTCGGCGCTTTGTGGAACACGAGCTTTATCCCCATGAAGCTGAAATTGAGCGCACGGGGAATGTGCCGCGCGAACTTGGTCGCGACATTCAAAACAAGTGCCTTGAGATGGGTTTTTATGCTGCAAACATGCCCGCAGATATTGGCGGCGGCGGGTTGAGCCATCTTGATTTTACGCTACTTGAACGCGAGTTGGGCCGGGCCAGCATGGCGCTGGGGGTGTTTTTTGGTCGGCCTTCGGGCATCCTGCTGGCGTGCGAGGGAGAGCAGCGCGAAGAATATTTAATACCGGCGGTGCGCGGTGAGAAAATTGATTGCCTGGCGATGACCGAACCCGGCGCTGGCTCTGACGTGCGCGGTATGAAATGTGCGGCGAGAAAAAGCGGTGACGACTGGATTATCAATGGCAGCAAGCATTTTATCAGCCACGGTGATATAGCCGATTTTGCCATTGTTTTTGTTGCCACCGGTGAAGAACAAACCGCGCAAGGTCTCAAGAAAAAGATCACCTGTTTTCTGGTGGATCGTGACACATCGGGTTTTGACATCAGGCCGGGGTTTAATTCTGTTAGCCATCGGGGATATCAAAATTGTATCCTGACCTTTGAAGACTGCCGCATGCCAGCCAGCCAGATACTCGGGCAGGTTCATCAGGGTTTCGATATTGCTAACGAATGGCTTTATGCCACCAGAATTTCTGTAGCGGCAGCAAGTGTCGGCCGGGCGCGCCGGGCCTTTGATCTGGCAAGGGAATATGCCGCCGAGCGCGAGCAGTTTGGCCAAAAAATAGGCAAATTTCAGGGTGTGTCGTTTAAGCTGGCTGATATGATTACGCAGATTGATGCAGCTGATTTAATGACGCTTTCAGCTGCGTGGCGGCTGGACCAGTCTTTGCCTGCCAACAGGGAAATAGCCAGCGCCAAACTGTTTGCCACCGAAATGCTGAGTTTCGTAACAGACGAAGCCTTGCAGATATTTGGCGGCATGGGGCTGATGGATGATTTGCCGCTGGAGCGCCTGTGGCGCGATGCCCGCGTTGAGAGAATTTGGGATGGCACCTCGGAAATTCAACGCCATATTATCTCGCGCGAATTATTGCGCCCGTTAGGCTGCTGAAATGGCGCGCTGCCTCAAACGCCTGCTGGAGCCGAAGTCGATTGCGGCAATTGGCGGCAGGGAGGCGAGAGCTGTTATTGAACAATGTCTGGCTCTGGGGTTTTCAGGCAAAATCTGGCCGGTTCATCCGTCCAAAGAAGAAATCTGCGGCCTCAAGGCCTACCCGTCAATCGAAAGTCTGCCAGGCTCACCTGATGCAGCCTTTATTGGTGTTAACCGGCAACGCACCATAGAAATTGTTGAAGCCCTCAAGAAGCGCAATGCCGGTGGGACTATTTGTTATGCCTCCGGGTTTATGGAAGCTGATGGAGACGGGCCCGAACTTCAGGCTGCACTGATTGAAGCTGCTGGTGATATGCCCGTTATCGGTCCCAATTGTTATGGTTTTCTGAACTATGCCAGTGGTGTGGCTCTATGGCCGGACCAGCATGGTGGCAGAAAACTTGACAATAATGAACCCGGCGTTGCCATCATTACCCAATCGTCAAACGTCGCCATCAACATGACCATGCAGAAAAGAGGTCTGCCGCTAGCTTACGTTTTAACCGCAGGCAATCAGGCTCAAACCGGCCTGTCGGAGATTGCCAATGCGCTTCTGGATGACCCCCGCGTAACAGCGCTGGGATTGCATATTGAAGGTTTTGACAGTGTTGCCGGGTTTGAAGCCGTAGCCGCCAAGGCCAGAGCCTTAAAAAAATCGGTAGTTGCCCTGAAAGTCGGTCGCAGTGAAAAAGCACGACAGGCAGCATATACCCATACGGCCTCGATGGCGGGATCAGACAAGGCTGCGGATGCATTTTTGACGAGAATTGGAATTGCCCGGGTTCATTCAATTCCGTCATTTCTGGAGGCCTTAAAGCTGCTGCATGTGATCGGCCCGCTTGATGGAGCCGCAATTTCCTCAATGAGTTGTTCAGGTGGCGAGGCTAGTTTAATGGCGGATGCCTGCATGGGGCGCAAAGTGTACTTCCCCCCCCTGTCTGAAGCGCAAAAACAACCGGTGCGCGAAGCATTGGGTGAGATGGTAACGGTCGACAATCCGCTTGATTACCATACCTATATCTGGGCGGATGCAGAAGCGATGACGGAGGCATTTAAGGGGATGTTAAGCACCGGCTTTGACCTCAACTGCCTGGTTCTGGATTTCCCGCGTGACGACAAATGCAAGGCTGACAACTGGTGGGTTGCCATAGATGCGTTAGAAACTGCGGCAGACGAGACCGGTGCACGGTGTGCGGTCATTGCCTCTTTGCCGGAAAACATAACCGAACAACAGGCGGGTGAGTTGATGGCGCGCAATATTGTGCCGCTGTGTGGTATTGACGAAGCACTCAATGCTATTGAGGTCGCTGCTGCTATCGGGCAGGCCTGGGCGCAATCGCAACCTGAACCGGTGATAACAACACACGCGCTAACCACCAATGCACAGACTTTCACGGATGAAGCCGAAGCCAAGAAAACTCTATCCAGCGGGGGTGTTTCAATTCCTTGCGGCCACAAGTGCACTGACCTTGACACTGTTGGAGAGATTGCAAAATCCATAGGTTTTCCGCTTGCCATCAAGATGTCCGGGGTTGCTCATAAATCAGAGCACAACGGGGTGCATTTAAATATTTCCAACGAGACCCAGGCCGTGGAGGTTGCAGCAAGCCTGATGAAGACAGGTAAAGGGGTTTACGTCGAGGCCATGATTGGCCACGGTGTATTTGAGGTGCTGGTCGGCATTGTGCGTGATGATCAATTCGGGCTGGTGATGACGATTGCCACGGGCGGAACGCTGGTGGAAATCTGGGCAGACGGTCAGACGTTGTTGTTGCCGACAACGGCCCAGGAAATTGAACAGGCATTGAGGAAACTAAAAGGCGCGGTTTTTTTTGATGGTTTTCGCAGGCGCGAAAGGGCGGATTTGTCTGCCGCTGTTTTGCAAATCGAAGCAATTGAGAAGTTTGCGATAGCGCATGCGGCAAACTTAAATGAACTGGAAATCAATCCGTTAATTGTGTGTGCTGAAGGACAAGGCGCTGTGGCGGCTGATGCGTTGCTGGCATTTGGGAGAGAAAACAATGAGTGAAGTAATTTCCATACGAAAAGACGGTGGTATTTTTGAGGTGACGTTGGACCGCCCCAAGGCCAATGCAATTGACCTTGAAACCAGCCGCATCATGGGCGAGACCTTCAAGGAGTTTCGCGATGATACTGATATGCGCGTAGCCATCGTTAGAACCTCCGGGGACAGGTTTTTTTCAGCCGGGTGGGATTTGAAGGCGGCCGCTGACGGCGATGCGGTTGATGGCGACTATGGTGTCGGCGGGTTTGCCGGGTTGCAGGAATTGCGTGATCTCAATAAACCTGTGCTGGCAGCCGTGAGTGGCATGGCGGTTGGCGGCGGGTTTGAACTGGCGCTGTCTTGCGATCTGATCTATGCCGCTGACCATTCAACCTTTGCTCTGCCGGAAATCCGAGCCGGCACCCTTGCCGATGCCGCAACGCTAAAGCTGCCCCGGCGCATTCCTTATCACGTGGCGATGGAGATGTTGTTTACCGGGCGCTGGATGGAGGCGGAGGAAGCCTTGCGCTGGGGGTTGGTCAACGAGGTTTTACCGCAGGAAAAACTGTACGACCGGGTGTGGGAAATAGCGCGGCAACTGGAACAGGGGCCACCGCTGGTGTTTGCTGCCATCAAGCAGGTTGCGCGTGAAGCCGAAGCGATGAAGTTTCAAGATGGCCTCAACAAGATCACCAAACGCCAGTTTTCTACCGTCGATATTCTTTACGGCAGTGAAGATGGTCTCGAAGGTTTCAAGGCATTTGCAGAAAAACGCGATCCTGTGTGGAAGGGGAAATAATTAAACCCAGCGAAAAACGCTGTAGCCATAAAGCAGCGAGACAATAGCAGCCCCCCACAAGGGCGGGCCAAAAAACCCGAGCCAGCCGAGGAAGATAAAAGCACTTCCAAGCAAGGTGATAAAAAGGCGGTCTCCGCGCGTCGTATCAAGGCTCAGGATGCCGCGGCGCGGGGCGCCGCCGGGCTGGAAGTATTCCCAGATGCACATAGCCGTCAAAGCCATAAAAATGCCGATGAAAAACAGTGCCGTTTGCCACGTCCACGCCATCCAGGATAAGCCCATTTTTCTACTCCTTAATCTTTGTTTAAGCGTGCCATTTATTCGATAACCGGTACCGACTTATCGGTGACACGCTCTACACCCGCCCCATGGCAAAGCCTTTGGCGATGTAATTACGCACAAAATAAATCACGATAGCGCCGGGAATTATGGTGAGGACGCCGGCGGCTGCCAACAATCCCAATTCATATCCTGAGGTGCTGGCAGTCTTGGTCATCGTCGCGGCTATTGGCTTGGCGGCAACCGAGGTGAGCGTTTTGGCCAGCAGCAATTCCACCCAGGAGAACATGAACGTGAAGAAGGCGGTAACGCCTATGCCGGATGCAATTGTCGGTATGAATATTTTGAAGAAGAAACGCGGGAAGGAATAGCCATCCACGTAAGCTGTATCGTCAAGCTCACGCGGGATGCCCGACATAAAGCCTTCCAAAATCCACACCGCCAGCGGAATGTTGAACAAGGCATGGGCGAGCGCCACAGCCAGCGGTGTGTCAAACAACCCAACAGCGGAATAAAGCTGGAAAAACGGCAGGGCAAACACGGCAGGTGGCGCCATGCGGTTGGTCAGCAGCCAGAAAAACAGGTGTTTGTCGCCCAAAAACCGGTAGCGCGAAAAGGCGTAGGCGGCGGGCAAGGCGACGGTAACCGATATGACCGTGTTCAGGACCACATAGGTAATCGAGTTAAAATAACCATTGTACCAGGTTGAATCGGTGAAAATTGTGCGATAATTTTCCAGTGTGAATTCGCGTGGCCACAAGGAGAACGTGCCGAGGATTTCATTGGTTGTTTTGAATGACATATTCAACAACCAGTAAATCGGCAGCATCAGAAATATTATGTAAAGCGTGGGAACAAGCCATTTGAACCGTTGCATCATTCCACCTCATCTTTCATCATGAGCGTGTAGAACACCCAACTGACCAGCAGCACAATCAGGAAATAGATCAGCGACATGGCTGCCGCCGGGCCTAAATCAAACTGCCCCAGAGCGGTCTTTACCAGATCAATCGACAGGAAGGTGGTGGTGTTGCCGGGGCCGCCGCCAGTGAGCACAAAGGGTTCGGTATAAATCATGAAGCTGTCCATAAAACGCAGCAGAACGGCGATGGTCAAAACCCGTTTCATTTTTGGCAGTTGAATAAACCTGAAAATCGCCCAGCGGCTGGCACCATCTATCCTGGCCGCCTGATAATACGCATCGGGAATTGAACACAAGCCAGCATATGCCAGCAGCACCACCAAAGATGTCCAGTGCCACACGTCCATTAAAATCACTGTGAACCAGGCTGACAAAGGCTGGCGGGTAAAATTATAATCAAAGCCGAGTGAATTGAGTGCCTTGCCCAACAGGCCGATTTCAGGCAGGGCGAAAATATTCCACATGGAACCGACCACATTCCATGGAATCAACAAAGGCAGTGCCATCAACACCAGACACACGGAGACGCCAACACCTTTGCGTGGCATCGCCAGGGCGATGGCGATACCAAGCGGAATTTCAATGGCCAGAATAATGCTGGTGAAAACAATCTGGCGGCCAAGTGAGGATTGAAAGCGTTCAGAATTCAAAACCTGTTCGAACCAGCCAATTCCCTGCCAAAAGAAAAGATTGTTGCCAAAGGTTTCCTGAACCGAATAATTGACCACGGTCATCAACGGGATCACCGCATTGAAAGCCACCAGCAGCACTACCGGCATTACGAAAAACCAGGCTTTTTGATTTTTTATCTTTGCTGCCATCATCTTTCCTCAGGTAATAATCTGGCTGTCGGCATAAATCTGCGTGTGGGCTTTATCAAATTCGATAAAGGCGTTCTCAGTGGGAATTTCCGCACCTTCAGGTACCAGCAGTTTTATCGATTGATCTTTGTGCAGGGTCTCTACAATGCTGAAGTGTCCAGCATCGCTGGTGCGGACAATCTTCACCGCAAGACCGGATTTGGCGAAGTGTATGAATTCGGGGCGAATTCCGATTTCAAGATTTGTACCGGTCGGCGGTGTCTGTTTGATCGGGTTTGCGGAAATCACCTCGCCTGCCAGTACCGGCTTGCCATTATCAAGTTCACAACTCAGTATATTCATGCCGGGAGAACCGATAAAATGACCAACGAATGTATGTTGCGGCTTTTCAAACAATTCAACCGGGGTGCCAATCTGCACCACGGCACCATCATACATGACGACAACTTTATCGGCAAACGTCAGCGCCTCGGTCTGGTCGTGGGTGACGTAGATCATGGTGGTGCCGACCTGTTGATGCAGTTCCTTGAGCTTGGAACGCAACTGCCATTTAAGATGGGGATCAATCACGGTCAAAGGTTCATCGAACATAATGACATTGACATCGGCGCGCACCAGTCCCCGGCCCAGGGAGATTTTCTGTTTGCCATCGGCGCTTAATCCAGCGGCGCGCTGGTGCAAGGTGTCAGTGAGGTCGATCATCGCGGCTATCTGGCGCACACGTTGATCAACCGCTTCCCCGGCCAGCCCGCGATTGCGCAACGGAAATGCCAGATTGTCATAGACACTCATGGTGTCATAGACCACGGGGAACTGAAAAACTTGCGCAATATTACGTTGATCCGGCATAAGGCCGGTTACATCTTTTCCATCAAAAAGCACGCGGCCTTCGGTTGGTATCAACAGGCCGGAAATGATGTTGAGAAGAGTGGTCTTGCCACATCCCGATGGGCCAAGCAGGGCGTAGGCACCGCCATCTTCACATTCGAAACTCAGGTGTTTCAAGGCCCAGTCGTCATCATCTTCAGGGCGCTCGTTATAGGAGTGTTTGAGATCTTGCAAGGTAATATGTGCCATCGTCAATAATACCTCATGCCCGCACCAGTTGCTCATTATTGTCAAAATACAGGCATTTGTCGGTTTGAATGTAAAATGAGTTGATGGTCTCGCGATCAAAGGCATGGATGCCTGAAGCCTGTGATACCCATGACAAGCCATCCATGTTGAAATGAATTGTGCTTTCCGAGCCACTCAGTTCTGTTACCAGAATTTTGCCATCAATTTGGGCTGATTTGCCATCTGTCTCAAATGGCAGTATGTGATGCGGTCTGATGCCAAGAATGTAGGGTCCATCTGCCATCTTGTGCAGGTCTTTATCCAAAATCCAGTTGACTTTGTCGTTGAGGATAATGCGGTTGTCCTGCTTGGTCACGGGCGCAGTATTTATGGGTGGGTCGGAGAACACTTGCGCGGTTTTCAGGTTTTCGGGTTCGCGGTAAATTTTACCTGTTCGGCCAAACTGGGTAATGCGACCTTCGTTCAAACAGGCGGTATGTCCGCCCAGCAACAGGGCTTCCATTGGCTCGGTTGTGGCGTAGACGACGCAGCACCCTCGATTTTCAAACATTTTTGGTAATTCTTCACGCAGTTCTTCACGCAACTTAAAATCAAGGTTGGCCAATGGCTCATCGAGCAAAACCAGATCAGCCCGTTTGACCAGGGCGCGGGCCAAGGCGGTGCGTTGTTGTTGTCCGCCCGAAAGCTCAGCTGGTTTGCGACCAAGCATAGGTGTCATCTTCAATATCTCGGCAATGCTTTCCACCTGCCGGGTGACTTCAGCTTTGCTCATGCCGATTACGCGTAAAGGTGAGGCAATGTTTTCAAAAACATTCATATTGGGATAATTGATGAATTGCTGGTGGACCATCGAAACGTTGCGTTTTTGCACCGAGGTGCCGGTGACATTCCTGCCACCAAACCAGATTTCGCCGGTGGTTGGTTTTATCAGACCGGCCATAATCTGCATCAATGTTGTTTTGCCAGCCAGCGTGGTGCCCAAAAGAATATTGAAACCAGTGTCGCGAAGTTCGAGATCGGAAGGGTAAATATGCGTGTTTACCCCAACGTTCAAAGTTACATTTTTTAGAATGAGCGTCATGTCGCCCTGCCTCAAAACTCTTGCCGAAAAAAACTCAGAACCCTGCTCAAGGGCTCTGATTTTCTATCGGATCATACTGCGACGTTGCCCAGATGAAAGGTTGGAAGTACCGAAAAGCATATTGAAAATTCGGGGGAGTGCACACAAGCACTCCCCCGGTTTTTCAAGATGTTGGTCAGTGGATTATTTAACGTTCCACTGCTTGATCATTTCCTCATAGGCGATGGTTTTTCCTTGAGGCTTTTCGTTGGCCAGCTTTGCCTTGGGAGCGCCAGGTTTGTTGAGCCAGACTGCAGGATCTATCTTGGGGTTCAGCCGTGGGCCACAGCCGTTGTAGACGTTGCCTTTTTCATCAGCTGACTGCATGCGGGCCATAACCTGATCCATCTCGCCGGCCAGACGGTCCATTGCCTGTTGCGGTGTGAAGGCACCGGAGTTGACATCACCAATCTGCTGCCACCAGATTTGGGCGAGCTTGGGATAATCAGGCACATTGACACCGGTCGGTGTCCACTTCAAACGGTCTGGAGAGCGATAAAATTCAATCAGACCACCCAGCTTGGGAGCGCGTTCAGTGAAGGATTTATCAAAGACGGTGCTCTTGCGGATGAACGTCAGACCAACCTGGCTTTTCTTCACATCAACGGTCTTGGAGGTGACAAACTGGGCATAAAGCCAGGCTGCCTTAGCCCGCTTGAGCGGAGTTGACGTGAAAATTGTCCACGATCCGGCATCCTGATAACCGACTTTTTGACCTTTTTCCCAATATGGGCCGTGCGGAGACGGTGCCATGCGCCATAGGGGCTTGCCGGCATCATCGACAGTGTTGTTACCAGCCGACTTTGGGGCCACCATAGAGGCGGTGAAAGCTGTATACCAGAAAATCTGCTGGGCAACATTACCCTGGCTCAGGGCTGGAAGCGACTGGTAGAAATCATAATCGGCAGCTCCCGGAGGGGCATATTTGCGCAACCATTCATCCCACTTGCGAATGGCGTAGACAGCTGCAGGGCCGTTGGCAGCACCGCCGCGACTGACACTGGCACCAACCGGATTGCAGGTGCCGGGCTCCATGCGGATACCCCATTCGTCGACCGGGATACCATTGGGCAGACCCTTTGAGCCAGCTCCGGCCATTACCAGCCAGGCATCAGTCATGCGCCAGCCCAGATCAGGCGCGCGCTTGCCGTAATCCATGTGACCATAGACCCGGACGTTATCAATTTTTTTAACGTCTTCACTGAAAAACTCGGCGATGTCTTCATAGGCTGACCAGTTGACGGGCACACCAAGCGCGTAGCCATATTTAGCCTTGAAGCGTTTTTTCAGATCGGGCCGATCAAACCAGTCCTTGCGGAACCAATAGAGGTTGGCAAACTGTTGGTCGGGGAGCTGCCACATCTTGCCATCAGGGCCGGTGGTGAATGATTTGCCGATAAAATCGTCAATATCCAATCCCGGATTAGTTACATCCTTGAAACCACCCTTCATCATGTCGGTCAGGTTGTAGACCAGTTGCAGTCGCGAATGGGTGCCGATCAGATCACTGTCGTTAATGTAACCATCATAGAGATTACGGCCGGTCTGCATCTGGGTCTGAACCGCCCGGACGACTTCGCCTTCACCCAATTCCTGGTGATTGACCTTGATTCCGGTGATTTCTTCAAACGCTTTGGCAAGCACTTTTGATTCATAATCATGCGTCGGTATAGTCTCCGAAAGCACGTTGATTTCCATGCCCTTAAAAGGGGTGGCGGCCTTAATAAACCATTCCATCTCTTTGAGCTGCTCGGCTTTTGACAGCGTCGAAGGCTGGAATTCTGTTTCTACCCATTTTTTAGCATCTTCAATTCCCGCCCATGCAGGTGCGGAAACAGCCAGCGCCGCTACTAGAGTAAGCGCAGATATCATCACTTTCTTCATAGAAATACCTCCCGGATTTATTATTGTTTACAAAAGATGATCTTAAAGAAAATGAATGTCAATGGAATAGTAATGAATATTGTCTACCCTGAAATAGATCACGGCCACATCAATTTGACCGAAAACCCTTGTGGGTGTGCCAATTTGAGATTGAAAATAGTGGCATGAAAATTGCTACTATTTTTGCAGTGTTTATGGATCTTCTCAAAAAGGAGCGCGGTAATGAAAAATACAAGCAAAAGTGGTGAGAACGTTGTTGACTGGACAAAGGTACGCAAAAGCGAAGCAAATTCAGCATTTCGGTCCGGTGATAGCCAGAAAGTCGTTGAATTGTCCCATAGTAAGCCTGCTTCTTCCGAAATGCGTCCGGGACCGGGGTTTCGGGTAAACAGCAAATATGAACGTGTTTCGACAGAACTTGTCGCCAAACTGTCCCGATTTGAGACACCGGATATTTCTGATGCACTCAATCGTATGTTCACCATGGATCCTGCCATCCGAAATGTTGTCAACGACAAGCCCTTGTGTGGTGTTGCGCTGACGGTCAAGGTTTTCCCCGGTGATAATCTGATGGTTCACAAGGCGCTCGATGTGGCCAAACCGGGCGATGTTATCGTAATCGATACCAGTGGCGGCTCGCGCAATGCACTTGTGGGGGATTTGATTGGAAACAAAGCCAAACATCTGGGTATTGCCGGTTTCATTGTTGATGGGCTGGTGCGTGATCTGCCGGGGTTGCGCGATGTTGGGCTGCCAATCTATTCAACCGGAATTACTGCCTTTGGGCCATTACACAGAGGTCCTGGCGAGTTGGGCCACACCGTCAGTTGTGGCGGTATTGTGGTAAATTCGGGCGATGTAATCTGTGCTGATGGCAGCGGTATTGTTGTTGTTCGCAAGGAGTTTGCAGCAGATACGTGTGATTATCTAAGCGAACAGACCGAGCGCATGGCCAATTACGTTAACAGCGTTAAAGCAGGCAACTTTTCCAATGACTGGGTTGATCAGCAACTGGCTCAGGACGAGTGCGAATTTGATTAAACCTGTAGGCAATCATATTAACTGTTTTCAGGTACATTCACCTGAAAACAGTTTTTCTGGGGCAAGGGACTGAACTAAATGTCAGGAAATTCGCTAAGAGTGATAAAAACAACATTATGGCGGGTCTGGTACCGGCTTTTTTTCTTTGCTGATGTGTTTGCGATTTCACGTCTGTTGCAATACAGAAAGCTGCGGAAAAGTTACTATGATGATCTGTGGCAAAATGTTGCTGAAAAGCTTCAAGCTGACATTCGCCATAATGAATTTGGTTATTCTCGAATTAGCCGGAACGATCTGGTTACATTCGTCAAACAATACCAGGTCATGCTTGACGACCATTTGATGTTGAAAGTCATGGGTGACAAGGCAATGACCTATTCACTTCTTAGTGAAATGGGTGTTCCGCTTGCACGTCATTGCTCGTTTTCGATGCAAAATCTTGATGTGGCCGAGGCATTTCTGGTCAACGAAAAGACAGTGGTGGTCAAGCCGGCCAGCGGCACGGGCGGTGGTCGTGGTGTTACCACTGGCATAACTGCAATCTCACAATTGATTTCAGCGGCACGACTGGCGTCACGGTTTGATGACAGACTTATAGTTGAAGAACAACTGCAAGGTGCTTCATTTCGGTTGTTATATCTGGATGGGAAATTAATTGATGCCATCCGCCGCGACCCACCGGTGGTTACAGGTGATGGTGTAAGCACGATCAAAAAACTAATTGGCCAGGAAAATACCCGACGCAAGAATGAACTGCCGTTCAGGGCTTTAAGTCCGCTGGTCGTTGACAAAGACGCCCGCAACTGGATGCAGGAGCAGGGTATTTCCCTTTCCGATATTCCAGACGCGGGACAGATTGTGCAAATCAAACGCGCCGTCAATGAGAATGATCGAAGCGGCAACGTCAATGTCACCGCCCGGGTTCATGGCGATATTGAGCGCAAATGTAGCGAACTTGTTCGCAAGCTCGGCGCGAGGTTTGTTGGTGTCGATCTTATCTGCAAGGATATCAGTCAGCCGTTTGATCCGGAAAACTGTCGCATCGGTGAAATCAATACCACGCCGGGGCTTCACCACCATTATCTCGTGGCCAATCCTGATGAGGCCAATCCGGTGGCGGAAATCGTTATCGATTACATGTTGTCCAATCGTGTTGGCGTCATGGAGGTGGGTGAAACCAAACAAGGCATGCCCCACATTGCCAACGGCAGTGATTGGCAAAACGCAAGAATACCAAGCAAGCACATTCAGCCATCCGACGGTTTAATGAGGCCCGAACATGAGGTTGTTCATGAACATTCATAAGCCGGTAGTGGACATTGTCGCTTTTGACGAAAAGATAATAGATACGTCAACGCCGGTACTCATCCTCGGTGGCAAAGAAAATGCCTTGTCGATTGTGCGCCGGTTCGGCAACCTGGGCATCAAGACGCGGGTGAGCGGAGATGTAGATTGCTGGGGCCGGTATTCAAGGTATTGTGCACAAAGCCTGCCGGTGCCTCGCGGCGCGGCTGCGGCTGATTTTTGGGCAGGGCTTTTACTGTCGGAAAAATCTCAGGACCTTTATGGCAGCCTGATTATATGTTGCAGCGATGTGGCCATCGAGTTTGTTGCTGCCAACCGGAAAGAGCTTGCCCGCCACTATCTGCTTGGTGAGGGTGATGCCGGGTTGCAAAATGCACTTTTGGACAAAAGAAAGACGTTGGAGCTGGCACGCAAGGCCGGTGTTGCATCGCCACAATTCTGGAATGCAAATTCGGAACAAGACCTTGAAGCCATTCGCGAGGTCATCCAGTTTCCGGTTATGGTCAAGCCGATAATCTCACACAGGTTTTCAAAAATATTCGGCTGCAAACTATTTATCATTGAAGACAGTTTTGATGAGCTAGCCGAAAAGGTCCGCCTGTCGTGGCAAAACAACCTCGACGTCATGGTGATAGAAATGATCCCTGGACCAGATAGTCTTCTGAGCAGCTACTACACTTATATAGATGGCGATGATAACGGCCTGTTTGATTATACCAAACGCGTCATCAGGCGTTTTCCGCAAAACCAGGGCCTGGCCTGTTATCATGTCAGTGATTGGTTGCCGCAAACTGCGGAGGCGGGGAAAAAGTTTTTCACCGGTATTGGCTTTCGCGGCCTTGGCAATATTGAATTCAAATGCGACCCGCGTGATAATCTGTTGAAAGTCATCGAATGCAACGCCCGTTTTACCGCTGCCCAGGAACTGATCATTCAGTCAGGCGTGCCTATTGATCTGATTTATTATTGCAGTGTTACCCAACAAACCGTGCCGGTATTTTACAACCACCAGCAGAATAAGACCTACTGGTATGGTTTGCGCGATACTTTGGCTTTTATTGAATTATACCGGCAGGGCAAAATCGGATTTGGCGAGTGGCTTAAAAGTCTGCTGCCGCTGAACCACGTAGCCCCTTTGCACCGGCTTAGCGATCCGTTGCCTACGGCAGGTGCACTGGTTGCGCGGATTGAAAAAACCACGCGGAGGCTCCTGTGACCTCGCACATCGTTCAACCCGCCAGCCTGAAAGATTATATCATTGCTCTTTTCAGCGCCAGTGGTGTGAAGACAGATCAGTGTGAGGCTGTGGCCTCAAACATGGTGTGGAGTGAACTGGTCGGGCGATGCAATTTTGGTGTATCACGCATTCCCGTGCACATTGAGCGTCTCGAAAAAGGTGTCCTCAATCCCGTCTGCCAACCCCGGTTTGAAAGTGTATCCGTAAGCTGTGCGCGGCTGGATGCTGATAATGGCTTTGGTCACTATGCCGGTGAAATCGGTATGGAAAAAGCTGTGGAACTGGCACGTGAAACCGGGATTGGCATTGTTGGTGTCAACAACAGTAATTTTTTTGGTACCGGTGCTTACTTTGTCGATCTGGCGGCAAAACAGGGTATGGTGTCTTTGGCGATGAGCAACTCCTTTCCCAAGGTGGTGGCCTATGGCGGCACGAAGGCCGTGCTGGGTACCAATCCATTTGCCTTTGGTGCGCCGCGCCAAAATGGTGAAAATCTGATGGTGGATTTTGCCACCAGTTCTCTTGCCGGATCAACCGTGCGAGAATATCTCGGCAAGGGTGAACCTTTGCCCGAAGGGCTGGCCGTTTTACCCAATGGCGATCCTTTGAGTGATCCCGCCCGCATTGGCGAGGGCTCGCTTACGCCTTTTGGTGGGGCGAAGGGCTATGGTGTTGCACTGATGGTAGAGGTCCTGGCAGGAATTTTGACCGGTTCGGGGTTTTCTCATTCAGTCAAATCGACGTACTCCAATTTTGTTGAAAACAGCGACAGTGGTCATTGCCTGATTGCCATTGATGTTGAAAAATGGATGTCGAAGCTTGAGTTTTATCAACGCTTTGAAGCGCTCATCACCTTGTTGAAAGCTTCTGGCGAAGCGGATCAAGTCTTGCTGCCCGGCGAAGTCCGCTGGCAGAATTATAAAGACAATCTTGCGACCGGTATTTCAATTCCACTGGTGATGGTGGCAACGCTTGAGGGACTGTCAAACAAATATGGTATTTCCCCGCCGTGGGAAATTTCCCTGCTGGCCACCGGTAGTTGAGGCCTGTTACGACTATGGCCAACCTTTCCAACACGCATAATAAATCCAGCCTTCTCACCTTGTGGGAAAAGCTTGGTTCAATATCGGGTGCGGCGCTATTGTTGTTGATGGTGAGAATTGGCAGTGCCGGAATAGGCATTATCCTGCAGGTGTTAATTGCCAGATATTATGGTGCCGATATTCTTGGGAACCTGTTTATGGCTCTTGGACTTGCGGCTGTTTTATCCACGATTTTGACGGCCGGATTCCCCTGGATTATCGCCCCGGTAGTGGCGCGCTCAGAGGCGCAGGCTGATCCGGGATTTTTGCAAACTTTTCTTCGAACCGCCCACAAACACCTGGTGGCATTCACCGCCCTGATCGCAGTACCAATGGCTGCGGTAATCTGGTTTCTCCCCAACCTTGACAACGAGTTGCGCTGGGCTTTGTTGATGGCTGTGGTAACGGCACCGATCTATGCTGTGATGCGGCTGAACGGTGGTCTTGCCAATGCCCGCAAACGCTTCGTTATCGCCAACGGGCCCGAACTCCTGTTGCGGCCGCTGTTCCTGGCCGTCTTTGTCGGTGTTGCACTTATCTTGTCAGTGTCGCTGGATGCGGCACTCATTGTAGCCTTCAATCTTGCCATCGCTGTGGCCCTGACATTGTGGATGTCTTTGGTATTGTCCCGTCAATCTCGTAAAAACCTGTTGCAGGCTCAACACAATTCACCGGTGGATCGTGAGCAATTGCGCCAGTGGCGCAATCTGGCCTTACCGATGATCCTTGCGACCTTGTTTGTAAATTTGTTTGCTGATCTTGATATTTTGATGATCGGGTCGATAATGCCAGCCTGGGAAACCGGAATTTTCGGCGTCAGCATCAAGATTACTTTCCTGATGGCCTTCGCCATTCAGATTGTTCATCAGGTCATGCTTCGTGATGCTTCTGACGCCCATCTGCTCAACAACCCCGAGGCATTGCAGGCGACTGTGAGAAAAGCTAACCAGTTTGCCCTGGCCATAACAGCGGGCGCATTCGTATTTTTAGTATTGTTTGGCTCGTACATTTTAGAAGTATTCGGGCCGGACTTTAAAGAGGGTTACGCCGGCGTGGTCATTTTGATGATGGCCCAGGTCATTCGCGCGGCAGCCGGCCCGGCTATCCAGATACTTATGATATCGGGAAATCAGCGCGCCAGCATACCGGTTTATGTTGCAAGTATTTTGCTGCTTTTTGGTTGCAATCTTTTGTTCGTTCCCGAATTCGGATTTATAGGTGCAGCAGCGGCCGTGGTGTTTACAACCTTGTTCTGGACGATTTCACTCAACCGCATCGTAAAGCGCACGGTTGGAATTTCGGTATCTGTCTTTTCCAGGTGACCCGGCCCCCTGATCCGGGCTATTCAGGTGTAGAATCCGTTCATGTTTATTTCCGTTATTTTGGTTGGCGTCAAGGCCTGCGGAGTGGAGCCCTTGCGTAGCTCAAGCGAAGCAGGCCGGTTTGTGCGGTTTAATC
>JAJFHS010000069.1 GCA_021775475.1 Hyphomicrobiales bacterium
AAACTGGCAACATCACATGTGTGTTTCCTTGCCCGGATGGGCCGTTGCCCTATCTCGATGAGTATTTCAAATATGTTGACCCCACTCATTTCCCAGCCATTCAAAACGAAGAACTCCTGCTCAATAAACCATGACTTCCAGATCATGCATTGTGTTGTTCGCGCAATGTGACAGCTGATTGACGGACCACTTCGGAAATTTGCAGGAGCTGTTGGGCAAGCGGGCTTGTCTTGCGCCAGATCATACCAATTGTTCGCGATGGTTGTGGGCTCGCAAAGCGGCTAACAGACACGCAAGCCGAGCCCGTCTCCACCGCGATTGCCATTTCCGGCAGCAATGTAACACCAATACCCGCCCCAACCATTTGAACAAGTGTTGACAGAGAGCTTGCGTCCAAGCCTTGTTGCACTGATTGAATATTGCAGAACGAAAGGGCCTGATCACGAAAACAATGGCCTTCTTCAAGTAGAAGCAATCTCATATCGCGCAGGTTTTCGCGATCGGGCACAGGTTTGCCTTCATCTGCACCTGGCCGTATTAGAACGAAATTTTCAGAAAACAGAGCAACCTCGCTAAACGACATTTCAGATACCGGTAAAGCGACAATTGCCGTGTCAAGCCTGCCTTCGGCCAGTTCCTGTATCAACGTTGGCGTCAAGGTTTCACGAACGTGAAGATCAAGCCCGGCATTCATTTGATTGAGATTGCCAATGAGGGTCGGTAGCAGGTAAGGTGCAATCGTCGGGATCACGCCAATACGCAATCGGCCCTGCAACGTGTCGCGTGAAGCCCGCGTCAATTCATCCAGTTCATCGATCGAGCGCAGAATATCGCCAACACGCAAGGCGAATTCTTCTCCAAAGCCGGTCAGCCAGACCTGTCGCGCCCGCCTTTCGAAAAGCATGATACCCAGCGATCCCTCAAGTTCTTTAATCTGCATCGACAAAGCGGGTTGAGAAATTGCACAAGCTTCCGCCGCACGGCCAAAATGGCCATGATGCGCCAATGCTTCAAAATAACGAAGCTGCCTGAGCGTCAAATTAGTCATAAGAATAACTTATCATAATAATCAGAAAATACTACTTAAGCTAATGGAAATATTTTGCTAGAAAGAGTTTATGAGAAGATAGTAGATGGCCAAGGCACCCACTGTCTCGCCTCACGACCACTGTTGATGCCTCGCCATTGATCTGGATCAACCTCAAAAGAGCCTATAATCTTTACCCTTGAAACGATTTTAAACGCAGACCGCAATCAGGAAGAAAACAATCACATGACCAATGATAGCAATCAATGCCCCGTCATGAGCGGAGCCAACGCCCATAAAGTAACTGGAAGCACTGCCAACCAGCACTGGTGGCCAAATCAGTTGAACCTGAAAATTCTTCACCAGAATTCTGCCATGTCTGACCCTATGGGAAAAGCGTTCGATTATGCTGAGGAGTTCAAGAGCCTCGATCTCGATGCCTTGAAGAAGGACATTGTTGCCTTAATGACAGATTCACAAGACTGGTGGCCAGCGGATTACGGACATTATGGGCCGTTCTTCATTCGCATGTCGTGGCACAGTGCCGGCACTTACCGCACCCATGACGGTCGTGGTGGTGCATCTTCCGGCTCACAACGCTTTGCCCCCCTTAACAGTTGGCCCGACAATGTCAGCCTCGATAAGGCGCGGGCTTTGTTGTGGCCGGTCAAACAGAAATACGGCAAAAAAATCTCCTGGGCCGACTTGCTCATTCTGGCCGGCAATTGCGCGCTTGAATCGATGGGCTTTGATACATTTGGTTTTGGCGGCGGACGCGTAGACATTTGGGAACCTGAAGAAGACATTTACTGGGGCCCTGAGACAACATGGCTTGGCGACGAGCGTTACAGTGGTGACAGGGAACTTGAAAATCCTCTTGGTGCCGTTCAGATGGGGCTGATTTATGTGAACCCCGAAGGTCCAAATGGCAATCCTGATCCGCTCGCTTCAGCCAAAGATATTCGCGATACCTTCTCGCGCATGGCGATGAATGATGAAGAAACCGTTGCTCTTGTTGCCGGTGGCCATACCTTTGGCAAAGCCCATGGTGCCGGTGATCCCGGCAAATATGTGGGCCCCGAGCCTGAAGCTGCCGGTCTTGAAGAACAAGGCTTTGGCTGGAAGAACTCCCTGAGCAGCGGGAGCGGTGATGATACGATCTCCAGTGGCATAGAAGGCGCATGGACACCCAACCCAATACAATGGGACAATGGCTTTTTCGACGTGCTGCTCGGATATGAGTGGGAGTTGACAAAGAGCCCGGCTGGTGCCCAGCAGTGGACACCAACGCAAGCCTCGGCTGCGAGCACAGCACCGGCTGCACATGATGCCTCCAAAACTCAAGCTCTAATGATGACGACGGCGGACATGGCCTTGAAGATGGACCCGATCTATGCGCCAATTTCAAAGCGCTTCCACGAAAACCCTGCCGAATTTGCAGATGCTTTCGCCAGAGCATGGTTCAAGATGACCCACCGTGACATGGGACCGATTGCCCGTTATCTTGGGCGTGAGGTTCCAGCCGAAGATCTCATATGGCAGGACCCGGTTCCTGCGGTTGATCATGAATTGATCGGGGCTGAGGACATTGCCGATCTCAAAACCAAAATCCTCAGCTCGGGCTTGAGCATTTCTCAACTGGTTTCCACCGCCTGGGCCTCAGCGGCCACTTTCCGTGGCAGCGACAAGCGCGGCGGGGCTAATGGAGCGCGTATTCGTCTGGCACCACAAAAAGACTGGGACGTAAACAACCCGGCCCAACTCAAAGCCGTCCTCGAAACTCTGGAGGCTATCCAGAATGATTTCAATGTCGGCAGCGGTCAGGTTTCGTTAGCGGATATCATTGTTCTTGGCGGTTGTGCGGCTATTGAAAAAGTTGCAAAAAATGGCGGTCATGACATCACAGTTCCATTTTCTCCCGGACGCACAGACGCAACTCAAGAGCAAACAGACGAAAACTCTTTTGGCGTCCTTGAACCCACAGCCGACGGCTTTCGCAACTATGTGCAGGCAAACCAAAATCGCCCGGCCGAAGAGCTTTTGATCGACCGCGCCCAATTGCTGACACTGACAGCCCCGGAAATGACGGTTCTTGTTGGTGGCATGCGGGTGCTCAATACCAATGTGGATGGATCCGGTCACGGTGTTTTCACTAAACGCTCCGAGACGTTGAGCAACGACTTCTTCGTTAACCTGTTGAGCCGAAGCGTAAAGTGGGAGCCAACTTCAAAATCCGAAGAGGTGTTCGAAGGACAGGACCGCACAACCGGAGAGGCCAAATGGACCGGCACCCGTGTCGATTTGGTGTTTGGCTCAAACTCCCAACTGCGCGCACTGGCGGAAGTCTATGCAAGTGATGACGCACAGGAAACCTTCGTGGCTGACTTTGTGGCAGCGTGGACCAAGGTGATGAACCTGGATCGTTTTGATCTGGTCTAAATTCGGCGAAACACAACATTTTGTTGCTCAAGGCTATTAACAGCATCTTTGGCCAACGTGATAACCTGAGTTGCAGGCTTTGCATGCCCATTGGGCTGTGAATGGAAGTACAATTTGTTGGGGTATAATATACCGAATTAAAGCCTGTCATGCTTCCATATAAGCATGACAGGCTTTAGTGTGCTGGCTGTTATTGAAAAATTTGACTCGCGTGTTCCTGGTGAAAGCCATAAGACATGGACACTATATTAAGAGAAGCCTCAAAATATCCTATAGAGAAATGATGGCTGGAATGATACCGGCAATAGTTTGTTGAAAATGGTTATTGCAATAATTTCAAGAAAACGAAGAGTTTATTGATTTGAAAGTTTTTGTTACAGGTTCGGCGGGATTTATCGGCTCAAACCTCTCAGGTAAACTGCTGGCGGATGGCCATCAGGTTATAGGCGTTGATAATCTTAACGACTATTATGACATCAATCTGAAAAAAGCCCGACTTGCCCGACTGACCTCACAGAATGGTTTTGTCGATGTGCGCGCCGACATTGCCGACCATGATAAAATCATGGCACTGTTCGCCGAGCATAAACCAACCCATATCGTGAACCTGGCCGCCCAGGCTGGTGTCCGGCACTCTTTGAAAGACCCATGGAGTTATAGCCGCAGCAATATAGACGGATTTTTGAGTATTCTTGAGGCATCGCGGGCGCACCGTGTTGAACACCTGGTGTTTGCCTCTTCAAGTTCCGTATACGGCGCCAACAAACATATGCCTTTTGTGGAGCAAGAAAGCGCCGAACACCCGGTTTCATTCTATGCGGTGACCAAAAAAGCCAATGAGATGATGGCCCATAATTACGCCCATCTGTTTGATATTCCTTGTACAGGTTTGCGGTTTTTTACCGTTTATGGGCCATGGGGGCGACCCGACATGGCACTTTTTTTATTCACCAGATCGATCCTGGAAGGCCGTCCAATTGATGTTTTTAATTACGGTAAGATGCAACGTGACTTTACCTATGTGGATGATATCTCCGTGGGAATTTATGCGCTGCTAAAAAAACCGCCTACGGCCAATGAAGAATGGGACGCAAACAATCCGGACCCTTCAACCAGTGGCGTTGCACCCTATCGCATCCTCAATATAGGCAACAACAAAGCCGAACAACTGATGCGCTATATCGAGGTTCTGGAGGAAAAGCTCGGACGCAAAGCGGAGAAAAACATGTTGCCGAGCCAGGAGGGTGAGGTACTGGCCACCTGGGCAGATGCCAGCAATCTAACCCGCCTGACCGGCTACAAGCCGGATACACCAATTGGGGTTGGAATTAGCCGTTTCGTTGACTGGTATGTTGAATATTATGGAGTTAAACTTTGAGCCATACCCGCAAGATCGCCTTTGTCGGGCTGAGCTATGTGGGGTTGCGGTTTCCTTTGCTTGCTCCGGAGTAAGCGTTATCGGCTTTGACATCAACGTATCACGCATCTTGTCGACTGTGAAGAATTCTCAAGGCGTTGATTTTGTTTAAATAACGAGCTTGATCCAGTATTCGTTATTGCAAGTTTTTAGGTTCCTTCAGGTAGTTTTCTTGCAATTTGCGTAACGGGGATTTCTGTGATTCACT
>JAJFHS010000070.1 GCA_021775475.1 Hyphomicrobiales bacterium
AGCTCAGAGGCCTTCACACCGGCCTCATATTCCTTGATTATTCCGATAATCTGTTCATCCGTAAATCTGCGCTTCATAGTCCATCCTTTCAAAGACGGATTACTAACACCAATCTGGCCGGAATTCAGGGGGCTGGGTCACGAGCATATTTTGAATGCAATGGCGAAATTTTGGAAATTGATATGTCGATCCGCTTGGATACAGATAGTCTTTCTGATTTAGCTACTAAAGAAACAATTTTGATGCCGCCAGCACAGTTAATTTTGGCTGTAAAAAAACCTGACTATTTAGGTGTTTCAAAGTGGGATTTTAGACTAGGTAGGCGAGCTATTTCGGCGCGAGTAGAAGACGTAAAATTCCTTGCTGAATTTCAAGGTCGAAGAAAAGATGTTAGACCCGGTGACGCCTTGCGTTGTATGGTATCAGTTGAAATGAGATATGGGTTTGACAATGAGCTGATTTCTGAAACATACGTTATAAATGAAGTGGTGGAAGTTTTAGAAGACAAGCATTATCAAGGAGAATTGTTTGATGGCTAGCTTACGAGAATCCCGAAAAAACAACCTTGAAGACTTCATCAAAGAACATGAGTCTGACCCAAAGGGCGATCTTGATAAACTGGACGCTGTGATTAAGCGTCCAAGTCAGGGAACCGGGAAAGCAACTCGGAAAGCATCGTCTGAGGCCGCATCCGACGATTAAAGCGATACTCAAACTCTTTCACGTATCGCTGCAAATGCTTTGGTGAAACGCTGGTGTGCGTACCGGCAATAGATTTTTTCAGGTGGTTGAAAAAGCTCTCAATTGAATTGGTAGTCGTACCGTCTGGCTTGGCGTATTCACCTTGGCTGTGATTGACGGTCTTATAAGTATAATTGGTTCGACTAAAGGATTTCTGGTACGCCCGTAACTCATCTGTATGAATTTCAGAACCATGTTTAACGTTGTCTGTAATCACCGGGATTAAGTGTTGTCGTGATTGTTTGGGAACCACATGCAACATTGCGTTGCCATCCCGCTCAACCATGCCAAGAATAACAGACTTGCGACTACGCCAGTCCAAGCCAGTGGTTTTTCCGCCATAGAATGTTTCGTCAACCTCTACAACCTTACCTTTGCCACCAAGTGGTGCTTCACCATCTATAGCGGCCATATGTTCACGGATAAGAGCGGCCATGCGCCAAGCTGTTTTGTATGTCACACCAAGCTGGCGCTGCAATTCTTTACCGGACACGCCATGCCGGGACGTGGTGAACAGGAAGATTGCATAGAACCAGAGTTGCAAAGGTGTACGGCTTTTTTCGAAGATCGTTCCGACCATCGGGTGAATATGGTGACCGCACCATTGGCAGGAAAAAGCCTGCTCTGACTGTAGGCGATACCATTTAGCCGCACGTTTGCACTTGGGGCATTCGTGTTCTTGACCAAAGCGCGTGTTAAACAGGTGTTCTAAGCACACTTCGTCATTGTGAAACTCTTTGAAGAACTGGCGAATATTGGTCGTTTTCATGGTGATAGCTCCTATATCAATAATATAGGAATCCTATTACCGTATGCCAAGGGGATACACCCCAATATTTCCATAATATAGGAAGGGCCAACTAATCTAACTCAAAGCTCATGCCGTCGTAGGCTGGCTCTATGCCCGGTGACAGGTCATCGCTCAGGGTTTTGTAGTCTATGTCTACGTGCATGTTGGTGAGGACGGCGTGTTCTGGTTTCATGCGGGCGATCCAGGCGAGCGCATCTTCGACGTTGAAGTGGCTGGGGTGTGGGCGGTAGCGTAAGGCATCAATTATCCATACGTCGAGGTTCTGGACTGCCGGGTGTGATTTTTCTGGCAAATCGTGCAGGTCGGCTGAATAAGCCAGGTTTTCAATTCTGAAGCCCAGAGATGTTATGCTGCCGTGTAATTGTTCAAATGGCAGCAGTGTGATGATACCGCCCGGCCCGTCTATGGTGACTGGCTGGTCGGCGGCAATGAGATGGTTGGTTAATATGGGTGGATAATCACTGTCTGGTCGCGCTTTGAAGCAGTAGCTGAACTTTTGTTCCATATAGTCATACATGGTGACATCCATATAGGTGTCGACGCGGCGTTTGCCGTTTATGGCCAGTGCGCGTAAATCATCGATGCCATGGGTGTGATCGGCGTGTTCATGGGTGTAAACAACACCGTCGAGCCATTTTATGCCCAGATCGGTTAATTGCGCATGCATGTCCGGTGACGTGTCAATAAGCACGCGGGTTACTTCATCTTGCGCGCCGAAGCGCTCAATCAACAAGGAGCAGCGGCGCCGGCGGTTTTTGGGGTTGCTGACATCACACGCGCCCCAATCACCACCAACACGCGGCACACCGCCGGAAGAGCCGCAGCCCAATATGGTGATTTTGATACTCAACTTGCAAAATTCTCCATGTAAGCTGGTGGTATGGGGACTTTGGAAAACAGTCGGAAGAAATTCCCACTGGTTTGCGCTGCCAATTGGTCGAGGCTTAGCCCGCGCACTTCAGCCAGACATTGCGCAGTGTGACGCACATAGGATGGTTCATTTGGTTTGCCGCGCATGGGAACCGGTGCAAGGTACGGTGCATCGGTTTCGACCAGTATGCGGTCTGCCGGCAATTCTTTGGCAATGGCGCGTAATTCTTCTGCTGACTTAAAGGTGATAACGCCTGAAAAAGATACATAACCACCCAGATCAACACCGGTCATGGCCAGTTGGCGACCGGCGGTAAAGCAGTGCAAAACAAAGGGGAAGGCGCCCTTCCCCATTTCTTCTGTCAAAATGTCGGCAGTATCCTGATCGGCTTCGCGGGCGTGAATAACCAGTGGCAATCCGGTTTGGCGCGCAGCTTCAATGTGTGTTCTGAAACCTTGCGCCTGAGCTGTCGGCGTGCTGTTGTCATAGTGATAATCCAGCCCGGCTTCACCAATGCCGACAACCTTGGGGTGCTTCGCGATTGCGATAATTTCTTCTGCCGTTATATCAATTTCTTCATCGGCATTATGGGGATGAGTGCCGATGGTGCAATAGACATTATCGTGAGTTTCGGCAATGACACGTATCTTATCGAACTCATGCACTCTGGTCGAAATTGTCACCATCAGGCCAACGCCAGCATCATGGCTTCGCTCTATAACACCTTCAATATTATCCTGTAAGACATTGAAATCAAGATGACAATGGCTGTCGACTAAAAGTGTCTTCATGCATCTTTGTCCTGATGTTCGCTTTCCACGTAGCGTGGGAATATCGGTGATGGCCCAACAATATCATTGCCGTGAGGGAGGCGTCCTCCCTGCCCCAGACAGGCGAAGTTGCGGGTATTTTCATCAATACTGAGCTGGTCCAGCATGCGGGCGGATGCCTCAGGCATGAAGGGCTGGGTCAGGATTGATATCTGGCGAATAACTTCGGCAGTGACATAGAGCACCGTGTTCATACGGGCGAGATCGGTTTTGCGCAACGCCCACGGCTCCTGCCCGGCAAAATAGCGATTGGCGTCGGCCACTACTGCCCATATTTCAGCCAGCACACTGTGCAAGGCCTGTTTATCCATATGAGGCCGTGTGGCTGCAAGTAATCCATCTGCACGCGTCAGAATTTCCTTATCTTCAGGCGTGAATTCTCCCGGTGCCGGGACTTTTCCGTCACAGTTTTTTGCAATCATCGACAAGGAGCGTTGCGCCAGATTGCCAAAGTCATTGGCAAGGTCGGCATTGATACGATTGACGATGGCTTCATGGCTGTAATTGCCATCCTGTCCGAAGGGTACTTCACGCAGGAAAAAATAACGCATCTGATCGACGCCATAATGATGGGCCATCTTGATGGGATCGATGACATTGCCAGTTGATTTTGACATTTTCTCACCGCGGTTGAACAAAAACCCGTGCGCAAATATCCGCTTGGGCAGTTCAATCCCAGCCGACATCAGGAATGCCGGCCAGTAGACGCTGTGAAAACGTAAGATGTCCTTGCCAACGATGTGAACATCGGCGGGCCAGAAGGTTTTGAAGTTTTCTGACGCTTCATCTGGAAAGCCCAGACCGGTAATATAGTTGGTCAGCGCATCAACCCACACATACATAATGTGGTCTGGTGACCCGGGTACCGGGATGCCCCAGTCAAAGGTGGTGCGTGATACCGACAGGTCAAGCAAACCGCCTTTAACGAAGCTCATGACTTCATTGCGGCGTTGTGTGGGGAGAATGAAATCGGGGTATTTCTCATAATGCGCGATCAGGCGGTCCTGATAGGCGGAAAGTTTGAAAAAATAAGTCTGTTCCTCGGTCCACTCGACTGGCGTGCCATTGGGTCCGATACGGACGTTGTCAGAATTTACCGTGGTTTCATCTTCGGCGTAAAAAGCTTCGTCCCGCACCGAATACCAGCCGGCATAAGTGTCGAGGTAAATGTCGCCATTGGCTTCCATGCGTCGCCAGATTTCCCGGCACGATTCATAATGGCGTTGTTCGGTGGTTCGAATAAAATCATCGTTGGAACAATTGAGTTCACGCACCATTTCTTCAAACAGGGCGACATTGCGATCACTGAGTTCTTTGGGTGTAATCCCCTCTTCCACCGCAGTCTTTTGCATCTTGAGGCCATGTTCATCAGCGCCGGTAAGGAAGTAAACATTATAGCCATCGAGGCGCTTGAAGCGCGCAACTGAATCGGTGGCCAATGCCTCATAGGCGTGACCAATATGAGGGGCACCATTGGGGTAGGAAATAGCGGTGGTGATATAGTAACTAGACTTTGACGGCATTGATTAATCCTTGATCAACCTGAAGCGGATCAGACTTTTTGCGGTGTTATTTTTATCTCACGGTTTTTGAGCTTGTTTTGCGGCGGTTTCAAGTTGAAAAAACACAGTCAACAGCAATTGGCGTTTATCCAGATTGAGAATATCGGCCTGAGTGAATGACGTTTGCGTCTTTTCCCACACCTCGAGCCACGGTTCAAGGTTTACGCTTACACCTAATCGTTGACATAGATCGAATTCACGTTTTGGCAGGTGAGCGCCCTCGCCGGTGGTGCAAAAACGCACGAAGCTGTTTAACCATTCACATAATAGCTGGCGGAAAAAATTGTATTCCTCACGTGCATCGCGCCGGTTCAGCTGTTCTGCAATCTTATGGGCTTTAGAGCCATCAAAGCGCGGCAGGCTTTCGAGCAGTGACATAAGGTTTTCGTGCGCTTTCAGGCCGGCACCACTGGCCAGTTGCAAGGCTTTACCGGCACTGCCGTTTGCCAGGCGGGTAATTGTCGCGCGCTCGTCGATCGTGAGCTTGATATTTGTTCCCGAATTTTCATCCAGTATTTTTGCCACATGGTCTTCATTAAGAGATTTAAACTGAAGCATGCGGCATCTTGATCTAATCGTTGGCAGTAATTTCCCCGGTTGATGACTGATCAGGATTATGGCGGAATTTGCCGGTGGCTCCTCCAGCAGTTTCAACAGGGCGTTTGCGGCATTGCGGTTCATTTCGTCAGCTGTATCAATCATGGCCACGCGCCAGCCGCCATCTACTGTCGTCGTGTTGAAAATCGACTGCATTGCCCTGATTTCATCAACGGTGATTTCCGTCTTTAAACGTTTCCGCTTTTGGTCATAGGGGCGTTTGATTACCTTTAATCCGGGATGGGACTGGGCTGCGACTTGCTGAAAGACAATATCATTAGCGGGCACTTCCAGCGCTGGATCACTGGAGACATTATCAACCTCGGTCCCCAGCGGGTTTTTGAGAAGGGTTCGCGCCAGCCTGTAGGCCAGTGTTGCCTTGCCAATACCGGCTGGCCCGGAAAAAATCCACGCGTGCGGAAACCGGTTGGAGCCGAGGGCTGATTGCAGGCTTTGAATTTGTTCGTCGTGACCAAGAAAGTGCGAAACTTCTCTGGGGTGAGGAAAGTCCTGCAACCGATCCGGTTCTTCAATTTCACTCGACATTGGCGGCTTTCATAAAAATCTGTCCGAGATAATCTGCCATACACGATCTTCAATGTCATCGACACCAAGAGAAGCATCCACAATCACACAGCGTTCGGCGTGTTTTTGCGCAATATCGATAAAAGCCTGTCGGATTTTTTGATGATATGTCAGGCCCTTGGCTTCGAAGCGGTCTTCTCCATCTTGCGCGCGGGCTTTGGCGCGCTCCAGACCGGTTTGGGGGTCAAGGTCAAAAATGAGAGTGAGGTCCGGGGTGAATTTTCCAACCACATGAGTTTCCAGAACCTTCAGAAGCTCCCTATCGACCCCACTGGCAACGCCCTGATAGGCGGTGGTGGAATCTATGAACCTGTCGCAGATAACAAATTTTCCATGGTCTAAAGCCGGGGCGATAACCCGTCGCAGATGATCATCCCTGGCAGCAGAGATCAATAAGGCTTCAGCAACAGGTGACCAGTTTTGCGGGTTTCCGGTGACAAGGAGCTGGCGAATTTTTTCAGCCCCTTCGCTACCGCCGGGTTCTCGCGTCTGAACCACCTGGTGGCCTGCGAATTCGAGTTTTTTGAACAACAATGCGCTCTGGGTGGATTTTCCGGTCCCCTCCCCGCCTTCAAGTGTAATGAAGCATCCCGTATTCATTTAAACAGTTGCGATAAGTGCAGGGCAGCGCCTATGGCGCGTTTCAAAAAACTTCCCCTGTCGACATTGCGGTCGGCATAAAGGGCGACTTCCTGCGAGACCAGATCACCGGTTTTAATACGAAGAACGCCTATTTCCTGGCCCTCGCGTACCGGTGCCACAATTGGTCCCTTGTAGACAATTTCAGCGGAGACCTTTTGAGTAATCTTATCATTGCTCAAAATTGAAATCGGTATCTTGGTCACCAGATTGATAAAGAAATTCTCACCACCCCAGACACGGGCCTTGCCAATGGTTTCATTTTGGTTGAACAGTTTTAGGTTGCGGAAAGACCGAAAGCCCCAATCCAGAAGTTTTCGTGCTTCAACCTTACGGTCACTCTTGGTCTCAAGGCCATTGACCACCAGGATCAATCTTCGCCCCTTGCGCTGAGCGGATGCCACCAGACCGTAGCCTGCTTCTTCGGTGTAGCCGGTTTTAAGACCATCAACACCATTGCCCCCCAACAAGGGGTTGCGGTTTTTTTGGGTGATTTTATTCCAGGTGAAATCTGGCTGACTGTAAAAACGATAATAATCGGAAAGTTTGTAGATAATATGCCGAGCCAGAAGTGCGAGTTCTCTGGCGGTCATTTTCTGTTGCGGGTCAGGCCAACCGGTGGCGTTGACGAAGGTGGACTTTACCAGTCCCAACTCGCGCGCTCTTTTGGTCATGGCGAGAGCAAATTCTTCTTCGGTGCCACTCATGCCCTCAGCCAGTGCGACTGACGCATCATTTGCCGATTGCACAATAACCCCCTGAATAAGGTTCTCAAGAGAGATAGATGTACCAAGACGGGCAAACATGCGCGATCCGCCCCGTTTGAAGGCATTTTTCGTAATGTAGAACTCGTCCTTCATATCAAGACGCCCTGACTGGATAGCCTCGAATATTAGCGTCATGGTCATAAGTTTGCTCATGCTCGCAGGGGCCATGAGTTGATTTTCATTCTTGCCAAACAAAACCGCACCGGTAAGCCCGTCCATTATGACAGCCTGCTTGGCTTTGGTGGCAAAAGACTGCGCATAACTTACGGAAACAAAAGGGACATGCGCGAAAAATGAAATCGCTACTGCAACGATTATGGTCAGATTTCGACGCACCTTACACTCCGGGATACTCTTTGGCTATGATTTGGGGCATCACCCCCAATGGCCTGCGATACACACCTGCGACTCTACACAAAATCGATCACCAGTTCGCGGTTTTTTTCGATCTATAATGAATAAAGCTCCGCAGCCTTGCAATTGCTACAAAAATCTTTGACGATTTTACGGCAAGATGCAAAAAATCGGGATCAGTCCCAAGATCAATCGATGACCAGCTTGGCACCGGTGTTGCCGGCATCAACCACTTTTCTCAAAGCTATTCTGGCTTCGGAATTATTGGCAATCGGCCCCACACGAACGCGGTAAAACGTCTGACCATTTACGTCAGATGCGACAACCCTCACCCGCCCCACAGACCCCAGACGGGTTTGCAACCTGCGGGCGTTGCCACGGTTGGCAAAGGAAGCGGCCTGGATATAAAGACCGTCATTCAGCGGTGGTTGTTCTGATTGCGATTGCTGCGAATATCGCCGTTTTGGTGCGGTTCTGCTTGCAACTTGCGTGCGTGCTGCTTGAGGTTTTTTGGCGGCGGCATAGGTATAATAATCATCGCCATTAAGCGGTGCACGGCCGACATATTGCACCCGAACACGCGCCGTACCCTGTTTGATAAAACCCAAAACCTCGGCGGATTTCTTGGAAAGGTCGATAATCCGTGTATTGGAATAAGGACCACGATCATTCACACGCACGATCGCTGATTTATTATTACTCAAATTGGTCACGCGCACAAAACTTGGCAGCGGTAATGTTGGATGAGCCGCCGTTAGCCGGGTCATATCGAAATATTCGCCATTAGCAGTTTTGCGACGGTTAAACGTTGGCCCATACCACGATGCTTTTCCCACCTTGTCGTAATTAGGGTTTTCACGCGGATAATATTTTTTCCCGTTAACAGTATAGGGATTTCCAACCTTATAGCGCCCTCCCCCTTTGGGTACGGGGCCTGATCCTTGCCAATAAGGGCTGCCTTTGCCATATTCCTTGCCAAATTTTGACTTGGAAGAACCACACCCGGACAGCGAAAGTCCGGTCGTGACCAACACGACCACCGTGGCCATTGTTTTGAGGTTAATTCGACTGGCGCGTTCCAGGTTTGATTCGACTGGAATCCAGGATAAATTCATTTTCATATAAGGGTACGCATCTATACTAACTTAGGCATCACTCAATTGGTTCAGGTGTTTAAAAACGAGAGAAACCTGCCCATTACTGACCAAAGAGTGCTATTGCCAAGTTAACAAAATGTTAAAACGATCAAAATAACTATAAATAATATGACATCAAAACCCTTCCATGAGAAGTCAAAATGATTGAAAACTCCGGTTTTTCGCTGAGTGAGCAGTTAATAAGTCTGGTGCGCTCCAAAGCCATCGACGCAGATGATTTTCGGGTGGCTGCTGAATTTACCCTGGATACTGTTGCCAATATGCTGGCCGGGTTCAACAGTGATGCGGGACGAAAGTTTCTGCTGTGGGCGCATCCTCGCGGGTTTTTGAGCGCTCCTGGCAATAACCATCATGACGCCGGCAGGCAGGCTTTCATTCTGGGATGTTTCACTCACATTCTCGAAATGGACGATCTTCATCGCGGCTCAATTACCCATCCCGGTTGTGTGGTCATACCAGCCGTCTTTGCTTTGGCCAATGATCCCAAAAACGTTTCCGGTGATGCTTACCATTGTCTGCGCGCTGTTTTGCACGGCTACGAAGCCACAGCGCGCATTGGTCAAGCGGTCGGTGATCAACATTATGTTGTCTGGCATAATACCGCTACGTGTGGCCCATTTGGGTCAGCCATGGCAGCAGCTCACATGCTTGGCCTTGATAACAGCCAGACGGCCCACGCACTGGGCAATGCTGGAACTCAGGCTGCGGGCCTGTGGGAATTTTTGCAAACCGGAGCCATGTCGAAACACATTCATGCCGGTCGTGGTGCCGAAGCCGGTGTGGTCAGTGCCGAACTGGCCCAACACGGCATCACTGGAGCCACAAGCATTCTGGAAGGTGAAAAGGCATTTTTCAAAGCCATGTGTGCAGATGGCGATTCCGCCCGGATAGTTGAAAATCCCAATGATTCCTGGCATGTGCACCAGACATCAATCAAACCCTGGCCCAGTTGTCGCCACACCCACCCAGCTATTAAAATCGCGCTGGAAGCTGCCCAGCAGTTAAAGCACCAGGGGCATTCAGTTGATGATATTCAAAGTGTCGAGATCGCAACATATCAGGCGGCGATAAACTTGTGTGATCGAGCGCTTCCGGCATCCTTGTATGAAGCCAAATTCTCGCTACAGCATTGCGTTGCCGCTGCACTGGCACTTCCGCGTGTTGATTTTTCGTCCTTTGATGAACACTCCCGTCACCGCCTTGGGCCTTTGACAAAACGCATAAGCGTTAAACTGAGCAACCTTTATGAAACTTCCTATCCGGCAACCTGGGGCAGCGGCATAGAGATTACTTTGAAAGACGGCAGCACTTTCCAAATCGAAACCAAGCAAGCCTTTGGCGACCCCGCCATGCCGCTTTCTCAATCAGACCTGATAGACAAGGCAAACATGCTTTTAACCCACGCCGGACTTGCCTCACCTGCCCGCCTGATCGATGAGATTCTAGCCATGGCGGATAACGGGCCGATGCCAATTTTACCTCTGGAAGAATGCTTGCAAAAAAACCTCACCTAAAACATGCAATGAGTGCTTTGCAAACACGTCAAAGAGCGATAGAAAGAGCGCCGATGCATTTGTGTCTTGCGGATGGGTGGCCGAGTGGTTGAAGGCACCGGTCTTGAAAACCGGCAAACGTGCAAGCGTTTCGTGGGTTCGAATCCCACCCCATCCGCCAATGTATTGATGATTCTCAATATATTATAATAAGATATGACCCAGTCATCGTGATCGTGCCTACCTTGTGCTTTCGTAAGTGCTTTTTTCAGCGTGAAGGTAAATGGCAGAAAATCTTGTATTTTCATAACGTCCAGTTCGCAGTCCGGCAAGAAGGCTGGCGATAGTTCAAGGCGGTCTTGCCTCTGAAGGTCAGTTTCATTGTTATGAGAGCGTCCGATAAGTGACCGTATCGAGAGCTATTTCGTTTCCAGAATTTTGATCATCTCATCGGAACATTTACAATAATTTTCATTCTTCGAACAAAAACCACCGCCCAATTTGGCTGTCACAGTTTTGATCGTTTCGTTATCCAGTTTTTGTCGCTGTTGTTCAGGAAACGCGTTCAACAGTTCGGTTATTCTGGCGTCCTTTTTGTCCATCTCTTCATTGGTGCAGGAGTTAGCGTTTTGATTAGTGTTGGATTTAGCGTTTTGTGGAGTACCGCAACTCTGTGTGGACAAATCGTTATATTCTTTCCTGATTTTCCAGCCACCATTTTCGACAACATACCAAACGGTATGCTTGCCACGTTTCCTTTCTTTGGAACAATACTGGGCAACAACGACCGCTTGATTTGCATCTATCGCCTCACTAACAACCTTGGCTTCTCCTGGAGCAGCGGCAAGTAACTGTGAAAATTCAAACACCATTTGTTGCTGCTTGGCAGGCACGGCCTTCTGCTTTTCAATACTCTCACCCGAAAAATACGGAAATAGATCCGCCCAGGATTTAGCCTTGCTCCGAGCTTCAAGAAACTCGCGGTAGATATTGGTGAGAATGTCTTTTTTACTGAATTCATCCATAACCAACTGAAGTTTCAGCTTTTTAGCAGCCTCGTCCAAGGTGCGTTTGCAGGCAGCGTAGACTGTGGGAGACACCGTGGGAGATTTACCACCTGAGCCATATGGTTGCACTTCGACCGACTGATAACCGCAATATGGTCCGCCGTATTTCGTGGCACCACCAGCTACGAATTTGATGGAACCAGGCGAAAAATTCTGGGTGGCGAAGCACTTCAAGTTCAAAGACTTACCGTCTTGGCCGGTATCATAGACTTCCGTACGGCCGGGATCCGGGCGTGGACAAACCGCAAGAATATCCGCTGTGGTGTAACAAGAACAGGCATTGCTGGCCTGAGATGTAGTTTGGGGGGCGTTGGCGGCTGACGGTGCTTGTGGTTGGGCGGGCGGAACCACTGTAGTCCGGTTGCCAGGATTTGTTTGTGTAAGCTTGTTTAACCTGATGCGCGCAATGTTTGCGAAGACGCCCTGGGGGTAGGTTTTCAGATAGGCTTCAAATTCTTCGGGATCCTTGCCATCCTTGATGCTTTGCCAGAATTCAATTTCAATCTGATTGGCCTGCGCCATCCGTTGCGGTTGTTGCGGCTGACCATCCCCGCCAAATGCCGACAGGGTGAAAGTGATCAGGGCGACTGCAGTCAAGGCGATGGCACGAATCATGAATGATCCTCCTTTGAAAAAGATCATTGATGTTAGCAAAGTAATAGTAATCATTCTACTGATTGTTTTCCTGTAAGATAATTCCAGGACAGCGATTCATCAATTCGCAAATTTTATGTATCCGCCCTGGAACCATGATTAGCTATTCGCCGCCAATGCAGATTTTGCGACAAGACGTTTGACTCTTTAAGTGATTGAGTTAAAGCTCGGGTTTCTCGTAAATCTGAGCAATTAAACATGGATCTTGAACCTGACGCCCAAAAGCACGATTGGTCCAGCGACGTATACCAGGTCTTGAAAGATCACGATGTGCAATTGATTTGCACGGTACCTGATGCAGGCCTCACGCAAATTTTGAAAAAGTGTCACGCTGATAGCGATATGAGTGTTTTGACTTTAACAACTGAAGAAGAAGGTATTGGTATTATTACCGGTGCCTGGCTTGGCGGCGTGCGCGGCGTATTGATGATGCAGAGCAGTGGTGCAGGTAATTGTATCAATGCCCTCTCGCTGCCGCAAAATTGTCATACCCCTTGCGCGATGATCGTGACGATGCGCGGACAATGGAATGAGTTCAATCCATGGCAGGTTCCTATGGGGAGCAATGTAGAGCCGGTTTTCCGCCAAATGGGGGTGCAATGTTTCCGGGCAGACACCGCCACAAAAACAGGTGAGTTGTGTTCGGGTGCGCTTGGCTTGGCGTTTAATTCTACCACCAGCACGGCTGTCCTCATTGACCAGCAAGTTATTGGTATTAAAGATTTTGCCAAATGATCTCACAAACCAACATTGCAAAACTCAACCGCCGGCAATTGGTCCGGGATATTCTGGTTGATCGCAAAGATGCCCTGATTATCACCGGCCTGGGAAATCCAACCTACGATGTGGCAGCTATTGAGGATCATATTGAAAATTTCTACCTCTGGGGTACCATGGGACTGGCGGTAAGTGTTGGGCTGGGTGTTGCCATCAGCCAGCCACAACGCCGCGTTGTGGTTATAACCGGCGATGGTGAGGCTATGATGGGCGTGGGCAGCTTTGCAACAGTTGCAGCAGCAGCTTGCCAAAACCTGTCAATACTGGTGCTCGACAATGAGATGTTTGCCGAAACTGGAAACCAGCAAGGCCTCACTCACGGGTGCACTGACATAGAAAAAATGGCGCAAGGGGCTGGCATAGTCACGACCCTCACGGCAACATCATCGCAACACCTGGCGCAGGCCCGCGAGCTGCTTTTCACCACCGGTGGTCCCTGTCTGGTAGTGGCAAAAATCAGCAAACGTGAGGAAAAGAAGGTTTTACCACCACGAAATGGTGCCTATATGGCGGAGAGATTTCGTCGCGGATTGGGAATTGAGGCATAGGTTGTGTTAAATTGGGGTTTTAAAAGATGAATGATGTTTCAGACGAACCACGCGGAGAGTTGACTACCCGCACACTTGCCATGCCCGGCGATGCAAATCCGAGCGGAGATATATTTGGCGGCTGGGTATTGTCCCAGATGGATATCGCCGGTGGCATTGCCGCAGGAACACGGGCCCAGGGCCGTGTCGCCACAGTTGCCATTGATGCCATGGCCTTTATCCGCCCGGTCAATGTCGGCGACGTCTTGTGTGTTTATTCCCACATCGACAAGACCGGACGCACCTCCATGTCAATTCACATAGAGGCCTGGGTATTACGCGGACGCATGGGTGAGCGCGTCAAGGTGACAGAAGGCACGTTTACATTTGTCTCCATCGACAAAAACGGCGACCCTCAAGCGTTGCCATAAGACAGGAAAATGTTAGCGTTTCTCCCGGTAAAGGACTTCGGGTTTTTTACGTTTCCTAAATTATTATTGGGCATTGTATCCAGGTGGAGGGGCACAAGACTTAATCGGCAGCCCATCAGCTGATTCTATCACCCTTTAGGTTCACTATAATAAGTGTTCCAGTTTGGATGCTTCAGAAACAGTGGTTCATGCGCAATGAAAATTCGGAACCTGGCTCCTCTCTTATCTACCCTTATTTTAATCTGTACTTTTGCTTTGGTGGTGACATGGTATGCATCACGCGAGTTCAAAGAGAATTTGCTTGAGCGCGAAGCAATTAGCGATGCTGTTCGCTGGGCTGAATTTGTCGCTTCACAAAGCCCGGAGGTCAACGAGGAACTTAGCCGGGGACAAATCTCCAAGCAGACTCAAGACGCACTCAAGCTGGCGATGCGAGCGGGTGATATTTTCCGATACAAGTTGTTCAGTCCCGATGGGGTCATTGTCCACGCCTCACGCATGGAAGACGTCGGTGAACGGAATACAAAACCTTATTTTGAGAAACTTGTCAGGAAAGGCCAAACCTTCGCCAAGATTGCGAATGACGAAAAATTCGGCCTCGACAAGGCGATTGTCGGTGAAGCCTATGCGCCCCTCATGGAGGGCAATAATTTTCAGGGAGCGATTGAGGTCTATGTCGATGCAACCGACACAGCAGCAAGGTTTGAACAGGTCGCAAGATACGCCTTTTGGGGCGTAAGCGTTTTGATGATAGGTGTTGCATCGTGCTGGACGTTCTTCGTTTGGCGGGATCTTCAAAACCGTACCCGTCTCGAGGCGGAAATAACAGAAAACCGTAACCATCTGCAAGAGTTGGTGTATACGGCGACCCAGGAGCTGAAAACCAACGCTGAAGAATTAAAACAGGCTCTTGCCAAGGAGCAGGAACTCAACAAACTGCAACGAGAGTTCGTTTCCATGGCGAGCCACGAGTTTCGAACGCCTTTGGCCATTATCGATGGGACTGCACAACGGATGAAGAGCCGGATCAACAAGGACCGGTTGACACCTGACGATGCTATTCGCAGGATCGATAAAATCAGGGGCGCTGTCAACCGCATGGCGAGGTTGATGCGGAGTACGCTTGATGTGACTCGCATGGAAGAGGGGAAAATCACAGTTGAGATCGGACCTTGCGATATCGGCAAGGTTGTACGCGATGTTTGTGCACACCAGCAGGGGATATCTCAAACTCATGTCATTTCGTGCGATCTGAGCGATCTTCCTGCAACCATACAAGCCGATTCCAGTTCCCTGGAACAATACTCACCAACCTGCTCTCCAATGCTGTGAAGTATGCACCAAATGCTCCTGATATCGAAGTCAAGGGACGTACCGAGGGTAAACAGGTGATGATCTCGGTGCGTGATCATGGCATCGGCATTGAACAAGAGGATTTACCAAGGATCGGTGAGCTGTACTTCCGGGCAAGAACATCAACCGGCATAGTCGGCACAGGCATCGGCCTCAATCTAGCCAAGGCGCTGGTTGAGATGCATGACGGATCGGTCACAGTTGAGAGCCAGATAGGCGAAGGCTGCACCTTCACCCTTGCCCTGCCTATTTCCAGGCCAGATCAATCAAAACGAGTGGAATCAAGACAAAATTCGCGTGTTCGGAGCTTTGGGTAGAGCCACAGTGGCAATCTCCAGCCGAAACCATCAAGAAGGGTTTGCCCCCTTCCGGCGGAGAGCAATTTCACTTTGATCGCGGGAAAAGACCTTCTGGCAGTCTAAGTATGGAAATAATTTCCACATATAGTTCCAACAACATGGGGTAAATGTTGGAACGCAATAACGATGAAACCAGCTTTACGATAATTGTACTAAAGGTAGCGACCCCAAATGCACCAATCATATCGAATGGGAAATGTACTCCCAGATAGATCCTGCTCCAGGCGACGGCAAGGCCAAGTAGCATAAACAACCACCCCCAACTCCGGGTAAGCATGCTGGATAAAAAAGCGAGCGCCAGAGCGAACATGAAGACGGCATGATCGCTTGGAAACGAACTATTGGTTGCATGGGCAAGAAACTGATTACCAAGCGGCACTTCAAAAGGTCTTGGGTGATACCACAAGGCGTTAATAATCTGGTTTATGCTCAGGCCTGTTACAGCTGCCAGAAAGCCATCCAGAAGGACAAACCTGAATTTCGGCGTAGATCTTATCCATGCAATGACCATCCACAAAACGGCGGCATAGACAATCCATTCGGCCATAATACGGGCGATCAAGACAATCCATGAGGGAGGGTGAGCCGCGGCATTTAGGGCAAGGAAGAGCTGGTGGTTGATTTTTTCAAAAGGCATGGTTTACTTAATCATGTGGATTGTTCGTGTTGCTATCAATGAATTTGAATTAGGTCCATTACGGTAACAGTTTACTAAATGCCCCTAATTTTTTCCCGGTTTTTTTCTTTGTCTCGTGCCTTTGCGATTTTAACTGTCTGCCCGTTTATCTTGCAACTTATACCATCGGCAGGCTTATCTTCATCCGCAAGCCGCCCTCATCGCGATTGCTCAGCTTTATGTCGCCGCCGTGGGCGCGGATGGTTGAGCGGGCGACAGTCATGCCAAGGCCAGTGCCGCCGGTTTCCCGGCTGCGCGAGGTTTCCAGGCGGTAAAATGGTTTGAAGACGTCTTCGTGCCGGTCTTGCGGAATGCCCGGTCCGTCATCGTCAATGGTTACCACGATACCGCCGTCCTGTTTTGCCACAGCAACCCTTGCCTCCCCGCCATATCTGGCGGCGTTTTCAACCAGATTGTTTAAAGCGCGGCGCATGGCTACCGGTCGGCAGTTGCAGGCCATTGTTTCTTCTTTTATTGACAGGGATACCTGAAACCCGGCATCGCTGATATCATCGCAAACACGGTGCAGCATGGTCCTGAAATCAACTTTTGCCATTGGTTCGCGCGCGGTATCGTCGCGGGCAAATGAGAGTGCGGAAAAAACCATTTTTTCCATGTGTTCCAGATCGGCCAGCATTTTTTGTTGCTGTTCTGCATCGTCGACAAATTCCGCGCGCAAACGCATGCGCGCTATCGGTGTACCCAGATCGTGCGATATGGCGGCGATCATTTGCGTTCTGTCTTCAACGAAGCGACGAATACGTCTTTGCATCTGGTTAAAAGCCTGGGTGGCAAGGCGAATTTCCAGTGGTCCTTTTTCCGGTAGTGGTGGTGCTGCAACATCCACTCCCAATTGTTGCGAGGCGCGGGCAAACTGTTTCAGAGGTTGCGTTAATTGACGCACAAAAATAGCAGAAAAGAACGCTACAGCACTCAGCATTACCAACATGGAAAGCGAATAACGGAAAGACCAGAACGGATTTGCAGGTTGCAGTGTTACTGCGAAATTGAGCCAGTCCTGCGGTTGTTGTGATATGGAAATCATAAGGGTTTTGACTTCTTGCTCGCCAACATTACCCAATTTTTCCGACTTCATATTCATATAGCGCAAGCGAATTTCGCGACCGGGATCATTATCAAGGTGAGATGCCAGGGAGCTTTGCATTTTTGACGTTCGATCTGGCATTTGAGGCTGTGTTTCAATGGCGCTGGCAGATGATTTGGACACTTTGAAATTTGCGTCACTGGCAAGGTTTACCAGTCGCTGGCGCTCAGATGGCGTTGAATTCCGTGTCAGGCGGTCAATCGTTGCAATGCGCTCGCCAATGTGTCTGCCATCAATCGAAATCAGGGTGTCGGTGCGGTCTGTGGCATAAAGTGCCAGGGAAATTGCGTGCGATATGGCCAGCCCGAGGATCAACACCACAAGCGTTCTGGCGGCAAGACTGTCAGGTATCAGGTGTTTCATTTCTGCTTACCACTGCTGTTAACATGTACCCCCCGCCGCGCACCGTCTTGATCAAATCGTTTGCCCCCTCCCCCAGTTCCATCTTGCGGCGCAGGCGACTTATTTGCATATCGATGCTGCGATCAAACGGTGTCTCGATGCGGTGTTGGGTTAAATCGAGAAGCTGATCGCGGGTTAATACCTGTTGGGGATGTTCGGCAAGGGCCACCAGAAGATCAAATTCGCCTGCGCTCAAATCAATCAGCAGGCCGCTGGAAGATTCCAGCTGACGACGACCGATTTCGAGCTTCCAGCCGTCAAAATAAAGTGTTTTCGGGCTGGCTGTTGTGCCCGCATCAGGCAGGTTTTTGGTCCGCCGCAATACTGCTTTCATGCGGGCCAGCAATTCGCGCGGATTAAAGGGTTTGGGCAGATAATCATCGGCGCCCATTTCCAGGCCGATAATGCGATCGGTTTCTTCGTTCATCATGGTCAGCATAATGATCGGAATGGCTGATTTTGCTCGTAAGTTACGGCATAAAGACAGACCATCTTCTCCCGGCAACATCAGATCAAGCACCACGAGGTCAATCGACCAGTCAGCAATGGCCCGGCGCATTTCCTTTCCGTCAATCGCGGTGGTTACGCGAAACCCGTGTTTTTTTAAAAATCTTGCCAGTAACTCGCGGATATCGCGATCGTCATCGACCACCAGTATGTGAGCGGCGGGGTTTGTTTCGGGAGTATTCATAAGCCTTCAAATACCTCCTGTTTGAAACTTTGCTGACATGAAACTTGTAACGATAGATAACACCGGCTCACCTTGTGACAAAGCGTTACAAAACACCATAGCTGATGTGATCATACTGTTACAGACAAACCCTATATTGCAGGTGTTCTCAAATGAAAACAGCGCGGAACAGATCAAACAGAAGTAAAACAATGGAGCCCGACGATGTCAAAAATCACATCTGCTTACCCCTCGCACACCGGCGTTGACCCGCAGGCTCAGGCAAGTCGGCCTGTTCCGGTTATCGCTCTGGGGATGAGCCTTGGGGTTTTTTTGTCCGTAACATTTGTATTGTGCGTTCTGTTTGATCTGTGGTTCCCTGCTTATGCCATGAACCCTTCCTGGGCTCCCTTACTACCCGGGTTTGTCTGGATAAGCTGGAGCAGTTTTATCCTCGGTATGGTCGAAACATTCGGCTACGGCTGGTATGTGGCGCTGATTTTTGCACCACTCTATAATTTTTTTGCAACCCGGTCCAAAGCCGCCTGAAAAGAGGAATACGTGATGAGCGATATCTATAGTTTGCATGGAACCACAGTGGCGGAAATTTTTTCGTCCGGTCTGGAAAATATTGAACAGATAGAAGCCGTGGCAGTTTCAGTGGTGTGGAAAGATGGGCAGATCACCGCCGGGGCATCAAACACCACGAATGAACGACTGGCATTTATGCTGCTGGTACTGGAACAACACATCAAATCCAGTCTGTTTTCAAACGTTACACCTGGACAGTCATAATCGTTAAACCGATTAAGGAAAGAGCTGATGAATAATACAACACATAGCGACCACAAGGGGCACGGTCACAACCACATGCACGGTCATGATGACACAGTAACGGATCCTGTTTGCGGCATGAAAGTCGCCCGGGCCGAGGCCAAAAATACTCTTCAACATAATGGGGCTACGGTTTACTTCTGTTCAACCGGCTGCAAGGCCAAATTTGAAGCTGAACCGGAAAAATATGCCGATGGTCCACCGACCGCCGAACCAATGCCGCAAGGAACAGTCTACACCTGTCCGATGCATCCTGAAATCGAGCAGGTTGGTCCCGGTGAATGTCCTATTTGCGGCATGGCACTGGAACCCAAAGGAGTTCCCACTGGTGAAGAAGGCCCCAACCCTGAGCTGGTAGATTTCCGTCGCCGGTTCTGGGTAAGCGTTGCTTTGACCATTCCATTGCTATTACTGACCATGCCCCCCTATCTCGGATATAGTCAGATCCGTGATTTTTTTGGTGAACAACCTTCACAGTGGCTTGAGATGGTGCTCAGCACTCCGGTAATCCTGTGGGCAGGCTGGCCATTTTTTGTGCGCGGTGCAAAGTCGTTTGTTACCATGAACCTTAACATGTTCAGCCTGATTGCCATGGGGGTCGGTGCGGCCTTTGTCTTCAGTGTTGTGGCCTTGTTTGTACCGGAAATTTTTCCCGATGGCTTCCGTAATGCCGATGGGTCTGTGGGAGTTTACTTCGAAGCCGCTGCGGTGATTGTCACGCTGGTGTTGCTGGGCCAGGTAATGGAGCTTTCTGCACGTGAGCGCACGGGATCAGCCATACGTGCCCTGCTCGATCTTGCCGCCAAAACCGCGCGTATCATCCGACCTGATGGCAGTGAAGAAGAAATAGCACTTGAGGACGTTGTCGTCGGCGACAAATTGCGCATTCGCCCTGGTGAAAAAGTGCCGGTGGATGGCGTGGTTACCGATGGTCGCTCATCGATAGATGAATCAATGATTTCCGGTGAGCCGATCCCGATTGAAAAAGTGGCTGGCGACAAAGTTACCGGAGCAACCATTAATGGCACCGGGTCATTGGTAATGGAGGCGCGTCGTGTGGGGTCTGATACGATGTTGAGCCAGATCGTCGAAATGGTCGCCAATGCCCAGCGTTCGCGCGCTCCCATTCAGAAGTTCGCGGATACGGTGGCAGGCAAATTTGTACCTGCTGTAATAGGCATTGCCATCATTGCCTTCATTTCCTGGGCTATCTGGGGCCCAGATCCAGCCTATGCCTATGCGCTTATTTCAGCAGTGGCTGTATTGATTATAGCATGTCCCTGTGCGCTGGGACTGGCAACGCCGATGTCAATCATGACAGCAACCGGACGTGGTGCCCAGGCTGGTGTTTTGATCAAGAACGCTGAAGCCCTGGAGCGCTTTGCCAAGGTTGACACGTTGATTGTTGATAAAACCGGTACTTTGACGCAAGGAAAACCAATGCTGGTGGCGGTGCTGCCAGAGGAAGGGTTTAACGAAGAAGAAGTGCTGCGACTGGCGGCATCGCTTGAGCGCGGTTCAGAACATCCGCTGGCTGAGTCAATTGTTCGCGGCGCTGATGAGCGCGGTGTCAAGCTGACCGAGGCTAAAGATTTTGAAGCGGTCACCGGCATGGGCGTCAAGGGTGTTGTCGATGGCAAATCCGTGGCCTTGGGAAACGCCAGAATGGTTAAAGAAATGGGCCTTTCCACCGGGTCTTTGTCCGAGACCGCCAACACCCGGCGCGATGAGGGCGAAACCGTTATGTTCATTATGCTTGAAGGAAAGACTGCCGGTCTGGTTTCCGTTGCGGATCCGGTAAAAGAATCCACACCCGAAGCCATTAAGGCTTTGCATGATGTAGGCTTTCGGGTGATCATGGCTACTGGTGACAATGAACGCACCGCCAAGGCAGTGGCTGCGCGACTTGGTATCGACGAAATTCGAGCTGATGTAATGCCTGAAGATAAAGCCCGCATCATTAAAGAGTTGCAGGATCAAGGCAAGAAGGTGGCCATGGCCGGAGACGGCGTTAATGATGCCCCTGCACTGGCGCAGGCCGATGTGGGTATTGCCATGGGCACTGGTGCTGATGTGGCAATCGAAAGTGCCGGGTTTACGCTGGTTAGTGGCAATCTCGATGGTATTGTGCGGGCGCGTAAACTATCGGTGGCGACAATGCGCAATATCAGGCAAAATCTGTTTTTTGCCCTCATTTACAATGCCGCAGGCGTGCCAATTGCGGCTGGAATTCTATACCCGTTCCTGGGTATTTTGATTTCACCAATCTTTGCGGCGGCAGCGATGAGTTTTTCATCCGTATCGGTAATTGCCAACGCACTGCGTCTACGTTCTGTTAAAATCTGAAACACTAAATGGACCAAACCCAGTCAGGAGAAAAAAATGTACAAATCAGTTACACTTTCAATTGTTACAGCGATGACACTGTTAACAACTGTCGCAATTGCGGATGCCAGCAGTGATACCGACAAAAAAGCCAAGCCTGCAACTGAAGGTATGCTGTTGCCATACATGAGCCCGTCCAAGGGAAGAAAATTATTCGCCAGCAAGGGATGCGTTGTCTGTCACTCCGTCAATGGCATTGGTGGTGAAGATGCTCCGGCTCTCGATGCCAAAACCATGTCACCGATCATGGACCCCTTTGACTTTGCCGCCAAGATGTGGCGCGGGGCCGGAACAATGATCACCATGCAGGAAGATGAACTGGGCGAGCAAATCGATTTTACCGGCGAGGAGTTGGCAAATATCATCGCCTTTGTTCACAGCACCAGCGAGCAAAAGAAATTCACAAAGGCTGACATACCACCACGCATCGCCAAGCTTATGGGCCATCTTGATGATGAGAGCGATGAGCACGAAAAAGAGGAACATGATCAATAAGGCTCAACTGAACCCAGGGCAGTAGCGAGGTGAATGGTTCCACCAGTAATTCAAAGGAGACCTTGTCATGAGTACACACGCAGAAAATTCAACCGGTCTTAAATCCACCGCTACTGCCAATCGCCGCGACTTTCTTTATATTGCAACCGCTGTCGCGGCAGTGACCGGAGGTGGTCTTGCGGTCTGGCCGCTTATCGATAACATGAACCCGTCTGCCGCCGTGCGTGCGCTGGCCACGATTGAAGTTGACCTTCAACCGATTGAGATAGGCCAGCGAGTGACAGTGAAATGGCGGGGCAGCCCGCTGTTTATTGTGAGGCGAAGTGCGGAACAAATCGCTGCGGCCAAAGCTGATGACAATAATAGTGCTCTGATTGATCCGGCAACAGACGCCTCACGGGTCAAGCGCGAGGAGTGGCTTATTGTGATCGGTGTGTGTACCCACCTGGGTTGTATACCCCAGGGGCAAAAAGACGGTGACCTTCGCGGTGACTGGGGTGGATGGTTCTGCTCCTGCCATGGTTCGGTTTACGATATTGCAGGACGGGTGCGCCGTGGACCGGCCCCGGAAAACCTGTGGTTGCCGCCTTATGAGTTTTCGGATAATCAAAATTCGCCTTCAGATGCCGGTGGTATTGACCCATATCAATGCACCAAACCAATCACAGTGCTTTGGAAAGTACAGTAAAACGAATTTTTAGTGTAAAAGGATGCAACAGAATTGAAAATCCAGGAATATTTTGTACCGGTCGCGGTTGGTGGTTTTTTACTGCTTGGCGTTGGTCTTTTTGTAGCTCCTTTGATTTCACCCAAAGGTAGTGCCAGCGTGGATGTCACTGAGCCCACCCTTTCAGCCCAGGCGGTTATTGGCAAAGGTGCGTTTGATGCCAATTGTGCGGCTTGTCACGGCAAAAAGGCTGCGGGAACCAAGAGGGGTCCACCGCTGATCCACACTATTTACAATCCCGGCCATCACGCTGACGAAGCCTTTTTCAGAGCCGTCAAAGGAGGCGTGCCACAGCATCATTGGCCTTTTGGCAATATGCCGCCGCGCCCTGGAGTTTCAGATCAACAGATCGCAGCAATCGTGAAATATGTCCGGGAAATGCAGGTTGCCAACGGTATCAAGACCCGGCCGCATAATATGTAGGGTTGTTAATTTGTCCGAAGAATTATGTAATAGGTATGCCTGACCGGTTTTGACGCCGCAGCTGGCACGCTGGACGACATTTTTTAATTGCCTTGTTTGAAATCATTTGCAGGTTTAAAAGTCCACGATATGTAAATTCAAAACCGTTCCACAAAATCCTTTATGCCTCTCAAGATGGGTTGCGTGTTTAAAACAGGATATTGGTACAAAACCGTGGCAAGCTCTACTCAATCCGACAAGTTGCTGCAGGCCGTTCGAAAAATGGCTGCGATAGGTGCAGACCATCTCAATGCGGACCTGTCGCTAAAGCTGTGGGATAGCGCCTACGTACCGCTGGGCAAAAGCTCATCTAACAAACTGGCTATTGTTATCTCGGATCCCGGTGCCATTTCATCCCTTGTTCGATGGCCAACACTTGATCGTGCCATCCGCTTATACGTGCAGGGGAAAATCGATTTTGAAGGCGGAACACTGATTGATATTGCTCAGGCTTTAGGGTCAAAAGGCACGCGCGGCCGCATCAAAAAAATACCCAAGATGGAACTCGCCAAAGGGTTGTTGCCCTTTCTTATCGCCCCCTCAGCGCGCCTTGACGATACGCGGAGTTTTAAAGACCCTCAGGGCGGTGAGAATTCGAACCGTCGAACAAAAAAGAACAATATCCAGTTTCATTATGACGTCAGCAATGAGTTTTACCAGTTATTCCTGGATGAGGACATGGTTTACACCTGTGCCTATTTCACTGACTGGGACAAGACGCTGGAACAAGCCCAGCAGGACAAGCTGGAAATGACCTGCCGCAAATTGCGTATGCAAAAAGGTGACCGGTTTCTGGATATCGGCAGCGGATGGGGTGCACTCATTTGCCATGCCGCCAAACATCATGGCGCAAGAGCACATGGTGTGACGCTGTCACAGGAGCAATATGCGTATACCGTTGAGCGTATTGCGCGCGAAAACCTTGGCGATCTGGTATCCGTTGAATTAAAGGACTACCTCGATGTTGAGCAGAAGTTTGACAAAATAGCTTCGGTTGGCATGTATGAGCACATCGGTGTTGCCGCAATTCCTGAGTATTTGCGCAAAGTACGCTCCCTGCTCGCACCAGGCGGGTTGTTTCTCAACCACGGTATAACCCGCCGTTCCAAGCGGAAAAAAGCACGCTTTTCGGCCCGTCCTGAGCAACGTGCGCTGGTGCGTTATATTTTCCCCGGCGGTGAGCTGGACGACATCGGGCACACGCTTCAACAATTGCAACAAGCCAGATTTGAAATCCATGACGTCGAAGGCTGGCGCGAGCACTATGCGCTTACCACCAAAACATGGTGCGAACGCCTGACGGCGCGCAAGCAAGAAGCCATCGCTCTTGTTGGTGAAGAAACCTATCGGATATGGATTGCCTATCTCGCCGGGTGTTCGCTGGCTTTTTCACGCGGGTCGGCCCAGATTTACCAGACGCTGGTCAGTAATACGGTCAAAGGTCCAGCCCTCCTGCCCCAGACCCGCGCTGATCTTTACCGCTAATTTTTATCCTTTAGAGCGGATCAACGATTGAGATCGACAGGCCACCCAAACCATCGATACCACCACTAAGCCGGTCACCGGCAACAACCGGTCCAACGCCTGCCGGTGTGCCGGTCATTATCAGGTCCCCCGGTGCAAGTGCTATTGATTGGGTAAGGTGGGCTATGACTTCGGGCACCGACCAGATCAACTGATTTATATCACCATCCTGCTGGCGTTCACCATTTACATCGAGCCAGATGTGGCCGTGGTCAACATGACCACATTGGGCAACGGGGGTAATTTCGCCGATCGGCGCTGAATTATCAAAGGCTTTTCCCCAGCACCACGGACGACCGATTTTTCGCATGAAAAGCTGTAAGTCGCGCCGGGTCATATCGAGGCCAACCGCGTAGCCATAGATATGCTCAAGAGCCTCACTCTCCTTAATGTTCAACCCACCGCCGGAGATGGCAACCACAAGTTCGATCTCGTAATGAAAATTTCCGGTCATTGGAGGATAGGGTATTTCGGCACCATCCATGACAATTGCATCGCCTGGTTTGGTGAAGAAAAAAGGCGGTTCGCGATCAGGATCAAACCCCATTTCGCGGGCGTGTTCGGCATAGTTACGCCCGACACAGAAAATACGCCGAACCGGAAATCTGTCATCGGTACCTTTTACTGGAATGGAGGGAACAGGTGCGACGTTAAGGACGTATGACATAGGTGGTTTCCTTGGTTATAATTTAAATTCCGATAAAGTCAGAATATCGATTCGATGCTGGATTTTCGAACATCCTAACAGGAGTTATATAATGCCGGGTCAAAAGCTGAAACTTACCTTTCTGGCATTTTTGATATTGGCTTTTTCCAGCATTGCCTCGGCGCAACAGGTCGACCACCCCTTAAATGCACTGGATGCAGATGAAGTGACCAATGTGGTCTCCATCCTTACCCGCGACGGTGAAGTTGATAAAGACACACTGTTTACGGCCATCCGCCTTAAGGAGCCTGCCAAGGCCAAGATGTGGGCCTGGCGCGACGGTGACCCTATTTCCCGCAAATCCGTGGTGATTTTCCGGCGTGGTGCAAAAACATTTCAGGCGATCGTTGATATCTCGTCTTCAAAGGTTGTTTCGATTGAGGAAAAAACCGGGGTTCAAAGCAGCGTTCTTATCAGCGAATGGCGCATGGCCCAGGCATTGACGCTGGAAGATCCCAATTGGCAAAAAGCCATGCGCAAACGGGGTTTTTCCGACTTTAACACTCTTTTTTGCTCACCGATTTTACCGGGATATCTTCCGGGTAGGGATTATGAGGGCAAGCGTATTTTCAATGTGCCGTGTTACGAAGTTTCCAAGTCAAAAAACCATCGCTATGGCCGCCCGGTTGAAGGCGTCTTTGCCGTTGTCGATGTTAACGCCAAAAAAGTTATCGACGTGGTCGATACAGGTGTTGTACCGGTGCCGGCACCGGTGAGTAATTACGAATCTCAAGGCAATACAGCTTTTCGCCCGGCCCTCAAACCAGTGATTAATGTGTCCCCTGCGGGAGCGAATTTTAAACTCAAGGGCGGATTGCAGGTTGAGTGGCAAAACTGGTCGTTTCACCTGCGCTTTGAGCGCCGCAACGGCATTGTCATTTCACTGGTGCGCTACAATGACAAAGGTAAGCTGCGCAAAGTCGCTTATCAAATGGCTTTGTCAGAGATGTTTGTGCCCTACATGGACCCCTACCCCACCTGGTCTTACAAAGCCTTTTTAGACGCGGGCGAATATGGGCTGGGATATCTTGCTTCCTCTTTACGTCCGGGCCAGGACTGCCCGCTTAACGCTGTTTATATCAACGCCGTTGTTCCCAGTGATACCGGCAAGGTTTTTCCTGTAGAACGCGCCATGTGCATTTTTGAACGGGCCACGGGAGACCCGGCCTGGCGCCATGCGGAAAATGCCGGTCGCGATGTGGAAAGCCGTCGTGCTGTCGAACTGGTGGTGCGGATGATCCCCACAGTCGGCAATTATGATTATTCGCTCGATTGGGTGTTTACCCAGACCGCCGACATCAAACTTCGTTTGGGGGCGACGGGAATTCTTGCCATCAAAGGTGTTGAAACGAAATCGATGAAGGATTCAACTGCGAAACACGACACGAAATTTGGCACCCTGGTGGCTGAAAACAGTGTGGCGCCAAATCATGACCACTATTTTTCATATCGGATCGATCTTGATGTCGATGGACTGAACAACACGTTTACGGAAGGAAAAGTTACCCCGTTTTCGCTGCCACCAGAAAACCCCCGGCGCGAAATCTGGACTTTTGACCAAACCCCGGCAAAGTTTGAGACAACTATGGGTAAACAATCCGGCTTGTGGTTTGTCAAAAACACCAACAGGAAAACCGGATTGGGCCACAATCCTTCGGTTGAGATCGAAATGCCAACGCGGGTTGTGTCACCATTGTCGCCAGCGTTTTCTCCGCAATCACGTGCTGTTTTTTCCAATGAGTCGTTGTGGATAACGGCATATGATCGCCGTCAGGTCTATGCCGCCGGTAATTTTCCCAATCAATCGAAAGGCGGCGATGGATTGCCTGCCTGGATTGCCAAACCACAAGACATCAGCAACAAGGACATCGTGGTGTGGCCGACAATTGGCATCCATCACATTCCCCGCGCCGAAGACTGGCCGATGATGCCGACCCTGTGGCGTGAAATCACCATCCGGCCGTTTAACTTTTTCGAAGAAAACCCGGCGCTTGATTTAAATCCGGGTTTTGCCCGGCCGCAGAAGAAACAAAATCCGAGTCTGCGTCCGGGCAAAACCGAATAATTTTATCTGCCGACAACCTGATCTTTCAAAGATGCAATGATGCTCAGCAATTCATCTTTTTCTTTTTCAGGCACCTTGAACTTATCCAGCGCCCTGACGAGATTGGCGGCAACCCGGGTGAACTCGTCTTCGGTGACATTAACACCAGCGTGGGCGACATCCATAGGCTGTCCGGTATAGATGCAATCCCCGCCGGTAGCATTACACACCAGTTCGGTTAGGTAGAGTTTGAGGTTTTCTGTATTATCAGGGTTCCACCGCTTGCCAATGATTTTGTCACTGCTGTTGTAATCTACAAACTGGCTGACCACAGCGGTGATGGCAGCTTTGCCACCCAGGCGGTCAAACAGTGTGTTCTGCCCGGCCTGGGCAACAGTCAGAGCTGTCAAAACACTGATGAAAAGAGTGGCGATGATGGGTATTATTTTTTTCATTCCTGAGGCTTTCTTTATTTTATAAAACAAACACATCGGACAAACCAACATGGCGAAGATATTTTCCAGGAAGAAGCTCTATTGAACAATACTATCGTGGCTTTTGAAATCTGGCAAGATTTGGAAAAATCTTATGGCCCGGACCAGTCGAGGCGACAAATTTCAGCACTTTTCCCGGCAAAGTCCCAAATACGGCTTTCAGCGCGCACGCGGCTCACATGTGCTTTGGCAACAGTGATGTCTGAAGCAATCCAGTATTGCGAATTGGTGATGACAACATCGCCGCTGTCATCGCCGCCGGGGATGGGGCGGATTTCCCCGGAGATTTTTTTGGGAATATTGAACCGTCTGATATTGCCTTCGGTTTCATATTCGATTGGCACCTTATGTAGCCCGAGAAACTCACCGACCAGAATGCCAAGAACGCCGGTTGAACCTTTGGCCTTGCCCGAAAGTATGGTGCTGAGGCCTGCCGTAGCGTCATCACTGGCGCGCTCATCTATGTAAGCGGCAACTTTCCAGTTTCCGCGTCCCATGGGGCCGGGAATATCCAGCAACAATCCGGCGTTGAGACCGGACAGCTCTGTGTCACCATATTTTCCATCATCAATGCGAATGCCGACCCACCCCTGGCACGTACCTTCGGTGGGCGGATGCTTGCCAAGCGAAATGACGCAAGGGCAAAATACGTCGCAACTGCAACTCAACATGAGTTCGCCTTTTAGGTGCCACGGTTCAATCATGCGCATATCTTCCTATAATAATTCAAAAGCCAATGTTGCACCCCAGGCAATCAAAGCAAACCCGGTAATTCGTCTTAAAACATCAGGCTTTGGAATGATCTTTTCCGTCACCATGAGCGCCGTCAGCGCCACCATCCACATGATGTTCATAACGCCGGTGACAAACATCACCAGCATCAAAGCCCAGCAACACCCGAGGCAGAACAGACCCTGCTGTAGACCATGCCTGAATATTTCACGCGGGCGATCACTCCAGTTGGCAATAAAAAAATTAAGTGGTGCCCGGCATTTGGTCAGGCACGCGTGTTTCAGGTTAGAGAATTGATAGATACCGGCACCGATTAAAACGGCGCTGGCTGCTGCCTGGTAGGTGGCAGGTGAAATCGAATACATTAGCGACAGTCGAACCAGAGTGACTTGTATAAATGCGGCACTTATGGAAAAAACCAGCCACACAGATAAATACCCGCCTATCAATACAAGTGGCGATACGGTGATGATCGATTTTACTGTGGCGGTCTGGCAAATCTGCACATAGGCAGAAATCATCGGTATAGCTGTTGGCAGCATCATGGCTACCGACATCGCCACCCACATTGAAGCAAACAGGCCTACAGAATAATTCATTTCCGAGTTGGCACCTGTCATAGACATCGAGTGACCAGACATCATTACCAGATAGGCCCAGGCGATCACAATCATTGCACTCAAACCTGTAAACGCGATGAATTTCGGGTTAAGGAACGCGGCATATTTCATTGATGATTACTCGCAATCATAGGCTAACTACCGGTAAATCTTGCATCGCGCTTTTCCTTGAAGGCTGTAACACCTTCGCGATAGTCATCTGTGCGCCCGGCTTCTCCCTGCAAACGTCGCTCAAGGTCCAATTGCTGGTCATACGAATTTGAGGAGACAGCATGGATAGCCTGTTTGGTCAATCCAAGAGCAACGGTTGCCTGTTGCGACATTTGTGTGGCCAGAGCCATGACATCGTCCATGAAGGTGTCATCATCAAACACCTGCCACACGAGCCCCCATTTCTTCGCCCGTTTAGCGCTAATCGGTGTTGCCAGCATGCTCACTGCTTTGGCCCGCATTTCTCCCAGTTTGTGAGTGAGAATATAGGTTCCACCGGCATCGGGAATGAGGCCAATGCGGCTGAATGCCTGAATGAAACGGGCTGATTTGGCAGCCACAACGATATCACCGGTAAGCGCAATGTTTGCACCTGCACCGGCGGCAACGCCATTGACGGCAGTAATTACCGGAATGGAAAGCCCGCGCAATCGCTTGACCAGGGGATTATAATACTCATCGAGAGATTTCCCCACATCGGGAGCATCATTGGGATTAAACTTTTTCTCGCTCAAATCCTGCCCAGCACAAAATGCCCGCCCGGCCCCGGTTATAACCACAACACGGCAATGTGGGTCTGCGGCTACCCGGTTTAATTCAGCGGCGAGTTCGCGATGCATTTCGGTGTTAAAACTATTCAGCTTATCCGGCCGGTTAAGGGTGATGACACAGATAGCGTTCTTTTGTTCCACAAGGATTGAATTATAAGACATAGGCTGGCTTCTTGTTGAGTTTTCCTGAGGCTCTATTGCGCATTAAAAACACGGTGAAGTCCAGCAAATCATGTATACTAACCCCATGAAAAAGAGAGCTTACGATGTGGTCGTCGCCGGTGCCGGGCCAGCCGGACTTGTTGCAGCACTGCTGGTCGCCAGAACCGGATTGCAAGTTGCCGTCATTGACCCGCTCCTATCCGATAAAAGTTCCAAAAAAGCTCATAAGGATGCCCGCACAGTTGCCTTGATGCAAGGCGGTGTGCGTCTGCTCAAACACCTGGATATCTGGCCGCAGTGCCACAAGGTTGCAGCGCCGCTGTGGCGAATGCGGCTGATCGATCATACCATGAGGTTTTTAAAAGCACCGACCGTAACCTTCGATGCCCATGAACTGGGCGATGACCCGTTTGCCTGGAATGTACCTTTGGGGCTACTCAACCAGTGTTTGCAAAAATCCGCCGATGACATGAAAAATCTTGATCTGATTGGCGGGCGCATAAAGACGGTTGTGTCTGAGGGGCTGGAAGTTGAGATCTCGGTTGAAGCCCAGGCACAACCAATTACAGCTAATTGTGTTATAGCAGCAGATGGTCGCCATTCACTGTGCCGCGATGCAGCCTTTATAAAAGTGACAAAATGGTCATATCCGCAAAAAGCCGTTGCCTGTAGCTTTTCGCATGCGTTACCCCACGAGGATATGTCGGTTGAATTTCATCGTAGCGCTGGCCCCCTCACTCTGGTACCACTGGAAGGTAATCGCTCAGGGCTGGTGTGGATTGAAAAGCCTGAGGATGCCGATGAGATATTTTGTCTGTCTGATGATGCATTTTGCTGGCAACTGGAAAAACAATCAGATGGTGTTTTGGGGAAAATATCAAATGCGAGCCCACGCGGATTGTTTCCGATTGATGGATTAACCGCCAGACACTTCGCCAAAAACCGCATCATGCTGGTGGGTGAAGCGGCACACGTATTACCTCCAATTGGCGCACAGGGGCTCAATCTGGGGTTGCGTGATGCCGCATTGGTGGCTGAGTTGATTGGTGATGCCAAGCTTATGAATGAAGATATCGGTAGCGACAAAATCATGCAAACCTATGACCGCCGCCGCCGCCTCGACATTTTCCCCCGAACCGTTGTGGTCGATCTTTTAAACCGTTCGCTCATCCACAATTTCGCGCCCTTGCAAGGAGCGCGCGGGCTCGGGCTTTTCATGCTCAATCAGATCGGCCCCTTGCGCCGTGAAGTCATGCAGCGCGGCATGCAACCGCTTAAAGATGTGCCGCGCCTGATGCGAGCGTGACTTAAATACGCAGAGACGGCAGGCCGATGCCAGTGCTTTCAAACCCGCCATCGGCAGCGATCACCTGGCCGGTCACATAGCTGGCTTTATCCGAACACAAAAACGTAATAACAGATGCAATTTCGTCTTCGGAACCGTAGCGATTTAAGGGGATGGCATCGTGATAAGCGTCAACAATATCCTGTGTGTGCACCGCCATCGCCAGTTTTGTGCGCACCGGCCCCGGTGCCACACAATTAACGCGGATGCCGTATTCGCCCAACTCCGCTGCAAATTGTTGCGTCAGGTGGATGACAGCGGCTTTTGAAGTACCATAGGCTACCCGCAGGGTTGAAGCGCGCAATCCCGATATGCTGGCGATATTGACAATGCAGCCTTTTGATTGCTTCAAAGCCGGAGTTACCGCCATCGAGCATAAGAAAACGCCATCGAGATTGGTGGCCATAACGTCGCGCCAACGCTGGAAATCGGTTTTTTCAATCGGGCCGAAATCGGCGACACCGGCATTGTTGATTAATGCATCTATGTGTCCAAAAGCAGCCTCGGTTTCAGCTACCATGTGGTCGACCTGTTGAGCATCTGAAATGTCGAAAACCAAAGGCAACACGCTGTTTAATCCGTCGGCAGCACTGGCCAGTTCATCGCCATCACGGTCGACCATGGCCACGCGACACCCCTCGGCAATCAAGAGTTTTGTTGTCGCTAGCCCGATACCGCGTGCTGCTCCGGTGACAATTGCAGTCTTCTCCGTCATGGAGTACTCCTTGGTTTTATTCCTTAAAAAACTCATCGTTGTGAGCACCCAACGCCGGTGCGGATTTTGGCTTGGCAACCTCATCTCTGAATTGCGGCACCACACCTACGGGGAGCGCTGGCAATTCATCACCTTCGTCATTAACGAGACGGTGGTCAAACAGGCCACGGGATTTGAAATGAGGATCGTTTAAAGCATCTTCCAGACTTGATACAATCGAGCAGCAACAATCCTCGCCGCTGAACAGTTGGCGCCAGTGTTGGGCGTTTTGCCCGGCAATTAGAGAGGCCACTGCCACTATGGTCTGGTCGGCATCTGAATGGTTGTCTTTGAACCCGCTGAGTTGGCAAAACCGGTTCCAGAATTTCTCCTCCAGAGCAGCAACGGCGACAAATTCACCATCACTGGTTGGATAAATCTGATAGCGCGGCGAGCCGCCGGTCAAAAGCTCTCCCCCGTTTTTTGGCCATTGACCGCTTAAGTTACCGGCAGCTGAGGCCCAATAGGTGAGCATGAACATATTGTCGGTCATGGCAATGTCGAGATGTGTGCCCTGCCCGGTTTTATCGCGCATCAAAAGAGCGAGCAGAATATTGACAACGGCGGGATAGGTGCCACCGGCAAGATCGGCAATGAGAACGGGCGGTACCACGGGGTGTTTTTTGTTGCCCATGCCCAGGGACAAAACACCAGTGTCACCGATGTAATTAAGATCGTGGCCAGCTGTTGAAGCCTTTGGGCCGGTGGCACCATAGCCGGTGATGGAACAATAGATGATTTTCGGGTTGAGCGTTCGAACAGCGTCATAATCCAGTCCCAGTCTCTGCATAACACCCGGTCTGAATTGCTCGAGAATGATGTCTGCATCGCGTATCAATGGTTCCAGCTTTTTGACGACGCCTTTTGCTTTGAGGTCAATGGTCAGAGATTTCTTGCCACGGTTCAAAACTGAAAAATTGACGGATTCACCGCCCCATCTGGGATCATATTGCCGCAACTCTTCACCAAACCCCGGTCGCTCGATTTTGATGACTTCCGCACCGGCTTCAGCCAGCATCAGGCTGGCCATGGGACCAGGCAGCAGGGTTGAAAAATCCAATACCCGAATGCCGGAAAGTGGTTGTCTGGTCATAGGTGGCAATCTTCCAATTCAGGTTCAGAAAAAATCCAGCGGTAGTCTTCCGCGATCAATCATAATCAACACAAGCGTCACTGTAATCATCGAAATTGCCGTGGTGACAAGAATTGCACTGGATGAGCCTTCAACGTATTCGTCATATTGCACCGCCATGACAAAAACAGTGGTGGCAGTGGGCAGTGATGCCATCAAAACAGCAACCCCCACCCAAAGGGGATCAATCCCGCCCATGAGCGTTAAAATCAACAATACCAAAAGCGGGTGCAGAACTGATTTGGCAATGACAATCAGGGGGAATTCACGCCCCATTCCGGCCAGCGGCTGATAAGCCACGGTAACACCGAGGATAAAAAGCGCACTGGGGGCAGCAGCGCCACTGAGAAAATCCAGTAATGTATCAACCGGCAGCGGTAGTTTTATGGAAAATGCCGAGGCAAAAACCCCCAGAATTGTTGCGATGATAAACGGGTGCAAAAATACCTGTCTGGCGATCTTGATCAGGATTGCCTTTACATCGGTTTTTTCCGAACTGCCAAAAGAGTTCAACAGCGGCACCAGTGAATATTGCAACGTGCTGTCAAAACAGAAAATCAACGTAGCGGGAACAGCGGCTGCTGGCCCAAGGGCTGCTACCGTTAGCGGCAGCCCCATATAACTGATGTTACCATAACTGGCTGCTGCCCCCTGCATCGCGGCTTCGCCAATACGCTTGTTCAAAATCATAAGCGATACAGCAAAAACCAGAATGAATATTGCATAAGAAGAAAAAGTTGTAGCCAGAATGAAAGGCCAGTTGGTCAATTGTTCAATCGGTGCCGAGGCGACAGTTTGAAACACCAGCGGCGGCAAGGCGAAGTAGATCACGAATGTATTAAACCATTCGATGCCGCTTTTATCCTTGCGTATGAATTTTCCGGCGATGAAGCCTATCAATATGAGGCCGAAAAAGGGCAGAATGAGATTTACAACAGTGCTCATAGGCAGGCTCTAGGTTTGGGTCCAGGGTATTGGTTTTAACGCTTTCGAAGCAGCGAGAAACTATGCCTTTTTAGCCGAAGGTGTCCAGCCCCAGTTTTTCAAAGATATCTCAAAGTGTAAACTGATCGACAAAATTATCCGGGCCGGATGTCGAGGCATTTTACCGGGACCATAAATTTTGGTATAATACGCTCACTACGGATTGCTGATACAAGGGGGCAAACGATGCTGCTGGTTCGATTGTTAAAAGGTATCGTCAAAATCGGTGAGGTTGTTGTTGTTGATTCAACCGGGCGTTCCTGGAACGTCGGGGACGCTTCCACCGGGCCTTCCGTCACCTTAGTTCTGCATGACAATAAGGTAAGTTATAAGTTTGCACTCAATCCAAGGCTGTATTTCGGTGAAGCCTATATGGATGGCAGTCTGACGATTAAAAATGGCACGATATACGATTTTATCGACCTCATGGGCCTGAATATTGGCACTGGTTCGATAAATACCGCAGACCGGTGGATGACCAGAGCACGGCTTTTGTGGCGCCGGTTCAGACAGGCGAATTCGCTCACCCGCGCCCGGCAAAATGTTGCCCACCACTATGATTTGTCCAGTCAGCTTTACGATCTTTTCCTCGATAAAAACCGGCAGTACTCCTGTGCTTATTTTTCTGATCCTAAGATGTCGCTGGATCAAGCCCAGGAAGCAAAGATGACACACATCGCAGCAAAGTTGCTGGTGCAACCGGGTCAGCGCATACTGGAAATCGGTTCAGGCTGGGGCGGTCTTGCCATTTATCTTGCCAGGGTTACCGGTGCAGATGTTACCGGTGTCACGCTCTCTGTGGAACAACATGAATATTCCTGCAAACTGGTCGAAAAACTCGGGCTCAGTGATCGGGTACGGTTTTTTTTACGCGATTATCGTGAAGAAGAAGGCACCTACGACCGGGTGGTGTCGGTTGGTATGCTGGAGCATGTGGGCGCCTACAGGTATGGCGAATATTTTGGGAAAATCAGACAATTACTGAGTGAGGATGGTATCGCCCTAGTGCATACAATCTCTCATATGGATGAACCTTATCCCACCAATCCTTGGTTACAGAAATACATTTTCCCCGGCGGCTATGCTCCTGCCCTGTCCGAGTTGTTTCCGGCACTCGAAAAAGCCGGATTGTGGGTCAGTGACGTTGAGATTTTGCGGATGCATTATGCCTGGACGCTACGGTTCTGGCGGGAGCGTTTTGTTGCCAACTGGGATACAGCCGCTGAGCTTTATGACGAAAGGTTTTGCCGCATGTGGGAATTTTATCTTGCCGCCAGTGAAATTACTTTTCGCCACCAGGGCCATATGGTGGCGCAAATTCAGCTGACTAAATCAGTAGATACGGTGCCTTACACGCGCGGTTACATTGCCGAATGGGGAAACCTCATCGATAAATCCTGAACTCCCGGACAATTGTGCATTGCATCATTTTATCCAGGGGTGCTATCAATACAGTCATTATTTGACGATTTTTCCAAATTTTCAGCGAGGGAAACGATGGCAAAACTGCCTTCCAATTTTTACAAACCTTTGGCCATCGGCGCCCCTGATCCATTACGTGAACTACCGGTCAGGCTTGAGAGAATGATCCATTTTCTGCCCCCGCATGTAGAAAAACTGCGCAATCGCATCCCGCAGTTAATTGATCAGGTTGATGTTATTTTAGGTAATCTTGAAGACGCTATCCCGGTTGAAGCCAAGGAAGAGGCGCGCAAGGGCTTCATTGCCATGGCCAATGAGCATGATTATGGCAACACCGGCCTTTGGGTGCGCATCAATGGCCTGCACAGCCCGTGGGTGCTGGATGATCTCACCGACATCGTCGCACAAGCCGGTAACAAGCTTGATGTTGTCATGGTGCCAATGGTTCAGGGTGATTGGGATATTCATTATGTAGATCAGCTTTTGGCCCAGCTTGAAGCCCGTCATAAGGTTGAAAAACCAATATTGATCCACGCAATTTTAGAGACTGCCGAGGGTGTCAAAAATGTTGAGGACATAGCTGCAGCCTCCCCGCGCATGCACGGGATGAGCCTGGGGCCAGCTGACCTTGCCGCCTCGCGCGGCATGAAAACCACCCGTGTGGGGGGTGGCCACCCCCATTATGGCGTGTTGGCAGACGAAATATCGCCGGATCAAGCGCGTGGGTTTTATCAACAGGACCTGTGGCATTATACGATCGCCAAAATGGTTGATGCCTGCGCCTCAAACCATATCAAGGCGTTTTATGGACCCTTTGGAGATTTTTCAGATGCACAGGCCTGTGAAGCGCAATTCAGAAATTCGTTTCTGCAGGGCTGCGCTGGCGCCTGGACGTTGCACCCCAATCAGATAGATATCGCCCGGCGGGTGTTCAGTCCTGATGTAGACGAAGTCAAATTCGCTGTTCGGATACTTGCAGCTATGCCCGATGGTGCCGGGGCGGTGATGATCGACGGTAAAATGCAGGATGACGCCACCTGGAAACAGGCCAAAGTCATCGTTGATCTGGCAAAAATGGTGGCTGAGACAGACGCGAATTTGGCCAAAGCTTACGGATTTTGATAAAAAATTCCCCGATGAGGGCTAAAAATAGCCACATGAATGACCTATATTGAAAATAGGGCTTATGCTTTGGGGTTTTGTCCTGTATTCTTGGTAATTGAGTTTATGAAAGTGGATATACCATCGAGATGGAACAGATTAAGCGGACGGCAAAATTCAGTATCGGCCAGATCGTCGCCCATCGGGTTTTTCCGTTTCGTGGCGTGATTTTTGATGTTGATCCGACCTTCAACAATACCGATGAATGGTGGGAATCCATTCCCGAAGAAGTGCGGCCAATCAAGGATCAGCCGTATTACCATTTGTTGGCCGAGAATGAAGATACTGAATATGTTGCCTATGTGTCGGAACAAAACCTGATTGTTGATACTCTTGGCGAACCCATTCACCATCCTCAGGTAAATGAAATCTTCAGCAGCTACGAAGAAGGCGGTAATTACAAAATTCGCGATTTTATTGCCAATTAGACACTGTTCCCCGCGCCTTGCTCCGCTATAGTGCCGCATGTATTGCACCCGCGAATCACTCATCCGTATATTTGGTTTAATCTGCACTGCGGCTGTTGTCTGGGGGATGCCTTCGCCTGCCTATGCGCAACCCGCCCCTGCAATCGCCATGCACGGTGAGCCCAAATACCAACTGAGTTTCAATAATTTCGACTATGCCGATCCAAACGCCAAACGCGGTGGCAAAATCTCATTTGCCACGGTTGGCACATTTGACAGCCTCAACCCACTGATTGTCAAAGGTGTGGCGGCACTGGGCATTAGAAAACATGTCTATGAAAGCCTGATGGCACGCAGCTTTGATGAGCCCTTTTCGCTTTACGGACTGATAGCTGAAACCATCGAAGTACCCGATGATCGCTCGTGGGTGAGTTTCACGTTGCGACCCGAAGCGCGGTTTTCCGACGGCCAACCAATCACTGTTGACGATGTGATCTTCTCGCTTGAGACTTTGCGCGATCAGGGTCGGCCCAATCACCAGTTTTATTATTCCAAAGTTATCAAAATCGAGCGTAGCACCTCGCATAAGGTCAAATTCATTTTCGGCGAAGACCGCGATCGCGAATTACCGTTGATCCTGGGATTAATGCCGATATTGCCCAAACATGCTTTCGTCGACAAAGCTTTTGATATCACCAGTTTTGACAAGCCGATTGGCAGCGGTGCTTATGTTGTTGATACGGTTTCACCGGGTCGACGCATCACCTATAAGCGCAACCCGGATTACTGGGGTTATAATCTGGGTGTTAACAAGGGCCGGTTTAATTTTGATGTTATTTCGTACGATTATTACCGCGATGACACCTCGGCCTTTGAAGCTTTTAAAAGCGGATTATTTGATTTTCGTGCTGAAGAAGACCCGACCAAATGGGCCACTGCCTATGAATTCAAGGCAGTTAAGGACGGCTCCATTGTCGTTGAGGAATTCAAAACCGGCGTGCCTTCGGGGCTATATGGCCTGGTTTTCAACACACGGCGTAAACTCTTTGCAGATGCCAGGGTTCGCCAGGCCATGACCTTGTTGTTTGATGGTAAATGGATCAACAAAAACCTGTATCATGACCGCTTCAAACGCACCCGGAGCTATTTTGGCAACTCGGAACTATCATATAAAAACCAGCCTGCATCCGTTGAAGAACGCGAGATACTGGCCAGGGCGCAAGCCATCGTTGCCCCTGAATTTCTCGATAACACTTACAGATTGCCGCAAGGTGATGGCTCCGGGCGCAATCGTAAGAACCTGAGGAAAGCCATTGGCCTGTTTCTACAGGCCGGTTATGAGCTTGTGGCGGGTAAATTAATTCAAAAAGACAGCAAAAGGCCGTTCAGTTTTGAAATTCTCGTGGTTAATCGCGATCAGGAGCGTTTGGTTTTGAGCTATGCAACGGCCCTAAAGCGCGCAGGAATTGATGCCCGTATCAGGCAGGTGGACACGTCGCAATTTGAGCAACGCAAGCTGAAATATGACTTTGATATGCTGCCGTTTTTCTGGTTCGCCTCGCTGTCACCGGGAAACGAGCAGAGTTTTTACTGGGGCAGCGATGGCCGCAGCCGTGAAGGTACGCGCAACTATATGGGGGCGAAGGACAAATCTATTGACCGTTTGATTGAGGCTTTAATCGAGGCGCGCGACAGAAAGAAATTTGTTACAATAGCGCGAGCAATTGACCGGGTATTGATGAGTAAAAACTACGTCATCCCGCTATTTTACCTGCCTGCACAATGGGTGGCGCACAAGAAGTATTTGAAACACCCAACCACAACTTCTCTATACGGTTATCGTATTGATACTTGGTGGTCAGAGGAGAATCAGCCAAAGTAACCTTAAGGGCTAGAGCCTGTCATGCTTTTAGGCAAGTATTTGACGGGCTCTAATGATAACCGGTGGTGCTTATTGATGATACTGTGCGATCAATCCGAAATTGACGGCTATACAAAAGAAGGGGTTTGGGGGCAGGCAACTCTTGATGCCCTGTTTCGCAAAAACGTGCGCAGCCATGGCGACCAGATTGCCCTGAGCGACCCCCCTAACCGTGAGGATTTCACCTGCGGAGCTGCGCGCCGGCTTACCTATAGTGAAGCTGACGAGATTATTAATGATCTAAGCGCCATGTTTCGCGTGCTTAAACTTGACCGTGATGATGTGGTGGCGGTGCAATTGCCCAACACGGTCGAATTGCCCCTGATGATCCTTGCCTGCTTTCGCGCCGGTTTGATTATTTCAATTCTGCCGACATCGTGGCGCCAGGCCGAACTGGAACGGGCTCTCAATAAAATTTCGCCAAAGGTTTTGATTTCGCAATATATTGCCGGTGACGTCAATTTTCCTGATCTGATGCGCGAAACCACCGTCAATGTTCCTTCCATCCGCCATATTCTGGCCTTTGGCGATGATGTCCCCGACGGCATTGTTGCGGTCGACAAGGCCATCAGTTTTGCCCGGGAGAATGACAATTTCATCTTTGATGCCGCGGACAATTCTGGTCCGGCAGGCGCCAATGATGTTGCCATAATTTCGTGGAATGGTACGGTTTCTCCCGATCTTAAACCGATACCACGTACGCACAATCACCTTATATCGGCTGGCCTGACTGTATTGCTTGAAGCTTCTCTGGAAAACCAGGGCTCTCTATTATGCCCTTTCAGCCTTTCCGGCCTCGCCGCTTTGGGAGCCTTTTTTGTACCGTGGATTTTAACCGGGAGCAGTCTTCACCTGCACCAGCCTTTTGACCGGTTCTGTTTCATGCAGCAAATCAGGCTGGAAAAACCGACATTCACGGGCCTGCCCGCAGCCGCACTGACAGGTCTGAGCGGGGGTGTTAAAAAGGGAAATTTGGACATTTCCTCTCTCAAGGCTCTGGCATGCCTGTGGCCGACTTTTGGCTCGCGCAATTCGAGCGCAAACATCGACGCGTCATTGCTACCGCCGATTATCGACATTGTCAGCATTAGTGAGCTGGCCCTTTTCAGTCATCGCCGCTCGGACAATCCGGCCATAAACTTCATTCCCCATGGCGACTGCAAGTTCCCCTCGTTTACCGAAGGTGCGCCTTCATTGATAACAACCCGGCTCAAAGGCTGTGCCATGAGAAATGGCAGTGCCGGAACCATGTTAGTGGGGCAACTGATGATCAAAGGTCCGATGGTTTGTGCCGGCTGGTTTACGCCCAAAACTGTCGATGGAGAAGAACTTGCCGCACTGGAAACTGATGGCCAGGGGTTTATTGCCACCGGTGTGAAGTGTGAAATTGTCGACGAAAGCGGCCCCAAGCTGAAGCCTGTCGATCGCCTCAACAATATTATTTATCACGGTGGTCTGGCTGTGGCGGCTGAAGATCTTGACGTGATTTATTCGGAATTTTCAGGCGTTGAACACGCTGTTGCCGTCTCTGTGCCTGATCCGATATTGGGCGAGCGCATCGCCGCTGCTATTGTTCCCGGCAGCGAAGCGGGATTTTCTTATGATGATTTCAAGAGTTTTCTGGAAAATCGTGAGCTGGCACCTTATAAAATTCCCTGCCGGGTGATTGAAGTGAAAGAAATTCCGGTTGATGACGAAGGTGTTGTTGTGCGCCAAGCCATTGAAACCTGACCTCAAAACGGTAGGACAGATGCGCTCAACCCACCACTACAGGGGTGATGCACCACCGGAATTTTTAAATCTGGCGCACTATTGCCTGGCCGCAACTGCGCAACAGTTTCCCGAAAAAATCGGTCTGATTGCCGCCACCAACCCACACGGTGCCGGTGATGATGAAAGCTGGACTTTTGCAGAACTTGAAAAAATTGTTTTAACCGGTGCGCGAGGATTGCTGGAGTGCGGCATCAATCCCGGCGACAGGTTATTGATCAGGCTGGATAATACTGCAAATTATGCCTTTCTGTTTTTAGCGGCAACAGCTGCCGGTATCATCCCTATTCCCTCTTCAGCACAATTAACTGCCGAAGAAATCGCATATATAATTGAAGATGCCACCCCTTGCGCCATCGCCGTTGACCCAGACCTGGCAATGCCTGATGTGTGTGCTTCTGTAAAAATTCTTCTACTTGATGATGTTGCAAAAATCCTCACCACCGGCCCGAGCGGTGCTTACGCCAATACTCACAACAATGACCCGGTTTACCTGATTTATACTTCTGGCACCTCTGGCCGTCCCAAGGGTGTTTTACATGCACACCGGGCTGCCTGGGGGCGGCGACCGATGTATCTGGGTTGGTATGGCATCGACCATGAGGATATTCTCCTGCATGCCGGTGCCTTCAACTGGACCTATACTCTTGGCACCGGATTGTTGGATCCCTGGGCCAACGGGGCAACAACCGTCGTCTATACCGGAAAACGCGACGCTACTGTGTGGCCGCTACTTATTGCCAGTCATCAAGCTACCATTTTTGCCGCTGTACCCGGGGTTTATCGACAGGTTTTAAAGTATAACAGGAATTTCAGAAAATCCGTTTCAACACTGCGCCACGGCCTTGTTGCCGGTGAGCCCCTGCCCGCGAAAGTGGCGGAAGACTGGGAGCGTGAAACCGGCACAAGACTTTATGAAGCACTGGGGATGAGTGAGATTTCCACCTATATATCCTCGAGCCCGCGCACCGGCATAAAACCGGGTTCTCCGGGAAAGGCGCAAGCGGGACGCTCCCTTGCCATTATTCCTACGACCGGAAATCCCGAGCCGCTTCCAGCCAACCAGACAGGGTTGATAGGTGTGCACAGGTCGGACCCAGGGTTGATGCTGAGGTACTGGAGCCAGGACGGTGAGTTTGAAAAGTCGTTTCGTGGCGAGTGGTTTTGCGGCGGCGATCTGGGCGAATTCGATGAGGACGGGTATTTCTGGTTCAAGGGACGCAATGACGATCTTATGAACGCGCAAGGCTATCGCGTATCCCCGCTCGAAGTCGAACAAGCTTTGATGCAACATGAAGGAGTTGCCGAGGCAGCGGTTGCGGAAATCAGAGTGCGTGAGGACTTGTCGATTGTCGTTGGTTTTATTGTTATGGAAGAAAACCAGACGATTTCCAGTGACGCCCTCAATGTTTTTCTAACTCAACACCTTGCCGATTACAAATGCCCAAAGCAGTTTAAAATGGTTGCCCGCCTGCCCCGCAGCGCCAACGGCAAGCTTTTACGACGACAGCTTTCCACGCTATTTTCTCAAACTCTGCAACCATAGATTAAAAATTCATCAAATATTTACCTAAGTTTCCGATAAAAACAGGGTGTTTTTTTGGAGATTCCCAGTTTCAATCCGCTTCAGGCTTTGAAAAACCGGCCGGAGCAGCGTTTTAGGTCAAGGGCGTATAATTTCATGCATGTTCAAGCTCGAATTCTCGTAGTCGCAAATCAGGAAGTAATCCGTCATTCATTGGCGCGAAAACTGGAGGAAAACGGTTACGAGGCAGATTCTGCCAATGTTCTTGTTGCTGAAACGATGTGCGTCGGCGACAAACGACCAGATCTTGTGCTGATTGATCTACAGGGCGAAGACAAAAATTGCGACATCACTCCTCATCTCAAACTAGCCGATAGATTGAAGTCTGAATTTGGCGGCTCACCTTTACCTATCATAATCATAGGTGGCTCAAGCAAACAAATGGCGACGCATATTCATGGCGCACGCGATATGGGGCGCATTGATGATGCTATTCTCAACCCCATAGATGATCTGCAGATATTCGGGCGCATCAATTCACTGGTGCGCCTCAATACCATGCGCGAAGAACTGGTCCGGCGTCTGGACACCACATCAAAGTATGGTTTGGAGGCACCGGAGTTTACGCACCCGCCCAAACATATTGAAGATGCAACAATTCTGGTGCTGGGGGCGAATTCATCTTTCCAGATCATAGAAAATGCCCTGGCCAAACATGCAACCCTGGTGGGGGCTTTGACCGCCGGTACGGCGCTGGATTATATGTTGCGGCGGGATTTTGATGCAGTTTTGATTGATGTGGAAGGCTCGGAACACCCCTACCTGGAATTCTGTCAGGATATACGCCGTAACTCACAACTCTATAATACGCCGATTGTAATGATCGCTGATCCTGCCACCATGTCAAATCCATCTCGCGCCTTTGATATTGGTGTGACTGATATTCTGGCCAAGCCAATTGAGGTGAGTGAGTTGCAAGCGCGCATGCTAACTCTCATCCGCGAACTTCGTTTTCGTGATGCCTTGCGAAATATATACTCCAAGGCCCGTCACCTGGCTACCAGCGACGGCCTGACCGGGCTTTACAGTCGTGGGTTTTTACTCGAGCATATGGCCTCCCAGATCGCTAATGCGGAAAAAACCGGCAAGCCTCTGACAATCGCATTTTTCAACATCACCAACATAAATCAGATCAATGCCAGACACGGGTATGCTGTTGGTGACAGAATAATTCGCCAGGTAGGTGACGTTATGGGCATGCTGGTGCGTGGTGAAGATTTGACTGCGCGTTATTCTGGTGCGCGTTTTTGTGTGCTGTTGCCAGACACATTACCCGATGCTGCCAAAATTGCGGTTAAACGAATTGCCGGTGTGGTCAATTTCACCGAGTTTTCCGTGCAAGATGTGCATGAACCCATCAGGATAGAGCTCGGCCACGCCGTTGCGGGTTTCCGCTCTGGCGATCGCGCAGAAGAACTGGTGTCGCGAGCGCGCAAACGGATATTCGAAATCGTTAACCCCACACCGCTGGCAATGACCGGGGCATAATTACCCGCAAAAATTGCAACGTGCAGAGAATTGCACGATACTCTGCCACAACTTAAATTTTGGTAGCAGAAAATCTTATGGCGAATTCACAACCTATTGTTATCGACGTCGTTTCCGACGTTATGTGCCCGTGGTGTTACATCGGCAAACGCAGGCTGGAGACAGCCATAAAACAACGCCCGGATCTCGATATTGTAGTTCAGTGGCACCCTTTCCAGCTTGATGCCACTATCCCCAAAGGTGGTATGGACCGTCAGGAGTACCTCAGCCGGAAGTTTGGTGGCCCCGAAGGTGCCAAATCTGTCTATGCCAATATTGTCGAGGCGGGGGTTGCGGAAAATATCCCCTTTGCTTTTGACAAAATTCCCTATTCGCCCAACACCATTAATTGTCACCGGCTTATACACTGGTCAAAACAAGATGGTCATCAAGACGCTTTGGTCGAACGCCTGTTCGAGATGTTTTTTATCGAAGGGTTAGATGTGGGGGATCATACCGTATTGCAAAAAGCGGCCCAGAAGGTCGGTATGGATGGCGAGAAAGTCAAACAGCTTCTGGCTGGTGACAGCGATTGTGACACCATAGAACAAAGCATTGCCTCAGTTCAAAAGATGGGCATTCAAGGTGTTCCGTGTTTTATATTTGACAATAAATATGCGATCTCAGGTGCGCAAAGTCCTGATGTGATTTTGGAACTCCTGGATAAAATCACTCAGGAAACCGCCGATTGATCTGCAATTTTTGAGAGTTGAGCCAACAGGGTTCTGGCACCATCAAGACGTATTTCAGGCGACGGCCAGTCGCGTATCAAAACCAGCTTGTGATCGGGTCTGAGTTTGGCATTGCGGCCCTGATCATTGATAAAATCAATCAGTCCTGCCGGATTTTTGAATTGATCGTTCCTGAATTTGACCACAGCGCCTTTGGGACCGGCATCAATTGACTGAATACCCGCGCCACGACACAGGCCTTTGATGGCGACAACTTTGAGAAGATGATCGACTTCTTCTGGGAATGAGCCAAACCGGTCAATCAGTTCGGCTGCAAAACTTTCGATTTCATCATTGCTGATGAGTGTCGACAGGCGCCGGTATAGGCCGAGGCGCAATTGCAGGTCGGAGACATAATTTTCCGGGATCAAAACCGAAGTGCCAATATTGATTTGCGGCGACCATTGACCGTCATCTTCATCACCATCACCGGCACGCAGACTGGCGACGGCTTCCTCCAGCATGTCCTGATAAAGCTCAAAGCCCACTTCTTTGATGTGACCTGATTGTTCATCGCCTAGTAAGTTACCGGCACCGCGAATATCAAGGTCATGACTGGCCAGAGAAAACCCGGCACCAAGCGTATCGAGCGATTGCAACACCTTGAGGCGTTTTTGTGCCGTATCTGTCAGCTTTTTGTTGGCAGCAAGCGTAAACAGCGCATAAGCCCTGATTTTTGACCGGCCAACGCGCCCGCGCAGTTGATACAATTGCGCCAGGCCAAACATGTCGGCGCGATGGACAATCAATGTATTGGCGGTGGGAATATCAATGCCGGATTCAATTATGGTGGTGGAGAGCAGAACATCATATTTGCCCTCGTAAAAAGCCGTCATGATGTCTTCGAGTTGGCTTGAGGCCATTTGACCATGGGCGGTGGCAACTCTCAGTTCGGGCACATGCTCGGTGAGGTATTCGTGGCGGCCGCGAATGTCGGATACTCTCGGGCAGACATAAAAACTTTGCCCGCCGCGATAACGCTCACGCAGCAAAGCTTCGCGCAATACCATGGGATCAAACGGCGTAATGAAGGTGCGCACCGCCAGCCGGTCGACCGGTGGGGTGGCAATCAATGATAATTCGCGCACGCCCGTGAGTGCCAGTTGCAGGGTGCGCGGTATCGGTGTGGCGGTCAGTGTCAGCACATGAACATTGGTGCGCATCTCTTTGAGGCGCTCTTTGTGAGCGACACCAAAGTGTTGTTCTTCATCAATGATCAAAAGCCCGAGATCCTGGAACTTCATATTTTTGCCCAAAAGAGCGTGGGTGCCGATAACGATGTCGACCTCACCTTTGGCGATGTCTTCCTTGGTTTTGACGAGTTCCTTGGCAGAAATCAGGCGTGAAAGTTGCTCAATTCGTACCGGCAGGCCAGAAAAACGTTCGATGAAGGTGGCAAAATGCTGCCGCGCCAGCAATGTGGTCGGTACAACAACGGCGATTTGGCGTCCGGCCATCACCGCCACCAAAGCTGCACGCAAGGCCACTTCGGTTTTACCAAAACCGACATCACCGCAGATAAGCCGGTCCATGGGCCTGCCACTGGCTAAATCTTCTAAAACCGCATCAATGGCATTGGCCTGATCTTCGGTTTCTTCAAACGGAAAGCGGGCGCAAAACTCATCATAGAGGCCGGAAGGCGGGTGCATGATTTCACCGCTTTTTAGTTCGCGCTGGGCGGCAATCTTTATGAGTTGCTCGGCCATGACGCGAATGCGCTGCTTCAGTTTGGCTTTGCGGCTTTGCCAGCCAAGACCGCCAAGGCGATCAAGTTCAACGGACGTATCTTCCGAGCCGTAGCGACTCAGCAGTTCGATGTTTTCAACCGGTAAAAACAGCCGGTCACCGCCGCGATAACTCAGTTGCAGACAATCGTGTGGGGCACCGGCTGCATCAATGGTTTTGAGGCCTTCAAAACGCGCAATACCATGATCGATATGAACCACCAAATCACCTTGCGACAGGCTGGTGGCTTCGGTGAGGAAGGCTGCCGGGCGACGTTTTCGCTTGCTCTGCCGAATAAAACGATCACCGAGTATGTCCTGTTCGGCAATAATACCTAGGTTTTCTGATTCAAATCCTGCTTCGAGACCAAGAACAATGAGCCCGACCGATGCTTTTGAAAGTGCTTGGGCATCGCGCCAGTTATCGACGTTCACAACCTGATCAATGCCATGATCCAGCAACACGCCTTTGAGGCGTTCGCGCGCACCGATACTCCAGCTTGCCACCAGGGCACGCTTGTTATTTTCCTGTAATTTTTGAATATGGCTGGCCATGGCATCAAAGACATTGCGTTTTTCGTCAGCGCGTTCGGCAGCAAAACTCCGGCCCTGGCGACCGTTGAAGGCCATTAATTTACCGCTGTCACTGCTGGCCACAACTTCAAACGGGGTGATGAAACGCACCAGACGCTTGTCCAGAAGATGAACCCACTCCTGTTTGTCGAGGTAGAGACCTGAAGGATCAAGAGGCTTATAGGGCGGTGCGCCAAAAGCCTTGGTGTCGGTTGTGTCTTTGCGGGCCTGCCAATAATCGTCAAATTGTTTGAGCCGGTCATCTATGGCTTCTTCGACCAGATGGTCCATCACCACCATGGCACCGGGGGCATAGTCAAACAGGGTCGACAGGTCATCGTAAAATAGTGGCAGCCAATGTTCGACACCTTGATAACGGCGACCATCAGAGATTGCCGCATAAAGCGGGTCTTCATCACGCACGGTACCGAATTTTTCCACGTAGCCGGAGCGAAATTTTCGGATCAGATCGGGGTTCAACTCAACTTCGCTGGCCGGAAGAAGCTTTAATTCCGGCAATTGCTGCAAAGTGCGCTGGCTTTCGGTATCAAACGTGCGGATCGATTCGACCGTATCGCCGAAAAAATCAAGGCGCACAGGGTTTTCTACTCCGGGTGGATAAAGGTCAACTATGCCGCCACGCACGGCGAAATCACCCGGCTCCATTACCGCACCGGTGCGGGCATAACCATTGGCGGTAAGAAACGAATTGAGCTTATCCATATCCAGTTGATTGCCCGGGCGTATGCATAAAGCTGCTGCGGCGATATAATCGCGTGGGCTTACACGCTGCAGGACAGCATTGACGGTGGTGAGGATGACGGCTGCCTGGTTTTCCTCAACCGCCAGTTCACTCAACGCGGCTATACGCCGGGCAACGATCTCTTGATGCGGCGATACCCGGTCATACGGTAGGCAGTCCCAGGCGGGAAACTCGATTTGTTTTATGTCAGGTGCGAAAAAGCCAAGACTTTCCTTCAGGTTGGACAGGCGCTGGTCGTCCATGGCAATGAAGATCAAAGTGGATGAGGCACTGTCTGCTGCCGCTGCAAAACTACGAAACAGGTCGCCAAGAACCTGCCCGTCCAACCCTTCAGGTACCCCGGAAAAAGTAGCCTTTTTGGCTGAAATTATCGATTTGTCGAAATGCATCTGGTCTCTAGTCGATTTTAGTGAAGTCCGGGGGAATCATCTGGAAGGATTTTAGCGTTTTCATGATGTCATTGTCGAATTCTTCCGGCACCGGCTTGGCCCCTGACACCCAGGTATAAAGTTCATCATCGGCCTGTTTCAAAAGATGTGAGAAAATATCCATTTCGGCCGATGACATTCGGGCTAGATGTTCATCGGCATATTTGCCTAGTATCAGGTCCATTTCCTTGATGCCACGGTGCCAGGCGCGAAATTTAAGCTTTTTACGCCGGTGTTCAAGAGCTTTATCTGTTGCTGTCATTACATTGGGTGCCATATTTTATGTGATACCCCATGCGTCTTATCTGATAAACCTATGGTCAGGAAACAACATTTTATTTTTGGTGTGTCTAAATGCGGCCTGAGATACTAAATCCACTGTTTGCGCCCATTGGCAAACTTCAGGGCATCGGCCCCAAACTGGAAAAGCTGATCACTGTTTTATTGAAAGGCAGTGGCCAGACAACCATGGCGAATGTTGTCGATCTTTTGTGGCATCTGCCCAGCGGTCTCATTGACCGGCGTTTTCAACCTAAAATTTCCGAAGTCATTGCCGGTGAACTGGCAACATTAAAAGTCACCATTGGCGAACATGTGCCACCGCTCGGAAATCAGCGTCGCCTGCCCTACCGGGTGCATTGTTTTGATGACACCGGTACTATTGATCTGATATTTTTTCACAGCCACACGGATTACCTGCAAAAACAGATACCTGTTGGTTCAGTGCGCTATATCAGTGGCAAAATTGAGGTGTTTCGCGATATAGCGCAAATGCCCCATCCCGATCATATGGTTTCTCAAGAAGAATTCGACAAATTACCTCTGGTTGAACCGGTCTACCCGATGACCGGGGGGCTGGCGCGAAAAACCCTGCAACGCTCGGTGTCTCTGGCTCTGGAACGAGTGCCGCAGATGCCCGAATGGCAGGATAAAGCCTGGAAGAAAAAACAGAAATATCAGTCTTTCAATGAGGCGCTGGTTGATGCCCATGCACCCACCGACCATCAAAACCTCGAACCCAATGATCCTGCACGCTTGCGCCTGGCTTATGATGAGCTGTTGGCCAATCAACTGGCTTTAGGGCTGGTGCGCGCGCACATGCGCCGTGCTGCTGGCAGGACCATCAGCGGCACCGGTGAGTTGCGGGCAAGATTGCTTGAGCTATTGCCCTTCAGCTTAACGCGCTCACAGGTGCAATCTGTTGAGGAAATCCTCAAAGATATGACCACCCCTGAACGCATGATGCGGCTACTTCAGGGCGATGTGGGCAGTGGCAAGACCATCGTTGCCCTGCTGGCGATGCTGGCCGCGGTCGAAAGCGGCGCCCAAGCCGCCATCATGGCGCCAACTGAAATCCTCTGCCGTCAACATTTTGAGATGATGGAAGGTCTGTGCCGGCAACTTGATGTCAGTGTCGTTATCCTTACCGGTCGTGACACCGGTAAGGCGCGTACAGCGTTGCTGGAAAAAATCAAATCCGGCGCAGCACAGATCATTATTGGCACGCACGCCATATTTCAGGCCGGGGTCGAGTTTAGGGATTTGGCGCTGGCGGTTATTGATGAACAACACCGTTTTGGTGTTCATCAGCGATTGGCCTTGCAGGAAAAGGCCGGTGGCGGCCACGCACTTGATCTGCTGGTGATGACGGCAACGCCCATCCCGCGCACGCTGACATTGACAATTTATGGCGATATGGACGTATCAAAGCTGCTGGAAAAGCCCGCCGGGCGGCTTCCGGTTGACACCAGGGTCTTGCCCATCTCCCGCCTGAACGATGTGACCGGAAGACTTGAACACTCTTTACAACAGGGTGCGCAGGTTTACTGGGTGTGTCCACTGGTGGAAGATTCTGAGCTACTCGATCTTACATCCGCCGAACAACGCTACGAAAGCCTCAAAGGTCTGTTTGGCGACAGGGTTGGCCTCATTCACGGACGCATGAAAGGCCAGGAAAAAGAGGCGGTAATGGAGAGGTTTCGCACTTCGCAACTTAGTATTCTGGTAGCGACCACGGTTATCGAAGTCGGCGTTGATGTGCCCAATGCCACGATTATGATTATCGAACACGCTGAACGCTTTGGTCTGGCGCAATTGCATCAGTTGCGCGGTCGTGTGGGGCGTGGCGGCAGTAAATCCAGTTGTCTGCTACTCTATCAGTCTCCCTTAAGCGAAACCGCCACCAAACGCCTGAAAATCATGCGGGAAACCGAAGATGGATTTTTAATCGCTGAGGAAGATTTGAAACTGCGCGGTACCGGAGAATTGCTTGGCACCAGACAAAGCGGCTTTGCTCATTTCCACATTGCCGATCTTGATGCCCATTCAGAGTTGTTGGCTGCTGCACGCGATGACGCCACAATGATCATCGCCAAAGATGCCAGATTGGAAAGCGCACGCGGACAGGCTTTAAGGGTATTGCTATATCTGTTTGAGAGAAACGAAGCGATAAAACTTCTGCATGCGGGGTAGATGTCCAGAGCCTGTATCTGGTTTACACAAAACTCTCTATAAAACGCTCACACCAAAAAGCCAACCTGCGCCTGCAGTGATGGCCATTGCGAACACTCCCCACACCACAACACGTGCGGTTGCGCGCAAGACCGGGGCACCGCCAGCCTTTGCCCCCAAACTGCCCAGTGCCGCCAAAGTAATCACGGTCACAACCAGAACTACCGGAATGATTGATCCTGCTGGTGCTGCGAGAGCGGCAATCAGGGGAATCGCTGCAGCGACACTGAAAGTCACTCCTGAGGCGAATGCAGCCTGTAGCGGGTTCGCCGCATGGATCTCTGAAAGGCCAAGTTCATCGCGTACATGCGCGCCAAGCGCGTCATGATCTGTCAGCTCATTGGCAACCAAAAGAGCGGTTTTTTCACTCAGTCCCTTCTCCTGATAGATAGCGGTGAGTTCGGCAAGTTCTGCTTCCGGGAACTCCCGCAACGCTTTTGCTTCGCGTGCAATGTCGGCGCGTTCGGTGTCGGATTGTGAGGATACGGAAACATATTCACCGGCAGCCATCGACATTGCTCCAGCTGAGAGCCCGGCAATGCCCGCAATAAAAACAGAACCTGGGTTGGGATCTGCTGCAGCGACACCCACGATCAGGGACGAGACAGAAACTATTCCGTCATTCGCACCAAGAACTGCAGCGCGAAGCCAACCACTGCGGGTGATGTAGTGGGGTTCTCCTGGATGGGCCGATAGATCAGGCATTTAGTATCCTTTTCATGGTCAGAACAATGCTGGTGTCTTTCGAGAGAAACCCGAAAGCACAGATTATTTTGCAGGTGGAGCCAGCGGTCCCATAAACGAAAATGAAGGCAATACGTATCAAGCGTTTTCGTGTTTTTGGCTGTCTTCCTGATTTTTGTCTTTATCGCCCGGTTCCTTGCTGTGTGCCGCACGCAGTTCGTCTGCCTGTTTGCCATCCAAAACCACCGGTTCGTCGGTTTCTCCGTCTTTGGTTTTGGGCGTTACCAAGCCCGCGGATATGACCATTTTGGCGGCTTCTTCCACGCTCATGGAGAGGATTTCAATATCCTTGCGGGGCACAAACAGCAAAAATCCCGAGGTTGGATTTGGGGTGGTTGGCAGGAATACACTCAACATGCCATCTTTTTCATAACCAGCGCGGGTCAGGACTTCACCTTCCGTGCGCGTTGAAACAAAGACGAGTGCGTACAAGCCTTTACGCGGGTATTCAATCAATCCAACTTCCTGAAAAGACGAATTGCTTTGCGAAATGGCAGTTTCGAATATCTGCTTGAGCGCTTTATAGAGATTGCGGACAAATGGCATGTTGTCCAAAAACCGTTCGCCAAAACCTACTATTGTGCGGCCAAACAGGTTTGCGGTCAGGGCACCAAGAACCATCAGCATTATAATGGCGAAAATCAACCCGACACCGGGCACCGCGAAAGGAAGATATGTTTCGGGATTGTAAGCTGCCGGCAACAGCGGCTTAAACCAGTCGTCGACAAGGGAGACAAACGACCAGGTAATATATACCGTTATCGAGACGGGGGCTGCAATAACCAGGCCAGTAAGGAAATAATTGCGCAAACGACTGCCAATATATCCACGCCGTGATTTTGTATCTTTTTTCAAAATCTTGAACTCACCGTCTTTTTTCTGACTGGTTTTCTTAGACATCGAGGTGCTGATATCCTAAATTTTTTATGTTTCAGGCTAATAGCATATATTGACGCAAGATTTGTCAAAACTATGGTCGTAGCCCCATATCGCCACGGTATAGCCTACCATACCCGGAGATAAGATGTGCACGGAAAAATTTAAAATATAGCTTTCAGTTAACCGTTGCCGCTGACGGGGAAACAGTTGACAGCACGTTGTTTTATAGCCTCACACATGCGCTGTGCCGCCCGCCAGGACTTGAAGGGGCCGACCTGTATTCTATACAGTATTCCACCGCCATCAATTTTAACTTTCTGGAAAGTCGGTTTGAGGTTTTCAAGCAAATCCTCATGTTGAGCGCGGAGGAAAAACCAGACCTTGTTGGCTCTGGAACTGGTACGACTGGTTCCCAGCTGTACTTTGAAATTACCACGAACGACCCGTTTTTTTGGTAAGGTTTTTGGGCGTTTGGATTTTTGCGCTTTCTTCAGCCCCGGTCCGGGAACAACAATGGCGACACGGCCACTGGCGGGATCTGTCAGGGTTCCGCGCAAGGTGAGCTTCTTGTATTGAACCGGCTGTTTTTCTACTTTAGCCACCCCACGCAGTCCCAGGTCCGGGTTCTGGTTCGGGTTCGGGCGGGCAAATTCTGAGATTACACGTCTCGACTTACGAGCCGGATTACTGGTTAGTGTTGCCTTTGAAATTGAGCTGGTGGCAATCGGACTGTCGTCGTTAATGGATGCGGTTTTGGTTGGAAATGTATACAGGTCCGCGGTCGTCAAACGCGCCAGCATATCGCTGGCCTCTTTAAACCTTGGCCGCAGCCGGAGGGCATATTTGAGAGAGGTTATGGCGGCTTTATTGCGATTTAATCTTTCGTATGACATCGCCAGTCCCAAATAAGTCAGATAGGGTTGTGGATTGCCAAGTTTGAGAGATTTTATAAAATCCCCAATCGCCTGTTCAGGCCTACCCAATTTTCGCAGAACATTGCCGCGATTATGATAAGCGGGCGCAAATTTCGGATTTTTCTCAATGGCCGAGGTGAAATCAGCCAGCGCGGCTTGTGGGCGCTTGAGACCATCGTGCACAAGGCCGCGATTGTAGTATACAACTTTGAGAACCTTGTCGTTGAGGGTTTTTAAGTTGATGGCGCTGGAGTAATCAGCGCGCGCCACATCCAGCTTGCCCAGTGCCTGACTGGCTAATCCGCGGTTATAATAGGCAACACCTTGCAGATTATCATCAACCGGTTTTTGATTAATGACACGGGTCAGTTTTTTGATGGCACTATTGAATTGCCGTTTCTTCAGCAGCTTTAATGCTTGCGAAAACACGACCTTGGTTTTCAATGATGTATCGGTGTCGGCGTGGGCCAGAGGTATCATTACCCATGTGGCAAATGATAGAACCATCGCCAGCCAAAAAGCGTTCAAAATTACCGAAAACCTGTACATATCAACCGCAAACTTCACAACTGAGACATGATGTTCGACCATCAATCTATTGGTCAATTTAAACTTGCTAACAATATTGGGCTGATTCTGATTAAGAAATCGTATTATTCAATTGTTACGGATTTTGCCAGGTTTCGTGGCTGATCCACATCAGTTCCCAGCAAAACGGCAGCGTGATAGGCCAATAATTGCACCGGGATCGCATACAGCAACGGATTGATGAAAGAATCAGCCTTTGGCACATGGATAAGATCGAATAATTCCGTACCAATTCCGTTGCGCTCATCAGCATCGGTTATCATGATTATCTGACCGCCGCGTGCAGCAACTTCCTGCATGTTGGAGACGGTTTTTTCAAACAGGTTATCGCGTGGAGCAACAATGATTACCGGGACATTGTCATCGACCAGAGCAATGGGCCCGTGTTTTAGTTCACCGGCAGCATAGCCTTCGGCATGAATATACGAAATTTCCTTGAGTTTTAAGGCACCCTCAAGGGCAATCGGGTAATTGATGCCGCGACCAAGAAACAGAATATCGCGGGCGCTGACTATACGCTTTGCCACATCATGAATTTCGTCGCTTCGGTTGGTGATTTCGGCCACATGACGCGGCACGCCTATCAGGGATGTTACCAAATCGTTCTCTTCTTCGATGCTTAAATGCCCGCGCGCGCGACCAGCGGCAATGGCAAGGCAGGCAAGAACTGTTAACTGGCAGGTAAAAGCCTTGGTTGAGGCAACCCCGACTTCGGTGCCGGCAAAAATTGGAATGACAGCGTCGCTCGCCCGCGCAATCGTAGATTCTTGCACATTGACAATACTGGCGATTTTCTGGCCGTTATCCTTGCAGTATTGCAAGGCTGCCAGAGTATCAGCAGTTTCGCCCGATTGTGATATGAACAGGGCGAGGCCATCATCGGCCAAGGGTGCTTCGCGATAGCGAAACTCGGAGGCTATATCGACATCGACCGGCAGGCGGGCATATTTTTCAAACCAGTATTTAGCCGCCATTCCGGCATAAAAGGCTGTTCCACACGCACTTATGGTGAGGCGGGGCAGATTGGCGAAATCAATCCCGAAGGCATCGGTTTTTATTGTGCGCGATGCCAGGTCAACGTAATTGGCAAATGTATGGCCGATAACTTCGGGTTGTTCAAAAATCTCCTTGACCATGAAATGGCGGTGATTGCCTTTGTCGATCATGGCCGCCGATACAGACGTTTGTTGCCATGGCCGCCCAACGAGGTTTCCGGAAAAATCGAATATTTCATGGCTGTCATGGCTTAAGACGACCCAGTCACCGTCTTCGAGAAAAATCACCCGATTGGTCAAGGCCGCAAGTGCAATGGCGTCCGAGCCCAGATACATTTCGCCTTCACCTCGTCCCACCGCCAGCGGACTGCCTTTGCGTGCGCCAATCAAAACTTCCGTGTTGCCATCAAATAGCATGACCAGACCAAAAGCACCTTGCAGCTGTGGCAGAACCGCGCTCACGGCATCTTTGGGGCTGGCACCATTTTCTATTTCAACGGCCAGAAGCTGGGCTACGACTTCGGTATCGGTTTCGGTTTCAAATATTTTTCCTTTGCCTTCAAGCTCGCGTTTTAGTTCAAGGAAGTTTTCGATAATACCGTTATGAACAACAGCTACCGAGCCTGCTGCAACGGGATGCGCATTGCCAACGGTGGGGGCGCCGTGTGACGCCCATCTTGTGTGACCGATGCCGATAGGGCCGAACAAAGGTTCCGCTTCCACAAGTTTTTCGAGATTGTGCAGTTTCCCGGCGGCGCGGCGGCGTTTAAGCCTGCCGTTTTCCAAAGTGGCAATACCGGCTGAATCATAGCCGCGATACTCCAACCGCTTGAGACCATCGAGCAAACGATTGGCTGCGGGCTCGGTTCCAATAATGCCGACAATTCCACACATGAGGTTAGTCCTTTGCCGTTTTTTTGTTTTTAACGTTTTTGCATCGATAGGTTTTGGCCCACCCGTCGATATTCTTTTGTTTGCCGCGCGATATCGCCAGCGCATCGCGATTTACATCTTTGGTAATAACACTGCCTGAGCCCACATAAGCGCCGTCAGCGATACGAACAGGGGCAACGAGTGATGAGTTGGAGCCGATAAACGCGCCCTCGCCTATTTCGGTCAGATGCTTGTTAAAGCCATCATAGTTGCATGTGATTGTGCCAGCACCGATATTGGCGTGAGCGCCAACTTTGGCGTCCCCCACATAGGACAGGTGGTTAACTTTGGCACCTTTGCTGATTTCGGCATTTTTTATTTCGACAAAATTACCAACTTTTACGGCATCCGACAAAACCGTTCCCGGACGCAGTCTGGCATAGGGGCCGATACTAGCGTTTTTTCCGATCAGTGCGCCTTCAATATGGCAAAAAGCGCGAATGGTAGCGCCGCTGGACACAAAAACACCGGGGCCGAACACGACATTGGGCTCTATTATCACATCGGGTTTTATGACGGTGTCATGACTGAAATAAACCGTTGTGGGCGCAACCATCTGAACACCATTTTCCATGGCGCGGGCGCGGGCGCGATTTTGATATATGGTTTCCGCGTTGCTTAATTGCGTTTTCGTGTTGACGCCAAGAACTTCTTCTTCATCACATTCTATCGCGCCAACTTTAAGCCCCAATGACGCGGCAATTTCAATGACATCGGTGAGATAATATTCACCATTTGCATTGTCATTGCTCAGCGCTTCAATCAGCACTGGAAAATCTTTGCCCGCCATGCCAACCACACCGGAATTGCAAAAATCAATTTCACGTTCCCCGGCACTGGCGTCCTTGTGTTCTCTTATGGCAGTGATGTTGCCATCATCACCACGTATGAGGCGTCCGTAACCTGTGGGGTCATCGGCCCTGAAACCAATGACACCGACATCATGAGCCTGCATGAGTTCGTCAAAACGCTGCAACGTTTGAGCCGTCATCAAAGGGGTGTCGCCAAAAAGTACGACAATATTGCCGTTGAATTTCACTAACTTCTCAGCGACACATTGAACCGCGTGACCAGTACCAAGTGTTTTGGGCTGGACCACAATTTCGACCGTATCATCGTCGTTCAGAACCACCCGGGTGACATCATCCATATCCGGTGAGACAACAACAATTTTCTTCTGCGGATTAAGGCTTTCAACGGCATCCAGCGCATGCAAAACCATGGGCCGACCGGCAATCTCATGAAGGATTTTCGCCTTGGTCGATTTCATTCTGGTACCCTTGCCCGCGGCAAGGATAATTACTGCACAGGGAATATGTGTCATTTTCTTGTTAATTCAGAATCCGGCCAGTGTTGATTAAAAGATGTAACAACTACAATACTTATCTTGAATTATCATGTTTTGAGGAGGCAGGGTTGAATGTTTTGCCCTGCCAACAGCCTTATTTGGGGAAATTGTTTAATTTACGGCACATTGGCGGCTGACTTAGCCTCATCCGGTATATCTTTCACCATTACTGTCGACAACAACCGCAAAACTTCCTTACGCGCACCCGACGTGGCGGCGGCTTCAAGGGAAATGATATAACGGTTGGTGATGCCGAAGTCAGCAATATTTGATTTGGCCAAAAACAGGTTTTCATTCTCGGTCACGCTGTGTTCTTCATTATCGTTAAAAAGCTGCTCATGAACCCGTTCACCCGGGCGCATACCAATAAACTCAATAGCGATATCCTCTTCCGGCCGCATGCCGGACAATCGTATCAACTGATGAGCGAGATCGAGAATTTTGACCGGCTCTCCCATATCAAGCACAATAATGCCTCTGGTCTCGCGATTGCCGTTGGACAGCAGGCAGGCCTGAATAATTAGCTGCACGGCTTCACGTATGGTCATCAGGTAACGGGTGGCGTCCTTGTGAGTGATTGTCACCGGCCCGCCGTTTTCAATCTGTTCCTTAAACAGCGGCACAACAGAGCCACTGGAGGCCAGCACATTGCCAAATCGCACTGTCATGATTTTAGTGCCACCGATTTTATTCATGTCGGCATCGAGGCCGCAGCAATAGGATTCAGCTATTTTTTTGGTGGCACCGAGGATATTTATCGGTGCTACCGCCTTGTCGGTTGATATCAGCACCATTAAAGCGACACCGGTCTCAACACTGGCGTCCGCAATGTTTTTGGTTCCCACCACATTGGTCAAGACGCCTTCTTCGGGGTTATCTTCCAGCAGGGGAACATGTTTGAGGGCGGCAGCATGAAAGACCATATCGGGTTTGGCTTTCCTGAAAACCCTGAACATTGTGTCGCGATCGCGAATATCTCCGATAATACAGTGCCAGTCAAAGCCCGCGTTCAACTGCTTTAGTTTCTTGTCGATCAAATAAAGATTATATTCGCTGTTATCGATAAGGGTCAGATGCCCGGGTTTTTGCTCGGCTATCTGCAACACCAGTTCGGCACCGATACTGCCGCCTGCCCCGGTAACCGCAATACTGCGACCTTTGATCATCTCGCGGATTTTATGCATCTCGAGTGGAACTTCGATGCGGCGCAACAAATCTTCCGGGGCCAAGGGTCCGACTTCAAACTTTTTGGCGTTGGGGCCTTTGAATTCATCGGGGCGAGACAGGCGCTTAACCGAAAGCGACAGGGATTGAGCTGTACGAAACAGTTCCTGAATATTGACACCAGGAACGTCTGATGCAGCAATAATCAAGCTGGTTGGCCGCCTGCCCTTGCGTTCAAGTTTTTCAACCACACTTTCAAGATCACTGATCTGACCGACAATTGACACACCGCGCAACCAGGTTCCCACCATTTTCGGGCGACGCGTTAACAGGCCGACAATTGCATAAGGACCAGCCGAATCGCGCTCAATGTGACGGATAAAGGCTTCAGCCTCATTACCGCTACCAACCAGCAATACCGGTTCGCCATTGCCTTTTTGTGCGTCCGTCATGGAGCCAAGAACATCAATCAACCGATGTTCCTTGAGCAGCCGATAGAGCACGCGCGCAAAGACCATGATGGCTGCCAAGGTCAATGTATTAATGATCACGGTTGTTCGCGGGAAATTTGCCCCACGGTCAACCATAAAGAGTGCGGCCAGAAAGACCAGATTGACAGCAACCACATAGCGGCCAATGACGATCGTGTCACTCAGGGTTATATGGCGCCAGCTAATTCGGTGCAGGCGCGAGGCCAGTAGAACGGCAGTAACAACAATCAGATAAAGCCCGAAATTGGTCCAGCCGATCGTCGGTTTCAAAAACTCATCAGGTCCCAGTCGCAGGGCCAGGGCGACAGGCAGAGATATGGCAGCAAAAATCAGATCGAGGCTGAAGATTACCGCGGTCCGGAATTTTAAACTCAAAGACAATTTCACTTTGGATGCCAAGATAGCCTCACTATTAACTTTTCGCCAAACCCCTTGTCGATATCCTACAAGTTTATCATCGCAAGGCTCCAACAGCTTGGCAAGCTACCACGTGAATGACATTTTGCAAGCCACCAACCGCACCTATCGTTAATCCTTTTTTAACCCGGTTGACGGCACTTTATAACGTCTGTCATTGTCAGTCGAGACTGGAATTGTGCCAAATCGGAACATCTGAATATGCTCAAAAAGAATAAACATCCCAGTGAACCTGAAAAATCAGATACCAAACCGGGGTTTGACTTGCCCGTTATACTTTCGCTGACGGGTATTGTGTCTGTTATCGCTGCAATCGGCCTTGCTACGCTTAACGGCAAAATGGTTGATGAGGGAATAACAGATATTACCAGCATGATGGGGGCATCGGAAGTTATAAATGCCCCGGCGAAACCAGATATCTCGATGGAAATTGCCCGTCTTGACAAAAAACTGGCCGATATTTCCATGCTGTTAAAGACGATCTCGTCCAGGCAAGTCACCACCACCTCACGGGTTGAGAAGATAGAAGAAGCCTTTAGCCCAACAGCAAGCATCTCTAACGCTGCTGTTCAAAGTTCCTCCCCCTATTTTCGAATTCAGGAATCCGGGTGGAATGCAGACGATATGGTGACACGCACCCAAAAACGCGATCGCGTCGCCTTGTTCGAGACTTTGGCGACAATACCAGATACCGATCAAGAACAAGCTGACAGTAGCCTGCCACAATCCCGATATGCTGTTGATCTTTCTTCTTATGAAAACATCATAACCGCACGAAATAAATGGGAAAAATTTAAGCTGATTTACCCAGACCTCTTTATTAAGCTGGAGCCTAATCTGTTGCCGGTCCTGGGTAGTAAAGATGAAAAAGGCCAGGTAAAACTGGTTGTCGGGCCGATTAAAACAGCGGCCAGAGCCGCTCAGATATGTTCGATATTGCGAAGCAGTGGGCAAGCCTGTCAGGAACGTATTTTTTCCTTGTCAAATGTTGCAGTGGTTTCTGTGCCGGAAAACAGCCCTAAAAAATCAACAGAATAATACGTTGTTGCCTGCCTGAAATTTATTGCTATTGAAACTGGCGCGCGTTAGGAAATATCAGGGATGCATCCCTGTTCACAGCTACGCCCGTTTTTTTTCTGGAAATATCATGCCCGCAAACACTGTTGTCAGCAGCAGTTTTAAAACACTTCTGATTCTTCAAGCCATTCCGTTATTTTTTTCAAGTAACATCATTCTTGGCCGTGCCCTTAACACCATGGTCGAGCCGGCAACGCTGGCGTTTTACCGCTGGTCGATTGCCGCGGTGATACTGCTTATGTTTTCTGCGTTCAAGCTATGGAAGTTTCGCACGCAACTGTTTCGCGTTATTGATCTGCTTTTCATTCTCGGGTTTTTGGGGATGTTTGTCAGCGGTGCTGTGTTTTATGCCGGCCTGCAACAGACAACAGCCATCAAAGGGGCATTAATCTATATGGCCTCCCCGGCCATCATTGTTCTTCTTGAAGTGGTTTTTCGCGGCCTTCGCGTCAACATTACCAGAATTTCAGGCATTTTTGCCGCCATGGTAGGTGTATTCATCATCCTGGCTGGCAGTGCGGACCAGAATTTGAAGCTGTTTTCGTGGCAAGCCGGGGATTTATACTGCATAGCTGCCAGCATATCGTGGGCATTGTATTCTGTGATCCTGAAATCTGAACGCCTGGTGAAAATCCCCACAATTGTTCTGTTTAGCGCGATTGCCATAGCGGGCTCTATTATTCTATTTCCATTTTATCTCTGGGAGAATGGTCTTCGTGCCAGCTACGAGTTTTCCACCGAGACCTGGACCAGCATATTTTTCATTGCCAGTGTGTCATCGGTTCTGGCATTTGGCTGCTATCAAAAGGGTGTTGAACTTGTCGGTGCCAGTACGACCAGCCTCTATCTTTATCTGCTGCCGGTGTATGCTACCGTGATCGCCGTGTCGTGGCTGGGGGAAGCCCTGTCAATCGTTCACATCATCGGTTTTGTTCTTATTGCGGGCGGTCTTTATTTTTCCACCCGATCGTTTCGTAACCCCCAGAAAAATGCCGTGAAAAACCAATAAAAACATAGATTTTAGCCAATTTTCATTTTCTGGATAATCGAATTTACGCGACTTTAACTTTGCCAAAAAAAATCCAGAACCTTCTCCTTGCAAATCCCTGCAATTTCCGTTACATCATCGCGTACTCCGCAAAAAGGGGGGCCCATAGCTCAGTTGGTAGAGCACCTGACTTTTAATCAGGTTGTCGCAAGTTCGAACCTTGCTGGGCTCACCATTCTCAAACCCTCCCAAAAAAACCTTCGCTTTTCCCAGACAGGCTCTAGACGTTGGTGCTTTGCCAGTCGTTAGAACAGTTTTTTGAACGGTGCTTTTATTATATTGCCGATGGGAGAGGTAACCGTTTCTACCACTCCAACCACACCTTTGATGCCGCTTTTACCCACAGTTGCCAGTCCTTTGAGGGCAATTTCAGGTGCATCAAGAAAGCCGGGAAGGTCCGGGTAAACTTGCGGGTTTGCCCACGGGCCGGTGATGATAATCGGCACATTGATACCCAGAACAGATATCCCGCTTTTGCCGACAAGCGATGGATTGACCCGAAAAGAAAGCGTTCGCGGTGGCATTCTAACCTTGCCGCCACCGGTGATGAGTACTTCACCGCCACTCATGCGCAGGTTTTTGTTGGTGCCAACACCTTTGCGAAAGCGAAACTTGGCTCGAAACGTGCCAAAGGGTGTCTTGCCACCTCTGGCAAAACCGCTGGTTTTACCTTTTTTTATGCTGCGCAAAATACGCCCGATGTTGACACCAAGCAGCGCTCCCTTGCGAAAATTAAAATCAGTTGAGCCCCTAAGTGTCTGCATAAACGCATATTGGCTGCGACCGCCCGCCGCCAGGTTGAAACCGATATTGGCACGACCTGATATTTTGCGGATGTCGGCAGCATCGAGCAAAAACGACAAGGTCTTCACATTTCTGATATTACCGCTGAAGGCCACAGCTGCCCTGGGTTTGCGGCCATCCACAGAAAGCTTCAATTTGGCCGTACCGCTGTATAGCGCCAGTCTGGGCATGTTGACCTTCAAGACACCACGCTTCAGCTTTGCCGTGAGGGTTGCTGCACCTGTCTTGATCTTGTCATATTGCACAACGTCGACGGAAAGATTGAATTCTCCATCAAGTGACAAGAGGCGGGAAAAATCAATTTTCTGCTTACTCCAGCCAGCGGCTTTCCTTGATCCAATTCCCAGATACCTGGTGAGGTTGAGCCTGTCTAACTTGAAGTTGGCGAAAATATAGGGTCGTTTTTTACCATATTTATAAGTCACGTTGCCGATAGCCGTCATTCCATCGGCCTGTAATTTGGCTTTGGTAAGTTTCAGGCTGCTTTTTTGCTGTAACAGGTTTCCTGAAAAATCGGCTGAAAACTGCTTACTGACAAGCTTGATATCAATCCTGGCATCTTCACCTTTATTGAGCAGCTCAAGGGTGGTGAAAGATGACGCAAGTGTCATTTTTTCACCCTTCCAATTGACCGCCCCGGTTATTTCGAGCGGATCGGATTGCGAAGCAGCGCTGATTTTCAGATTAACATCGGCGAATTCATATTCAGTGGCATTTTGGGCATTGGAATATTTCACCACACCATTGGAAATCTCAAACACTCCGGCCTGGAGCGCCTTGGCACCAAAAGTCCAGTTGTTAGCCCCGGATTTGTCGACCAACAGGTTGATCACAGGCTTTTCCATAACAAAGCCATTGATGTTGAAGTTGCCGATAAGGGCGGATCCAAAATCGAAGGTGATATCTATCTGGTCCATGGTGATAAACGCGGTGTCACCGAAGCCTTCAGGGTTGGACAAAACCACTTGCGTTGCCGACATTTGCGGGCTTGGTTGCATGGAAAAACTCAATTCTCCATTGATAACAAGTGTGCGCCCGGTTTTTTCCTTTACCGAGGCGATTACGGCGTCGCGCACGGTTTTGGTAAAGTTTTGTGCCTGCACGGGTTGTGTGAATGTAACCAGTATTGCGACAATGGCCATCACCGCAAAATTCAATCTGCTCATCGGCTCGCCTCCCAGGAATATCGCTGTCGATAATCAAAGGTATACAGCCATGACCGTAAAGTCCACTTTCTGTAATTTTTTAAACGACAATAAGGATTGATTTACGGCCAACGCCATGGCGGGTTTACAAACGAAATTGTCACGAGCCATCAACAACGATCACAAGCCCGGGAGGTGGCTATCAATATGCTTTTGATTGCCTTATCTAGGAGTTAGGTATTGTTTTGCGCTACTCAATTCACACCACGGTTTTAAAATCGGTAAAATAACACCTTCGGATTACCCCATCCCCCGGGATAGTCCGATCCCCGAGGAGCAGATGGCCGTTTACGGCCCTCTGCTCCTTAATTTTTGGCGCTAATGCACGTCCAGCCCACGGCTCCATGAGGCTTTGGTTTCAGCGGCGAAATCGTTAAATGTACCCGCCTTAATGGCATCGCGAATGCCGCGCATAAGATCCTGATAATAATGAATATTGGCCCAACTTAACAACATGGCGCCGAGAATTTCTTTCGATTTGAACAAGTGGTGGTAATAGGCCCTTGAGTATGAATTGGCGGCGGGACAGGTGCTTTGGGGATCGAGCGGGGTTGAATCATCGGCAAACCTTGCGTTTGTCAGGTTGATTTTACCAAAACGGGTAAAGGCCTGACCGTGGCGACCCGAGCGTGTGGGCATGACGCAATCAAACATATCGACACCACGCAGGCAGGATAATAGCAGATCTTCCGGCGTGCCCACCCCCATCAGATACCTTGGACGGTCGTGCGGCATCAAGGGTGTAGTGAAATCCAAAACACGCAGCATTTCTTCCTGCCCCTCGCCCACTGCCAGTCCGCCAATGGCCAGCCCGGGAAAATCGATATCAATCAGAGTCTCAATTGAACGCGCCCTTAGATCCTCATGCACGCTGCCCTGAACGATACCAAAAATGGCCTGGCCGGGACCACCACTGAAGGCTTGTTTCGAGCGTTTCGCCCAGCGCATGGACAATTCCATCGAGCTTTCAGCTTCGTGTTTTTCACACGGGAACGGCGTGCATTCATCAAAAGCCATTTGAATATCGGAATTGAGCAACGCCTGAATTTCCATCGACCTTTCCGGCGTCAACATATGAGTGGAACCGTCTATATGGGATTGAAACCGAACACCCTCTTCGGTAATTTTACGTAATTTGGCCAGTGACATCACCTGAAAACCGCCCGAATCCGTCAAAATCGGATACGGCCAGTTCATGAACTTATGCAGCCCGCCAAACCCGTGAATGCGTTCAGCTGTCGGTCTCAACATCAGATGGTAGGTGTTGCCTAAAAGGATTTCTGCGCCGGTGGCATGCACATGTTCCACCATCATCGCCTTAACCGTGGCAGCCGTTCCCACCGGCATGAACGCCGGGGTTTGAATGGTGCCGTGGGCCGTGGTTATTTCACCGGCGCGCGCGCAACCATCTGTGGCAAACAGTTTAAACGAAAAATCCTGCGGTTGATTTTCTTCACTCATGGGTTTTGACGCTCCAGTAAACAGGCATCGCCATAGGAATAAAACCGATAATCTGTTGCTATGGCATGGGCATAGGCCTCACGCATTTGACGCAAGCCGCAAAATGCCGATACCAGCATAAAAAGCGTCGAGCGTGGTGTGTGAAAATTGGTGATCAGGCCATCCACCGCCTTGAACCTGTAACCCGGAGTTATGAATATATCTGTCGCCCGCGCCATGGGCTCAATCGTGCCATCCTCCAGGCTCGCAGTTTCGATCATTCTCAGGGACGTCGTGCCGACACAAATGATGCGCCGCCCTTGCGCTTTGGCCTCATTGAGTGAATTTGCGGTTGCTTCAGTGATTTCTCCCCATTCACTGTGCATCCTGTGATCGGCAATTTGATCAACCTTGACCGGTAAAAACGTTCCTGCCCCCACATGCAGGGTCAAAAAATGACAGGAAATATCGCGGGCCGTGAGGGCGGCCATTAAATCGTGGGTGAAATGCAGCCCGGCAGTGGGGGCTGCAACCGCACCTTCACGGGTCGCATATATGGTCTGGTAATCGCGTTCATCACGGCTGTCAGGCGCACGCTGGGTGGCAATGTACGGTGGCAGCGGCATTTGCCCGTGGGTGGCCACAGCTTCGTCGAGGAAAGCCCCGCTGAGTTCAAATTGCAAAGCAATCTCACCGCCTTCGCGTTTTTCTCTCACCGTTGCATCGAGACTGTCACGATAACAGGTCTCGCCACTTCCCCCCAACCGAATGACGTCGCCGACACGCAGCTTGCGGCCCGGCTTGGCAAACGCCAGCCAGACGTTATCGCTGCTGCGTTGATGCAGGGTGACTTCAATTTTGGGGGTGGTGTTGCCACGGCCAATGCGGTGTCCAGACAGTCGTGCGGGGACAACTCTGGTATTGTTGAAAACCAGCGCGTCACCGGGCCGAAGCAGACTTGGCAAATCTTTAACGTGGTGATCACTGTAAACCGGTTGGTCTTGGGGCGACACACGCAAAAGCCTGGCTGCCTCGCGCCGGGCAAGCGGGCGCAAGGCTATGCTGTCGTTTGGCAGCTCAAAGTCAAAGTCATCAACACGCATGATCAGGCCTCAATTGCAGGCGATGGCCTGATCGTAATTGTGTCAGAGGTCTGCAGCAACACGCAAAGAGACGATGTGGTCGGGATTATCTACCGGTTCACCGCGCTTGATTGTGTCCACGTGCTCCATGCCCTCAATTACCTCACCCCAGGCGGTATATTGTCCGTCGAGAAAGCCGGCGTCATCAAAACAGATGAAAAACTGACTGTCGGCACTGTCAGGCATTTGCGAGCGCGCCATTGAGGCAACGCCACGTTTGTGCGGCCGGTCATTAAATTCAGCCTTGAGGTTTTGACCCGACCCACCGGTGCCCTGACCTTGGGGGCAGCCTGTTTGCGCCATAAATCCTTCGATGACGCGGTGGAAGACGATACCATCATAGAATTTTTCACGCGCTAGTTCCTTGATGCGGGCGCAATGGTTGGGTGCAGAATCGGTGTAAAGCTCAATCACAACTTTTCCGGCTTCAAGCTCAAGCACAAGTGTGTTTTCGGGGTCTTTAAGATCACTCATTCGTTTTTCTCCAATTATCTTTCAATTATTTGACGTCAGCAGCAATCTGCATTTTGATGATTTTATCCGGGTTTGCAGGTGGCTCGCCACGGACGATCTTATCGACGAATTCCATACCCTTGATTACTTTTCCCCATACCGTGTACTTGCCATCAAGAAATGCGGTACTGCGGAAGGTAATGAAAAACTGACTGTTGGCGCTGTTGGGGTTCGACGAGCGCGCCATGCCCAATGTACCGCGCACATAAGGCGCTGAGGAGAACTCTGCCTTTAAATCGGGATATTTTGAACCACCGGTACCAGTGCCGGTGGGGTCGCCGCTCTGGGCCATAAATTTGTCAATGACACGGTGAAAAACGATACCGTCATAAAAGCCTTCGCGCACCAGCTTTTTAATTCTGATAACATGTTTAGGCGCAAGATCGGTGCGCAATTTGATCACTACGCGACCGTACTTCAAATCCATAAACAGAGTGTTTTCATCTTTACCCGCCCTGGCATCTTCCGGTGTCGCTATCACCAACAGCCCGGCGAATAGAGCCAAGCTCAAAATAGCAATTTTTCTCATATTCAGTTTCCCATTTTTTTCAACTAAATTATCAATAGAAGCATCTAATTCTTTCTTATTTCTATGTTTTTAAAGCCTTCAAAACTGTCCTCGCAGTTGCCGGTGGTACAAAGCCGGAAATGTCCCCCCCCATCCGCGCGATCTGCTTTACCAATGATGAGGCGATAAATCCGGTTTTGGGTGATGCGCTCAAAAATACAGTTTCCACTTCACCAGCCATGGCAGCATTCATCGCTGCCATTTGGGCTTCGTAATCAAAATCTGTTGTGTTGCGCAATCCGCGCACAATAACACCGGCGCTGTGGTTGCGCGCAGCCTCAACCACAAGGCCATCAAACGTGATGAACTTGACATTGTTGATGTTAAGAGTTGCGACTTCAGTTTCAAGCAAAGACAGGCGTTGATCCAGAGGCAATAATGAAGTTTTTGAGTGGTGTGCCCCAACGGCTAAAACGAGCGTGTCAAATATACGCGCCGCTCTGGCGATAATATCCAGATGACCAAAAGTCACCGGATCAAAACTGCCGGGATATAGGGCTGTCGTGCTCATGTTAATCGAATGCCAAATAATGAGAAGAAAAACAAGCTCTAATTCCGGCGCGAAAGCATCAACCAAACTCCGCCACCTATGAGCAATACACCGCTGATTTTTTCAAACAGGGCAAATCGTTGTTGCGAGAGGAAGGATTTGGTCTTGCCGGTTGCCAGCACACACATCAGATCGATAGCGGAAACGACAGCAATAAAACTTGCGCCATAGACCACCAATTGAAGGCGCGTGTCATACTCCGGGCTCAAAAACTGCGGTAAAAACGCTGCCAGAAACAGCAAAACCTTCGGGTTGGAAACAGACACTACAAAACCCTGAACAAAAAACCGGCGTGGTTTATTGGTAGCGGGAGTAACGTCAATGTTTGCACCTGAGGTACGGATTTTGTTGAAACCCAGCCAGATAAGATAGATAGCACCGGCCAATTTCACCCAATCAAACCAGTCTGCCATAAACTGAACAATCGATGTCAGGCCCAGAACAATACTGAACACCAGCAAGGCCAGTCCCAATACGCTGCCCCCAAGGGTGCGCAAACCAGCCTGTAGGCCGAAAGACATGCTGTTTGAAATCAGCAACGCAAACATGGGACCCGGCGCGAGACCCAGCAAAACAACCGTTACCAGAAAGGTGAGATATAACTCTACGGGCATGTTAATTCTTCCACATCAGCTATCGTCTGCAGGCGTCTCATCAGGACTTGTGCCCTCTTCGCCAGTGTTTTCACCGCCTTCATCTGTTTCATCGTCTTCCCCGGCATCACTGACGCGGGAGACGGAAACGACTTTTTCATCGTCAGCAGTATCAAAAACCGTAACGCCCTGGGTGCTGCGGCCGAGCAGGGAAATATGCTGTACCGGGCAGCGGATAAGCTGACCGCCATCGGTTACCAGCATGATCTGATCACTTTCCTCAACCGGGAAAGAGGCAACCAGATCGCCATTGCGGTTATTGGTGACCATGGCGATAATGCCTTTGCCACCGCGACCCGATGCGCGGTACTCATATGTAGATGTGCGTTTGCCGTAACCATTTTCCGATATCGACAGGACAAACTGTTCAGCTGCACCCAACTCGATGTAACGTTCAGGTGAAATGGCAATGTCTTCACTTTCACCACCACCGTCTTCATCGGGCTCTTCTGTCTCATTGTCGGTCTGATCGTCGCCTTCTTCTATGCCTTCCATGGCGCGGCGCTGTTTTAGGTAGGCAATTCGTTCGCCTGGCTCTGCGTCCATATGGCGGATGACACACATGGAGATGACCTGATCATCCTTAGCTAACCTGATACCGCGCACACCGGTTGAGTTTCTGCCGACAAATACGCGTATGGCGGTAACGGGAAAGCGGATACAGCGGCCTTTGGCGGTGGTCAGCAGGATGTCGTCATCCTCGGTACAGATATGGACATCCACCAGCACATCATCTTCATCAAGCTTCATGGCAATCTTGCCATTGCGGTTGACTTGGGTGAAGTCAGACAGATCATTGCGCCGGGCACCGCCACTGCGCGTTGAGAACATCACGTGCAGGTCGCCCCATTGTGCCTCATCTTCAGGCAGCGGCATGATGGTGGTGATGGTTTCGCCTTGTTCCAGCGGCAGCAGATTGATCATGGCTTTGCCAAGTGATGTGGGCGAGCCAACCGGCAGACGCCAGACTTTCATCTTGTAAACGATGCCTTTGGAGGAGAAAAACAGGATGGGCGTGTGGGTATTGGCAACAAACAGGCGGGAAACGAAATCTTCTCCGCGTGTTGACATGCCCGAGCGCCCCTTGCCGCCACGACGCTGGGCGCGGTAGGTCGAAAGCGGCACACGCTTGATGTAACCCTTGTGGCTAACCGTCACCACCATGTCTTCGCGCTGGATCAGGTCTTCGTCTTCAACACCAAATTCGGCATCAATCAATTCAGTGCGGCGCGGATCGGCAAATTCCTCGCGGATTTCGAGCAAATCTTCGCGGATAATACTCATCACCCGGGCGCGTGAGCGCAGAATATCGAGATAATCCTCAATGTAGCCACCAAGTTCAGACAATTCTTTGCCGATTTCGTCACGACCAAGCGCGGTCAGGCGGGCCAGACGCAACTCTAAGATGGCGCGTGCTTGAGTCTCGGAAAGACGGTACGTACCATCTTCACGGATCTTGTGGCGCGGATCATCAATCAGCAGCAATAGGGATTCAACGTCGCGTGCGGGCCAGTAGCGTTCCATCAATTGCGCGCGCGCAGTAGCAGGGTCCGGTGCCTTGCGGATCAAAACAATAATTTCGTCAATATTGGCAACGGCAATGGCGAGACCAACCAGAATATGGGCGCGTTCGCGCGCCTTGTTGAGCAGGAATTTTGTACGCCGGGTAATAACTTCTTCGCGAAAAGCCACGAAAGCCGTGATCATGTCCAGGATGTTCATGACTTCAGGGCGGCCGGAATTCAACGCCACCATATTGCAACCAAATGAGGTCTGCAGATTGGAAAAGCGATAAAGCTGGTTCAACACCACGTCAGCAACAGCATCGCGCTTTAATTCAATGACCATGCGCATGCCATCGCGGTCACTTTCATCGCGGATATCACTGATGCCCTCAACGCGCTTGTCACGCACCAGTTCGGCAATTTTTTCAATCAACGTGGATTTGTTTACCTGAAACGGAATTTCGGTAACAACCAGCGCTTCACGATCCTTGCGAATGATCTCGGTGGTAACGCGCGCGCGCATAATGACCGAGCCACGACCGGTATGAAAGGCTGACTTGATGCCTGCACGACCAAGAATGAAACCGCCGGTGGGAAAATCCGGGCCGGGAACGATTTCCATGATGTCGTCAATACTGAGAGCCGGATTGTCAATATAGGCCACACTGGCATCAATGATTTCGCCGAGATTATGCGGCGGAATATTGGTGGCCATACCCACAGCAATGCCACTGGCACCATTGACCAGAAGATTTGGAAAACGCGCAGGTAGTACTTTGGGCTCGGTTTCGGAATTATCATAATTGGGAGTGAAATCGACCGTGTCCTTGTCAAGATCACTCATCAAGGCATGCGCCGGTTTGCCCATGCGTACTTCGGTATAACGCATGGCGGCCGGTGGATCACCGTCAACCGAGCCAAAGTTGCCCTGGCCATCGAGCAAGACAAAACGCAAGGAGAAATCTTGTGCCATGCGCACCAGTGCATCATAAATCGACTGGTCACCATGGGGGTGATATTTACCAATCACATCACCGACAACACGGGCTGATTTTCTGTAAGCCTTGTTCCAGTCGTAGCCGTTTTCATGCATGGAATAAAGAATGCGGCGATGAACCGGCTTCAACCCGTCGCGCACATCGGGCAACGCACGCGAGACGATGACGCTCATGGCATAATCGAGATAAGACTTTTTCATCTCATCAACAATGGAGACCGGACTTACGTCACTATCAACGGGCCCCTCGCCGCCGGGATTGCCCTCACCGGACGGTGTTGGCGGTGTGGTATCATCTTGATCTGGCAAGTGAGCCTCTTAAATTTCAAGCCGGATTGAACGCAGGCTTTATCAGTTGTTTTTTACAGTGATCACAGGTTGAAAATTCAATAAAATTCTCAACTAAAACAATTGTTTATGTATGATCAGAATTCCATTTACACTTATACCCGATTCCCGGTGGGCAGAGCAACCAATTTAGGGTTTTTAATTCCCTTATTTTCTATTTGTTTTCAATACCTTAGAAAGTATTCACAGCTTATTTTCAAACCTGTGCACAGAAATTGCGCACAAATGGTAAATTGCATGAATTCCCAAGCCGTTAACAATGCTATGGATAAGACAACACAGTGCTGTTTTTGGGGCTTAAATCAGGAGAGTGGCATGACACCCGAATTGATCATTTCAATCTTTGTTACCTTGCTGGTGACCATTGACCCGTTGGGAATTGTGCCGATTTTCGTTTCTTTGACCGTTGGCATGACGCCCCGGCAAAAACGTACCGTGGCCATTCGCTCGTCTGTCATTGCACTGGTGGTTTTGTCCGTCTTCGCATTGTTTGGTGAAAAAGTCCTCGGCGTCCTTGGCATCACCCTGCCCGCTTTTCGAACCGCTGGCGGGTTGATGTTATTGTGGATCGGGTTTGAAATGGTGTTTGAAAAGCGCGAGGAACGTAAATCCGCCACCGCCGAGCGCGCCGTCTCAGACAAACACGTCAATGACGTTGCAGCTTTCCCGCTGGCCATACCGCTGATGGCCGGTCCCGGCGCCATAACAGCCACCATGCTGATTGCCGCAAAGTCTGACGGAAACTGGATTGTTCTGGGCACGCTTATAGGTATTATCGCGATACTGCTGCTGATCTGTACCGCAATATTTGTCCTGTCAGGGCGCATAGAAAACCTGATCGGAGAAACAGGCCGTATCGTACTCTCACGGCTTCTGGGCGTCATCCTCGCAGCTCTCGCAGTGCAGTATATTGCCGATGGCATTATACAACTGGCGCGCGCTTAAAAGTGGCGTATTTTTAGTGGCGCTCAAGCGGCGCGCAGCCTGCGGGCCCGTTGGGCCCTAGTCCAACGCTTCGCTCGTCCGGGTGCTTTACGGATAATTCCTCAGTTGGTCTCCGGGTGCCTTACCAATAATCCGTCAGTTGGTCCTTGCTGGAAGGGGTTTGTAATCCCTTTCGGAATTTTCATGCCTATGTTGCTGCAGGCTCAGTTTTCAGCAACCCTCTTTAACATCCTATATCAATTCACCAAACGCAGGTTCGGGAACGTTCAGGAAGGGGGTACAAACCCATTCCTGCAATGGGAAGGGGATTTATCATTGTGGCACCCGGAGGAGCGTAAGCGAACGACTAACGAGCGACCGCGAGTGCAGGCTGCGCGCCGCTTGAGCGCCGCTAAAAACCCGCTAAAAACCCAAGTTTTTAGCGGGGCACTTTAACCATTATTTCCTTGCCACCATATTTATGTACGCTGTCATGGGCGCGTATGGTGACGGTGGTTAAGTCTGCCGGGATTTTTACTCCCGAAAGACTGCGGGTGAAAGGTTGTTCGTTTTCATGGGGATGAACAAGGACCCGCTTGCCTAAAATATTGCCGTTATTATCAAGCACTTCCCAGGCATCAGCGTAATGTTTCCAGCCGGTGTCGGCATGTTTGACAGCGACATCAAAGCTGTAACCGCCGCTGGAAGACTGCGATATATTAACGTCAACGACGTCGGCCTCGCCAGCATTGGCGTTGGTTGCCAGTATCGCGCCAGCGATAAGAACAACTGGTATTGTAAAGAGATTTTTCATCGCCAGAGTTAAGCAACCTTCGTCTGCCCCCGTCAAGACACAAGAGATTGATTACAAGATCAAAAGGCAGAAATAATGGCCATGAAGCCCGAGGCTATCAATACGGCTAAAATAAGCATTGTGAAGGTTTTGGGATCAATTTTGTTCGACACCCTGTCGCCCAACAATGTACCGATATAAGCAGCCGGTGCCAGGGCTATGGCCCACATCCAGGTGGTGGCATCGATACCCACCAGCACGGCTTGAGCGAGAAGTCCGAATGAATAGCCAAACAGGAAAAGACCGAAAATAGCTGAACGCGTCGCCTGCTTGGTGGTGTGCAGGTAGGTGAGGTAAAGGGCAACAGCTGGACCCGTCATGCCAAGGGTGGTGGTCATGATGCCGGTGGCAACCCCAATACTTAAATCAATGCCAAGAGGTCCAGATGGTGAAGCGTTCCCCTGCCCGGTGCGCTCTTTGCCGGTGGCCAGCAGATAAAGCGCCAGAGCAGTTACGATGATACCGGCTCCCAGTTTAAGTGAAGTGACATCTGCAAGGCGATAGATCTCAATGCCGATGAAGGCGCCAACGGCATTGCCGATAATCAGGCGCACCAACAAAGGTTTGGGAAAGTGTTGATAGATTTTCGGTAAAATCGCAATGGCGGTGACCAGGGTAACAAAAATAATCACCTGAACCGCAATGACTGAATTAAAAACCGTGAGAAAAATCGGCGTGACAAAAAGCGCAAAACCAATGCCCACAGCCCCTTGCACCAGGGCTGCAACAAAAGTCACGGCTGATAATAACAACAGTTGATCAATTTCCATCACACATCCATTAATCAGCTCTCACAATTCGTCATTCCCGTGCTACTTCTTCGTCATTCCCGCGCAGGCGGGAATCTGCTGCCGGTACTTTCCGGACTGACAGAAGATTCCCGCCTGCGCGGGAATGACGAAGAAGATAAATCTGATTGTTCGAATACTAGGGTCAACCCCCTAAAACGGCACTTCGTCATCAAGTTCCTGGGAGAAGTTTTGTGAATCACCGCCGGATTGAGAGGATTGGGCTGGTTGTGACATCGGGCTCGACTGGCCGAAATTGCCGCCTGATGCATAATCACCGCCGCCCTGACCACCACTGCGGCCATCGAGCATAGTAAGAGTTGAATTAAAGCCTTGCAGAACAACTTCAGTAGAATATTTGTCCTGACCGGACTTGTCCGTCCATTTTCGGGTCTGCAACGCCCCTTCGAGATAGACCTTGGAGCCTTTTTTAAGATATTGCTCGACAATCCGGCACAGGCCTTCATTAAAAATCACCACACGATGCCATTCGGTGCGTTCGCGGCGCTCGCCGGTCGATTTGTCGCGCCAGCTTTCGGAAGTGGCAATACTTAAGTTGGCGATAGGTCTGCCATCCTGGGTGCTGCGCATTTCCGGGTCCGCACCCAAATTGCCAACCAAAATTACCTTGTTCACTGATCCCGCCATGTTATTGGCCTTTCCTGTATTGTCCTTGCGGCTGAATTATCAAACCCACACACCTGTTAGTGGTACACTACCTGATTGCGATCCCCTGCTCTAGCAACCAGCCGGTTTATCCACAATAGGCTTTGGGTGATTGCCTTTTTAGATTGTTCCTGTTATGTTCTTTTGGTTGAATTAGTCGATTTGCTGGTGTTATCTACTTTCTTTTGTTTGTGTTTTGTTCCTGATTGATATATCCCCCTATGATGGCTAAAAAATCGGATCAAAAGTTCATCTCGGTCAGGGGTGCGCGCGAACATAATCTCAAGAATATCGATATTGACCTGCCGCGTGACAAGCTGGTGGTGATTACCGGTCTGTCGGGTTCGGGAAAATCATCGCTGGCGTTTGATACGATTTATGCCGAGGGCCAGCGGCGGTATGTGGAATCGCTGTCAGCTTATGCCCGCCAGTTCCTTGAGATGATGCAAAAACCTGATGTGGACCAGATAGACGGTCTGTCTCCGGCAATTTCGATTGAGCAAAAAACCACGTCACGCAATCCGCGCTCGACCGTTGGCACGGTCACCGAAATCTACGATTATATGCGATTGTTGTTTGCCCGCGTCGGCATCCCCTATTCGCCCACCACCGGCCTGCCGATTGAAAGCCAGTCGATCAGCCAAATGGTTGACCGCACGCTGGCACTGGAAGAAAAAACCCGGGTCTATCTTCTCGCACCCATAGCGCGCGGTCGCAAAGGAGAATTTCGCAAGGAATTCGCTGATCTGCAAAAGCGTGGATTTCAGCGGGTAAAGGTCGATGGTGATTTTTTTGAACTTGAAGACGTGCCAACTCTGGATAAAAAGTTCAAACACGATATTGATGTTGTCGTCGACCGGCTGGTTTTAGGCGGTGATCTGGCCGGACGTCTTGCCGACAGTTTTGAAACCGCACTTGAACTTGCCGATGGCCTCGCGGTGATTGAGTTTGCCGACAAGGTTGATAAAAAAGGCAAGCCTGAGCGTATCATATTTTCGGCCCGCTTTGCTTGCCCGGTTTCCGGCTTCACCATCGAAGAAATTGAACCGCGCCTGTTCTCCTTCAACAACCCTTTTGGTGCCTGTCCCGCCTGCGATGGTCTCGGCGTTGAATTGCAATTTGAAGCTGAACTTGTGGTGCCCAACGAAAAGCTTTCTCTGGCAAAGGGTGCTGTGGCTCCCTGGGCCAAAACCGGCAGCACATCGCCTTATTATGCCCAGACGCTCGAAGCTATTGCAGCACATTATTCGGTATCAATGTCAACACCGTGGGCTGAATTGCCGGAACAGGTTCGTCAGGTGGTATTATTTGGCTCGGACACAGAAGAAATCAGCTTCACCTATGACGATGGCGTGCGGCGTTATACCAATGAAAAACCGTTTGAAGGTGTCGTTAATAATATCGAACGGCGCTGGCGCGAAACCGAATCAAACTGGGTGCGTGATGAGCTGTCGCGGTTTCAATCAGAACATGCCTGCAGCCGCTGCAAAGGCTATCGTTTAAAACCCGAAGCCATGGCGGTAAAGCTCGACAACAGGCATGTGGGCGAGATATCGCAATTTTCGATTATGGGCGCGCAAAACTGGTTTGAACAATTACCTGAGAGCCTGAGCGCCAAGCAAAATGAAATTGCCGGGCGTATCCTCAAGGAAATTCGCGAGCGCCTCAATTTTCTCAATGATGTCGGCTTGGGTTATCTCACGCTATCGCGAAAATCCGGCACGCTTTCGGGCGGTGAAAGCCAGCGCATCCGTCTTGCCAGCCAGATTGGCTCAGGACTTACCGGTGTTTTATACGTGCTAGACGAGCCCTCTATTGGCCTGCATCAGCGCGACAATGCCCGATTGCTCGAAACCCTCAAACACCTGCGTGAACTTGGCAATACGGTGCTGGTGGTTGAACATGATGAGGAAGCCATTATGGCGGCTGACTTTGTCGTCGACATGGGACCGGCGGCAGGCATGCATGGCGGAGAAATTGTGGCCTCGGGCACACCTGAACAGGTGATGAGATCGACCAAAAGTCTCACCGGGCAATATCTAACCGGCTTGATCCAGATACCCACACCGCCTCATCGACGGAAAATCACCAAGAGCCGAATAATAAAGATTGTCGGAGCCCGCTCCAATAATCTTAAAAACATCTCGGCCGAAATTCCCCTTGGCACTTTTACTTGCGTTACCGGGGTATCAGGTGGTGGCAAATCCACCCTGCTGATTGATACGCTGTACAAGGCGACAGCACGGGCTTTGAACAATGCACGTGCGCATCCCGGTGAACATGATCACATCGAAGGTTTGCAACACCTTGACAAGATAATTGATATTGACCAATCCCCCATTGGCCGCACACCGCGTTCCAATCCGGCAACTTACACCGGCGCCTTTACGCCTATTCGCGAATGGTACGTGGAATTGCCCGAGGCGCGCAGCCGCGGCTATAAACCGGGACGGTTTTCGTTCAACGTCAAGGGCGGGCGCTGTGAAGCGTGCAAGGGCGACGGGGTGATAAAAATCGAGATGCATTTTTTACCGGATGTTTATGTCACCTGTGATCAATGCCGGGGCAAGCGCTATAATCGCGAAACGCTGGAGATAAAATTTCGCGGCAAATCAATCGCCGACGTACTCGACATGACGGTTGAGGAAGGTGCGGAGTTTTTCAAAGCGGTGCCGACCATTCGCGAAAAACTGGTGACCCTGAAGCGCGTTGGTCTTGGTTATATCAAGGTTGGGCAACAGGCTAACACATTGTCGGGCGGTGAAGCGCAGCGGGTTAAACTTGCCAAGGAGCTGGCAAAACGTGCCACCGGCAGAACGCTCTACATCCTCGATGAACCAACAACGGGGCTGCATTTTCATGATGTCGCCAAATTGCTGGAGGTACTGCATGAACTGGTTGATCAGGGTAACTCTGTTGTGGTGATTGAACATAATCTTGAAGTCATCAAGACTGCTGACTGGATCCTTGACCTTGGTCCCGAAGGCGGTGATGGTGGCGGTGAACTGGTGGCAGCTGGCACGCCGGAAGCTGTGGCAAAAGTCAAACGCAGCTATACCGGGCAGTATCTGAAAGATATCCTGTCTAAAAAGAACCGGCCCTCGCAGGCGGCTGAATAATTCAAGGAAAACCAAATTGAACCCCATTCATATTATCGGTGGCGGCCTTGCGGGCTCGGAAGCCGCCTGGCAGATCGCCCAACGCGGCATACGCGTTATCGTGCATGAAATGCGTCCGCATCAAAAAACCGATGCGCACCAGACTGACGGATTGGCGGAGCTGGTGTGTTCGAATTCCTTTCGATCCGATGACTGGCAGAATAATGCGGTTGGATTGTTGCACGAAGAGATGCGCCACGCCGGTTCGATCATTATGCGCGCAGCTGATTTGCACAAACTTCCCGCAGGCGGGGCGCTGGCGGTGGACAGGGATGGCTTTTCCGATGAAGTCACCAAAATCCTCAACAACCATCCCCTGATAAGCATTGAGCGTGGCGAGGTAACCGGAACGCCGCCGCCTGAGTGGACAAATGTCATAATCGCCACCGGGCCGCTTACCTCAAAAAGCCTGGGCGAAGGTATTCAATCATTGACCGGCGAAGATGAATTGGCCTTTTTTGATGCGATTGCGCCGATCATTTATAAAGACAGCATCAATTTTGATGTCTGCTGGTTTCAATCGCGCTACGACAAGGAAGGCCCCGGCGGCACTGGTGCTGATTATATCAATTGCCCGATGACGGAGGAGCAATACAACAGATTTTTGGATGCGCTGTGCGCGGCTGAAAAAACCGAATTCAAGGAATGGGAAGGAACGCCTTATTTCGAAGGCTGCCTGCCGATTGAAATCATGGCTGGGCGCGGTCGCGAAACCCTGCGCTATGGCCCCATGAAGCCGGTCGGCCTCACCAACCCCCATAACCCGCAAGTTAAAGCGCATGCCATTGTGCAATTGCGCCAGGATAATGCACTTGGCAGCCTCTATAATATGGTAGGCTTTCAAACCAAGCTGAAATATGGCGCCCAGACCGAAATTTTTCAGATGATACCGGGCCTTGAAGACGCTCAATTTGCCCGACTTGGTGGTCTGCACCGCAATACCTTTCTCAACAGCCCCAAAGTGCTCGATACCGAACTCAGGCTGCATAACGACAGACGCTTGCGCTTTGCCGGACAGATTACCGGGGTTGAAGGCTATATTGAAAGTGCGGCCATCGGGTTGCTTGCCGGATATTTTGCCACCTGCGATCTGACCGAACAAGCAGCGGTTGCACCACCGGTGACAACCGCCCATGGGGCTTTGCTCAATCACATCACCGGTGGGCATCTTACTGGTGATACAGAAGTTGGAGCAAAAACTTTTCAACCAATGAATGTCAACTTCGGTCTGTTTCCCGAAATCGAAATCCCTAAACCAGAAGATGGAAAACGCCTGCGCGGCAAGGAAAAACCCCGGGCCAAACGTAGAGCAGTGAGCGCGCGAGCGCTAGAGGATTTTGATTCCTGGCTCAAGCAAACCAAAACCAGTTCCGATCAACAATAATTCAGCCAAATCTCCCCTTGCGCGCTGCCCGCCACAACCGCCATTGGCGCACAAATTGTGAAGTTTTTATGGGCCGGGCAAACGGGTCATAGTCGTGGCTGGAGATTTTTTTGAGGTAGGGTTTTATCAAACTTGCCGGCAGAAAAGCCGGAAACACGGCGTCAGGAACAATTGCCAGATGTTCTTCTGCCAGTGCCAGATGATAATGGGCAATATCGTGCAACTCACGGAAAGCTGCACTCAGCGCGGGCGTCATTGTGGTTGAAAAATAATCCCTCATTACCACGTCTGAATGTTCCAGCACTTCCAACGGAAGATAGAGCTGACCACGCTGGGCGTGAATGGGCGCGGCGCGGATAAGCCCCTGCAAGGCATAGGCAACACCGGCATGGCCGCTGGCATCTGCGGCTTTTGCCGCTGCCGGTCCGGCAACTATTATACCAGCCAGATGAAACAACACGGATGAAGTTGCACCGGCATAGGCATCAAATTCGGCCACCGTTTTCATCGGCACCTCATAAAGATCGAATTGCCGGGCATTTAAAAGGTCGAGAAATGGCTGGCGCGGCAGTGCACATTCCACGATCGCTCGTTCCAGAGCTACAACAACAGGATGGTCGCCTACGTCACCGTGAAAAATTGCCTCAATAGCCTCACGCCACCAGGTCAGCCGCATTTCTCCCAGCAGGGCTTCACTGACACCTTCACGAATTTTACCGATTTCGATATTGAAAGCATACAGCGCAAACAAATGCTCGCGTGCAGCTAGCGGTGCCAGCAAAACAGCGAGATAGCGATCTTTATCAAACGCCCTCACCTGGCTGGCACAATAGTTCTGGCTTGTATCCGGTTGAGGCAAAATATAACCCCTTCCCTAAAGTAGCCTTGTTTACGGGTTTTCCACGGCAATGACAGCGGCGGCTATGTTACGTTTTTCGGCCAGAAGAATATTGTAGGTTCGCACAGCGGCACCTGTACTCATATATTCCAGCCCGATATCATGAGCGTCAAACGCCTGACGGATATCCGTGATCGGATTTAACAGGTGGGGCCCGCAGCCGAGCAAGAGAAAGTCGATTTTTACAGCCTGGTCAAATACCGGTTGAAAGTGGTTTGCATTCAGGTGTGAAAATTCTTTCACACCCCAGGCATAGATACCACCTGGCAACAGCAACAATGATCCTTGGTGAGAAATTTCGGCAAACCGGAACCCCCCATTACCATATTCCGAAATGGGTGCTTGTACCGGGTATTTTGCTGTTTGCGCCACAGGGTCAGCTTATGGCGGGTTTTTCGTCCGCCTTGGCTATTTTTTTCCCGGTCCAGTTGCGTTTCACCTCCAACAACAGAAGTATGGGCGAAGCGATAAAAACCGAAGAATAGGTGCCAACCAAAATCCCCCAGATCATGGCGAATGTGAAACCTCTAATGACTTCGCCGCCAAAAACATAAAGAGCAATTAACGCCAGTAAGGTTGTAAACGAGGTTAAAACGGTTCGCGACAGCGTGTTATTTACGGATAGATCAAGCAGTTCAACCATCGGCATTTTCTTGTACTTGCGCAGGTTCTCCCGCACCCGGTCAAATACGACCACCGTATCATTGAGAGAATAGCCGACAATGGTCAGGATTGCCGCGATTATCGACAGGTTGAACTCCAGTTGCAGGGCAGCAAACAGCCCGATTGTCAGCACAACGTCATGAACCAGGGCGACAACAGCGCCGATGGCGAACTGCCATTCAAATCGGAACCAGATATAGATCAAAACAGCAAAAATGGCGGCAATGACAGAGATAATACCGGATTCTATTAATTCGCCACTGACGGTTGGGCCGACAACTTCAACACGGCGAAATTCTACACTTGCGCCCAGAGCAGCTTTCACCTTTTTGACAACATCCTGCTGGGCTTTTTCGCCGCCGGATTGTTGCCCCACACGAATTAGAACTTCGTTTGGTGCCCCAAATTCCTGAATTTGAACATCACTCAACCCCTCTGCGCCGACCTGCTTGCGGATCTGTGATACATCAGCCACCGCAGCTGTGGTCTGTACCTCCATCAACGTTCCGCCTTTGAAATCAATGCCAAAATTGAGGCCAAGAACAAGCAGCAGAACAATAGAAGCTGCAGCCATTGCGCCGGATACAGCCAGGCAGACTTTGCGCAGACGCAAAAATTGAAATTTGGTTTCTGCTGGGACTAATTTAAGCAAAATCACGTGCGTTGTTCCCCAAATTATTAAATTGGAATACTCGATGGACGTTTATGTTTAACCCACATGGAAACCAGTAGTCGGGTTAAGGTGAAAGCTGTGAATACGGATGTTACAATTCCGATTGAAAGTGTGACGGAAAATCCGCGTACGGGTCCAGACCCAAGCGAAAATAGGATAAAGGCGGCGATGAAGGTGGTGATGTTGGCATCAAGAATGGTCGACAGTGCACGCGAATATCCAACGTCAATGGCAGCAATAGGTGTCTTTCCTGATCGAATCTCTTCGCGAATACGCTCAAAAATCAACACATTGGCATCAACCGCCATACCAATCGTCAAAACAATTCCGGCAATGCCAGGCAAGGTCAGTGTCGCTTGCAGCAGGGAAAGTGTGCCGATAATCAACGCAATGTTTACCGCCAGCGCTATATTTGCAAAAACGCCAAACAAGCCATAGGAAATAAGGATAAAGATAACCACAGCGGCGAGGCCGATTACCGAGGCAATTTTGCCCGAAGCAATTGAATCCGCACCAAGGCTGGGACCAACAGTGCGTTCTTCAATAATCTCCAGTGGCGCTGGCAGAGCGCCCGAACGCAACAGAATGGAAAGATTGACGGTTTCTGCAACGGTAAAACTTCCGCTAATCTGGCCGCTGCCACCGGTAATCGCAGTCTGGATGACGGGAGCACTTATGACTTTATTATCGAGTACAATGGCGAATGGTCTGCCAACATTATCGCGGGTGATTTTGGCAAACCGGGTGGCGCCGGCCGAATTAAACCGGAAGGTTACAACGGGTTCATTGGTCTGGCCGTCAAAAGACGCCTGTGAATCAACCAACTCCTCACCAGAGACAATAACGCGCTTTTTAATCAAATAAGGACCAAAGCCGTCATTGGGATTTACAGATGGCAGAACTTCCGAGCCAGCCGGGGGTCGTGAACTCAAAGCCTGTTGCGCCGACATTGACTGGTCAACCATTCTAAATTCAAGTTTGGCTGTAGCACCGAGCAGGTTCTTTAATTGCTGCGGATCATCAAGGCCCGGAACCTGAACGATAATACGGTTGAGCCCCTGGCGTTGAATAATGGGCTCTGTTGTGCCCAGATTATTGATACGGCGACCGACAGTCTCGATTGACGCATCCATAGCGGATTTCAAACGCTGTGAAATAGCCAGTTTCGATGGTGTGGCGACAATAACACCGGTGGCGCTATCGGCCTCAACATTGAAATCGAAATCTGATGCGCCGCCCAAAACGGATGATTGCAGGGCCTGGCGCATGGACTTGACCATCGTCAGGGCTTTGTCAAAATCTTCCGGGTTGCGGATTTTTACCCGTACATGAGACTTGGTTGCCTTGAGGCCTGTATAGCCGATTTTGTTTTCGCGAAACTGCCGCCGCAAATCACCTCTGAGTGATTCGAGTTTATCCTTGAGCAGAGCGTCGGTTTCCATGCTCAACAGCATGTGAGAGCCGCCCTGGAGATCGAGCCCAAGGTTGATCTGCTGTTTAGGCACCCATTGGGGTAATGCGTCCAGCGTTTTGGTAGAAATGGCATTCGGCAACGCCAGCAAGATCCCCAGAACCGAGATTGTGACAATGAGAATGATCTTCCATTTGGCAAAATAGAGCATACAGGTATATTTTCTCAGAACATTAAACTTAGGAGATACTTAGGGATAGATCGGCCCTTTGCCTAGGTTCTGTTGACTATTCTTTCGTTACGGTTTTTTTCGGCGTTTTAGTCGCTCTGGGTTTTTTGACCGGTTTTGCGGGAGTGTCATCATTTGCAGGTTCGGTTTTTGAACGCACTTCGGCGATTGATCCCCGCGAAACTTTGACCTTTACGTCGGTGGCAATTTCGACGGAAATTTCATGGTCATCGATAACTTTGGCGACCTTGCCAATCAGTCCCCCTGAGGTAACAATTGTATCTCCGCGACGAACGGCGGCAATCATGGCCTGATGTTCTTTGGCGCGCCTTTGCTGCGGGCGAATGATCAAAAAATACAGGATGATGAAAATAAGAAGGAAGGGTACCAACTGGATTAAGAATCCACCGTCACCTCCAGCGGCTGTTTGTGCAAATGCAGGGGTAATAAACATAGTCTCCCTCCTTGGAGCCTGAACTGCCTTTTGGCAATTTGAATAAGTTGTAACGACACGAATTAAATCAATTTTGCCGGACTATAACCATCGCACCCAACATTGCAACCAGTGAGCCGTTGAATTCAAACTTTTTAGGCAATTTCTCGACCCGGATATGATTTTCCATGATATAGGGTTCTCAACCATTGACGGAGATAGAACCTTTGCCTGATAACGACAATATTAGCATTTCAAGAGACCTTTTAAAACACCTGAACCGTATTGCAGATGCATTGGAGCGCAGCGCACCACCAATCGCTGATGGATGTGATTTATCACCGGCCGATGCTTTTATCTGGCAGGCTGACAGGGCTTTTTTGCAACCTGTTAAAACCGTCAACCGAATCGATCTCGACCTGCTTCAGGGGATTGATCATGTGCGCGATATTCTTTTAAAGAATACTGACCGGTTTGCCCGCGGACTACCTGCGAACAATGCCCTGTTGTGGGGGGCACGCGGCATGGGGAAAAGTTCCCTGGTGAAGGCTGCCCATGCATTCATTAACGAAAAAAACACGCCCAAAGATGACCCGTCACTCAAACTTATTGAAATTCATCGCGAAGACATCGAAAGCCTGCCGGTTTTAATGAACCTCCTGAGGTCGTATAAGGGTCGCGTGATCATTTTCTGTGACGATCTGTCCTTTGATCAGGACGATACGTCATACAAGTCCCTTAAAGCTGTGCTGGAGGGAGGAATTGAGGGGCGCCCTGTCAATGTCATTTTTTATGCCACATCCAACCGGCGTCATCTTATGCCGCGTGATATGGTGGAAAACGAACGCTCAACAGCTATAAACCCTTCGGAAGCAACGCATGAAAAGGTTTCGCTGTCGGACCGGTTTGGCCTGTGGATCGGGTTTCACAACTGCTCACAGGACGATTATCTGGCGATGATCGAGGCCTATGCCGATCATTATAGTCTTAAAGACATCTCGAAAATCGAGTTAAAGGCCCGTGCCCTGGAATGGGCCGCCACGCGCGGCAGCCGATCGGGCCGTGTTGCCTGGCAATTCATTCAGGATCTTGCCGGTGAACTTGGGGTTCGAATTTCCGGCTAGACCCTGAATTTTATTAACGCGAGGCCAGTCTTGTGCTGGAAAGATAATTTCTCGGGTTTACCGGGGATGAGCCGCGTCTAATTTCAAAGTGCAGCTGTGGGCGCGATACCGCGCCGGTCTGTCCGGCTTTGGCGATGACCTGCCCGCGCCGTACCTTCTGACCTTTTTTCACCAGCATCTTGCTGATATGGGCGTAAGCTGTGGACCATCCGTTTTTGTGGCGGATTAAAAGCAGATTACCAAAGCCTTCCAGTTCGTTTCCGGAATAAACCACGGTGCCATCTTCGGCTGAAACGATGGCAGCACCCTTGGGCACGGAAAGGTTGATGCCGTCATTTCTTGTACCATTGGGTTTGGCGCCAAATTCGGAAATCACCCGACCACGCAGAGGCCAGCGGAAACTGTTTCCTGTTCTTACCGCCTGTTTCATTGAAGCGCGTTTAAGAGCCGACTTTTTACTGGCTTGTGGCTTTTTCACACCGGCTATTTTCACCGGCTTTTTGGTGGTTTTTTTAATTCTGGCCTGTAGGCTAGATTTTTTGCGCAAGTCGGTAGCTTTTGCCAGTTTGGTTTTTGACCTTGTTGCCTTGCGGGCAATCTTTCTGGGGGTGGTTTTACGCTTTAACTCCGCTGTTTTAACTGACCTTGATCCCGGCAACACCAACTCATCGCCGACGTTCAACTCATAGGGTGCTTCAATACCGTTCAACTCTGCCAGTTCAACCGCATCTACCTTCTGTTCGCGGGCAACGCCTAGCAAGGTATCACCGTTGCGAACAACCACCACACCGTTACCCGATTTGGGCGTTGAGGTTTTGACCGTGACTTCAGCCACATCATTCTCAATCGGTGCCAGCGAACGGCTGGTTACACGCCGCGAAGGTGCGCTTGATGTTTTTGTTACCGGTGAGGTTGAATTGGTAATAAATGAGGCTGCCAATGGATAGATCGGCTCATTGCTGGCGGATCCGCTCAATCGGCTTGACAGTGGACTACAGGCTGAGAACAACAAAGCTGTGCTGATAATTATCGTATTCCGCACAACTTTTTTGTCGTTGGTTTTGGCTTGACCCGCGCTACGCATTACTAATACTCCCTTAAAGAACAGGACCATTGTCGCGTCAATTCATTAACGTAAAATTAATCGGTGGTTTTAGGGTTAGTGATTCGTTAATTTGCCGTCAGGCCGGATCAAATTGAAATTTTTGGAACCTGCTCAACCGTTTTTAATCGCGCCGGAAACAAGTGGAACAAATCGCACGACACACAAAACCTCAGCGCTGACAGCTTCATCTTCGTCTTTGTGAAACAGAATAAGATCCTGTTCTCCCTGACTGTTATCTACCGGAACTATCATCTTGCCACCTGCCTTTAGCTGGGCCAGCAATTGATCCGGCACGCGCGGGGCGGCAGCTGTTACCATTATCCTATCAAAAGGTGCCTGGGCGGGCCAGCCTTTGGTACCATCACCCGTCATTGAAGTAATATTGGTGAGCCGAAGTTTGCGGAAACGATATTCGGCATCTTCCAGCAACCGGCGATAGCGCTCAATCGTATACACACGCCGACACAATTGTGCCAGAATGGCGGTCTGAAATCCTGTGCCGGTGCCAACTTCAAGAATTTTACAGCGATCATTGAGATCGAGCTTTTCGGTCATCAAGGCAACCACATAAGGTTGCGATATGGTCTGGCCACATTCAATCGGCAGGGTTGAATTGTTGTAGGCTTCAAGACCAAACATTTCCGGCACGAATAATTCGCGCGGAACTTTTTCCAGAGCCGACAGCACAGAGGTGCTGCTGATCCCGCGGGCGCGCAATTCCATAATCAGTTTTATGATGCGATAATTGCTCGCACCAAACTCACTCGTACCAGTTACAATATTCATGGCGCGGAGTTTAACCGCAAATCGTAAATTTTTTCTGCAACTCCGCCAATGAGCGCTCGGCGGTTAAATTCAGGTGTAAAGGCGTCAAGGCGACAAACCCTTGAGCAAGCGCTGTGATGTCGCCTTCCTTTGGTTGCGGCTCGTCGCGATTGGCATAGCCGATCCAGTAATAGGTTGACCCGCGCGCATCAATTCTTTCATCAATATGGGTGGGTAATTTGTTCCTGAGCGACTGATTGGTGATCTTGATCCCTTTGACATCTTCAGGTTTGGTGTCAGGAAAATTGAGATTGATAATGATGTTGGTCTGCCAGCCGATATCCAGCATTCTGGCGATGATCTGAGGTGCAAATGTCTGTGCTGTCGCCCAGTTTGGCTCGTTTGTGCGTATGGATGAGAAGGCCTGGCTCAGGGCAATTGAAGGGATGCCCGCACATGACCCTTCCATGGCACCGGCAACCGTGCCGGAATACGTAATATCATCGGCAATGTTCTGGCCATGATTAACGCCGGATAAAACCAGATCGGGCCGCCTGCCCTCAATCAGTTTTACCACCCCCATCAACGTACAGTCTGTGGGCGTGCCATTGACGGCGAAAGTACGCTCATCTATGCGGCGAACCCTGAGTGGGTCGGAAAGCGTTAAAGAGCGCGAGCCACCGCTTTGTTCGGTTTCCGGTGCCACTATCCAGACATCATCTGAAAGTTCGGTCGCAATCTGTCGCAACACCTCAAGACCATGGGCGTGAATACCATCATCATTGGTGAGCAGAATTCTCAGGTTTTTTCGTTTCAAGTTACCGGGATTAGAGGACAGTTTCATTTACCGGCAACTCCCTCTATGTCTTTTAATCCGCCCATATAAGGTTGCAGGGCATCGGGAATGTCAATTGAACCGTCAGCGCGTTGATAGTTTTCCAACACCGCAACAAGTGTTCGGCCAACGGCCAGTCCTGAACCATTGAGCGTATGAACAAATTCTGTTTTCTTTTCCCCGGATTTGCGATACCGCGCATTCATCCGCCGGGCCTGAAAATCGCCGCACACCGAACAACTTGAAATTTCGCGATAGGCGCCCTGCCCCGGCAACCACACTTCGATGTCATACGTCTTGCGTGCACCAAAACCCAGATCACCGGTGGCGAGCGTTACAACCCGGTAATGTAAACCTAATCGCTGCAAGATTTTTTCGACACACCCCAGCATGCGTTCATGTTCGGCTTGGGAATTTTCCGGCGTGGTGATTGACACCAGCTCCACTTTGGAAAACTGATGCTGGCGGATCATTCCACGGGTGTCTTTGCCCGCAGCTCCCGCTTCAAGCCGGAAACACGGCGTATAAGCCGTATAGCGCAAAGGCAGATCTTCGTCGGCGTGGATGGTTTCGCGGGCAAGATTGGTTAAAGGCACTTCGGCTGTGGGTATCAGCCAGAAACCATCTGTGGTGCGGAATTGATCATTTTCGAATTTCGGTAACTGACCCGTGCCATACATGGCATGATCGCGCACAAGTACGGGGGGAGCGATTTCACAATAGCCGTTTTCGCTTGTGTGAATATCCAGCATGAACGCACCTAATGCACGCTCCATCCGCGCCAATGCACCTTTAAGAACAACAAAGCGGGCACCGGAAAGTCTGGCTGCGGTTTCAAAGTCCATCAGGCCTAAGGCTTCCCCAAGGTCGAAATGCTGCCTGGGTTCAAAATCCATCTCAGGCTTTTTGCCCGATGTATGATGCTCTATATTTGCACTTTCGTCTTTCCCCACAGGCACGTCGGCATGGGGCAGATTGGGGATGCCGGACAGCAAATCTGTCAGTTCCTGGTTAAGGCGACGTTCGACATCTTCACCAGATTGCACAAATGATTTGAGATCGGCAATTTCGGTGATCAGCTGTTGCGCCTTTTCCTCATCGCCAGAGGCTTTGGCAGCACCAATTTCCCGCGATGCGGCATTGCGTCGGTTTTGGGCATCCTGAAGCCTGGCCACATGATCACGCCGAGCAGTATCTTTTTCTAGGACCTTTGCTGCCATCGGCTCAAGCCCGCGCAGGGCCAGACCAGCATCAAAAGCTGACGCGTTTTCTCTGATCCATTTAATATCAAACATATCCCGGTCCAGACAGATGTTGAGGTTTTATTTTAAGGGTTACACTGATTGGAAGAAGAAAACTATACTACTTTTCCTAATCAACATCATCTTCATCTTCATCTTCATCTTCATCTTCATCATCGAGAAGACCGTCTTCAGCATCGCGTTCGGCCTGCTTCTTGGCAACGTAGGCGACAGAAAGAATTGAGAGTTCATATAAAAGCAACGTGGGGATCGCAAGGCCAATCTGACTGATAGGGTCTGGTGGTGTCAGAAAAGCTGCGGCGGCAAAAGTTGCGACAATTGCGTACTTGCGTTTGTCTCTTAGTCCCTGCGGCGTCACCAACCGGGCCTTGGCCAGAAGCGTTAAGACAACCGGCAATTGAAAAACCAAACCAAATGCGAAGATCAGTGTCATGATCAAGCTGAGGTATTCGCTGACACGGGGCAAAAGCGTAATCGCCAGTTGGTCCTCACCCCCGGTCTGTTCCATGCTCAAAAAGAAGGACATCGCCAGAGGCATGACGATGAAATAAACGATTGATCCGCCAAGAACAAACAATATGGGCGTAGCAGCAAGGAATGGCAGGAAGGCCGCGCGCTCGTTTTTATACAATCCCGGAGCGACAAACATATACAGCTGGCCGGCGATTACGGGGAAGGAAATAGCTAAAGCACCAAACAGTCCGAGTTTGAGCTGGGTGAACAAAAACTCCTGCGGGGCGGTGAATATCAGCTGCGAATTTCCGTCGGGGCCAACAGCGCGTTCATACGGATACAAGAGGAAATTGAAAATCTCATTGGCAAAGTAGAAACATATACTGAAGGCTATGACAAATACGATCATGGTCTTGATCAGACGCGAGCGTAATTCGGTTAAATGCTCAACCAGGGGGGCGCGGCTGGCATCAATCTCGTCTTCGGGCGTTGTCGAGGTCATGCACTTGCCTTTGCAGCGACTTTAGCCGGTTTTTTGGTGGCGGCTTTCTTTACCGGTTTTTTCGCTTTGGCAGAGCTTGCTTTTGGTGCAGCTTTCTTGGCTTTTGGTGCGGCTTTTTTCTTCGTCGCTTTTTTTGTCTTCTTCTTGGGCGTCTCTAACGGTGGCAATGCTGTATCCATACCACCGATAGAATCTTTAATGCTGCTTCCCGCTTCTTCAAACGGCGATAGTGCATCCTTAATCTTACTGGTGGGTGACATGTCTTTTACCGATTCAATGCCTTCGCGAATCTCTTTGAACTCTTCCTGATCGGCTATGTCATCAAAATGGGATTTGAACTCGCCAGCCATATTGCGGGCCTTTGCCACCATTTTGCCAATACGGCGCAGCAGACCGGGCAGGTCCTTTGGACCCACCACTATAATTGCGACCACTCCAAGAATGAGAAGTTCCAAGCCACCGATATCAAACATTTTTCGCTCGCGGTCTGTTGGTCACCATTGCGGACCAACGTCTAGAACAAGCCGGGCCTGATGGCTCAGCTTTTTGCTTTTGATGTTCTCTTGACCGACGCGACGGTTTCATCAGCGTCATGTTCAATTGTCTTTACGGTATCACTTGCCGCTTCTTCAGTCTCATCGACATCATCAGCCATGCCTTTTTTGAAACTTTTGATGCCTTTGGCAACGTCCGCCATCAGGCCAGAAATTTTACCGCGCCCAAACAACAGGACGAGCAATACCGCAACGATTAAAATTTGTATCCAACTTGGTGCCATTTTCTAAACTCTCCACTCAATTACGCAATCTGCGGCACTAATTTTCGCCAGTATGGCAAAATTACAGCCTCGCCGCAATCATTCCCCACTGTTAATTGCCAACGGGGTAAATATTGTCAGTTCTATACCCCGCAACCGGCAAAAGTGCTAATCAATATATACGCCTTATCTAGTTATCTTTGCGGGGAAATGCAAAAATTTGTGCGGGATCAACCAGGATTTTTATCATATCCCCCTGTTTTTCCACAATTTCTCCCGGTATTCGGGCCTGTACAGGATTGTCGAGATTAGCCAGATGAATATCTATCAGACTGCATTCACCCAAAAACCTTACGTTGCCAATGCGTCCATCCAATCCTTCGTCAGTGGTTGAAATTGTTATCCCTTGAGGCCGTACCAGAATATTCATGTTTGTACCGGTTGCCAGTTCGGGAGTATTTACCGTGCCCACGGCAGTTTTAATATGCCCGGCTTCGACCACACCTTCCAGTTCATTAAAATCACAGAAAAACCTGGCAGCTTCAATATCAACGGGATTTGTATACAATTCTTTTGGCGATCCAACCTGCACCAGACACCCTTCGCGCATCAAAATAATGCGATCTGCCATGCGCATGGCTTCCTGTGGATCATGCGTTACCAGCAGGCTGCAGGCACTGGTTTCTTTTAAAACCGCGAGCGTTTCATCGCGCACATTATCGCGCAGACGTTGATCCAGCCCCGAAAACGGCTCATCCATTAACAACACAAGCGGGCGTGGCGCAATGGCGCGCGCCAAAGCGACGCGTTGTTGTTCACCACCCGACAAAACATACGGATAGACGTGTTCGTATTGTGACATTCCCACTCGTTTTAGCGCTGCTTTGGCGGCAACAATGGATTGGGACTTGCCTAAGCTGGTGAGACCGAATGTGACGTTTTCAAGAATTGATTTGTGCGGGAACAAGGCGAAATCCTGAAACACCAGCCCAATTCCACGTTTTTCCGGGGCGAGAAAATTATCAGGCCCGGCGATTTCCTGATTATTCATAAAAATCCGGCCGCTGGTCTGGCGCTCAAGACCGGCAGCTATTCTCAACAAGGTTGATTTACCACACCCTGATGGCCCCAGCAGACAGACTATTTCTCCCGGATTGAGGTCAAAGGACACGTCTTTCAGCGTCGGCACATCACCGTAACTATGGCAAATATTTTTGAACTGAACCCGGGCTGCAAATGTTGCGGCCGCAGTTCCCCGCTTGCCCCAGCTTGCCGGTATGCCGGTTGTAACCGTATCGACCATTTCACCCATCTATCAAAACATGTTTAAAAACGTAAACATTCCAGCAGTGGTGTGGTCGATTTTTTATTCCTCGTCAAGTTCGACAAGCGGTTGTGATGAATAATACCCATCGTCATCCATGGGATCTTCGTCGGGACTAAGGTCATCATCGTTGGGCGACGGCATCTCAAAATCCGGCGGCAGGTTACCATCGAGCAACCCGGCCCCTTTCAGTTCAGCCAGCCCCGGCAACTCACCAATGGTATCGAGACCAAAGTGATTGAGGAAATGTTCAGTGGTGCCATAGGTAACCGGTCTGCCGGGAGAGCGTCTGCGCCCGCGCAATCTGATCCACCCCATCTCGAGCAGGACATCCAGAGTTCCGCGCGAAATGCTGACACCGCGCACAGCTTCAATTTCCGCTCGCGTGGCAGGTTGGTGATAGGCAATGATCGACAGCGTTTCGAGAGCGGCTTTGGACAGCTTTTTTTGCTCAATTGCCTCACGCTGCATTAAGAATCTCAGGTCATCTGCCGTGCGAAAGGCCCATTTGCCGGCAACCTTGACCAAATGGACACCGCGGCTGGAATAGTCTTCAGCAAGGACATTCAAAAGAGCAGAAATATCCGCGTCTTGCGGTAATCGAGAGCGCAGACTTTCTTCGTCCAGGGGTTCTGCTGCAGCAAACAGCAAGGCTTCGAGAATACGCCGGTGCTGAGCCACATCGGGGGCCACGCTATGCAGAACGGCCACAGTGTTTGTGTCATCAAATTGAGCTTGTCTGGTTTCTATTTTTAGAGGTTTTTCCACAATTTCAATCCAACTTTCAAAAATACATTACTCAACAGTGCCGATCGGCATGGTCACGCCACTTTTCGTTTGCGCATATAAAGCGGGGCAAACGGTTTGGTTTGCTTTAATTCCAACGCCCCTTCACGCACCAGTTCCAGCGTGGCGCTGAAGCTGCTGGCCATAACTGAGCTACGGGTTTCTTCCGTTGTCAGATATTCCACCAAAAACGCATCAATCGTGCCCCAGTCATCCATCTCGCCGAGAAGACTTTCAAGACATTGCCGCGCCTGTTTAATTGACCATACCGGTAGGCGCTTAAATTTGATCTCAGTTATTGCCGAGCGCTGCACCCGGGTGGCGTAGGCAGCCAGAAGGTCATAAAGATTATCGCTGTACTCGCTGGTGGTAATCACCCGTATGCCTTCAGGTTCACCGCGTGCAAAGACGTCTCGCCCCAGGCAATTGCGCGCCATTAGGTTGGCGGCGGCTTCGCGCATGGCTTCAAGGCGCTTTAACCGAAACGCCAACATTGCGGCCAACTCTTCACCACTGGCTCCGGCTTCTTCTTCGGGTTCGGGCAACAAGAGCTTTGATTTGAGGTAGGCGAGCCAGGCTGCCATTACCAGGTAATCTGCCGCAAGCTCCAGGCGAAGTTTGCGGGCGTTGTTGATGAAAACCAGATATTGTTCAGCCAACGCCAGAATTGAAATTTTGGTCAAATCCACTTTTTGAGTGCGGGCAAGATTTAACAGAAGATCCAGTGGTCCTTCAAAACCATCAAGATCAACAACAAGAGCTGCTTTTTCATCGCGCTGCTCAAACGGTACCACGTCGTCAAAATCATCCGGCACGCCAGCGCTCACTAGCGCATCGGTTGTCTGTTGATTATCTTCCGGTGTTGTCATGACTATCTTCCAACGCGAATCAGTTGCCTTCATCCTAACCGGATTTGGCGCTATAGGCTATTTTGGATAGACCGGGAATGCAGGAACAGAGCGTGGTCTCGGTCATAATCCTGTGGGTAATTCAAACACTTCAGTGCAGCTTCGGCCCGGGCCAGAGGTTTTCCGGCCAATCGGGGAACATTTGCGGCAATTGATTCCATTTCAACCATATCGCCATTGCAATGCAAAACCACATCGCATCCAGCGGCATATGCTGAGCAGGTAAGGTGCCCGAGCGTGCCGCTTAAGGCTTTCATCGAAAGATCATCGCTCATGATCAAGCCCTCGAAACCCATTTGTCCGCGTATTACGCCTTCAATGATGGCGGGTGACAATGTGGCCGGGCAACTGGTATCAAAGGCCTCATAGACGACGTGAGCCGTCATCGCCAACGGCAAGTGTGACAGTTCAACAAAGGGCGCAAAGTCAATTTCACACAGTTCTTTTGCACTGGCTTTGACGCGGGGGAGTTCAATATGGCTGTCAACGGTGGCGCGCCCGTGACCTGGAATGTGTTTGATAACCGGTAAAACCCCGCCGTCCAGCAATGCTGTGGCGGCACGTTGGGCCAGTTCAGCTACGATTTCCGGCTGACTACTGTAGGCGCGATCACCGATAATATTGTCGGCACCGGGATGAGGCACATCAACGACGGGCAGGCAATCCACGCTTATACCCAGATCATGCAGATCTTCAGCCATCAATCGCGTAATCAAATAGGTCGCCTGTCTGGCATCTTCGCGGCTTTCTTCAAACATGTCGCCAAATACGCGCGCCGCCGGGTATTGGCGCCAATGGGGCGGACCAAGGCGTTGTACACGGCCGCCTTCCTGATCAATCAAAACCGGTGCATCTTTTCGACCGCAAATGTCACGAAAGGATGATACCAGGGCCTTGATCTGCTCAGGGTTTTGACAGTTTCGCTGAAATAATATGAGGCCCCACGGATCAAATCGACGCAGGAAGTCGATTTCCTGCGGTGTCAAAACATGGCCGCTACATCCGATAATGAGAGCAGATACGGTCATGATTTACCGGGTTCGGACCAGACAATCCTTTTCGCCTGCAGACAACAGGGAGCGACACAGGGACGACGCCTTGTCCTTGCCATCAATAGGCCCAAGGCGCAGACGATAATAGATGCCTTGACCACCGAGGTCAGCGCGCTGAACGAATGACGTATAAGGGCCAAGCAACCTGCCATGGCGGCGTTTAAGTGTGGCAAAGCGTGACAACGCTTCTTCGCGAGAACGGAAGGCGGCTATCTGAATAACAAAATTTCCCGATGTCGAGCGTGCAGCGGTCGCAGGAGCTGTTGTTGCCTGCGGTGTTGCACTGGCTACCCGGGTTGAAGTCGGCGCTGGCGGTTTGCGGCGCGGCAATACTGGCGGCACCCTGGTTTTTACTGCCGGTTTCGGTGTCGCATCGATTGAATCTTCAACCAGTTTGGCGATCGCCAGACTTTCAGAGGACGAACTGGGCGCCGCTGGGGCTGCCGGGACACTTGGTGGTGCCACCGTTTCCGTATCCAGACGAACAATCCCCCCTTGGGCGGCAGATGCCTGCTCTTGAATATTTGGAGGTAATTTCAGTGTTTCAGATGTTGTTCTGTCACCAACCACAGCGGTCAGACTGTCCGGTGGAGATTGGGGTTTGGGCAATGATTCAGCCAGCTTTTTAGCCAATTGATCTTCCGCAGCACCTGAATTTCCTGTGGCAGGTGCATTGTTGCCTTGCGAACCCGGCGTGTCGGCCGAAGGCGAAGACTTGTTGATAATGGTGGTTGCCGGTTGTTGAGAAAAAGACACAACTTTTTCCTCACGAGAAACAAGCCTTTCAGCAATGTCGGTTTCTTCACCCAGAATTCGGTCGTAAATCAGCTTGTTCTGGTTGGGGATTTTAACGCCACCAGGATTGGTCGGTTCTTCTTTGATGGCTTTTGTCCCAGCCACGATGATTGGTAAAGTTGTCGGGCTGCTCTCTTGTACTCCCTGGCGATAGGCGTAAATCACGCCGCCTGCCAAAACACCAACGCCAAGCAAAGATGCGAGGATAATTATCGGCGTACGTTTGGGGCGATCCGAATTGGTATCTTCGAAATCATCAAAGGTATCATAATCTTCCAGAGACTTTTCCGATAATGACGCAAGCTCCTCCAATCTGGAATTGGTAGTCGAGCTAGGCGCTGGAGGTGCCGGGTATGGTGGTTGTGCAGGTGCTGTGTATGGCGGCAGTGGTGGCGGCACATCTTCTTTAACAGATTTTTCCTTACCCAGAGGTGTGCCAGCCGACATTGGATCAGCGGGCGGGCGTAAACTGAAGAACTCGGCAGGATCTGCTATCGGAGGCATGGGACGGTGTACGTTGTCGGGCGCACGGTTACCACGGGGCTCCGATGGCGGTTGAGCCGGTGGATCAATGGAAAGTTCCGGCGCTTTTTCTTCTCTTCTGGATTTTGTGCCGAACCCAGCAAACGCTGCGCGTAACGGGCGTTGCGATGGTTCGGGCGTATGCGGCGGCTCTTCCGTGCTTATGCGCGGTGCAGGTGCAGGTGCACGCGGTGCCGCAGGAGGAGTCTGTGCGGTAGAGGGTGGCCGTGGCATTGACGGTGGCACGCGTGGTGATGGCGCGCGCGGTGCCTGTGAAGGGGGCTGTGGTGCTGCAGCGGTGACAGAAGGAGGTCGTGGTACCGGTGATGGCGGGCGCACAAATGACGGCGGCGCTTTTGGCGACACAGGTGTACTTTCAACTGGAGCCCTCTCCCGGGGGGCCTGAGGAATTGCGGGTTCGGGTGGCTGTGGTGGATTTGTGGGCTGTGCAGGCTCCGGTACAGTCCGGCCAAGGCCCAGCAGCTTGCGCACATCTAGACCTGAATCCGATTTTTCCATCGGTTGGGATGCCCGATCACCATTATCGAGTCCGGCAATATTATTTCCCGAACCCAGAGGTGGTCTTGGAGGGTTACGATCTTCAGTCAATAACTTTTCCTAGCGCATTTCTTCAATTGCTTCGACACCCAGAATTGCCAGGCCACGCTCAATGACATTCGCAGTTGCTGTGATGAGCGCAAGTCTGGCTATGGTGGTATCGTAATTTTCCGCGTCTATAAACCTTAAATGCGGCAACTCTTTGCCTTTATTCCACAACGAATGGAAGGTACTTGCAACTTCATAAAGAAAAAATGCCAGCCGGTGCGGCTCGTGAGCCCGGGCAGCACTTTCGATTATTCTCGGAAAAGAAGCAATTTTTCTCATAAGCTGTCGTTCACTATCATCATTAAGCAGTTCCAGAGAGGCTTCACTCAATACTTTACTTGATAATTGTGATTCCTGAATATTTTCTGAAGCTCCCCGCTTTACTGAACATATTCTTGCATGAGCATATTGCACATAAAACACCGGATTGTCTCGGGATTGTTCGGTAACCTTAACAAAATCGAAGTCCAGCGGCGCATCATTTTTGCGGTACAGCATCATAAACCGGACAGAATCAGAGCCCACTTCTTCGACTACTTCACGCATGGTGATGAAATTTCCGGCACGCTTTGACATTTTTACGGGTATGCCATCGCGAAACAACTTGACCATCTGGCAAATGCGTACAACCGCCTCAGCCTTACCGCCGGATATGGCCTTGGCGATGGCTTGCAGGCGTTTTATGTAGCCTGAATGATCGGCGCCCAGGACATAGATCATCTGGGAAAAACCGCGATCAAATTTGTTTTTAAAATATGCAACATCGGCGGCAAAGTAAGTGTAATCACCATTTGATTTCATCAAGGGGCGATCAATATCATCGCCAAAATCCGTTGCCCGGAACAATGTCTGTTCGCGCGCCTTCCAGTCTTCCGGTGTACGGCCTTTCGGCGGTGGTAAAAACCCGTCATAAATCAGGCCTTTAGCGTTCAAATCCTCTATGGTTTTTTTAATTTCACCATCATGGAGAGACAGTTCAGAGAAAAACACATCATGGTGAATTCCCAACATGGCTAGATCATCTTTGATCAACGCCATCATAGCGGCAACACCGGCGGCTCTGAGAACCGGCAACCACTCTTTTTCCGTCATTGAGGTTAATTCAGCGCCGTGCTTGGCAGCGAGGTTTTCAGCCAGCGGCTTGAGGTATTCACCCGGATACAATCCTTCGGGCATTTCCCCCAGCTTTTCGCCCAAAGCTTCACGTATGCGCCAATGGACAGAACGAGCCAGCGCGTCGATCTGGGCGCCAGCATCGTTGAAATAATATTCACGCACCACGTCAAAGCCGGCGTAATCCAGCAGATTGGCCAGCGCATCGCCGAAAATCGCCCCGCGGCAATGGCCCACATGAAGCGGTCCGGTTGGATTTACCGAGACATATTCGACATTTATTTTTTCGCCGTTACCAATTTTGCTGGTGCCAAATTCTGTTCTGGTCGACAAGGCGGCGCGTACAACCTTGTGCCAGAAGGCATCTGCGAGCTTGATGTTGATAAAACCCGGTCCGGCGATATTAACACCGAGAACATCGTCAGCCTTACCCAGAATATCACCAATTTTTTGCGCAATTTCCATCGGGCTTTTGCCTGCGGGCTTAGCCAGAACCATGGCGACATTGGTGGAGACATCACCGTGATTTTCATCTCGCGGCGGCTCGGTGGTAATTTTAGACAGATCAATGTCGTGCGGCAGAGCGCCGGATTTTTGTACTTCAGATATGGCCGTGCGTATGCGGGCTTCGAATTCAGCAAAGATATTCACTGAGCAAATGCTCCTAAATTTCTATATGATAACAATTAACTGGCTTTGCGGTCCAGATTTTTACGGTGCTCAAGCGGGATTAACGAAAAATTGGCGTCAGGTCAAATATTCGTCGATATTCATCCATAGCAAAGCGATCTGTCATTCCGGCGATAAAGTCACAGACCTGACGGGCCATTTTTTCTTTCTGTATATTTTCGGCACTAATCTGCCAATCTTCGGGCAAAGCGGTGGGCTTTTCCAGATAGTAATCAAACAAATCACCCAACCATTTTTTTGCACGGCTCATCTTCATTAAAACAAGTTCATGGCGATAGATGTGTGCATTGAGGAATTGTTTGAGTTCACGCTCCTGGCGCTGCATGTCAGGCGAAAAGCATATGATTGTATTGTCATCATTGATTTGAGCCTGGGCAAGAACATCATAAATCATGGTCGTTATCACCCGGCGCAAGGTTTCATGGATCAGGCGCGGGCGTTCGAGACCGGGATATTTATCCTCTACCGCTTTGATCAATCCAGCAGTCAGCTCCAGACCACGCAGATCATCAAGCGTGATCAGATTGGCGCGCAGACCATCGTCGATATCATGAGCATTGTACGCTATATCGTCCGAAAGATTGGCTACCTGGGCTTCCAGCGAGACCGGACCGGCAAGATCAAGATCATACTGACTTATAAACTCGGTCAGTGCGTGCGGCAAACGATCCCCTGCCCCGATATAATTTCCATTAACGTCCAACAGCGGACCATTGTGTTTGACCAGCCCTTCAAGGGTGTCTTTGGTGAGATTGAGGCCATCAAATTCGGCATATCTTTTTTCCAGTCCAGTGACAATCTTGAGCGACTGGGCGTTATGATCAAAGCCGCCAAATTCCGACATACAGTGGTCGAGCGCGACCTCACCAGCATGACCGAACGGCGTATGGCCAAGATCATGCGCCAGCGACAGGGCCTCTACCAGGTCTTCGTTGAGGTGCAATGCCCGGGCAATGGATTTTGCCACCTGGGCGACTTCAAGCGAATGGGTCAATCGGGTTCTGAAATGATCGCCTTCGTGGTAGATGAAGACTTGGGTTTTATATTGCAGCCGTCTGAAAGCAGCACTGTGAATAATACGGTCACGATCGCGCTGAAACGCGGTGCGTGTGATGCTTTCTTCTTCTTCATGAAATCTTGTCGCACGATCAGCACGGGCTGAGTAGGCAGCGAGATTGATTGGTGTCGAGATGTTTTCCGTCATGCTTATAATTTTCGTTGCGCTCAAATATCAGTGCCATTGATTTGACAAGCAGGTTTTTAACACTAAATATCATCGTAGATGTTAAAACTCTTTCGCGATGCAAAAAGGAACAGGTAAATTCTGATGTCAGGATCAATTACGATCAGTGAACGTGCGGCGAAAAGAATATCCCAGATTATCGCCAAGGAACAATCAAACAAGGTGCTGCGGATTTCGGTTTCCGGTGGCGGTTGTTCCGGCTTTCAATATGGCTTTGATCTGGAACAATCGCACAAAGACGATGATCTTGTGTTTGAAAAAGATGGTATAAAAGTGATCGTTGATACCGTTTCGATCATGTATATGGATGGCTCGGAAGTTGATTTTGTCGACGATCTGATTGGGGCTTCGTTTCAGATTAGAAATCCCAATGCCACGGCTTCGTGCGGGTGTGGCACATCGTTTTCTCTTTAAAATTTTAAATTCAAGCAGTTGATTTATATATGAAAATTGCAACATGGAACGTGAATTCAATCCGGGCGCGGTTGGACAATGTTGTCACCTGGCTCAAAGAGACCAGCCCTGATGTCGCCTGTCTGCAGGAAATCAAGACGGTTGAGGACACTTTTCCCAGGCAGGCTCTTGAGGATCTTGGCTATAATGTCGCTATTCACGGACAAAAATCCTACAATGGTGTGGCCATGCTTTCAAAGAAACCATTTGAGGACGTGTGCGCCATATTGCCGGGCGATGACAGTGATGAGCAAGCCCGGTTTTTACAGGCGACGATTTCAACCGATGATGGAGCACTTACCATCGCCTCTATTTACGCGCCCAACGGCAATCCGGTGGAAAGCGAAAAATACCCGTACAAACTTGACTGGATGAAGCGGTTGCATGCGCATGCACAAGAAATGCTGAAGCTGGAGGAGTGTTTTGTCATTGCCGGGGATTATAATGTTATTCCCCATGATGATGATGTGCATAATCCCGAAAGCTGGCGTGAAGATGCCCTGTTTCGCCCCGAAACACTGGAACATTATCACCGCCTCCTAAACCTTGGCCTCACGGACGCCTATCGCGCCTGCAAACAGGCGGCGCATCAATATACATTCTGGGATTATCAAGCGGGAGCATGGCCCAAGGACCACGGCATTCGCATTGACCACCATTTACTGTCACCGCAAGCTGCTGACAGATTAAAAAGCGCCGGTATCGATCGTTTCACCAGAGGTTGGCAAAAGGCTTCCGATCACGTTCCGATCTGGATAGAACTGGATATTTGAAGCAACTACTGTCGCGCTGAGGCGGAAGCAGCGTTATTTTCCTGCATTTTTGCGACCATAGCAACTGCAAGTGCGCGTTCGGATTCACTGGCGGTGGCAAAAATCTCGCCACTACGGGTCAGTAATTTTTTGTCACGATCCGCTCTGGCGCTTTTCTCCGCCATTCTGTGCCACATCAACCCCTTGAGACGACTTTTGGGGCTGTTCTTGAATGACAGATAAATATCTCCCAACAAGGCTTGAGCTCTGGAAAATCCCTTGCGCGAGGCCAGCATCAGCCACTTCATTCCAACCAACTGGCTTTTTTCCAGTCCCTCGCCCTTCAGATACATGACACCCAGTTCATATTGAGCCCCGGGATGACCATAGCGGGTGGCGGCATAGCGATACAGCGACTGTGCTCTGTCGAGGTTTTTTGAATAGGTCGTTCCCTTGACGCCGGTACGAAAATAATCCGCAATAGCAACGAGAGAGGAAACGGTTGCCCGCAATTTTTTGCGATTTCGCCGAAACACGGGATCGTGACTGGCGGCGACTTTGCGAAACCATTTCAGTGCCTTGATATCGCTTTTCTTGAGACCTTTACCGAAACGATAGGCTCTGGCCAAACGCCATTGCGCCAGCAGATAACCACGATCTGCAGAAAATTTAAGAAATACAATTGCGCGTTCAAAATTACCGTCCTTAAACGCTTTTCTGGCAAACTTATAAGCTGCCTTTGCCTGTTTTTTCTCAGGCAGGGTCTCAAGAATCAACAAGGGATCGAGAACAGCAACCGCCGGCAAATCCGGCGCCGTTTGAACAACAGGTGACAGATTTTCCTGTGGAATTTGTATGTTTGTCGGCGCAAACGATGCCGATGGCACAATCTGCGAGACTATATGGCTCGCGACATCCCCGGCGTAACTGATGTTCGCTGTTAACAGCGATGCTACCAGCAAACTCAAGCCAGTAGCGGTAAACCTAAATATCCGCATAGCAAAGAACTTCTTCCTTCCCGCTGGGATGGGTTAAGGCGCCCTTGTTGGCTGGCCCGACCAGTTGGGCGTATTTCCACAAAGCACCTGTTGCATATTGTGTGTCTGGCGGTGTCCAGCCTTTGCGTCTCTCAGTCAGTTCATCATCACTTAAAGCGACAGAGAGAATTCCGTTTTCGGCATCAATGGTAATGATATCACCATCTTTCAACAGACCTATCGGGCCACCGACAAAAGCTTCCGGCCCCACATGACCGATACAGAACCCGCGGGTTGCACCGGAAAAACGGCCATCGGTGATCAGAGCTACCTTATCGCCCATGCCAAGGCCATAGAGCGCCGCTGTAGTAGATAACATCTCGCGCATACCGGGACCACCCTTGGGCCCTTCATAGCGAATGACAAGCACGTCACCTTCATTAAAACCATCGTTGCTAACGGCTTCAAAAGCATCTTCCTCGCAATCAAAACAGCGCGCTGGCCCGGTGAAAACCAGACTGTCCATTCCTGCCACCTTAACAATTGCCCCTTCCGGTGCAAGATTACCCTCAAGCCCGACAACACCGCCGGTTGGCGACAATGGGTTGGAGACCGGGTAGACAACTTTCTGATTGGGATCGAAGGATACATCTTCGAGGTTTTCTGCTATTGTGCGACCGGTGACGGTTATGCAGTCACCATGAATAAATCCGCCATCAAGCAGGGTTTTGAGGAGGTTGGGCACGCCTCCCGCTTCATACATGTCTTTGGCAACATATTTACCACCCGGCTTCAAATCAGCCAGATAAGGCGTGCGCTTGAAAATCTCACAGACTTCGCGCAGATTAAAATCAATACCGGCCTCGCTGGCCATAGCGGGCAAATGCAGACCGGCATTGGTGGACCCGCCAGTGGCAGCGACCACGGTGGCCGCGTTTTCCAAAGCTTTTCGCGTCACAATATCGCGCGGACGCAAACCCAGTTTTAACAAATTCATTACGGCGCGGCCGCTGGCTTCGGCATATTGATCGCGGCTCTCATAAGGAGCAGGCATGCCCGAGGACAGGGGTAATGCGAGGCCGATGGCTTCAGACACGCACGCCATTGTGTTGGCCGTAAACTGGCCGCCACAGGCTCCAGCACTGGGACAGGCGGCACATTCAAGTTCATGAAGTTCTTCGTTGGTCATATTGCCAGCCGAATGCTGGCCAACACCTTCAAAGACATCGACGACAGTTACATCCTTGCCTTTGAATTTTCCCGGCAGGATAGAGCCGCCATAGAGAAAGACCGATGGCACATTGAGGCGCAACATCGACATCATGATACCAGGCAGGGATTTATCACACCCTGCAACACCAACCATAGCGTCATAACAATGGCCACGCATGGTCAATTCAATTGAATCAGCAATGGCTTCGCGTGAGGCCAAAGAGGATTTCATTCCCTGGTGACCCATGGCAATGCCATCGGTAACGGTGATCGTGCAGAACTCACGCGGGGTACCGGCACCCTGCTTGACACCGGCTTTGACCGATTGGGCCTGACGCATTAATGCAATATTACACGGTGCTGCTTCATTCCAGCAAGACACCACACCGACAAACGGCTGATTTATCTCTTCTTCACTCAATCCCATTGCATAATAAAACGCCCTGTGCGGAGCGCGTTCGGGGCCAACGGTGACATGGCGGCTGGGTAATTTTGATTTGTCGAAAGTGTACGCGTCCATTAATTTTTGTGCTCCTGAAGGTGGGCAATAAATCTGCGTCGGAATATTATGGTCTAGATGCGCTCTAATCCAGAGGACAGAGCTTCAATTTCCAGGCAATTTTTTTTCCACCAAGAAAACTAAACGAAAACAGTAAACAAATACCTCTGTTTAAGGGCTCTAACATACTAAAAACATTCACTATCTGAACAATACGGCAATATGTGGACAAAAAAGTCACAATTGAAAATGTGTAGCGATTGTGTTGTTTATGACACAGGTGTTCTGGCCGTAAAATCAAGGGCAGAAGCAAAAACTGGAAAGAGTCCTGCATGAATTATAATCGTCAAGGCAAGATGCCGGCACATACCGACTGCGTCGTGATTGGTGGTGGCATTGCCGGTGTCATGACAGCATACTATCTGGCTAAAAGAGGAATACCGGTTGTTTTATGCGAAAAAGGCCGCATTGCCGGTGAACAATCCTCACGCAACTGGGGTTGGGTGCGCATTCAGGGCAGAGATACGCGCGAAGTCCCTCTTGCCGTTCACGCGCAAAGACTGTGGCGCGAATTGGCGACACTTGTCGGGGCGGAAAATATCGGTTTTTCTCAATGTGGTGCAACCTACCTCACTTCCGAGACCAAAAAACTGGACATCTATGCCAGGTGGGCTGCGGACACAGCAGACATGCGGCCTGAAGGCTTTGAGTGCGACGTGATTGATGCCACCGCTGCCCGCAATGTTCTGCACTCAAACGCATCACCGATGATTGGCGGCATAACAACACCTTCAGATTGCCGGGCTGAACCGGCACTCACTGTTCCCGCCTTTGCCAAACAGGCGCAATTGGCTGGCGCGGAAATTTTCACCCAGTGTGCTGTCAGGGGTATTGAGACTAAAGCTGGAAAGGTTTCGGCTGTTATTACCGAAAACGGCTCGATTGAGACATCTTCCGTTGTGCTGGCGGGCGGTGCATGGTCGAGCCTGTTCTGCCGCTCGCTGGGCATTCGTTTGCCGCAACTGAGAGTGCTCGCCACCGTGTGCCGCACAGCTCCTGCACCGCTGGTGACGGAAAACTGTGTGTTCACAGATACAGGTGCATTTCGACGCCGCCTTGATGGTGGCTATACGCTTACCGCTGCTGGCTCGGACGCCTTCCCTCTGGTGCCGGACGCTTTCCGGTTTTTGTCAGATTTTTGGCCACTGGTTAAATCAGAGGTGTTCAGTGGACGCATGCGGCCGCATCTGGACGGTCGTTTTTTTAGTGAACTGTCTCATTTGCGCCCGTGGCAATTGGATGAAACCAGCCCGTTTGAAAAAATGCGGGTGCTTGATCCAAAGCCCGATGCACGTCATGTGCGCAAATCTCTGAAAGCAATACAGGCCCTGTCACCCGCCTTCGGCAGCCTAGAACTGGCAGAAAGCTGGGCGGGAATGATCGACGTCACCCCTGACGTGCTTCCGGTTCTAGATCGCATAGACCCCCTGCCCGGTCTTTATATGGCCACCGGTTTTTCCGGCCACGGTTTTGGTGTCGGCCCGGCAACCGGTCATGTCATGGCGGACCTTGTCTGTGGGGATGCGCCTGCGGTTGATCTTGAGTCATTCCGCTTTTCGCGCTTTTCAGATGGAACGCAGATGGAAGCGCAGCAGCATCTTTAGGGGAGAATTCGAGATTGGCGCCTTACCCCTCATCCGTCAGCTGCGCTGCCACCAGTTTAAGCCTGCCCCCATGACCGGCGTTGAGGGCGCAGTGAACCTGGAAAAACAGTCTTTGCAAGGTCGAAACCTATAATGGTAATGGTATTAGTCATGGACGCCTCCTTTTAATAGAATCGTTTCTAACACTTCCATTATTGCTCAATCAGAAGCCGAGAGGGGCGTTCATACCATTACCATAATTTGTAATGCTAATGACACCGTAATGAAGTCCTAAAAAGCTAGATTCTGTGCAGCAAACTATCTGAATATAATCGAAGGAGATGACCGTGAACTTTGTTGCTATAGACGTAGAAACAGCAAATGCTGATATGGCTTCCATTTGTCAAATAGGTGCAGCCAAATTCATCAATGGCAGTATTGCCGCCGAATGGAAAGCCTATATCAATCCAAAAGATTATTTCGATGCCATAAATATATCCATTCACGGCATTGATGAACATACCATCAAGGATGCATCGTTTTTCCCAGACTTATTACCCGCCATTATGGAGTTTGTCGGTGATAGTGTCGTTGTTACCCACACGCATTTTGATCGTGTAGCGATTCATCAGGCCGCTCGTAAACACCAAATCCCAGCCCCAGCTTGGACATGGCTCGACTCCGCACGAGTTGTTCGCAGAACTTGGCCAGAATTTGCATCAAGTGGGTATGGCCTCTCCAACGTTTGCAAAGCGCTCGATATTAGTTTTCAGCATCATGACGCGTTGGAAGATGCAAAAGCTGCTGGGCAAGTTTTGCTCAAAGCCATGATTGAAAGCCAATTTGATATTGAAGGCTGGCTGACCAGAGTAAATCGACCTATTGGCACAGCTGAATCTACAACAATAAAACGTGATGGTAATCCAAATGGTCTCCTATTTGGTGAAGTGATTGTTTTTACAGGTTCTCTCGAAATTCCTAGACGCGAAGCAGCAGACATGGCTGCCAAAATAGGCTGTACAGTAGGCCAAGGCGTAACAAAAAAAACGACTATCCTTGTAGTTGGCGATCAGGACGTTACAAAGTCGAACGTGAACTACGCGATTTTGGCTGATTGACTGACTATCCAGATGATCCAGATTTTGAGCCAAAGAAGCCTGATCCACTTGAGGATGAGGCGGAAGTTGTATCCTGCTGCTGCGAGGATGGGGTTGATGGCATCGC
>JAJFHS010000008.1 GCA_021775475.1 Hyphomicrobiales bacterium
GTCGCTTGAAAAATGGAGATCACGAATGGCAGAGCCCGTCGTCGCGCAAGAGTTTCCCTATCCCGTCGAAGTCGCGGAAGGTAAAAGCTATTTCTGGTGCGCCTGTGGACGCAGCGCGACGCAGCCGTTCTGCGATGGTTCGCACAGCGGAACGGGTATCGAGCCGGTAAAATATACCGCGACCGAGTCGAAGAAAGTGGCGTTTTGCGGCTGCAAAGCGAGCAAGAAGGGCGCGGTTTGTGACGGCAGCCATAACCAACTGTAATCCGTTCAGCGACCCTCATGGCTAACGTTCAATATTACAACCGCGTTTTCCCGTGCGGGGAGGATCAGACGGTCCTCGATGTATTGATCGAGAACGGTCAGGATATCCCATACTCCTGTAAAATGGGGGTCTGCGTCACCTGCATCATGCAGCTGATCGAGGGCGGCGTTCCGCAACAGTCCCAGGTGGGATTGCGCAGCTCCCTGGTCGCCAAGGGCCATTTCCTGCCCTGCGTATGCCGTCCGACATCGGATATTCAGGTCGGCGTTATCGACCAGCAGGATATGTTCGGCCCGGCGGCCGTCGCCGAGATCGAGCATTTGTCGCCGGATATTTGCCGGGTTTTTCTGGAGCCGACGACGCCGCTCTATTACCGCGCCGGTCAGTTTTTGAACCTGCGCCGCGAAGACGGCTTGGTTCGCAGCTATTCGTTGGCCAGCGTGCCGAACCTCGATGATCGACTGGAGTTTCACATCAAGCGCCTCGCCCGCAGCGAGATGAGCAATTGGATTTTGGACGAGATGAGGCCGGGCGATCATCTCGGCATCCAGGGCCCCCTGGGCAATTGTTTCTATGACCCCGGCCGCGCCGACCAGGAGATGCTGCTGATCGGCAATGGCACCGGCCTGGCGCCGCTGATCGGTATCGTCAGGGACGCCTTGGCGTCCGGGCACACGGGCTCGATTAATTTGTTTCACGGCAGCCGAACGCGGGACGGGCTTTATCTGGCCGACGAATTGCGCGCCCTGCAAGCGGCGCACGGCAACTTCCATTACACGCCTTGTATTTCACAAGATGAAGCGCCGGCGGGTTTCCGCCACGGCCGCGCCGACGACATGGCTTTTTTCGAGCAACCGGAACTCACCGGCTGGCGGGTGTTTTTGTGTGGATTTCCGCCGATGGTCTATAGCGGACAAAACCGCTCAATAGAGGCGGGCGCGGAAGTCTCGGATATCTATACCGACCCCTACGAACTTAAGGATTTACGCAGCAAATCCCGGCCTAACGACGATGAATAATGAATGGAACGCGACACCATGACGACGGTATTTCTCGATGAAATTGGCGGCAAGGACTGCATCGCCCGGGTTCATACGCTGCTCTATGACAAGCTGCTGTCCCACGCGTGGCTGAAGGGCTTCTTCGTCGGCAAGGAACGCTGGCATCTGGAAGAGCAGCAAACCGATTTCATGGCCGATTTGTTCGGCGGGCCGGTCTGCTATCAGGGGCGCTTGCCGATGTACGGCCACCAGCATCTTTTCATCACCGAAGAGGTTTTCATGATTCGCCACGAATTGCTGGCGCAATCGATAACCGAAGCCAAAGTCTCCGACGCGCACAAAGAGCGTTGGTTGAACTACGACATGGGGATGAAAGGCGCGATCGTCAAAGAAACCGTCGATGACTGCGAAGGCCGCTACAAGACCGAAAAGGTTCTCGTCGTCCCGAAGCCCGGTTGAACGATTCCGCCACGACCGTCACCGTTTACGGAGTCCGCAGAACGTCTTTGATCAGATCGACCAACGCCACGATATTTATCGGTTTTGTCAGGTAGTTTCTGAACCCAGCCTTGATGCCTTTGTCGATGACTTCGGGCATGGCGTTGGCGCTAAGCGCGATGATCGGCGTATTATTGGCTATCTTCAGACGCTGTAGCTCCTTGAGGACACTGAACCCGTCCATGTCGGGAAGGTTGATGTCGACGATAATCAGGTTGGGAGCGTCGCTTTTAGCCAAATCAATGCCCGAATTGGCGTTTTGAGCCGAGAGTATAGAAAGGCCCTCAATACGTCCGATGATCGATTCCACAAGTTTCAAACTCGCCGGGTTGTCATCGATGTAAAGTACCGTGCCGGAAAAGCTCAGCGATAATTTTCTATCGTCGTCTTCCAATTCCCGGCGGGTCGTCGCTTCGTCAATGATTTTGCTTTCTGCCAAAGGAAGTTCGATCCAGAAGGTCGAACCATTTCCAATTTCTGTATCAACGCCAATACGCCCACCCATCCTCTCGACAAGTTGCTTGGTGATGGTCAGACCGATGCCGGTGCCTTCGATATCGGTGTACTCGGCCTTCAAACGGCGGAACGGCTCGAATAATTCGTCGAGCGACTCTTCGGCAATGCCGTCGCCGGTATCGGTTACCGAGATATGGAGCATGCGGGCGAGCGTCTCGTGGCAATCAATCATAATCCGGCCATTCTCACAGTTGTACTTGACGGCGTTGGACAACAAATTGAGAAGCGATTGCCTGAACCGGGTATGATCAGCGCGTACCTTCGCCGCTGTTTGGAAGCGATCCCCGATGATGATCTTTATGGCTCGTTCGCTCGCGATCACATCAATGATGGAGAGGCATTCATCCAAGACGGCCCTAGCGGATAAATTCTCTATCACAAGATCGACCTTTCCGGCTTCGATCTTGGCAAAATCGAGAACGTCGTTGATCAATTCGAGGAGGTGCTGCCCACCACTGAAAATATGATCGACAAAGCATTTTTGATCGACGCTCAGCGGCTCCCGAAGATCATCGACCAGCAACTGG
>JAJFHS010000071.1 GCA_021775475.1 Hyphomicrobiales bacterium
AGCTCAGAGGCCTTCACACCGGCCTCATATTCCTTGATTATTCCGATAATCTGTTCATCCGTAAATCTGCGCTTCATAGTCCATCCTTTCAAAGACGGATTACTAACACCAATCTGGCCGGAATTCAGGGGGCTGGGTCACAGGCAGTAGATTACGCGGCAGAGGCGGCCTGCTTGCTTTCAAGGCTTTTCAAGAGACTGGCATGTTCTCCAAGCGGGTCACGATTGGCTGCATTGATTTTGATGTAAAGAATGGCTGATCCGGTAGGTTTTATGCGTTCATGATAGATGGTTGAGCCATGAAAAATAAACATGTCACCTATTTTGCCTTTCATCTTCACGATGCGGTCATCTTCGTAATATTGTTCCATATTGGTGCCTTCCGGCACTTTCGCAAAGCTGGCTTTTTCTCCGGTATTCTCTTTTCGAGACAAATGAGGAAAAAAACAGACGCGGGAATCGTCCGCAATGTGAATGGGAAAACCGATTGTAAACTCGGCCGCCTGTCTGTCCATGTGAGGGGCAGGAAAATCTTCGGCGTCTTCATGGTAAACTTTGATATGGCGCTCGCCAATGGTGATGTCACTGCCTGAATGGCCGGTAATGCCTCCGATGTTTTCGCAAAAAGCATCGAGGAAGTCTTGTGACGGAAAATCGAACAAAAACTGCCGTTTTTTCCCACTAATTCGCCATTCGTCAATCTCGTCCAGACGGTCATCAGCGATCTCGCGACCATACTGTTCAAGAACTTCTATGAATTCGTCCGACAGGACATCTTCTAGATGAAGAAAATTTTGCTGTTGAAGTAAGGATTTACTTTCTGCCAAATCTTTTACAAACGCCATTGTTTCGTCCTTTTTGAGATTGATCATAAAACATTACAAGCAAAAACAATGCCAAATTGATAATGGAGCACAATATTAGGTGCCCGTGGCTTGAACCGGTGTAAAAATTCCCAATGTGATTTCGACCAGGCCAACCGCTTTGCGGTGGTCATAACATTGAGTGGCTTCGTATTTTTGATTTTGTTTGGCAATTTTGTTCTGGGATTTTTTGGCGCAGGATTTGCTGAGGGCTATGCCGGTATGATTGCCCAGGTAATCCGGGCTGCTGCCGGTCCCGCTATTCAGATTTTGACGATATTGGGAAATCAGCGGGCCAGTATTCCTGTCTATATTGCCAGCATCGCGCTGCTTTTTGTCTGTGATATAGTGTTTGTGCCGATTTTCGGGTTTATTGGAGCAGCTGCCGCAGTGATCCTTACCACCTTGTTCTGGATGGTTTGGTTTAATCGCATCGTCAGGCAAAAGTCGGTATTTCCGTCTCCTTTTTTGCCGGGTGGTAGTTTTTCAGACATAATTTCGTTTCTCTTCGCAGTTGCAAAAACTTTTTCGATAATTTGATCCTAGTCAAATTCGGTTCCCCAAAACCGGGTTAGGTAGCCGTATCACAAACCAAACCAGTGATCGGAGCTATCATGGGGCATTTAGACGGAGTTACTTCCGGCCAGCAAACACGTGCATTAACACTTAGTACTTTAGCCTTTACAGTCTGTTTTGCCGTCTGGACCATTTTTTCAATTATTGGCATTAAAATAAAAGCTGATCTTGGGCTTTCCGAGACGCAGTTTGGTATTTTGATTGCCACGCCGATTTTGACGGGCTCGTTAAGCCGCGTCTTTCTTGGCATATGGACCGACCAGTTTGGCGGTAGAGTAATTTACACAGCTCAAATGCTGACAACAGCCTTTGCAGCTTACCTGCTGACGTATGCAACGACTTTCCCGATGTTTTTACTGGCGGGTCTGGGTGTTGGACTGGCTGGCGGCAGTTTTGCCGTTGGTATCGCCTATGTCTCCACCTGGTACGAAAAGGACCGGCAGGGTACAGCCCTGGGGATTTTCGGTGTTGGTAACGTTGGTGCTGCGATTACCAACTTTGGTGCGCCGATTTTACTGGTGGCGATGGGTGACGAATGGCAGGGCGTGGTTCGCGTCTATGGTGTTATCATGGCGATTACTGCTGTGTTGTTCTTTATTTTCGCCAAGAGCGATCCAGCGCTTATGGAACGCAAGACAAAAAACCTGCGCCGTCAATCCTTTGCCGAACAAATGGAACCGCTGAAAAACCTGCAGGTATGGCGCTTTTCACTATATTATTTCTTTGTCTTTGGCGCGTTTGTCGCCCTCGCCCTGTGGTTGCCGCGCTACCTGATCGGTGTATATGGGGTTGATATCCAAACCGCTGGTATGCTGGCAGCTTTTTTTGCCGTTCCAGCCAGTCTGTTCAGGGCTTATGGTGGCCATCTTTCCGATAAATACGGTGCGCGCGCTGTTATGTACTGGACGCTTGGCGTCTCGCTTGCTGTCACTTTTATGCTGTCTTATCCCAATACCGATTATGTCATTAACGGCATAAAAGGCCCGATCGAATTTTCAACCAGCATGGGGCTGGTTCCCTTTGTTGTGCTGATTTTCATTCTTGGTTTTTTCATGTCTCTGGGCAAGGCGGCCGTCTACAAGCACATTCCGGTTTATTATCCCGGCAATGTTGGCTCCGTTGGTGGCCTGGTTGGTATGATTGGTGGTTTGGGTGGCTTTATCCTACCGATTTCCTTTGGGGTTATGAATGATCTTACCGGGGTGTGGACCAGCAGTTTCATGCTGTTGTTCGGCATCGTCGGCATTGCTATCTTGTGGATGCATAATTCAATCCGCCGGATGGAACGCCAAGCTCTGCCGGAAGGTATGCGGGAATTGCCGCAGCTGCCGGAAATGGCGGAAATTCACATACCTGCCGAACATGGCGAAGCCATGGGGCCGACCATCGAAGACTGGCGACCTGATGATGACAAATTCTGGGAGGAGACGGGCAGGAAAATCGCCCAGCGAAACTTATGGATTTCCATACCGTGCTTGCTTTTGGCATTCTCTGTGTGGCTGGTGTGGAGTGTGGTTGTTGCCAAACTACCGTCGATCGGTTTCAATTATTCCTCTGACCAATTGTTCTGGCTGGCAGCTTTGCCGGGGCTATCGGGAGCAACGCTTAGAATATTCTATTCGTTCATGGTACCGATTTTTGGTGGGCGTCTATGGACAACCCTGACAACAGCATCTCTGCTTATTCCAGCCTTTGGCATCGGTTATGCGGTGCAGGATCCTGGCACGCCTTACGCTATGTTCCTGGTGCTGGCTCTTCTTTGCGGCCTGGGCGGTGGTAACTTTGCCTCCTCCATGGCCAATATTTCCTTCTTCTTCCCGAAGAAGGAAAAGGGTAACGCACTTGCATTCAATGCAGGCTTTGGCAATGCCGGTGTCAGCGTTATGCAGTTTACCGTACCGCTGGTTATCACCGCTGGAGTGTTTGGCGTGATCGGTGGCGAGCCGCAAACAACCAGTGATGGTACGCAATTATGGTTGCAGAACGCCGGATTTATCTGGGTGCCGTTCTTAATCCTGACAACGATTGCAGCCTGGTTCGGCATGAATGATATTGCCGACGCCAAGGCTTCTTTCAAAGAGCAATCAGTCATCTTCTCGCGCAAACACAACTGGATTATGTGTTGGCTCTATACGGGTACCTTTGGCTCCTTCATCGGATATTCCGCAGGCTTCCCCTTGCTGTCAAAACTGATGTTCCCGGATGCGAACTCGCTCAAGTATGTCTTTCTCGGTCCTCTGGTCGGTGCACTTTCGCGCGCAGCCACGGGCTGGATGTCTGATAAATACGGCGGCGGTCGTGTGACCTTGTGGACTTTCGTTGTGATGATTGGTGCGGTTGCGGGTGTTCTTTACTTCCTCGCCATCAAAGATCAGCCTGGAGCATTCTGGGGTTTCTTCGCCATGTTCATGATCCTGTTCTTTGCAACAGGTGTGGGTAATGCATCGACCTTCCAGATGATCCCGGTAATTATGCGGCTGGAAGTTGGCCGTCTGATGACGGGTCTGGGCAAAGACGAGCTGGTGAAACAGGCAGATAAAGAAGCTGCCGCAATCATCGGGTTCACTTCAGCGATCGCTGCTTATGGCGCCTTCTTCATACCGAAGTCATACGGCACATCAATCGCTGCAACCGGAAGTCCGTCTGCTGCCCTGATTGCCTTCATGATCTTCTACGCTTCTTGCGTCGTCATCACCTGGCACTACTACACAAAACGCGGCAGTCTTCTGCATGATGTGGAGCGCAGCAAAACTCAAGGAAACACACCATGAGCAATTTCATTGATCGCCTGACCTATTTTTCCAAGGTCGAAGACACATTTTCCGATGGCCATGGTATTACCACTTCGGAAAAGCGCACCTGGGAAAAAGCCTATCGCGGGCGCTGGGCGCACGATAAAATCGTGCGCTCCACCCACGGGGTAAATTGCACCGGATCATGCAGCTGGAAAATCTATGTCAAAAACGGACTGGTGACGTGGGAAACCCAGCAGACGGATTATCCGCGCACCCGTCCCGACATGCCCAATCATGAACCACGCGGATGTGCACGCGGGGCGAGTTATTCGTGGTATCTCTACAGTGCTGCCCGGCTAAAATACCCGCTGGTGCGTTCACGCCTGCTGAAATTATGGCGTGAAGCCAGAAAGAAACACAGCGATCCTGTTGATGCCTGGGATAGTATTGTTTCAGACCCGGTGCGGGCCAATGACTACAAGAAGGTTCGCGGTCTGGGCGGCTTCGTGCGCGCAGACTGGGATGAAGTCAATGAAATCACCGCTGCGGCCAATATCTTTACCGCCAAAACATATGGGCCTGACCGGGTTTTAGGATTTTCGCCAATCCCGGCGATGTCGATGGTCTCCTATGCGGCAGGGTCCCGATATCTGTCGTTGATGGGGGGTGTGTGTTTGAGTTTTTACGACTGGTATTGCGATCTGCCTCCGTCGTCTCCGCAAGTATGGGGGGAACAGACCGATGTGCCGGAATCAGCCGACTGGTTTAATTCGTCCTACATAATCGCGTGGGGTTCAAACGTGCCGCAAACGCGCACGCCTGATGCTCACTTCTTCACCGAAGTGCGCTACAAGGGCACCAAGACGGTTTCGGTGACACCGGATTATTCCGAAGTCGCCAAACTCACCGACTTGTGGCTTAATCCACGTCAGGGAACTGACAGTGCCATGGCCATGGCCATGGGCCATGTGGTGTTCAAGGAATTTCACCTTACCGGCAAATCAGAATATTTCACCAACTACTGCCGTCAGTACTCCGACATGCCAATGTTGGTGATGCTGGAGAAAAAGGGTGATCATTTTGTACCGGACCGGACGTTGCGCAGTTCTGATTTGACCGGAGATATGAAGATCAAGAACAATGCGGAATGGAAGTCGGTTATCTATGATGAAAACAGCAAGGAACTGCGTGCCCCCAATGGCACCATCGGTTCGCGCTGGGGCGAGAAAGGTAAATGGAACCTGGAAGAAAAAGACAGTGTTTCGGGTGCAGATATTTCGCCGCAACTGTCCTGCATAGATGATAGCGATGATGTTTTGCCGGTTGCCTTTCCTTATTTCGGCAACCAGCCACATGAGACCGGATTGTTCACTCACACCAATCATGACAGCATTCAGGTGCGCAATGTGCCGGTGCGTAAAATTTCGCTCAAGGGTAAGAAGACCGCGTATGTTGCCACGGTCTATGACTTGATGGCGGCAAACTATGCCATTGATCGCGGATTGGGCGGCGGCAATGTCGCCGCTGATTTCGATGATGATGTGCCGTATACACCCGCCTGGCAGGAGAAAATCACCGGAGTTGATCGCTCAAAAGTCATTCAGGTGGCGCGTGAATTTGCCGATAATGCCGACAAGACCCATGGCCGTTCCATGGTCATTTTAGGTGCTGCCATCAATCACTGGTACCACATGGATATGACTTATCGCGGCATTATGAATCTTTTGATCATGTGCGGTTGCATTGGCCAATCCGGTGGTGGCTGGGCGCATTATGTCGGTCAGGAAAAGTTGCGTCCGCAAACCGGCTGGTTACCGCTGGCGTTCGGACTGGACTGGAACCGGCCACCGCGCCAGATGAACTCAACCTCGTTTTTCTACAATCACTCAAACCAGTGGCGGTATGAAAAACTCGGTGTCGATGAAGTGCTCTCACCACTGGCGGACAAGAAAAAATGGGAAGATTATTCGCTTATTGATTGCAATGTACGTTCTGAACGTATGGGCTGGTTGCCTTCAGCTCCGCAGTTGCAGGAAAATCCCCTGAGGCTTGCGGCCAAGGCCAAAAAGGTAAAAAAATCGACGTCAGAATATGTTGTCGATCAGCTCAAGTCCGGCGACCTCAACTTTTCTTGCGAGGATCCCGATCATCCAGATAATTTTCCACGCAATCTGTTTATCTGGCGTTCGAACCTGCTGGGCTCTTCAGGCAAGGGCCATGAGTATATGCTCAAGCATCTGCTTGGAACTCAAAACGGTTTGATGAGCGAAGATGTTGAAGCCTCAGGCTTTGGCAAACCATCGGAAGTCAAATGGCATGCCGCAGCACCCGAAGGTAAACTTGATCTGGTGGTGACGCTTGATTTTCGCATGTCGACCACGGCGGTTTATTCCGACATCGTAATGCCGACGGCTACCTGGTATGAGAAAAACGATCTTAATACCTCTGACATGCATCCGTTCATTCATCCTTTGTCAAAAGCTGTGGACCCGGCGTGGGAAAGCCGCTCGGACTGGGATATTTTCAAAGGTCTGGCGAAACGTTTTTCCGAACTTTGTGAGGGACACCTCGGTGTTGAAACCGATCTGGTCACTGTGCCTATTCTGCACGATACACCGGGTGAACTTGCCCAACCGTTGGGTGTCAAAGACTGGCGCAAGGGTGAGTGTGAACCGGTTCCCGGAAAGACCATGCCCAATCTGGTGGAAGTGGAACGTGATTATCCTGCGCTATACAAAAAGTTCACCTCCGTGGGGCCGTTGCTGGCCAAGCTTGGCAATGGTGGCAAAGGTATCGGCTGGAACACACAATCAGAAATCGAGTTTCTCGGCAAACTGAACGGTGTGGTGCGCGAAGAAGGTGTATCCAAAGGCCAGCCACGTATTGAAACCGATATTGATGCAACCGAAGTTGTTTTGTCTCTGGCGCCTGAAACCAGTGGTGAAGTTGCCGTCAAGGCGTGGGCTGCTTTGAGTGAGATGACCGGTCGTGACCACACCCATCTGGCGAAGCCTAAGGAAGATGAAAAAATTCGCTTCCGGGATATTCAGGCACAACCGCGCAAGATTATATCGTCACCCACATGGTCAGGCCTGGAAGATGAGCATGTGAGTTACAATGCCGGTTACACCAATGTGCACGAGTTGATACCGTGGCGCACGCTGACCGGTCGCCAGCACTTCTATCAGGACCATGAATGGATGCGCGATTTTGGTGAACAACTGTGTGTTTACCGTCCACCAATCTCTACACGCACGATTACTGATGCGGTCAAGAGCAGAGGCGATGGATCAAAACAGATCGCGCTCAACTGGATCACACCACATCAAAAGTGGGGTATTCATTCGACGTATTCGGACAATCTGTTGATGCTGACGCTTAACCGCGGCGGACCGGTGGTGTGGATATCTGAAATTGACGCCAGAAAGATTGGCGTTGAGGATAATGACTGGATCGAACTCTACAATGTCAATGGTGCCATAGCGGCGCGTGCGGTTGTCTCGCAACGTGTGCCTGAAGGCATGAGCATGATGTATCACGCCCAGGAAAAAACCATGAATACGCCGGGCAGTGCCGTTACCGGCAAACGTGGCGGTATCCATAATTCGGTCACCAAGGCGGTGGTCAAGCCAACCCACATGATAGGCGGCTATGCGCAACTGTCATGGGGTTTCAATTACTACGGCACGGTGGGCTCAAACCGCGATGAGTTTGTTCTCGTGCGCAAGATGAATTCTGTCGAATGGCTCGATAAGCCTTATGTCGAAGGTCAATCAATCAACGTGGAGGCTGCCGAATGACTATTCGCGCACAAATAGCAATGGTCCTTAATCTGGACAAATGCATCGGCTGTCATACCTGCTCGGTGACTTGCAAAAATGTATGGACCTCGAGAAGTGGGGTTGAATACGCCTGGTTCAACAATGTGGAGACAAAACCCGGTGTGGGTTATCCGCGCAACTGGGAAGATCAGGAAGAATGGAATGGCGGATGGGAATTGTCCAAATCGGGTAAGCTAAAACCAAAAGCCGGGGGCAAACTCAATATTCTGTCCAAGCTGTTCGCCAATCCTGATTTGCCGGAAATTGATGATTATTATGAACCGTTCACCTATGAATATGATCATCTGCAAAGCGCCAAGGAAAGCGAAACCGTGCCGACTGCGCGCATGCATTCAGCTCTAACCGGGGAAAAGATGGAAAAACCCCAGTGGGCACCCAACTGGGAAGAAATTCTTGGCGGCGAGTTTAAAAAGCGCTCTAAAGATTATAATTTTGAAGATGTTGAAAAATCCATTTACGGTGAATTTGAAAACACCTTCATGATGTATCTGCCGCGCCTGTGTGAGCATTGTCTTAACCCTTCATGCGTTGCTTCGTGTCCCTCAGGCGCTATATACAAGCGTGAGGAAGATGGCGTTGTCCTGATTGATCAGGACAAATGCCGCGGCTGGCGCATGTGTGTTTCGGGCTGTCCTTACAAGAAAATCTATTTCAACTGGCAGTCGGGCAAATCTGAAAAATGCACCTTGTGTTATCCCCGTCTTGAAGCCGGTGAGCCAACGGTGTGTTCGGAAACCTGCGTCGGACGTATTCGCTATCTTGGCGTTCTGCTCTATGATTCAGATCAGATCAAACAGGCGGCTTCGCAAGAAGATGAAAAGGATCTTTATCAGGCCCAGTGTGATCTGTTCCTAGATCCCAATGATCCTGACGTCATCAAACGCGCACGCGCAGATGGTGTGCCGGACAGCTGGATTGAAGGTGCGCAGAAATCTCCAATTTACAAAATGGCGATTGAGTGGAAGATTGCTTTTCCCCTGCATCCTGAATACCGCACCTTGCCAATGGTCTGGTACGTGCCCCCCCTGTCGCCAATACAATCAGCAGTGGAATCAGGTCTGCTGGGTGAGCCTGGTGTTTTACCTGACGTTAAGGATTTGCGTATTCCGGTTAAGTATCTCGCCAATCTGCTCACGGCTGGCGATGAAGCACCGGTTGTCTCAGCGCTTGAGCGGATGATGGGCATGCGTGCCTTCATGCGGGCAAGATCGGTCGAGGGCTATGATGATCCTGAAATTCTTAAATCCATAAACATGACGGAAGAGGAATTAACCGACATGTACAAGTTGCTGGCGATTGCTAATTATGAAGATCGCTTTGTTATTCCCACCAATCACCGGGAATATTCAGGTGAAACACCATTTGATCAGGACATTGCTTTTGCCACGCGCTCTGAATGCGGCTTCAGCTTTGGCAATGGTTGTCATGGTGGTGAACCTGAAAGCACCAATCTTTTTGGTACGCCAACCCACAAAAACACCATGAGCGGAAAGCCGAGGGATAGCCATGAGAAGTTTTAGAGTATTATCGCGACTGTTGACCTACCCGCAAGCTGAGCTTTTCGATCATATGGATGAGATGAAAGCGGTTTTAGCCGAAGAAGGGTTGTTAAGCCCGCGCAAACTAAAAGGTCTGCTGGCGTTCATGGATGAATTGCAGGCAACAGATTTGATGGACGCACAGGAAGCCTATGTGGATCTGTTTGATCGCGGCCGCGCCCATTGCCTGCATTTGTTTGAACATGTGCATGGCGAATCACGGTTTCGCGGCAAGGCGATGATTGATCTGTCTGAGCGTTACCGTGAAAAAGGCCTGAAGGTTGAGGCAAGTGAATTGCCGGACTACCTGCCGTTGTTTCTGGAGTTTATTTCCATTTGCGAAGTAAATGAAGCTCAGGAGTTTTTGTCTCAGGCCGCCCCGGTCATTGCCACCATTGGCGAGAAACTGAAACGCCGCAATAGTGAGTATCACAATGTCATGGCGGTTATTGTCGCTTTGTCGGGTGTGAAAATGGACAAGGCGGCTATTCGCAAAGCAGCGGATGCAGCTTTGCCGGACATTAAAACTCTGGAAGAACTTGATCAGGACTGGATCGAGCCAGAAGCGTTTAACGGCGCACCTGATTGTGGAACCTGCGGTACGGATGCATTGCCCGGCGCACAAAACCCTGGAGGCATGTGATGAGCACTTATTTCAATACTCTTTTATTTGGAATTTATCCCTATATCGCCATTGTAACGATGATTTTAGGTTCTATTCTGCGCTATGATCAAAACCCCTATTCATGGAAAGCCGATTCAAGCCAGCTTTTAAGCCGCAAGGGTTTGAGGTGGGGAAGCAACCTGTTTCATGTCGGTATCCTGCTGCTGTTCTTCGGCCATCTCGTTGGATTGTTGACGCCACACTGGGCCTATGACCCCTTCATTAGTGCCGGTGACAAGCAGATGGTGGCAATGGTGGCTGGCGGTATTTTTGGTTCCATGAGTCTGGTCGGCATGATCATTTTGATCTGGCGCCGGGTTGGTAATACACGTATCCGGGCAACCACCAAGCCGATGGATATGGCGATATTGTTGATCCTGTTTGTGCAGATGCTATTGGGGCTGGCGACCATTCCGTTTTCGGCTCAGCATCCTGACGGCTCGTCAATGATAGCGCTGGCCTCATGGGCACAGTCTATTGTGACATTCCAGCCTGGAGCTGCCCAATTCATTGCCGGCGAAGACATTGTTTTCAAGCTGCATATTTTTCTCGGGTTAACAATATTCCTGCTGTTCCCGTTTACCCGGCTGGTTCATATGTTCAGTGTGCCGCTGAAATATGTCTTACGTTCGGGCTATCAGGTGGTGCGCAAAAGAGGATAATAAAAACGGCTATTTCTGCGGCAATGTGACGGTTACGCGCAAGCCGCCTTGCGCGCGGTTGGACAGGAATACTTCACCGCCATGGGCGCGGATGATCGAGCGTACGACGGCGAGACCTAAGCCGGTGCCGCCGGTGTCGCGGCTGCGCGAGGTTTCCAGCCGGAAAAACGGCTCAAACACGCGCTCAAGTTCGGGCTCGGGAATGCCCGGCCCGTCATCATCCACCGTGATGATGATATCCTTGGATGAGGTGTCGACTTTGACCCGCGCGCGCTGGCCGTATTTAACCGCATTATCAACAAGATTGGTGAGGGCACGGCGCAGGGCTAGAGGCCGTCCGCTAAAAGCCGCCTTCTGATTGCCGGTATATGTCACATCGCCGCCAACGTCGGAGGCATCATCACAGATGCTTTGCACCAGATTTGCCAGATCGAGTGTCTTGCGCGGTTCATTGGCATTATCATCGCGGGCAAAAGCTAATGTGGCTGCAATCATTTCTTCCATCTGCTCAAGGTCGCTGAGCATTTTGCTGCGCTGTTCGTTATCTTCAACAAATTCAGCACGCAATCTCAGGCGCGTAATCGGCGTGCGCAAATCGTGTGAAATAGCTGCCAGCATCTGGGTTCTGTCGTTAATCAGGCTGCGCAATCGCCGTTGCATTTCGTTAAAGGCCTTTGCTGCCTGATGCACTTCGCGCGGGCCTTCTTCGGGCAAATCTGGTGCATTTACATCGCGACCCAGTCTTTCAGCTGCCCAGGCAAACAGGGCCAGGGGGGCCGTCGATCTTCGCACCGCCCACACAGACAGCAGGGTGACGACGATGGCCATAACGAAAAACGCCAGGAAAAACCGCGATTGCCAGATTGGCGTAAGCCGTGGTGAAAGCATGGTGAAATTGAGCCAGTTGCCATCGTTAAGACGATAGGAAACTTGCAGAATATCGCCATTGCGCCACGCCTTCATCCGCTCGCGCATCCGTGGCGACATGGCCATGGTCATGTTTGGCATGGAGCGGCCTTGCATCATCATCTCCATCATTCCCGGCATCGTATTTTCCGGGTCTGAGCATTGTGTCGTTGCCGCAGAAAGTGCCTGGCGCGATGTTGCAGAATTTTCATTGATGGTAATCCGTACACGCTCAGATGCAGGATTACCCAGCAAACCCCGGATGGCGGTGTTTAACGGGCGCGCACGCCAGTTAAGGTTTTCAGTTGCAACGCTCGGATTGGATGCCAGTGCAAGCCAAAGTCCGGGACCCGATTGTGCGCACACTGCCTGTTTGCGGCTGTCGGAGGGCAAGCTCTCCATTGCCTGAACCACAGCTGCAATGCGTTCAGCTGACGCGATTTCGGTGATGTTGGCAAGAGCGTCGTCGCGCTCGCCAGCGTAGATCAGCAAACCGATCAGGTTGGAAGCAACAAGGCCTGCCAGCAATACCAGAATGGTGCGACCGGCAAGAGTGGATGGCGCAAGTGTCATGATTTTTTCTCAACCGCAGGCGTAAACATATAACCGCCGCTGCGAACGGTCTTGATGAATTTAGGGGAGGCTGGATCAGTTTCAATTTTGCGTCGCAACCGGCTCACCTGCACATCAATGGCGCGGTCAAAGGGTTGCGCCTGGCGCCCACGGGCTAGATCAAGAAGCTGGTCGCGGGTGAGCACGCGCTGGGGGTGGGTGACGAAAGCTGCAAGTAATTCATATTCGCCTGCACTTAAAGAGACCAGAACATCTTGTGGGGAGGTCAGTTCGCGATTGTTGAGATTGAATTGCCAGCCATCGAAAACATGCAATTCAGGTCCAGGAGTATTTTGAGATCTATCTGCTGGTGTATCTTCGGCCCGGCGCAATACCGCCTTGATACGGGCAAGGAGTTCGCGCGGGTTGAACGGTTTGGCAACATAATCGTCCGCACCCATTTCAAGGCCGACAATACGATCGGTTTCCTCGCCCATAGCCGTCAGCATGATGATGGGGATTTTTGAGGTTGCCCGCAAAGTGCGGCACAAAGTGAGCCCGTCATCTCCCGGTAACATGAGATCCAGGATGATCAGGTCAATCGACCAGTCTTCAAGAGCCCGGTACATTTCGCGACCATCGGCAGCGCTGCGCACGCGCAGCCCGTGTTGCGAAAGGTATCGTGCCACCAGGTCGCGTATGTCGCGATCATCATCAACAATTAGAATGTGCGGTTGCTCTGCCATGACGCAACTATACAGGTGGTGAGGCCTTTGGTGCCAGAATAATGGTTACACAGTGTAACTCAGGTGTTGATTGTAACACTTGGTTACAAATCTCTTTGTTTTTGACATCAACGCGTAACAGAAGCACCCCAGATTGGAATTGTCAGGGCCGCCGATGTTGAGTGGTCCTCCCACACACACTAGGAGAACTTAAAATGCGCACATCCCTGAAAATACTCACTATTGCCACAGCTTTGGTTGTTGGCCTCGCCGCAGCACCTGCTATTTATGCCCAAAGCACCGGAACAGTGCCGACGCCAATGGCGGGTAAGAATAAAATGCCAATGGGCCAGCAAGGCCAGATGGGTCAGCAAGGCCAGATGGGCCAGATGGGTCAAATGGGTCAAATGGGTCAGCAAGGTCAGATGGGCCAGATGGGCCAGATGGGCCAGGGTAACATGCCAATGGGTCAGGGCAATATGATGACCATGATGAAACAGATGATGCAGAAACACACTGAAATGATGAAAACCATGATGGAAAATCATGCTGCGGATCATTCGAAAAAAGCGGAGTAAAGCAGGTTCAATGAGATCAGCGGCCCGATTTGAAACGGGCCGCTGATTTTGAACTGAAACAATTGTTGATGGAGGTTTGTTATGGGTTATGGATTGATGGACGGCAGCGGATTTGCAGGCGGGGGCGGAATGTTTTTTGGTGGTTTCATGATGTTATTCTGGGCCGCTGTGATTGTCACGCTGATCGTGTTGACAGTCAAATGGGTCAGATCATGAGTACGTGATGCTGGCCTGATTGCTATTTCAGGCCGCTCACCAGATTACGAAAATGCCCGACGGGGTTTTGAGTGCCAATCAGCGAAAACAGTGAGCTGTCTATGCCGGTTAATTTTTTTGCCCACAGCCACAATACCAGCGAGCCGAGCAAATTTGCCACAGCGTATGATGCGGCAATGCCGTGAATTCCCCACAGTGGATAAAGCGCGATAGAGGCGACGAGAGAAAAGCCAAGGCTGGCCAGCATGACAATAACCGAGGGTCTTTGATGGCCCGTCATAGACAGAATGGCAGGGGCTGGACCCAATATGGCCCTGACCAGGATGGTTGACGATACAATGGGCAGGAGCAACCAGCCCTGCTCAAACTCCTGGCCGAAAAGTCCCAGCAAAAGCGGGCTGAACAGGGTGAAAAAAACCATCACACCGCTGGCATAGATGAAGGCCAACAGATTGGCCAATTGAAGTTGCGAATTTAGTTCCGCTGGCTTTCCCTGCACATTGAGAGCAATAATTCGGGGTAGAAAAAGCGCATATAAGGACCGCATGCCAAAGCCGGCCAAAACCCGGAAGCGAAAGGCGATGTGTAGAATTGCTACCTGGGCGGGGGCGGCGAGAAAGCTGGTCAAAATAATGTGCAATTCAATAAATAGATCCCAGACTAAAGATGTAATAATCCACGGGTAGGATGCTGCTCGCCAGCGTTTGGTTTCTGTTTCTTCAACAATATCTTCGGCGATTAAACCGGTCTTGCGGATAAACACATATGACAACAGGCAGGCGACAGCAGCGCTAATTGCAAATAGTGCCAGCAGTCTGGAGGCATCGAGGTTCAGGCCCACCACAATGGCTAAAACGATGAGTAGCAAAAACACCATTGGCTTTAACAAAGTATCAGACAGCAGTCCGGCCACCTGTTTTTCCAGACCTACCAGAACCGCACCGTTAAAAACCGTAACCGCCAATAAAAAGGCGGTGATTATTGACAGAATTCCGCCCAGCACCGGCGTTGAAATCGGTGATGCAGGCATGGCGAAAAATAATGCGGCGAGAACAACGCTCAAAGCCAGTCCGAAAAAAGCATGCTTCCAGCCCGCCTGTATAAAGCCTTTCAGATGGCCCTGACGCGGATTGGTGGTGTATTCCACTGTGAAAATTGTAGCTACCGCTGGAAACCCGGCTGAAAGAAACACTGATAGAACACTTATTATGGCAAGAATGGTCGATAGTTCACCAAGCGTATTTGCACCCATTTCGCGGGCAATCAGCAGGCTGGCAGCCAGAGTTGCCGCTGCTCCCGCCAGCCGTCCACCAGTAAGCAGGGAAAAACGGGTCAGTAATTTGCGCAAAGATAATGAAGTCATTTCATTAAACGGACTTTCAGCGCATGGATTTTTGGCAACAGGGAGGATTTAAGTTCTTTTGCCTGAAAGATTGCCCGGCCCAACAGTCTGGCGCGCCGATTGCTGGCATAATGATAGGCAGGCGGGGTCTGGCAGATTGAACCGGTTTTGCCGACGAAGCCTTTTTTAAATTGGTGCAACCCGCGATCACCATCATTGCCGCCAAGATCATACATGCGGTTGTGCGGCAGGGTGCACAGGTGCGAGGCTATCCACCAGTGCATGGCGTAGCCTGCCTTCAGCGATACAGCCTGATTATCGCTTGCGCCGTAAAGATAGGTCGCCCGCTCACCACTGAGGTCGAAAACGCCACCGGCAATTACCTTGTCGTTGTGGGAGACAAGTACAATCGAGGGCCTCAAGGCTTCATTGCCGTTTTGCATTAACGCCTTCAGCGTATGAATTGCCGAGGTGTCCATGAACTGTTTGCGGTCTAGCATTTTTGCATAGAGATCAATGAAATCATCAAAGGCTTTGTCACGGGTTGAAAATTCGATTTCAAAATTGTTCTTTTCGGCTTTTTTCAGATTGTAGCGCCATTTCTGGTCGAGGCTTTTGCGCAGATCATCAACGCTTTGATCCACGTTGACGAGATAGCGCTCGGGCGCAGGCAAAGTGGCACCGGTTTTAAACCTGAGCGCTTTAAGATGGTCGCAGATGTCTTTTGAATATTCTGGATCGGCGTGAGGCATTATGGTGAGGTAAAATCCCCGAACGTCGGCAAATTCTTTCTGCAACAGATGCAGCATGGATTTTAGATCAGCCAGATTGGGTTGGTGTCCGTGCTTTCGCCACAGGGGCCCCCATTTGACGATTGCAAGGCCCGTGGTGCTCAGGGGTATGGGAATAATAATGACACTGGCACCGCCGACAATTTTGTCGCCCACCCGAAAAATTACATTTTCAACCTTGTTTTCACCCCATCTCAAGGTGTTGAAAAAATGTGTCTGTTCGTGAACAACATCGTCGAATTGGGCTGCAATTTGATCCCAGGTTATGCCGTCAACATATTCCAGCTGGCAGCGCGCATCACCGATATTAACAGTAGTGGGAGCAGCTGTTTTGGAGCCGGTTAAAAACCCGTTTTGAAAGGACGTTATAAAAGTCATTAAAAGCCTTTGAATTTTCAGCGGTGACTATAGGGTTTTTAAGTTAATTTTCAGTGTGGTGGTCGGGCTTGCGCACGAACTGGTCTGCGCTCACTATCTGCAAGACGCGCAAACAGGCGACGCCAGTTTGGGGCCAGACTCAGCAGAGACATTATCCCCGGTCTGGGGTCATGCCAGACAAAGGACATGTGAAGGTGAGCCCGCATGCCTGTTCGTGCGGCGCGCCAAAATCTGACTACTGTCGCCAGGCTGTTTATTTCCCGTCGCAGCCAGGCGCTTTTGGCACTTAAGAAATCACCATAGGTCCAGACGTAGCGGATGTCGGCTCTGCCTTGCACAAAGCAGGTGTTCAGTGTTTTGTTCAAAGCCATGTCTACGAGGATTGAGCTTAACTCGAGACCGGCAAATTCCGGCACCGCATGATTTCCGGCAATGCGTGGATTGATTTCAAGAAAACTGATGTCGCCGCTGTCATCGTCTACAAGATACTGAGTGCAGCCGATGCCGGAATAATTCAGGCTTTCAACCAGGGTTGCAGTAAAGCGCTGCAATTGCGGGTCCGGCGCAATTGTAACACCTTCAACCGCCAGCCCGGAACCGTCTTCCACATCTGTGCGCAAGATGACAGCGTGCAGATAGCGGTATAATTTTCCATTTCGTGCGGCAAAATAAATATTGTGGCGCTTGCCCTTGGCTTTTTTCTGAATGATCAGGCCTTTTTGCAGGTCAGGCCATTTGGGCAATTGCTGTCGCAACTCAGGTTTATCGTCAATAAACAGGGCTTTTTTACCTTCAAGGCGTTGATGTGACTCCTGCGGCCGGATTACCAGGGGAAACCCGATGACTTGAGATTTTTCGACCAACTCGCGCTGATTGACGACAATGGCAAAATCGGCTGTCGGGATTTTGTGTTTTTGTGCCAGTTCCATCATGAACATTTTGTCGAGGCAGTGATTAATCAGGTTTGCCTCGACTGAGGCGATAGCGGCATTGCCGCGCTCCAAATTCGGGCGGTCGGCAAAAAACCTGACAAATTCTTCTGACACCGGGAATATGACATCAACATTGTTTTTACGGATAAACCCGGGCAAGTTTTTCTGGAAGCCTTCCGGGTTGGTTTTGATGTATGGATGGTCCCAGATTTGATCGACATAGCGGCTGTACTCCGCACCGTGATCGCACCCTTCGAGACCGGAAATGATGCGGTAGCCGTGGCTGGACAAGACCCGGGCAAGGGTTAGTGTCGGGCGGTAATTTCCCAGCAGCAGGATTGTTTTTCTGTCAGAAGTGACGCTCATCTTTTTGATGCCGGGGTAAGCGACCGCGTCACAAGGAAATACAGCGTGGTTACGTGAAACGAGGCCCAACTGAAAATTCCGAAGAATTTGGCGCTGTCTTCAATATAAACAAGGCTTGGAACAAGACTGGAAAAAACAGTGTCAACCAGCAAGGACACCGCAACGGCAACGCCCGCCACCAGTAAAATCACATAATCGGAGGCGAGGATAATGCGCCAGCTGGCGGCTGCGTAGGCAAGCGCCAATACAACGTATGTGGCCAGCACCAGATTTTGCGGAATACCAAAATAAGGCAATACATTTTCATGCAGCAGGAAGGCATCATCCAAAGCCAGCCAGCCATTGAGCAGACCGGCAGACAGGGCAAACCACATCAAGGCGCGTGCATTTATGCTAGCGAAAATGCAACCGGCAAACAGACAGACGGCGGCGGTGGCTGACCACAGCATGATGCCCAGATTCGAAACGAAGCCGTAAGAGGTGCTGCAGCAGTTTTCTGAAAACCGTGCCGCTGTCACCGTGTCGAGGAACATCCATTTGGGTTCAGCCCAGGGTTGAAGCAATATGATTGCCAGAAATATCGTTGGAGCCGTGAAGGTTACCACCCTGATCCAGGTATAGAAATTGTGATCGTTATTTGTCTGCTGTGCAAGGGTGCGTGCATCATAGAAAAACTGTCTGGTGTCACCGATTACTTGCATGAGGTAACTCTTTGTTAAAGGGGTTTAAGTTTTTCAAAAGTGCCAAGAATTCGATTGCGGGACCGGTTTGTTTTTTTCAAAAAATTCATTAACGGGACGTTGGCTTTTAAAGATTTTTTGACTTCCAGCTTAGCTATGCTGGAAAAGGCACCCATTTGACCGATATTGGTTGCGGCAAAAACACAATCGTAAAGATCAAGTTTTTCATTGCACCAGGAAAGTTTGTAAGATTCATCACCAGCAAGGAAATCGTAAGCGTGAAACTTGGCGCGCGAAGCCAGTTCAATAGTTTTTACCAGTAGAATGGAACCAGCTGAGCTGTTGGTGAAAACTTCCGGGCCATACGACATGGTAAAAAGCGAAAATGTCTTGTTCTCAACAAATGCAATCATCCCGGCAATCATCTTACCGTTCAGGAAAAGCCCGTATACACGCAAGGGGCTGTTTTGGGCGTCGATGTCGGCAAATTGCCTGATTGTTTGTGTCAACGCTGTATCAGACAATGGACCTTGCGATTTATTGTTAAAAGGATTCCGCTCCCCTTTTTGTTCCAGCTGAACAGATTTCCATTGTAAAATCGTCTCAATACAAATCTGTTTTTGTGCGCCACGTATTGCCATGAAACGCAGGTTTCCGGTACGCTTTAAACGATTGGTTTTTTGTCTTAGGCGACTGCGTGATTTGGCGCTGCGTTGTTGAGTGTAGAGATTTTGCCAGCTGCCTTCTAGGCGGAGTGAATGTGAATCACATGAACTGCGATAGACGCCTGATTCTATAAAAGGATTGGCAATACCGGCTATAAATTTTGGTTGTTTGGCTAAATGAAAAACATCAATGTCGGTTATTTGGTGACTTATATGTCTGTAAATTTGTCCTGCGTTCGTGACCGTCATCTGCGGTAAAAATTCAGATCTAATCAATGGGCAATTGTAGTCATTAACTTCATTTGCAGCCCACGCCAACCGCGTGAGGCCAAAATATGTTTCACTTGCAAACGGCAGGATGAATTGCAGTTCGCCTTCTTTGAAGCCGAGTACGATGAGCGGTTTTGCCTTGGAGTCTTGATTGTCGCTCTCAAACCACGCGTTTATCCAGTCATAATTCTGAAATGGCGTATGCCAGGCGATGCGTTGAAACTGTTTCCAGATATGCTTTGCCTGGGATAACTGAGTTGTTGCATAAAGGCGTAGTTTGCTGCCATTTTCCAGTTTTATTTCAGGCAAAGTGTGCCAGTTTTTGTTGCCCTTGAACTCCACAACAAAGCCACGAGTACATTCGGGCAGTTCGATGGCCATATTTCCTAAATTTGTAGATTTTGGTGCGTGGTGTTTCATTTTGGACCCTGTTTGCAATTAAACCTACTTTGATCAAATAAATGGCAAGCCACATGCCAAGAATTGTTCATATAACAAAGATTGTTTATTTTTTTGTAAAGAGAGACCAACCAGAGAGATTAGAACCTGTCGCGCAAGGTGCAATACATCATGGCAAGAACCAGCAGGGGTGTTCTGGCAAGAGAGCCGCCGGGAAACATCATTGTTGGAATTGAACCCATGCAGTCAAACCGGCTGGCGGTGCCATCAATAGCCTGGGCTAAAACATGGCCGGAAAATGTACCCATACCAAGGCCGTAACCGCTGTAGCCACCGGCGGTGAGGATATTGGGGGCAAGGCGATTGAGATAAGGCAGGCGGTTCATGGTAATGGCCAAAGTGCCACCCCAGCCATAATCAATCTTCACATCTTTAAGTTGCGGATATATTTCTAACATGGGTCTCGTGACAAAGGCTTTGATGTCGGTTGGGAACTTGTAGCCATAATTTTCACCGCCGCCAAACAACAGGCGCTTGTCAGCTGACAAGCGATAGTAATTAATGACGAATTTTGAGTCTGCCACCGCCACATCATCGCGGATAAGTTCATCGACTTTTTCCTGGGGCAACGGTTCGGTGGCGATGATGAAATTGTTTACCGGCATGACGCGCGCGGCAATCTTTTTTTCCAGCATGCCAAGATAACCGTTGCAGGCGATGATAGCGAATTTGGCAGATACTTTTCCGTGTTTCCCCGATACGATGACCGGATCAGATCTGGAGACATTTGTGACTTCGGTTTTTTCGAAAAATCGAACACCGGCATCTTTTGCTGCGCGCGCCAGCCCCAGGGCAAAATTGAGCGGATGCAGGTGACCGGCACTGGTGTCCAACGTGCCGCTGAAATAGGCGTTTGTACCAAGCATCTGGCGAATTTCAGCCTTGTCAATAAAACGCACCTTTTCATGGCCGTATGTGGAGCGCAGGTGCTCTACACCTTCTTGTGAATGCCGGGCAAACCGGGTGCGATGATTGGCGTGCAGGACGCCGGGTTTAAAATCACAGTCAATCTCGTATTGTTTGATGAGGTCGTGCACCAGTTGATTGGCTTCGAGACCCAGCTGCCACAGGTCTTTGGCAGCTTCCAGACCGACCATTTTCTCAATCTTTGATTGTTCGATGCGCAGACCAATACCTAATTGCCCGCCATTACGACCCGATGCACCCCAGCCGATGCGGTGGGCATCCAGCACAACTACGTCGTAGTTTTTCTGCGCCAGATGCAAGGCAGCGGACAGGCCGGTGTAGCCCGCACCTATGATGCAGACGTCACAATCTATGTCTCCGGCGAGAGCTGGAAACGAAGGCAGCTCATTGCAGGTGGCATGATAATAGGAGGGCGGATAACGTCCCTGCCGGTCATTGGCGTAAAGTACATTCATGGCACTTAAGCCGCTGATTTCATCAAGCCGCCTTTGGTCAGCACATCGAGCGTCATATCGAGAGATTTGAACGCAAGCCCAACCAATTCGTTAATTTGCGACGTGGAGATGTTCAAGGGTGGCGAGATTACCATGACATCACCCACGGAGCGCATGATCAGGCCATTGTCAAAACAGAAATTGCGGCAGGTGATACCCACATTGCTGTCGTCGCTGAAACGCGCGCGCGCAGCTTTATCTGGTGTGAGTTCAATGGCTGCCATCATGCCGCAAATTCGCGCTTCACCGACCAGAGGATGGTCGCTGAGAGATTGCCATTTTTCTTTAAGATAAGGTGCTGTTTTGGTGGCAACGGTTTCGATTACATGTTCTTCTTCGATTAAGCGAAGGTTTTCCAAGGCAACGGCGCAAGCTGCGGGGTGGCCGGAATATGTATAACCATGGTGAAAATCGCCACCCTTTTCGCTCAAGACATTGGCAACCTTGTCGCTGACAACAGAAGCGCCAATCGGCAGGTAACCCGATGTCAGCCCCTTGGCGATGGTCATAATGTCCGGGGTTATGTTGAAAACCTCGCTGGCAAACCAGTTGCCGGTACGGCCAAAGCCGGTGATGACTTCATCGACAATCAGGAGGATGTCATGGGCGCGGCAAATGCGCTGTATTTCCGGCCAGTAGGTCTCAGGCGGGATAATGACGCCACCGGCACCTTGTACGGGTTCGGCGATAAATGCTGCAACCTTGTCGGCACCAATACGCTCGATTTCGGTCTCTAACGCCCGCGCACGGGCAAGACCGAATTCAGCCGGTGAGTTGTCACCACCTTCACCCCACCAGTAAGGCTGGTCTATATGGGTGATATCGAGGATGGGCAGGCCGCCTTGTTCATGCATGGCACTCATGCCGCCAAGTGAGGCTGCGGCCAGGGTTGAGCCGTGATAGCCGTTTTTACGTGCTATTATGGTCTTTTTGTCTGGCTGGCCCAGGCTTGCCCAATAATGGCGTACCATGCGCACATTGGTGTCGTTGGCTTCTGAACCGGAGCCCGCAAAAAATACATGATTTAAAGTGCCCGGAGCAAGTTCGGCCAACCGTGCGGACAGCATTACCGCAGGCGGATGGGTGGTTTGGAAAAATGTATTGTAATAGGGCAGTTGCGACATTTGACGTGCTGCTGCATCAACAAGTTCCTGACGGCCATAGCCGAGGTTTACGCACCATAATCCGGCCATGCCATCGAGCAATTTTTCACCCTCACTATCCCATAAGTATAGACCATCGGCACGCGTGATGACGCGTGCACCTTTGGCATTCATGGCGGCGCGGTCGCTAAAAGGGTGGATGTGGTGAGCTGCATCAAGGGCTTGCAGTTCGTTTGTCGGCAGGTGGTTATCTAGTGTTGCCATGGTAATGTCCTATACGTTCAAAAGCAGGTAGTCGCGTTCCCACGGTGTGATGACCGCAGAATAATCGTCGATTTCAGATTTTTTGATAGCGCGATAAAGCTGGCAAAAATCATTGCCAAGAATGTCGGTGATTTCGGTTTTCCCGGCAAACATATCAAGTGCCATGTTGAGGCTGCGTGGCATAACAAGATCAGATTTATATGCCTCGCCAATCATGGCGTCGCGTGGGCTTAACGCCATTTTCATACCGATAAAGCCGCTTGCCAGACACGCTGCCAGTGCCAGATAAGGATTGCAGTCCATGCCAATGATGCGGTTTTCGACGCGGCGTGCAACAGGTGGTGACAGTGGAATGCGTAATCCGGTGGTGCGGTTGTCTTCCCCCCATTCGAGATTTACCGGTGCTGAATGTGCGGCAATAAACCGACGGTAGGAATTGATGTAAGGGGCGATGAGACAAAACACTGAGGGTAGATGTTGTTGCTGCCCGGCAATGAAACCGTAGAACAATTCAGATGGTCGGCCATCTTCCCGGCTGAAAATATTTTCACCGGTTTTCTTGTCGACAATGCTTTGGTGGATGTGCATGGCACTTCCCGGCCCACCCTGCATTGGTTTGGCCATGAAGGTAGCAAAACAATCATGTTTCAGGGCGACTTCATGGATGGTGCGCTTGAGACAGAAAACCTGGTCGGCCAGAGCAATTGCACTGCCATGTTTGAGATTGATTTCTATCTGGCCCGAACCATCTTCCTGCACAACGCCATCAATGTCATAGCCTTGTGCTTTGGCAAAACCCTGAATGTCGTCTATGATCGGGCCGTATTCATCAAGAACGCTCAAAGAATAGACCTGCCGCTTGACAGTGTTGCGTCCGGTGCGGCCGGATTTGGGTTTTACCGGTAAATTTGGATCTGTGTGCGGCTCCGTCAGGTAAAATTCAAGTTCCGGGGCAACCACCGGTTGCCAGCCCTCGCGGTCATAATAGGATAATACCCGTTTGAGAACATTGCGCGGTGCCAGCCCCACCGGTTCGCCGTCCTGGGTGGAGACATCATGGATAACCTGCAAGGTCACGTCTTTTGTCCACGGACACGCAACCGTTGTTGCAAGGTCCGGGGTTAAAACCATGTCGGCTTCTGTCCACTGATCTTCTACTTCTATCTCGGCGTAACTGCCGGTGATTGTCTGATAAAAAAGCGAATCAGCCAGAAGCATGCTTTCAGTCGGGGAAAATTTTTCAATTGCCACGGTTTTACCGCGCGTACCTCCGGCAATATCAGCAATGACGCAGGCTACCTGATCAACCTTCCGGTCGCCAAGCCATTGATGGAAGGACGCAGGTCTTGATTCCAGCCATTTGGGAGATTTGGTCATACACCCTCCTGTTTCAAAAAATCCGCCATCATTGTGGCTATCAAGGGCGATGATAATTCGCCGGAAAGATCATCGTTTCTGCGTGCCATTACTTCATCGGGTAAAACGTATTTGCGCGCATTGAACAGGCCAGCGATAAATTCGGCATCAAACTCCGGGTGGGCCTGGATCGACAATGCCTTGTTGCCATAGGCAAGGGCTGCATAGTTGCAGAAAGGTGAAGACCCGATAACCTCGGCACCTTGCGGCGGGACAACCACCTGATCCTGGTGCCAGGCCATCAGGTCAATGCCATCTTCAGCTTTATCGAGCTGATAGTGCTGTTTACCCACGGCCCAACCACCGGCAAATTTCTCGACTTTGCCGCCAAGGGCCTGGGCCAGGATCTGGTGGCCAAAACAGACACCGATAATTGGCACGCTTTGATTGTAGGAATGGCGAATAAAATTTTCCAGCGGTGCTATCCAGTCATGATCTTCATAAGCACCATATTTAGAACCGGTAATGAGCCAGCCATCGGCAGAATTAATCGATGGTGGAAATTCGCCCTCGACAACTCGAAAGCCTTCAAACTCAAAACCAAAGCCGTCGAGAAAACGCGCAAACACCGCGTCATATTCGCCGTATTCTCCAACCAGTTCTTCCGGGCACAGGCCGGCTTGCAAAATTCCAATCTTCACAAGCGCCCCACTGCGTTGGTTTTTGCACCGTTTTTTATGGCCAGCAGGCACAGCCAGTCGTGGGCAATCGTGGCTGCGGCAATGGCGGTAATCTCAGCGTGATCGTAAGCCGGTGCGACTTCTACAACATCCATGCCAATGAGGTTGAGATCTCCCAGCCCGCGAATAAATTCGAGCGCCTGCCAGCTCGCCAGACCGCCCGCAACCGGCGTTCCGGTGCCCGGGGCAAAAGCCGGGTCAAGGCCATCAATATCAAACGAGATGTAAACCGGGGCATCGCTCGCGCGTTGTTTAATAATATCGAGGGCTGCATCCATACCGTTGCGGTGCACCCACGGGGAGGTGAGGATTTCAAAACCCATATCACTGTCATTAAATGTGCGCAGACCAATCTGGGTTGATCTGGCCACATCAATAATGCCGTCATTGAGTGCGCGCGCAAACATAGAGCCATGATCAAGGCCGATGCCATCGTCTTCCCAGGTATCACAATGGGCATCAAACTGTATCAGGGCTATGGGACCATGCTTTTTTGCATGCGCCTTCAGCAATGGATAGGCGACAAAATGATCGCCGCCAAACGACAGCATTTTGGCACCGCTGGCTAAAATGTGATCGGCATGGGCTTCGATTGCAGCAGGTATGGTTTCAGGGTGATGGGGGTCGAGAAAGCAATCGCCAAAATCAGTGACTTTAAGGGTTTCAAAGGGATCGATGCCGAAGGGGAAGGACTTGAGTTCGGCCAGTTGGACGGAGCCTGCACGAATAGCCCGGGGGCCAAGTCTGCAACCGGGGCGAAAGGTTACTGCACAATCATAGGGAATACCGCTGACCACCACATCAACGCCCTGCAACTCGCGAGTGTATTTGCGCCGCATAAAACTTAACGCACCACCATAGGTCATTTCCGGCCAGCGCTGGTTTAGGTCGTCGACCCTGAAGGCCTGATCGCAATCTGTTTTACTCATTCAAGAGGTCTTTCTGGGTTTCATTTGCATGGAGGCGATTACCACACCGATAGCTACAATCACGATGATGATGGTGGCAAGAGCATTGATGTCGGGGCTGACGCCGAGGCGTACTTTTGAGAAAATAACCATCGGCAGGGTTGAGGCGCCCGGCCCGGAAACAAAGCTGGCAATGACCAGATCATCCAGTGACAGGGTAAACGACAACAGCCAGCCTGAAACCAGTGCGGGTGAAATCATCGGCAGGGTGATATCAAAAAATACCCGTACCGGTTTAGCGCCCAGATCAAGGGCTGCTTCTTCCAGACCTCCATCCATATCGATCATGCGTGATTGCACCACGATGGCGACATAGGCCATGGAGAAAGTTGTATGGGCGATGATGATGGTGGTGAGACCGCGCCCGGCAGGCCAGCCGAAAATTGATTCCATAGAGATGAATAATAACAATAACGACAGGCCGATGATAACATCAGGCATAACCAGAGGTGCCGTTATCATGCCGCTCAGCAGGTTCTTGCCATGAAATTTGCGAAAGCGAACCAGAACAAAGGCAGCTAACGTTCCCAGCACCATTGCCAGTGATGCACTTACAAAGGCGATCTTGAGGCTGATCCAGGCCGCACCAAGAATTTGCGGATCGCTCAAAAGCTTGCCATACCATTTGGTTGAAAACCCCGACCAAACGGTCACCAGTTTGGATTCATTGAAGCTGAAAATAATCAGCGAGATGATCGGTATATAGAGAAAGGCAAACCCGAGTATTGTGGCGATGGTTATGAACCATGAGTTTTTTTTCATGACGCTGCCCCCGCGCTGGCGTTTTGGGCATTGCGCAACAACATGATCGGAATCACCAGCAACACCAGCATAACAACGGCAACAGCTGAAGCTACCGGCCAGTCGCGGTTGGAGAAAAATTCATTCCACAGGACCTTGCCGATCATCAACGTATCGGGGCCGCCCAAAAGTGCCGGGATAACGAATTCACCGATCACCGGGATAAACACCAGCATTGACCCGGCAATGATGCCGGGAACTGATAGTGGCAGGGTAATCTTGAAAAAAGTAGTCATCGGGCGCGCCCCAAGATCGGCGGAGGCTTCGAGCAGCGATGGGTCGAGCTTCACCAGATTGGTAAAAAGCGGCAAGATCATAAACGGCAGGTAGGTGTAGACAATGCCGACGTAGACGGCGAAATTTGTCTGCATCATGATAATCGGCTCAGATGTTATGCCCACTGACATCAGGATATTATTGATAATACCGTTGGTTTTCAAAATACCGATCCAGGCATAGACCCGCAGCAGGAAAGACGTCCAGAACGGCAGGATTATCAGCATCAACAACACATTGCGCCGACGCTCGGTGGTGCGGGCGATGTAGTACGCCATGGGGTAGGCAATCAGGAGTGCAATCACTGTTGAGAAAAATGCGACTTTGATTGAGGACCAATAGGCGGAAACATAAAGCGTGTCATCAAGCAGGTAGGCATAGTTGGAAAAAAACAGTTTCAGTTGCAACACGCCATCTTCAGTCCAGGTATATAAAGGAGAATAAGGCGGCCGGGCGATGATGGCTTCGGAAAACGAGATTTTTGCGACAACGGCAAAGGGAATGAGAAAAAACACAAACAGCCACCAGAACGGCACGGCGATAACCAAGCTGCGGGCGCGAAAACCTGACCGATTCAACAGGCGCATTACGTTGGCTATGAGAGTGGTTGCATTCATTGCATCAACACCACGCCGGCGGTGTCCTCCCAGCTTAAATAGACTGTTTCATCCCAACTGATATTGTCTTCATCGCGGCGCAACAGATTTGATTTTGTCACACGAATAATATCGCCGCTCGTAAGCTTGATGCGAAAAACCGAGAGGTTGCCCATGTAGGCAATTTCGTCGACCTTGCCTTCGACAAAATTGTAATTGCTTTCCGGTTTTTCACGCGACAGAGTCATTTTTTCCGGGCGAATGGCAAACCAGAGTTTTTGGTTTTCTGTACAACTGACCCCATGAGCGACATGGATATGGCAATCAGCCTGCTTGCAGTGAATGCGGACATAATTTTCAGCATCATCAACCACATTGCCTTCAAACATATTCACCGAGCCGATAAAATCTGCAACAAAACGCGATTGCGGAAATTCGTAGATGTCACGAGGCTCGCCGATCTGAACGATTTCACCCACATCCATGACACCGATGCGTGTTGACAAGGTCATGGCTTCTTCCTGATCGTGGGTGACAACAATGAAGGTGACGCCTAAGCTTTCCTGGATGTTGATTAATTCGAATTGCGTTTCTTCGCGCAGCTTTTTATCGAGCGCGCCCAGAGGTTCGTCCAAAAGCAGCAGCTTTGGCTGCTTGATTAAAGAACGTGCAAGTGCCACGCGCTGGCGCTGGCCACCGGAAAGCTGATCAGGCTTTCGGGTGGCAAAACCATCGAGTTGCACCAGTTTGAGCATTTCATTAACGCGATCATTAGCTTCTGATTTTGCCATGCCGTCACGCATTAAGCCGTAGGCTACATTTTTTTCCACCGACATATGCGGGAACAGGGCATAGGATTGAAACATCATGTTTGTCGGGCGGTCATAGGGCGGCACATTGGCGACATCTTGACCGTCAATTTCAATGCGACCGCTGGTTGGGGTTTCAAATCCAGCCAACATGCGCAGCAGGGTTGATTTTCCACAGCCTGATCCGCCGAGCAGGCAGAATAATTCCTGGCGATAAATATCGAGCGAAACATTATCGACGGCAGTGAAATCGTCAAATTTCTTGGTCAGGTTGGAGATGCGAATAAAAGGCTGTTCATTGGGATCGAGCCAGGGTTTCGGATTGGTTGCAGCGGGTTGTTGATTTTGCATGTGGAAGTCCTCATCAAGCGTATCTTTGCCGCCACATCTGCATTGGCAGACATGGCGGATAGCTTTTTGTGAACGGGCTTATTTGCCGGTTTTCACCTTGGTCCAAAGCCGGGTGATGACACGGTCGGTGCGTTTTTTATAGACTTTGGCACCCCATAATTTTGCTTTTACTTCATCAGGCGGGAAAATGCCGGCATCATCCTTGATGTCTTGCTCGACCATGGGCAGGGAGGCAGCGTTGCCATTGGCATACCAGACGTAATTGGTGATATCGGCGGTGATCTGGGCATCCATGACAAAATTGATAAAGGCTAAAGCTTCATCCTTGTGTTTTGAATCAACCGGTATGGCGAGGGTGTCAAACCATTGCAGCGCGCCCTCTTTGGGAATGCTGTAGCCAATTTCGACACCCTTTTTGGCCTCATCGGCACGATCGCGCGCCTGAAACACATCGCCGGACCAGCCTACAGATACACAGATATCACCATTGGCGAGATCGGAAATATACTGCGAGGAATGAAAATAACGCACGAACGGACGAATTTTTGTCAGCAGGGCGGCGGCCTTCTCAAAATCTTCTTTTTTGGTCGAGCGCGGGTCAAGTCCGAGATAGTTCATTGCCGCGGGAATGACTTCGGTGGGCGCATCGAGCAGGGATATCCCGCAATCTTTTAGCTTGGCAGCATTGGCAGGGTCAAACACTAACGCCCATGAATCCGTTGGTGCGTTGTCGCCAAGACGTTTGGCAACCGCTTTGGTATTGTAGCCAATGCCTGTGGTACCCCACAAGTAAATGACAGCGTATTCATTGCCCGGATCAAAATTTCCCAGCGCCTTCATCAGGCCGGAGTCCATGTTTTTCAGGTTTGGCAATTTGGACTTATCGAGTTTGGCATAAACACCGGCGGCAATCTGGCGTTGGAGGAAATCTGCGGTTGGCACCACAACGTCATAACCTGAGCTGCCTGCCAGCATTTTGGCTTCGAGCACTTCGTTTGAATCATAAACATCATAGGTGACTTTTATGCCGGTTTTTTCTTCAAACTTCTTGATGGTGTCTTCGGCAATGTAGTCTGACCAGTTATAGATATTGAGTGTTTTTCCACTGGCAAGTACGGGTGTTGTGCTCAATGCGGCAAGGACCGCAAGCGATAGTATTTTCTTCATTTGGTTTCCTCCCATTAATAAACTCATGTGGTCTCAAGGTACGTGCTGTATTCAAAGTTAGTAATCTGGCTGGCAAATGTTCTTTCCTCTTGACGTTTGCACGATGCATAGAGGTTCAGAAACATTGGCGAAAAGAATGATGGCAGAATTTTTGCCGTTTCGAAACTGTCAATTGCCGTGCGCCAGTTCGCAGGCAAATGTGTGAGGTCGCATGATGATGCCTCTCCAACGATAGGATCAACCGGCATTTGTTCGGCTTCCATGCCAGCCAGGGCTGCACCCAAAATGGCTGCCAGCACCAGATACGGGTTGGCGTCGGCACCTGAAACACGATGTTCGATGCGCCGTGCAGCGGCCGGGCCACCGGGAATTCTAATCGCGGCATTGCGGTTTTCATAGCCCCAGCTAATAGCGCTTGGGGCATGAGTATTGGGTTGCAGGCGGCGATAGGAATTGAGGTGCGGGGCGAAAACGAGCGTTGATTCAGGCATTGCCGCAAGCAGGCCCGCAACCGCGTGTTGCATGGCTTTTGAGCCTTGATTGCTGCCATCATCAAAGATGTTTTCGTCTTTTTTATCGAGCAGCGAAAAATGCACGTGAAAGCCATTGCCTGAGCGTTGGGCATAGGGTTTGGCCATGAAGGACGCAACGATGCCGTGTTTGCGGGCAACGCCTTTGACGATGCGCTTGAACAACACGGCATCGTCAGCGGCACGCAAGGCATCATCGCAATGGGCAAAATTTATCTCGAATTGACCCGCACCACCTTCAGCAATTGCGGTATCAGCGGGAATTCCCTGTTGGGCGCATAGGGCGTAAACATCATTGAAAAAGCCGTCGAAATGATCGATTTCATCAATTGAAAGCACCGCATTGGCATCACGCACCTTACCGGTTGCCGGTGATTTGGGCGGTGTGGGCCGGGGCTCATCGGGGTCAAGCAGATAAAACTCTAACTCAGTGGCGACCACAGGCCTTAATCCGAGTGCGCTGTATTTTTCCAGCACATGAGCAAGGGCGCGACGCGGGTCGACCAGGAATGGTGCCCCGCTTTCATCGCTCAGCCACAGGGGAATGAGCCCGGTTGGCTGCTCCAGCCATTCCATGGCTAGAATGTTGCGACCTGTCCATTGCAAAATACCATCGCCATCGCCGCTTTCGTAAACCAGCGATGAACCAGCGATGTCATTGCCCCAGATATCGACGCTGGTGGTTGACAGTGGAATTCGCAACCCCCCGGTTAAAGCCTTTTGCGCCTGTTTTACCGGGATGAGTTTGCCGCGCATAATGCCATTAAAGTCGCAAACACCGGCGCGCAGATTTTCAATAGCCGGCCGTGCGGCCAGCCATTCCAGCATCTGTTCCGTAGGTGAGGTTTGCGCCATCAGATACTCGCCTTAAGAAATGTGATCACATTTCAATAAAAGTTATCACTTTTCATCTTGATGTCAACCGGTTATTGTCATTTGGAAAGAAGTCTGACTGGAAATTGACAATGACCAACCCTTCCCTGGTTTTACCTGAAATTGAAAAATCGGGAAAAATGACCATACAGGAATATGCCTATGTGCGGCTGCGCCATGCGCTGATGGTGGGTAGTATTGCGCCCGGTGTACCGGTGACCATTCGCGGGCTGGCCTCAGCGATGGAAATCAGCCCGACCCCGGTTCGCGAAGCTCTGCGCCGTTTAAGCTCGCAAAATGCGCTGTGTGTTCTGGAAAACCGCCGCATTGTCGTGCCACCCATGACGGCGAAACGCTTCCATGAACTTGTGTCTCTGAGATGCGCGATTGAAATTCATGCCGCCGAACGCGCCCTGCCGTATATTTCCGATAATATTATCGACCGGCTCGTGGTGATTGATACAATTATGGATGAGGCGGTTAAGGCTGAGGATCAAATCACTCTTATTATCCAGAACCAGCTCTTTCATGGTCACATTTACCGATCCAATCGCGATCAGCTTTCGATGCCGATGATTGAAAGCATCTGGTTGCAACTGGGTCCGTTTATGCGCATAGCCTTGCGCCATGTGGGGAGTTTTTATGGTGTTGACCGCCACAAGGAAATTATTGCTGCGCTACGTAGCCGCAATCTTGGTGATCTGCTAAAGGCTGTTCAGGCTGATATTCACGATGGTGTCGGCTGGCTCGACAATGATGCCCTGGAAAAAATTCTCGGGCCGGGAAAATCAGGAAATACAGACGAACACCTCGCCTTATAATCCCCAGTTCCAGGCATCCGGTATCCAGCGGTAGGTGTTATGTTCGCGGCCAATATTTCCCACGCCGGGGAAGGGGAAATGATATCCGATTACCCTTAAGCGCTCTGTTGCTGCCATATCTATGAGTTTTTGGCGACTGGTAACCGCCACGTTCCCGTCCAAATCAGTGGCTGGTTGCCACTGCGGATGTTGGAGAGATGCAATAAAATGGGTAAGCGCGTCCCCGGTCACCAGCAAGGTTTCATTATTGGATGTCACCACAAACGACAGGTGTCCCGGCGTGTGGCCGGGGCTGTCCACAGCTTGTAGTCCGGTAATGAATTCTTCGCCGGGGTTAATGAAAGTGATACGATCAGCAACAGGTTTGAGGTTGCGTTGGGCACCAAGTGCGAACGAATGAAGCCGTAAGGGTAGCTTGGTCAGAATATCGGCTGAATTCCAGAAATCATATTCCACCGCATTGATGTAATAATGTGCATTTGGAAAGCGGGGCGCTTCTTCAAATTCATCAATCAGCCCCCACACATGGTCGGGATGGGCATGGGTGATGACTATTGCATCAATGTCTTCAGGCGCTATGCCGACGGCTTCGAGAAGATCGGGCAATTTACCGGCGCTGTCCTGAAAATTCGGCCCTGAGCCGACATCGAACAGTACAAGTTTTTCGCCGGTGTCAATCAGTGTAAGATTGATTTGAGAGGAGATTGTGCCGGTCGGCAGATAATATTGCTTTAAAAAGGTCTCGAGTTTTTCTTTTGGCAAATCGCGGGCCAAAAACTCCGCTGGCAGGTTGAGCGTGCCATCGCTCAAGCTTGCACATTTAAAATCTCCGATATTAAAACGATAATACCCCGAGGCCTGTTCGGGGATGCCCGATTTAGCCAGTGCCGGTCTGGGATCGATGCCCGCCAACATGAAGGTGCCAGCAGTTGCAGCCGCTGAGGTGGCCAGGAAACGACGGCGATTGATTTGAAAAGCGAATGCGCTCATTGTCAAAATCCCTCCCAGGAAACATATCACTTTAACATATTCTAATTTTATTATATGATATTTTTCCAACAGGCGAAAGGGGTTTTGTAAATGAGGTGTTTTTATCTTTTCTTTGTTTTGATGGTGGTTGCAGTTGCACCTGCATCTGTTGCCACGGCCAGTCAGTCAATTCCCGATCAATACCCGCAATCCCTGCTGTATTCCAAGCCGGTTGAGTTTATTCCCGGCGTGTTTACGGCAACCGGTGCAACGGCTCCTCCGGGCTATGACAATTCTGGTCATAACAACAACCTGTCTTTTATTGTCACCGGTGACGGGGTCATAGTCATCAACGGAAGTGCCAGTTTTCTGCTGGCAAAAGCCCTGCATGACGAAATAAAGAAGACCACGGATCAACCGGTAAAACTGGTCATCAATGAAAACGGTCAGGGCCATGCGATGTTGGGCAACTCATACTGGGTAAAACTTGGCGTCCCTATTCTCGCCCACGAAGATGCAGCGGCAGAGTTTAAAGAAAGCGGTTACGACAGTCTTGATCGTATGAAAAAATACAACAAAGAAAAAGCCGAAGGCACATTTGTTCAGGGTCCAACAGAGACCATGACTGATCTCAAAGTGATCAAGATGGGCGATTTTACTATCGAGGTGAGATGGCTCGGGCCTGCTCATTCTCCCGGTGATATTGCGGTGTGGCTGCCCAAACAAAGACTGGTGATTTCGGGCGATATGTCCTTTCACGAACGTATGTTGCCGATATTTGAAGATACCATTGTGGTCGACTGGATTGAAAGCTGGAAAAATTTTGAAGCACTGGGGGCACTCTACGTTATTCCCGGTCACGGCCACCCGACAAACATGGCCCAGGTGCGACGCTATACACTCGATTATCTGCTTTATCTGCGAAAGAAAATCGGCAAGCTGATTGAAGATGGCGGCACACTTCAAGACGCATATGAAATCGATCAATCGCCTTATTCGAAGTTGGATACATTCAAAGAGCTGGCCAAACGCAACGCTGGACGGGTGTTCGAGCAAATGGAATTTGAATAAAAACAAAACAAGCGATACTCTTTCTTTTTTTCGAAGATTGAGTATTGTTTTCCATGACAATTTCCAGCGATTTCAAGACCGATAATCACGGTTGGGCGGAACTCCTGCAAAAGCGTGAGGGTCAACCGCCCTTGCGCGCAAGCCATCGCGTGCCCTGGGTTATTGTTGGTGCTGGGGTTACCGGATTGGCATGTGCACGAAAGCTGGCAGAGCTTCATCCCGACGATGAAATACTGTTGCTGGAAGCGCGTGAGGTCGGGCAGGGTGCATCGGGGCGCAACTCAGGTTTTGCCGTTGCCGTCAGTCATTTCACCGGTGGGTATAACAAGCACCAGATAGAAGAATACCGCCGGGTAAACCGCATTAATCAAAACGGTCTTGATTTGTTGCAGGCGCAAGTGGGCGCGCATGATATTGCGTGCCAGTGGCGGGCAAGCGGTTTTCACCATACGGCTGCCGACAAGCAATCGCTGCGTGAATGTGCAGAATTCAGTCGATATCTCGAAGCGCTGGAAATTGCCCATACACCACTGGATGCCCAAGCATTAAAACAACGTTTGGGCACAGATCTGTACAAACGCGGCGTTCATGTGCCCAATGGCGTGTTGTTGCAACCAGCAGCTCTGGTGCGCGGTCTTGCCGACAGCTTGCCTGCCAATGTGTCCCTGCATGAAAACAGCGCTGTCCTAAAAATTGATAAGGGCGCGCCTCTCATCTTGCAGCTTGAACAAGCCGAGGTGCAAGCTGACAGGCTTCTTTTTGCCACCAACTATGAAGCCGGTAAGCTGGGGGTCTTGCGCCGCTATATAATCGGCAGCACATTATCTGGTAGTCTGACGCGGGTTTTGAGTGGGGATGAAATCGCCAGTCTTGGAGATTTGGGCGACTGGGGGGTGTTGTCCCTGCATGGTGGTGGTGCAACGGTGCGGCTCACCACGGATCATCGTTTGTGTATACGCAATACGGCTGAATACAACGGATCAGCTTTATTGTCCCCGCAACAGCTGGAGTTGCGTCAGGCGCTGCATCGATCGAATTTTAACCGGCGTTTCCCGCAACTGGCTCATGTGAAGTTTGAATATGCCTGGTCGGGTGTTGAAGGGATCAGCCGCAATGGCACCAACTTTTTTGGCCGTCAGAATGATAATATATATCTGGCTGGTGGCTACAATGGATCAGGCTTAAGCCGGGGAACAACTTTTGGCACCTGTCTGGCTGAATATGCCAGCGGTGAAAGCTCTTCAATGATTAGGGATTGTCTGGCGTCAGCGCCAGCAAAGTGGATGCCGCCGCGTCCCTTCCTCGATATGGGTGCGTTTGCGACTGTCCGGTTGCGCTTTTTAGGTGTCGGGCGCGATCATTGATCAGTGTTTTTTTCTTCGCTGCCGCCGACCAGTTCCCAGAACTCGGTTATTTTATTTAGATGAGGGAAGGGGCCATCAGGCACCGGGGTGTCGAGAAAGCGGCACAGGGGCTGCCATCCCTCGGCGACGTTAAATACCAGCAACCGCTCCGGTGGGATGGCGGCACGGACCTCATCGGTCCGTTTGCGATAGGCGGCCAGGGCAATTTCCCGGTCTGTAAGCTGTCCGTCAAAGGTTTGCCGTGTGATCACCTCAGTCATGGCGTCAGCCATCGCATTAATATGGGGAGGAAGCTGCATCTCTTCATAGGTGGTAAGAAACTTTCCAATTGTCTTTGAAAAACTATTCCACCAGGAGTCCTCGGGGCGAACACTATGAACCACTTTTGCGCCTGGAAATGTTGCTGCAAGTTCTCTCCACACATGTGCGCCGGGCCAGTCGATTTGAGAATGGTAGCCCTCAAACACTTTATTCCAGTCAACGGTTTCTCCAGCTGCAACAGCCTGCCAGTGCGGCACCTGCTCTGGATGCTCGAAGACTTCTTCCATGTGATGGCAGGGGCCAAATCCAAGTTGTTCAAGTGCATTTTTCAATGACATAGTCCCGGTGCGGCCAAAGCCGGAGCCAATAACAGATAGCGTCATGATGTTCTACCTCGTTGGTATGGCAAATTTGCAAGCAGATTTCGAGCGACGTTTTCACCCCAGGGGATTGCCAGAGAAGTTAATGTATGCCTTTGCCGTTTTCAAGTGAGAAACCAGTTTCAGGTCCACCGGTTAAATGACAATTTGTATTGTTGTCAGAGGGTCGTTAGAACTTGTCTTGCTTTAATTAACGTATCCGACGTCAGTTTCCACGTGGTGCAATGAACATCAACCAGGCCTCATGCACGCTGCCCGTCATGAGCCAGCGCAGGCCAAAACTTGCACCAACAAAAATTGCGGCAAGCGCAATCGGAGGCGACATCGACAAGGTGGACATGCCGGAAATTCCCTGCCCGACAGTGCAGCCAAGTGCGGTGATGCCGCCCGCTCCCATGGCCGCTGATCCCAGCAGTTGGCGACGCATTTCGCGCATGTCGTCAAAACCTTCCCAGCGCCATTCATCGCGCAACACCGCCACAATTGCCGCCCCGGCAATGGTTCCCAAAACGACTGATATGCTGAACGTGATACTGGCACCGGTGAATGTTGCCATCCACATTATCGTGTCGCCCAGAGGCAATACATAGGTGAGGGATTGCACGCGTATAGGATCAAACGGGTCTGCGCCTATGGTGCCGGTGGCATAAAACGCTGTTGCCACAGCCCCGCCAATTAAAAATCCGGCGGCGATATCACGGCGGCTGTTGCGAAAATCCCTGTCTTTGAAACAATAGTAAAAAATCGCTCCGGCGACGACGACGCCAACGGGCAACCACAGATTGCTGACTGGAATATTGGTCATATATGACAGAAGGTGGGGCAGGCCCTGGCCACCCAGTTCTGAAACATCGATTGCTAGCGCATCGACGGTATTTACCTTGATTATGGAGGTTATGCCACGCGCCGTCATGTAGGCTGAAAGTGCGAGAACAATAAAGCTGCAAAAAGCTCTGAGGTCGCCACCCGCCATACGTACCAAAACGCCATATCCGCAGGTGCCGACCATGGACATGCCCAGCCCGAATAACAACCCGCCGGCAATAGCACCGGCGAGACCAAATTGAGTGCTGAGATAAAAAGCTTCATCAATGCGTGCAACACCAAATTGCTGCATGAGTTGAACGCTTATCATGGCAACGGCTATGGCCAGTGCCCAGGCTTTTATTCTAAGGGTTTTACCCGCTAAAACATAGTCTTCCACGGCACCGAAGGTGCAAAACCGGGCGGTGCGCGCTGTAGCGCCCATAACCAGCCCGAGACCCAGTCCTATCAGGACCAGAAGGGTGGATGTTGACACGGCATCCATCGACCAAAATCACTCGGAACACAGTGCATTATCTTTACAATACAGATCGTAAAGCACACCGATGACCTGGCGCGCTTCATCGCTGGCCAGGGAATAATAAATTGTTTTACCATCGCGCCGGGCAACCACAAGACGGTCCGCACGCAGTCGGGCAAGTTGTTGTGAAACTGTAGGTTGTCGCAGTTCTAAAAACGCCTCCAGTTCACCGACAGATTTTTCACCTTCGGACAGCATGCACAAGATGATCAGCCGGGCTTCGTGAGCAAGCCCCCTTAAGAGGTCACAGGCCTGTTGGGCACTTTTGGCCATTGTGGCGTATTCATCGGCATCCAGTTTGAGGACAGTTTCAGTCATAGATCAATTTTTCTCCAATTAAGCGCTTGTCGATTTGGCTCCGTGCCAGGTAAATGTTTTTAGTTTCAAGCGCGCTTGTTTTTTTGCCGGCGGGCAGTTTTTCAAGTAATTTTTGTAACAGGCCCCAGAAGAAGGATTCACTGGCATATCCCTGGATGCGCCCCACTTCCTTCCCATCGTTGATTAAAACAAAGGTGGGAGTAAAGATCAGACCGGTGAGAAAGTTCAAATCCTCGGGCAAAGGTTCGTGAATGTCAATGCGCCGCAATGGAGCTCTTTTTCCCTCTGCGGTTTTATCGTAAATGACGCCAATATCGGCGTTCCAGGATGCACAATATTCACAAAATTTCTGCTCCACCATTATCAGGCTGGCAGCGTCGGCTTTGTTCAATGGTTCAACACTGAAGATAACAAGCAGTATAAAGAAGAGCCGTTGCATAATAAACATTCATAGGTTTCTAATCATATCAGCTATCACGAATGTATAGTCCAGGCTGGCGGAAATGAACAGGTGAATTTTTCAATTCTGAGTGATCGGGACCGGCGTGGTGAACAATTTTCCGTTGATGCCAAGGTTGTTTATGGCCTGAAAACTCTCAAAAAAGCAGGTGGTTTAACCTTAGTTATTCAAATATTCGTATATGACTATTGATTTTATCTTTTGTGTCTGTCATTGTGGTCCGGCTGAATAGTGTTGTTTGGATCATGCCTGCCGAATAAGGGAACATCTGTTTAGCCATAGAAGATTTCAGGCACGTGAAGATAATAGGGGAGGGTATCGTAATGAAACATGCCAAAAAAATTGTTACGGTCTGCGGTGCGGTAGTGATGGCCTGGTCGGCAGGCATTGCGATTGCTGGCGTCACCAAACCCGGGGATGTCAAATTCGACGATACTAAAGTAACAGCACCTCTTACAAATGAGGCCGGGGATGCTGCGAAGGGCAAGTTGTTGTTTTCCAATCGCAAGAAGGGAAACTGCCTTGCCTGCCATGTAAACAAAGATCTGGCTGACAAGCCTTTTCACGGCGAAATTGGGCCGCCGCTTGATGGTGTCGCCAGCCGGTATTCGGCGTCTGAGATGCGCGGCATATTGATAAATGCCAAAGTAGCCTTGAGCGACGAGACCATTATGCCTGGTTTTTACATGGTTAATACTGGTGCGCGTGTTGCCAAAAAATTCAAGGGTAAGACAATTCTTTCTGCTCAGCAGATTGAGGATATTCTTGCCTACCTGCAAACCCTCAAAGAGTGAGGAAGTTTAATATGAAATCATTGAATAGAAGAGAGGCGCTTGTTTTTAGTGCGGTGACGGGTGGACTGTTGTTGATGACACCAACAGGTGCATTCGCCAATGCTGGCGATGCCATGAAAACCATGGAAGAATTTACTGGCGGCAAGCCGGTCGGTGATAGCAAGCTCATTGCCCTCGAAATGCCTGAGATTGCTGAAAACGGTAATACGGTACCCCTGGCGATCAGTGTTGAAAGCCCCATGACGCCTGACAGTTATGTCAAACGTGTGATTATCATTTCTGAAGGCAATCCCCGTCCGGAAGTGGCCACGTTCAATTTCTCACCACTCAGTGGTGTAGCTGAGGCTTCCACGCGGATGCGGTTGGCCAAGACACAGAATGTTATTGCCATTGCAGAGCTGTCAGATGGCTCATTACATATGGCAAAACGCCAGGTAAAAGTGACCATTGGCGGTTGCGGCGGCTGATTTAAATTGAGGAGATTGTTAAATGGCTAAATCCAAGCCTCGCGTGAAAGCGCCAAAGAAAGCAGCAAAAGGTGATATCGTCACCATCAAGACTTTGATTTCCCATAAAATGGAAACAGGTCTGCGTAAGGACAAGAAGACCGGCGAGATTATTCCCCGGCGCATCATCAATAAATTTGTCGCTCAGTTTAACGGTAAAGACATTTTTTCAGTCGATATCGATCCGTCAATTTCGGCAAACCCCTACTTTCAGTTCAAAATGAGAGCAGAAGAAAGTGGTGAATTTGCCTTTATCTGGACTGATGACAACGGGGAAGTCCATACAAAGAAATCAAAGTTGAAAGTCAGCTAATTGGTTGATTTGTTCTGGGGCTCGACACTCAACGTTAAGGGAGGAAATTCGATGAGGGGTTTAATCAAGGCAGCGGTTGTGTTTGCACTGGCTGCAGGCGGGTTTGCAAATTTTGGACCGGTAAATGCCGGTGAAGATTTACCTGCAGGGGTAACGGTTGTAAAAGCACCGGCAGCGAAGGGTGGCCCGTTGGCAGAAATTCTTTCCGGCTGGGGTTCGCGATCAAAATCTACCCAGCAGCTGCAGCAGGATGATTTTGAAAATCCTGGCTATCTTTGGGTCGATAAGGGTGAAACCCTGTGGAACACTGTCGATGGCAAGGCGGGCAAGTCATGTGCCACCTGCCATGATGATGCTTCTGTGTCAATGAAGGGTGTCGGTGCTGCTATGCCCAAGTGGGATGCAAAGCTCGGCAGGCCTATGACCCTGGAGCAGCGCGTAAACGCGTGCCGGACCGACAATATGGAAGCCAAAGAATGGAAATGGGAATCCGATCAAATGCTTTCCATGACCGCTTACGTGAAAAATCAGTCGCGCGGCATGCCGGTAAATGTTCAGGCCGACGGCCCAATGGAGCCTTGGGTAAAGCGCGGGAAAGAGCTGTATTATACCAGAGTTGGTCAGCTCAATATGTCATGTGCCAACTGCCATGAAGCCAACTATGGCAAGTTTATCCGCGCAGATTACCTCAGTCAGGGACAATCAAACGGCTTTCCTACCTACAGATTGAAATGGCAGAAGGTTGGTTCTTTGCATCGTCGCTTTAAAGGCTGCATGAAAAATATTCGGGCCAAACCATACAAGCGTGGCTCTGATGAGTTTGTTGCCATGGAAATTTATCTTGCCCAGCGTGGCAAGGGTCTACAGGTCGAAAGTCCCGCAGTACGCAACTGATTTTTGCGAGCGGCGATACCTGAGTACATTACATACGGTCAGGATGGCGACATTCTGGCCGTAACTATATAATGTCCGTATACGTTTAAGATTTGCTCAATAATTTATTAGCAGGAATAGTGAACGATGATTTCTCGCAGGGAATTTATGCAAGCGGTGACGGCTGCTTCGGTGATCTATGGCGGTGATGCTGCCTGGACACAGCTGGCAGCCCAGCAGAAGATGTCGCAGTCAGATCTATTGTCGTTCAAACCATACGGCAATGTGACAATTGCGCATCTCACCGACATTCACGCCCAGATCAAGCCGATCTGGTTTCGCGAGCCATCCATCAATCTCGGTGTTGGCGAAGCGGAAGGAAAACCGCCTCATGTAACCGGCGAAGACTTCCTCAAGTTATATGACCTCAAGGCTGGGTCGCCCGAAGCCTATGCGCTTTCATCTGAGGCGTTTGTAGCCCTTGCCAATCAGTATGGCCGCATGGGGGGCATAGATCGTATTGCCACAGTGTTGAAACACATCCGCAGTGAGCGCCCCGGTAATACATTGTTTCTGGATGGTGGCGACACCTGGCACGGCAGCTATACGGCACTGCAGACCAAGGGTGCTGATATGGTCGAAGTCATGAACCTGCTCAAACCCGATGCCATGACCGGGCATTGGGAGTTTACCTTGGGAGCTGCCCGCGTCAAAGAATTGGCTGACGCGTTACCATTTCCATTTCTTGGCGCAAATATTTTTGACAACGAGTGGGAAGAACCTGCCTTTGAGCCCTTTAAAATGTTCGAACGTGGTGGTGTGCAGATCGCTGTCATCGGCCAGGCGTTTCCCTATACGCCAATTGCCAATCCGCGCTGGATGATTCCCAACTGGTCGTTTGGCATTCGCGAGGATGAGATCAAAAAACAGGTTAAAATTGTCCGCGAAGCCGGTGCACAACTTGTCATACTTCTGTCCCACAATGGTTTTGATGTTGATCGTAAAATGGCAAGGCAGGTCGAAGGTATAGACGTTATCCTGTCCGGCCACACGCATGATGCGCTGCCAAAACCTTTGAAAGTTGGCAAAACGTTGATTGTTGCCACCGGGTCCAATGGCAAGTTTATTTCCCGCCTTGATCTCGATGTGCGCAATGGCGCGGTGCAGGGGTATTCATACAGATTGATCCCGATTTTCTCCGATGTCATTGAGGCAGATGCAGAAATGGCGGCAACTGTTGACAAGGTGCGGGCTCCTTATGAAAAAGAGCTTGCCCGTGTGGTCGGGCGTACTGACAGTCTGCTGTATCGCCGTGGTAATTTTAACGGCACCATTGATGATCTGATCTGTCAGGCGCTGATCGAAGAGCGCGACGCTGAAATTTCCCTGTCACCCGGTTTCAGGTGGGGTCCAAGTCTTTTGCCCGGTCAGGAGATTACGGTTGAGGACATGCACAATGTCTGTGCCATGACGTATCCTGCGGTCTATCGCAATAAAATGACCGGAAAATTTCTTAAGGAAATTCTGGAAGATGTGGCGGACAATCTTTTCAACCCCGATCCTTATTATCAACAAGGTGGCGATATGGTTCGTGTTGGTGGCATGGGCTATACGATTGATCATAAAAAACCCATTGGTCAGCGCATTTCAAACATGACTTACCTGAAAGATGGCACACCTATTGATCCTGCTCGCGAGTATGTAGTTGCCGGCTGGGCAAGCATTAATGAAGCTACTGAAGGTCCGGCCATCTGGGACGTAATTGAAGCCCATCTCAAACAAAATTCTCCGGTTCGGGTGTCGCCAAATGATGCGGTTAAAGTGATTTAAAATTTGGGTCAAAGTTTATTATCTTGAAATATTCGAATATTTGAATATAATTCGTTGGTCAGGGAGGATTACAATGGCGGGTACACCGAAAAAAACGAACATTTCCCGGCGCGGATTTTTGTCCAGTGCCGTTGCAGGAAGTGCTGCACTGGTTGCAGGTTCAAACCCGCTGCAAGCGGCAAATCCTGAAAACATGGCACCCAACGTGCCTGACTGGTCGAGATACCTGGGCGCGGGCGTTGCTGAACAGCCTTATGGCATGCCATCTGAATTTGAAAAGCAGGTTATCCGGCGCAATGTTCCCTGGCTCACTGCATCGACGGAAAGTTCAGTCAGCTTTACACCGATACACGAACTTGATGGTATCATTACGCCCAATGGGGTTTGCTTTGAACGCCACCACGCCGGGATAGCCATGGTGGATCCGGCTGATCATCGTTTGATGATCAATGGCCTGGTCGACAAGCCGATGATGTTCACCATGGAAGATCTCAAGCGTTTTCCCCGGGTTAACAAGATATTCTTCCTTGAATGCGCTGCCAACTCCGGCATGGAGTGGCGCGGCGCACAGTTAAATGGCTGCCAGTTCACGCAAGGCATGGTCCATTGCGTTGAATATACCGGCGTGCCGCTCAAATATATACTCGAAGAAGCCGGTGTTAAAACCAATGCAAAATGGTTGATGCCGGAAGGCGCTGATGCAGCTGCCATGAACCGGTCATTGCCGCTGGAAAAAGCACTCGATGATTGTCTGGTCGCCTTCAAGATGAACGGCGAAGCACTGCGCCCCGAACAGGGCTATCCTTTGCGTCTGGTTGTTCCGGGCTGGGAAGGTAACCTGTGGATCAAATGGTTGCGCCGTATAGAAGTTGGCGACATGCCATGGCAGGCGCGCGAAGAAACTTCCAAATACACCGATTTGATGGAGGACGGAACGTCGCGCCGCTTTACCTGGGTAATGGATGCAAAGTCCGTTATTACCAGTCCTTCGCCCCAGGCCCCTATTACTCACAAGAAAGGCCACACGGTGATTTCCGGTCTGGCGTGGTCGGGCCGCGGGCTGATTGATTATGTTGATATTACACTGGATGGCGGCAAGAACTGGCGCCGTGCCCGCATCGATGGCTTGAGACTGCCAAAAGCCCTGCACCGGTTTTATTATGAATTTGACTGGGATGGCTCGCCGTTGCTGTTGCAGTCGCGCGCTGTTGATGAAACCGGCTATGTGCAGCCGACCAAAGACGAGTTGCGCACGGTTCGGGGAACAAGTTCCATCTATCATAATAACGGAATTCAGACCTGGCATGTTCAGGAAAACGGGCAGGTGGAAAATGTTGAAATTTCTTAAACCAGCGCTGATCGCCTTAGGCTTATTTGCCGTTATAGCCACGCCTGTTGTTGCTGGAAAACTTGGAATTGGCCGCGAAGCGACACCGGCGGAAATCAAAGGCTGGGATATAGATGTGCGCCCCGATGGCCAGGGTTTACCGGAAGGAAAAGGCACAGTTGAAACAGGTGAAGAGCTGTTTCAGGAAAAATGTGCTGCCTGTCACGGAGAATTCGCTGAAGGTGTTGACCGCTGGCCGGTATTGGCCGGGGGGCAGGATACACTTGATTCAGATCGTCCGGTAAAAACCGTTGGCTCGTATTGGCCTTATCTTTCAACAGCCTACGACTATATTTTTCGCGCCATGCCGTTTGGCGATGCCCAGTCTTTAAGTCCTGATGAGGTCTATGCTTTGTTGGCCTATATTCTTAATATGAATGATCTGGTCGATGATGATTTTGAATTGTCAAAATCAAACTTCCTGACTGTACGCCTGCCCAACGAGAAAAATTTCATTGACGACCCCCGGCCCGATACGCCAATCTTGGCGCAGAAAAAGCCGTGCATGGAAAATTGTAAGACTACAGTCGAGATAACAGGCCGGGCGAGGATTGTTGATGTCACACCCGACGGAGAAAAAGGCTCAAACTAGATCCGGGCCTGCGCTACTCAGTCCCCGGTCTAATCGACGACGCTTTTTGCAGGGGCTAACCGCAACCGGCAGTCTGTTGATGTTGTCGGCACCGGCTATTGCCCAGTCTGCCAGACCCAGGCTTGTGGTTATTGGTGGCGGCTCAGGTGGCAGTGCATTCGTTCGTGCCATACAGGCGCAAGCGCCAGATGATTTCGACATAATTGTTGTGAGCGCACAAAAAATCTACAATGCGCCCTTTGCCCTCAATGGTATCCCACAACAAAAATCAGGTCCGTGCAGCACCGCTACAATTGATCTTGTCAGCACCTTTGAACGCCGCGGAGTAAAGGTAGTGATTGGCCGGGTTGAGCGCATTGATATCGATAAAAAAACCATAGATATTGCCGGCAGTGAAACGCCCCTTATCTATGATGCCTTGATTGCAGCTCCTGGTGTCGGGTTGAAATGGGAGGCTTTTGGTCTCGAAGGAACCCCTGATTCAACTGCAATCTGGACATCGGATGCAAGTTGTCAGGACTTCCTTGCCATGTTGCAGAAAGTGCCGATGGGTGGATTGTTCGCACTGGTCGCTCCCGCTGGGCACAATCGCTGCCCGCCAGCGGTTTATGAGCGCGCTTGTCGCGCTGCGCGCTGGTTTAAAGAATTTAATACGTCAGCCAAAATCCTGATTATTGATGAAAAAGACGAATATCCAATGCAGGCGATGTTTGAAGAAGCCTATGTGGATTATTATGAGGATATGATTGAATGGATTCCGCGCGATTTTCATGGCGGCGTTCAATCGATCGATCTGAAAAGCGGCAAAATACAGACTGAGTCGGATGTTTTCGAACTTGACGTGGTCAATGTAATCCCACCCCAAAAAGCCCCTGATTTTCTCACCATTACCGGCATGGCGGCAGAAGATGGATATTGCCGGATACGCACACCTTCGATGCAATCGGCTATTGCTGACGATGTCTATGTCATCGGGGACGCATCAGCGGCAGATGAATTATCCAAATCAGCCGTATCTGCGGTGGTGGAAGCCAGGTTGGCGGCAGTGGATATTATCACCCGGTTTGCCAAATCACCGCCAGAAGGCAAGGTTGATCTTGCCGACAATTGCTGGACCCTTGTTGCCCCGGATGATGCAATCTCTCTTGGTGGAATATATAGCGCCACAGGTAGTAAATTTGCTTCGGACGAACGCTTCATGAGCACGGTTGGCGATCAGGCAGATATGAGAAAAGCAAATGCTGAAAAAGCCGCAAAGTGGTCAGGCTCACTATTACAGTCACTTTATGGCAGTTGAATTCGGTTGTGTTGTCCAGGCGCGGTCGAGATAGCGGGTTGAGCCCATTTTAGTTAAAGTCAGATGGGTAACAGCGCCGTTTTTATTGTTCGATGACAGGGTGTGTTCCATCGGCTTTTCTGCGCTGGGGTTTTGCGGGTTGCGCAAGGCCTCAAACAGGATGCGGCCATCAACTTCTTCACTGATATCATGATCAAACAGCTGCAAGATTGTTGGCGTAATATCTATGTTGCCTGCGGGCAGATCAATGATGGAATTCTCGCCAAAGCTGGCTCCTGACAGGGCAAGGAAATTGTGTAACTCATAGCGCGAAAGCCCGCCGTGACAGCCACCGCCAATGGGGTAGCTGGCATCATGCAAGGTTTCACCGACAATTCCCCAGGTGTTTTTATCATCGCCATGATGACAGACAAAGCTGATGTCGGGAGCGCGGGAGTGGGCGATGGCGACATCTTCATGTTTCAATGTTCCAGCGATGCCTTCGGCTGTGAAAACAGGTCCGCACCAGCTTTGCTGTTGCAGCCAGATTACAAGCTCTTGCAATAATCCGGCATCAGGCCGGGTAAGCCAGACACCACCGGCATTGTCGATAATTGCCACACCGCTGCTGTCATTTTGCGGGTTGGCGTCAATAGCAAAACCTGCTGCCTTAAATCTGGCGGCGATATCCAGCGGTTCACCCTTGAGGCTGATTTGGCCGTGGTCGGACAGGGTGATAATCTGTAAACCGCCAGAGTCTATCTGCTGCTTTTGCCGTTCAAGTATGCGGCCAAATTCTTCATCCACATGGCGAATGGCCTTCAGCGCTCCGTCCGAGCCAATGCCGATATGATGAAAGCTCTCATCAGGCTCGCTCAACCACAACAACATGACATCAGGCATGATCTGCGTTTCGATGAAATCGAGGTAGCAGTCTACCCCATAGCTTACCCATTTGAGGGCGGGAAGCTGATACTCCGGTATCGGGCCAATGGTTTCGATTATGTTTTCGATAACCCCTTCAGGGCTGGCGGCATCTGGCCGGTGCAAGGACAGGCGGAAGCTGCCGGTTAACTCAGCATCATGATTGATCAGCCGGGCACCGCCGGGGGTGCCGGTGGAAATAGTGGCAAAGGATTTTCCAAGCTGCGCCAGTCTTTGCCCCAATGTGGGCCGGTGAAGCAGGTTTCCCCCCACGCGTGCAAAGGCTGCTTTGAGTTCATCTTCGTCGCCGGTATTGAATATTTTTGCCGGGCTGGCTTCGGGCTCCATGAACTTATTGGCGACAAGCCCGTGTGCACCTGGATAACACCCGGTGATGACGGCGGATTGATTGACGCGGGTTTCGGTGGGGAAGGTGGAATGGCTGTTGGTGTACCTGACGCCGCGATTGGCAAACTCCGTTAGATTTGGCATTAACTCAGGTGTGACAAACTCCGGCCGCAAAGCATCAAAGACCACCACCAAAACGCGAATGTTTTCAGGGCCGGGCATGCATGATGCGCCCGATTGTGTTCATCAGGATTTGTGCTGCCAGAATGGCTGTCGTGCCGGTATGGTCGTAATCCGGGGCAACTTCTACCAGATCAATGCCAACGATGGTGCCTTGTTTAGCCAGACCGGCAAGAAGTTCCAGTCCCTCGTAATAGAGAAAGCCGCCGTGGCTGGGGGTGCCGGTGCCCGGTGCGATTGAGGGATCAAAGCCGTCAATATCTATTGAGATGTAATAGCGTACGCCCGATGGTATGCGGGCCAGCACCTGTTCGACGCCAAGTTTTCGAAACTGGCGCACGGACATGATGTCAGAGCCCATGGCGCGGGCATCCTCATAACCTTGTTTGGCGGTGGAGGAGACATTGCGAATGCCGATCTGGCTCAAGCCGGTCACATAGTCTTTTTCAGCTGCCCGGCGCATGGGATTGCCGTGGCCAAAGCGCACTCCATGACGCTCGTCAACAAAATCAAGATGGGCATCAATCTGTACCAGATGAATTGGATCCTCGTCCTCAAAGGCATTGATGCAGGGGATGTTGATCGAATGATCCCCGCCCAGAACAATCGGCAACGCACGGGCTTTGAGAATTTGCCTGACGCCGTATTCGATATTTGCATGGCTTTTGATGGTGTCGGTGTGGACGATGTCAGCGTCGCCAATATCGACGATCCTGACTTTGTCGGCAGGCAGGTAGGTAACATCATCTTCGTGGTCATAGGCCCCACCATGGCCAAAGGAAAACAGGGTGGAGGCTTCGCGGATGGCACGCGGGCCAAATCTTGCCCCGGCGCGCCACTGGGTACCAAAATCATACGGTGCACCCAAAATGGCGACATCGGCATCAATAGACTGCCAGTCCTGCACATAAGGATTTTTGCCAAAGGTGGCGATGCCGACAAAGGGTAAATCCAGTCTGCCCTGTTCGTATCCCGCTTTATCCATTCTCTTTTCCTTATGTGTTAGGTCTTAAAGCGCAATGCTACCTGCATTATTGTTATTTTCAAGCACCTCTTGTAGATTTGCGTACTATGGAATTTGATAATCTCGATGTAGTGGCGGTTTTCAACACCTATGACGAAGGGGTGCGCGAAAAACTGCTTGGTTTGCGTCAGCTGATTTTTGCCACAGCGGCTGAAACCAAAGGTGTCGGTGAGCTTGAAGAAACTCTCAAATGGGGACAGCCAAGCTATCTCACGCGTGCGCCAAAAAGCGGCAGCACCATTCGTATTGATGCGAAAAAATCCGTGCCCGGCCAGTATGTCATGTATTTCCATTGCCAGACAACGTTGGTGGAAACCTTCCGCCAAATTTACCCCCTTGAGCTGGCATATGAAGGTAACCGGGCAATTGTATTTAATGTAAATGAGAAAGTTGCCGAAAAACCATTGCAACACTGCATCGCACTGGCGTTGACATATCATCTCAATAAGACCAGAAATTAATCCATGACACTTACACTTCACCCGCAACACACCAGCTTAGATGATCTGGCACAGATTTACTGGCATGAAGCTGCAGCCGTTTTAGCGCGTGAAGCGCGGCCAAAGGTCGAGGAGGCGGCTGAGCGCATTGCAGCGGCAGTGGCGGGAGAGGCGGCTGTTTACGGGGTCAACACCGGCTTTGGCAAACTGGCAAATGTCAAAATAGCCAGAGAGGATACGTCAACGCTGCAACGCAACCTGATTTTATCCCATTGTTGCGGTGTGGGTGATCCGGTTGAACGCCCTATTGTACGGTTGATGATGGCGCTTAAATTATTGTCTCTTGGCCGCGGTGCATCAGGTGTGTGCTGGTCAATAATTATTCTGCTTGAGGATATGATGCGCACCGGCGTTATTCCGGTGATACCGGCGCAAGGCTCGGTAGGGGCATCGGGAGATCTGGCACCCCTGGCTCATATGGCGGCGGTTATGATCGGTGAAGGGCGGGCAGAATTTGGTGGTGAGATTATGCCCGGTGCAAAGGCGTTGGAAAAAGCCGGATTAAAGCCGGTTGAACTTGGCGCCAAGGAGGGTCTCGCGCTCATTAACGGCACCCAGTTTTCCTGTGCGTATGCTCTTGCCGGATTGTTTTCAGCCTGGCGCAGTGCGTGTTCGTCTTTGGTAACGAGTGCCTTGTCTACAGATGCGATCATGGGATCAACGCAACCGTTGCAGCCGGAGATACATGCGCTGCGCGGTCATCAGGGACAGATTGAAGCGGCACAAACCATGCGCGCTTATATGGCAGGTTCGCAAATCCGCGAAAGCCACCGCGATGGGGATGCCCGCGTACAAGATCCCTATTGTATACGGTGTCAGCCCCAGGTAACGGGGGCGGCGATGGATTTGCTGCGGCAGGTGGCGCGTACGTTAGAGATTGAAGCCAATGCAGCCACTGACAATCCTTTGGTGCTAGTTGAGGCCAATCTGATTGTTTCAGGCGGTAATTTTCATGGCGAACCCGTGGCCTTTGCCGCTGATATTATGGCGTTGGCGATAGCCGAAATCGGTTCCATCGCCCAGCGGCGCATAGCCTTGATGGTGGACCCGACACTGTCTTTTGATCTGCCGCCGTTCCTGACTCCGGAGCCGGGTCTGAATTCCGGCTTTATGATTGCTGAAGTGACCACAGCGGCATTGATGAGTGAAAACAAGCATCTTGCCAATCCGTGCTCAACCGACAGCACACCTACGTCTGCCAATCAGGAAGACCACGTTTCCATGGCCGCACACGCTGCCCGGCGTTTGGTGGTTATGAATGATAATCTTGTGCGTATACTGGGTGTTGAGTTGTTGTGTGCAGCTCAGGGGATTGAAATGCGGGCACCGCTGGTAACGAGTGTCACTTTAAGCAATGTTGTAAAAAACCTGCGCGAAAAAATACCGGCACTGAAACAGGACCGTTACCTTGCCGATGATCTTGAAATTGCTGCGCAAATTTTGAAAAGTGGCGATCTCTTGCGCTCTACCGGTATGACCAGCCCGGTTTTAAAGTAGCCATCAGCCAAAACTAAAGGTTCAGGCAACAATCCCGACCAAGCTCAGCCTACCTGATTTTCACAATCAATATTTTGACCTGAATCAAAACCGCACAGGAATTCTTATGCTAGTTTTCCTCCGGCTTATGGGGAAAACAACTGTCTTTAACACTAACATTGGCGAAAAATAATACGCCAGGCTGGAGGTCGATTTCATATGAAACAATCACAAAAAACTGAATCCGGGGATCCATTGGATTTGATGCTCATTGAACATGGTCTGCATCAGGATTTATGTGATTTGCTCGAGGAAATAGCGGACAGTTTGCCTAACCGCGTTGATGGGAAGAAAGCGCGCCAGGCAGCGGATGCCTTGAAAAATGATTTGCCGTTGCATCACCGTATTGAAGAAGAAGCCCTGTTTCCGCTGTTGGTGAAATATGCCGATGATGAGGACAATGTTGACGAAATCGTCGCGCGTCTTAATGATGAGCATGTGGTTGATGAAAGTTTTGCCGAGGAACTTGTAGAGGTTCTCGAAAATCTCGCCCGGGGAAACTCACTCGAAGATGCCAATATGTTTGGCTATATGCTGCGCGGGTTTTTTGAAAACTACCGCCGCCACATCATGTGGGAAAACAGTGTTGTTCTGCCACTGGCACGTCGCCGGTTTCCCGCCGATGGTTTGCGCGAATTGTCATCGCTTATTGCCGAATTGCAAGCCGGACCCATTGATCAGGGTGTCGAGACGCCTGCCTGCAATGGTGAATGCGAAGACTGCAAGACGTAACAAAGTTTTCTGAAGTAATTTATTAAAAGCCTGACCGGAAAAGTGTGAATGCCTGCAATGCTAGGGAAAGAGCTTCTATCCTGGGGCAAGCACTGCAGGCAAACACTCTTCACTACAAATATGCAAATTAGTTGGTAGCCCAAATTGCAAATCTACAGCGAATTACCATCAATCGCTTTATCTACACAAAATCCTGCGGCCTTTAAGGCGAGCTGTTGGGCAGCAAAAGCCACAAATTCCGCATGACGGTTCCTGAAAGATAATCGATAGCAATCTGGTGGCATTGATTTAGATCAAATAGCGCGGGTTTCTTTATCCCGAACGAAGGATTTCATACAGGATTATCCCTTAGAGCCAGCAGCAATCCAGAGATGACCAGGGCGGTGCCCAGGGTGAGATAAAATGTCAGGGTTTCGGAAAGGAATATCACACCAAAAAAGGCGCTGGTAATCGGGCTCAGGGATAGATACATCGTCACCCGTGTTGGGGACATATATTTTAATGCCCACAACCAGCCAAAATATCCCAATGCACTGCTAATACCGATGAACAGGATCACAGCGTAACCGGTAGCACTAATGTGGACAACACCGGGCAGCCCACCTTCGACAACAGAAATTACCAGCAAAAAACCAACTGATGTCAACATCGCCAGAGCCGCAATATTTTGTGCTGGATAGATTTGGAGATAAGGGCGGTAACAAATACTGCAGATTGCGCCGCAAAAGGCGCTAAGCCCTGCGGCGATAAAGCCTATCCAGGCATCCGGGGGAGCAGAGTTCTGTAACAGAGTGTGGCCGACAACGATGGTGATCCCGGATATTGTCAGAAATACACCCATGGTTTTTTTCCAGGTGAGAGTTTCAACACCAAATGCCGCCGCCAGAATCATGGTCTGCAAAGGAAAAGTGGCAAACACTAATGCTGCTTGAGCGGACGAGATATAGAGAAGTGCGTGGTTTAAAAGGGCAACCAATATGCCGAATTGAAAGATGCCCAGAACTGATATGGGTAACAGATCCCGGGTGCGAAACCATGATCTTGAAGTTATAAGCACGACGGGTGCCAGGCAGAGAAAGCCAACGCCATAACGCAACAGTGCCAATGTTACCGGTGTGGTTTGGTCAATAACATAGCGCGAGGCGACGATCGCCAATCCAACCTGAATGCCTGTCGCTGCAGCTACCATAGCAACCGTTCGCGAATGTGTGCTCATTTAAGCTTGAGGGTCCAGTTTTGACCCAGGAGATCATGGCCGAAACTACGGTGAGCTTCTTCTTTAACAAGCTTGAAGCCGAGTTTTTTGTATATAGCGACTGCCGCATGCAGATTTGCCTGGGTCCACAGTGTCATCCGGGTGTATCCGGCTTGTTTTGAAAAGCGGATGCACTCTTTCACCAAATGTATTCCAATACCGTGCCCCCACGCCACCGGCTCAACCAGTACAAGGCGCAGCTTTGCAGTTGTTTCATCAGCGCGCACTACCAAAGCCGAGCCTACATTGCAGCCGTCTTTTTCGGCAATCCAGCAGCAATCCGAATCGGGATCGAAGTTGGAGAGGAATGTAGATACAATTTCAGCAACCAGAGCTTCGAAAGTTTCATCCCAACCAAACTCCTCCGCATAAAAGCGACCATGTACCTGAACAATCCAACCCATGTCACCAGGTCGATGCGGGCGTATCACCAAAGGGGCGTGCGTCTTTTGAGTGTCATCGAGCAGGGTGGTAATTGTATTCATGGCTGTGACAAGCTGAAATTGCTCGTCGAATTTAAGTTTTGACAATAAATTTGCATATAGTTCAGCTGACCTGAGATTTAGAACATTGAATTTCCGGTGACCGGCAGCTGTGAGAGCAATGGTTTGGCGACGACGGTCGTGCGGGGATTGTTCACGGGAAATAAGGTCGTGCTTTTCAAATTTCTTCAGCACCCGGCTGACGTAGCCCGCATCAAGATCGAGATCAAATGACAGATCCTTTGCCGAGGAATTGTCACGATTTGCCAATTCATAAAGTATGCGTGCTTCAGTCAGGCCGAAGCTGCTGTCATGCAACCGTTCATTCAATACGCCGGATTTTTGGGTGTAAAACCGCGTAAATGCACGAACGGCTGCAATGCGGTTATCGAAATCGGGCGTACTCACATTCAAGTCCTTGTTAGTATCAATTAAAATAATTGATATTAACAACTAAATAGAGTCAAGAGTTTTGTGAATATTACAAAGCGGAATAGAATTGCTGCCTGACCGATGCTGCCAGTCTTGAATAGCGTCCCGGCAGGTAGCATATTAGCCGCATTGCTTGTGCGGTGCAGGCAGTTGAACAATGGGATTTTGACTATGGCAAGCTTGTCAGTATTCGGCAGTCCGTTTTTGCTGGGGTTTGATGAAATTGAGCGTTCATTGTCGCGTATTTCAAAATCTGCCAATGACGGTTATCCGCCCTATAATGTTGAACGCACCAATGCCACTGACCAGCGCGGGGACTTTATCACCATTACGTTTGCCGTTGCCGGATTTTCCCCGGAAGAGCTGGAAGTAACCGTAGAACAAAACCATTTGTATGTGCGCGGCAGTCAAAATGATGATGATGGTCGCAAATACCTCCATCGCGGTATTGCCGCGCGGCAGTTCCAGCGCTCATTTGTGCTGGCGGAAGGTATGGATGTGACCGGAGCGGCTTTGGAAAACGGTTTGTTGTCAGTAAGGCTGGCAAGACCTGAGCCAAAATCGACGGTAAAACGTATAAAGATTAAGCATGAGGGTTGTTAAGGAGATGTTTTAGAGGCGCTCAAGCGGCGCGCAGCCTGCGGACTCCTTGGGTTTTAGTCCAACGCTGCGCTCGTCCAGGAGCCGTGCCGAAACTTCGGTGGGTGGTCCAGAATGGCACCCGAAAATCCATCGTTGTCGCACCGGAGGAGCGCAGCGAACGACTAGCGAGGAAGCCCGAGCGCAGGCTGCGCGCCGCTTGAGCGCTTCTAAAAATGCATAGTATGTGAATTCACAAACTATGCAGCGTGTGAGGTCGCTGGCTGGGTGAGGATTGTGTAGATTTCAGCCTTGGAGGCACTGTCGCGCAATTTCCGGGTTATGGAAGGATCGCGTAAAGTGCGTGAAATTCTTGCCAATGCCTTTAAATGGTCGGCTCCGGCACTTTCCGGTGCCAGCAGCATAAAGATCAGATCGACGGGCTGGTCGTCCATGGCATCAAAGCTGATTGGTGTATCAAGGCGGGCGAAAATAGCAAAAAGCCGATCAAGCCCGTCAAGCTTTCCGTGTGGAATGGCAATGCCCTGGCCAACGCCGGTTGAGCCCAGGCGCTCACGCTGCAAAACGGTGCCAAAAATGTCGCGTGACGAAATACCTGTTACGCTCTCGGCGATCTGTGCAAGTTCCTGCAGCGCCTGTTTCTTACTCCCCACTTTAAGAGTAGAAACGATGCTGTCTGAATTTATCAATTCGGATAATTCCATTGCCTGACCCACACTCCTGGTATTTTTTCTTTGCCGAAAACTAACGCGCAAAAAATAACTGGTTGATACTTTAAACTTTAAGACACTTAAGACGCGGTGATTTTCTGCTCTGGATCAATCCAGCCGATGTTGCCATCATCACGGCGATAGACAATATTGAGATTATGATTGGCTCCATTGCGGAAAATGACGAATGGCATGTCGGAAATATCCATTTTCATCACCGCATCACTCACTGTGAGATCCTGGATTTCCGTGCTGGTCTCAGCAATGATCACCGGGTTTTCGTTAGATACCTCTTTTTCGCTATCGCTATCGGGAGAAATAACAAAAACCGGAAAGTCCATGCTTTTTACGGGAGAAGAATGGTGTTTGCGATGGTTTTTCAGACGCCTGGTGTAACGCCTGAGGCGCTTTTCGAGCTTTTCGGCGGCAATATCAAAAGCAGCGTAAGCGTCAGCGGATTGTCCGTGGCTTTGCAGGCTGATGCCGGATCCCAAGGTCAATGAGCAATCGGTGCGAAATTCACTGCCCTCTCTGGCAACGGTGACATGACCATGGGCGTCATCGTCAAAATATTTGACAACATCCTGGTCGAGGCGGGTTTTGATGTGGGATTTCAACGCATCACCAACATCAACGTTCTTACCGGTAATCTGAACCTGCATCCACATTTTCCTTCACGGCTTGTCTGAGTTTACAATTAAGTCTATGGGCATTGACTGCCATGGTATTATTCTTCGCAAAAATGTCAGGTGATTTTTCCGCATCTCTGACCTTTTCGACATAAATATCTGCTCCCTCAGGCTAGAATTCTGAGCGGCGCGCGGACACTAGTGCGACAACCGTCGCCTGTCAACAATTGTAAATAGAAAGGTGGCCAATTGCCAGTAACTTGCGTGTAACCTGTGCATGACTTGGCTGGGACCGGGTGGCGGATAAGGTTAAAAATCGCTGTTTAACTGGGATTTTTTTATCCTTCTTCGTTGCACCGAAGATGGGATTTTCATGGCTTCACGATATTTAGCCACCGTTCTTCGGGCGATATCAATTCCCGAATCTCGTAAACATTCGACAATTTTGTCGTCCGAAAGTACCGATTTAACGGTTTCATCGCTGATCAATGCTTTGATGCGGTGGCGAACAGCTTCTGCCGAATGGGCGTCCCCGCCCAGAGCCGAGGCTATGGCTGATGTGAAAAAGTATTTTAATTCAAAAACGCCGCGCGATGTTGCCATATATTTGTTGGAAGTGACCCGGCTGACGGTTGATTCATGCATGGAAATTGCGTCCGCAATGGTTTTGAGATTGAGCGGACGCAGATGTTCAACGCCATAGACAAAAAATGCGTCCTGCTGGCGTACTATTTCGCGTGAAACCTTCAAAATTGTGCGGGCGCGCTGATCCAGACTTTTGACCAGCCAGTTTGCATCGGCAAAACACTGGGAAAGGTATTCCTTGTCTTCTGAAGCGATGGCAGTTTTTGAAACCTTGGTGTAATATACGTTATTTACCAGTACCTTAGGCAAGGTGCCACTGTTTAACTCCACATGCCAGCCGCCATCAGGGGCCTGGCGAACAAAGACGTCGGGGACCACCGGGTGGACCACAATTGAACCAAATACCAGTCCGGGTTTGGGATTGAGCGATTTGATCTCGGTGATCATGTCACGGAGATCTTCGGCATCAATGCCGCAAAGTTGTTTGAGAGTGGTCAAATCATGTTTGGCGAGCAGCTCTATATTATCGAGCAGGGCCTGCATGGCGGGATCCAGCCGGTCTTTTTCGGCCAGTTGAAGTGCGAGACACTCAGCCAGGTTACGCGCCATGATACCGCAGGGATCAAACCGTTGCATCTCTTTCAAGGTGGCCTCAACACTCTCGAGACGGGTGCCCAGGCGCTCTGCGACATTTTCAAGTTTCCCGGTAAGGTAACCGGCTTCATCCACCATATCGATAAGATGAAGTCCGATCATACGCCGGGCCGGGTCGTGGAAAGTCATGTTGAGTTGTTGAACCAGGTGGTCAGCCAGGGTAATATCGTGGCTTAACGTGGATTCAAAGCTGAAATCGCCGGATGAATTGCCACCGGAGCTGCCCGGTGATTTCATCGTCGACCACTCTGATGTGGTTGGTGCCGGTTGGGCCTGACGTTCTATTGTTTCAGCTCTGGATTCGTCGCTGTAGACATTGTTAAAATCCGTATCAAGAATATCTTCAGCAACAGAGCCGTTGTCAGTCTCAGCAAATTTTAACTCATTTTCACCGGTATCGGCGTTTGCTTCCACGCCTGTGTTTTCACTATTGTCACTTTCCTGTCCGCGCGCATCAGATGTTTCATTTTCATCAACTTTTTCAAGTAGAGGATTGCGCTCCAGCTCGTTTTCCACATAAGCCGAGAGCTCCATATTGGAGAGCTGAAGCAGTTTTATCGCTTGTTGCAGTTGCGGCGTTAAGACCAGCGACTGTCCTTGTCTAAGCTCTAATCTGGGCGCAAGTGCCATGGGTTACAGTCACGATCCTGTTGTTTTGAGTCTTTGACCTGGGGCGAGAGCCCTGTCAGCGACAGTTTACGCAGTAATTGTTTATGCCACATTTACGAGGTCAAGCGGCTGAAATCAAACGAAGTTACAAGCTACAAAGAGAACTGATCGCCGAGATACAGGCGTCTTACATCCTTGTTGCCAACGATTTCGTTTGGCGTGCCTTCCATAAGCACCTGACCGTCGTGAATAATCAAGGCTCTGTCGATCAATTCCAGGGTTTCACGCACATTGTGATCGGTGATTAATACACCGATACCACGGTCGGTGAGGTTGCGAACGAGATCGCGAATATCACTTATGGCGATGGGGTCAATGCCGGCAAAAGGCTCATCGAGCAACATGAATGAAGGCTTTGTGGCAAGGGCGCGGGCAATTTCACAGCGCCGCCGCTCACCACCGGACAAGGCAATTGCAGGTGTATTTCTTAAATGCCCGATCGAAAAATCGTCAAGCAGCTGATCAAGCGTTGCCTCGCGAACGTCTCTGTCTTTTTCGGCAATTTCCAAAACCGCACGAATGTTGTCTTCTACTGACAATCCGCGGAAAATAGAGGCTTCCTGTGGCAAATATCCAATCCCCAGCCGTGCCCGACGGTACATGGGTAAATGGGTAATATCGAGACCATCAAGGATTACCGAGCCATAATCGGCGGCAATCAGGCCAATGATCATATAAAATACGGTGGTTTTACCGGCACCATTAGGGCCCAGCAGGCCTATTGCTTCGCCGCGATTTACCGACAGGCTAACGCCACGCACAACCGGGCGTCGCTTAAAGCTTTTACCAACAGAGACAACCGTCAAACCGCTGTGTGCAGTGGCTGGATCACCGAATTCTTCGAATTCTTCCTGGAAGTGGATGTCGCTCACACCTGTTTCACCCGCTTCTGAATCTATATTGTCCGCATTGCGTGAACGGAACCAGTTGCCTATGCCCAAGTTTCAATTCCCCCTTAAATTGAACACAATATATTTAAAATTCGATGAAGTGGTTCTATAGCCTAAATTCATTGCCATGATTATTTTTTCTTTGGCGTGAAAATAGCTCTTACCCGACCGCCGGTTTTACTGCTGGATATTATTCGACTATAACCGGTGTTGAGGTCAACAAGGACCTTGTTGCCACGAATAACATTGCCATCCTGAGAAATAACCACATTGTCGCCCATGATGATGGTGTTTTTCTTGACATCCATGGCAGCCCAATCGCTGGTGGCTGATTGGGTGTCACTGGTTACAATGACGCCACCGGTGGCATTAAGTTTGCTGATTTCCCGTTTTTCGTCCTGCTTTTTTTTGGTAACCGGTTTTCTTTTCTTCTTTTTGCCGGTGTCAGTGTATTTCACCACCAGCCTTGCGGCCTCGAGCGTGAGCTTGCCCTGCACAACTTTGACCTTACCGCTGAAAATAGCGACATTTTGATCCTGTTTGATCTCAAGTTCATCGGCTTCAATGTCAATGGGCGCATTGTTGTCTTTGGAAAAACCACCCAGAGGCGTGTTCAGGTTTTGGGCGCTTGAAGATGCCGGGGCCAGAAATACTGGCGCCAGCAATATTGTGCCGACAAAGAACATACGCACCACAGATTGAAAAATCTGTTTTTGGGTTCTGGCGCTTTTGGCAACCCCTGATTTCATCAATTCAAATCCTTTTTTTCAGGCTTTGGCCTAAGGTTGACTTTTACGCCTTTGAAAAACCTGATCACGTTACCCTCATCCTTTATTTCCAGGCTATTTGCCTTGATTGAACCTTCGCGCCATTCGATAAGAACCGGTTCGTTCGAGGTAATGTGTTTTTTCTTCAACAAGGCGTCTGCAGAAGTAAGATACGCGGTATACCCTTGCTTTGAGGAGATGACAATATCCTCTCTCAATTGGAGAAAATTCTTTTCTGAATCGAAAAAACCGGATTTGGCGGTTAGAAAAACCTTGTCATCATTTTTATCGAGCGCAAGTGATCCGACTATATTTTCCAGGGTTACTTTGGTTGGGTCATCAACGTCTTGTTTGGCCTTTTCAGCGGTAATTTGATAGGAGCGTTCTTTTTTGTCCAGTCCCGACATTCGCGGTTGGACCATTTCGACAGAATTTTCTGCTACTGCAGGTTGAGCTTCCTTAGACCTGGTTACAAAATAACTATTGAGAATTCCGGATGAATATAAAAATATGCCAACTATCAACAAACAAACCCCGGGCAGTGCCCAGCGAAAAAAACCGACAAGCCGACTGTGGCGATGAACGTTGCGAGCCGTATTTGCATTAATCTGCTCATATGTCGGTGCGGTTGATTGGGGATGTATCTCAGTTAAGGGGTTATCTGTCATCTCGATCTATTTCAGGTCTGGTTGCCGAATTAATGTAACATCAGATCGCGGGCTCAATCCGGTTTCCAGTTTTGTGACTACGTTGTCAATACGGCGCCTTCAAGGCCAAATAGCCTGTTTCTTTAATGAGCAAAAATATCGGTATCCGACCAGCCGGCAAGATCAAGGTTGGCGCGGGTGGGTAAAAACTCAAAACAGCGGGCGGCCAGATCACTGCGGCCTTCGCGCGCCAACATTGTATCCAGCCGGTCTTTAAGCTGGTGCAGGTAAAGTACGTCTGATGCGGCATAGGTCTGTTGCGCCTCGCTCAAGGTGTCGGCACCCCAGTCGGAACTTTGCTGTTGTTTGGACATATCCAGTCCGAGCAATTCGCGACAGAGGTCTTTCAGGCCGTGTCTATCGGTGTAGGTGCGCACCAGTTTGGAGGCAATTTTGGTGCAATAAACAGGTGTGCAGGTGACGCCGAGATAATGGGACAGCACGGCGACATCAAATCTGGCAAAATGAAAAAGTTTGATGATATCTGGATCACTCAACATGGCCTTCAGATTTGGTGCATCATACGTATTGCGATCAAATTGAACCAGATGGGCATTACCGTTGCCCGAAGAAAGCTGTATCAGGCATAAATTATCGCGGTGGGGATCAAGTCCCATAGTTTCAGAATCAACCGCGATGATATTGCCGAGGTCAAGTCCATCAGGCAAATCGCCTTTGTGAAGTGTTATTGTCATGATTTTAGTCAGGTACCATTGCCGGGTTAAAATTTCTGCTGCCAACCTACAGTAGATGGATACAATTTACAAAGGTGGCGAGCCAAATGTATGCAATCCGGTTTTTGGTCTGATGAATCCAGTGATGTTTCTGGTTATACACACCTGATTTGGGCTGGCATACAGGTTGTGCCGTTGTCTTATCACCTGTACATTTTCAATTCATATTAGGTATGGATAAAATGCGCCAGGATACTGCAACAGATCGAAAAAAAATTAATGTGCTGGCTGACAGGGGTGAATTGTTTGCAGCAGTAGATGCAGCAGTTACCGCTTTGAAGCAGTTTGACGAGCCTTCTGTTGAATTACGCCATCTAACTGTTTTGCTGATGGCGCGGGCGGGAAGTCTGAATGAAGCGGACAAGCATTATTCCAATCTGGGATTAAATAAAGATGCCGGTGTGGAAGCAAGAACTCTGGGTGCAAGATTGCTCAAAGACAAAGCGTTTTCCTCTCAGCCGGCAAAACAGCACGAGGCGCTTAAAACAGCCGGTGCCACTTATTTGCGAATTTATCAGGATACCAAAGACACTTATCCTGGCATAAATGCCGCTACCCTGGCAGCGCTGGCCGGGGATTTTCTCACGGCAAAATCACTTGCCGCAAAGGTTTTGAAAACTCTGGCACTGAGCCCGGATCAGCACAGCTATTGGCATTTTGCTACTGTGGCTGAAGCGCACATTTTGAACGGTGATGATGACGCTGCAATCATGGCCATCACCTCGGCGGCTGACAGTGAAGCAACTAAACTGGCAGACCGGGCATCGACACTGGCACAATTGCGCAGGTTATTAACTGCTCAGAATAAACCACACGACATTCTAAAGCCGCTCACCCCAAAAATCACACTGCATTATTCCGGCCACATGATTGCAGCGAAACACGAAAGCGGCCGCATTCTGGCTGAAAACGAAAAAGAGGTGAGCTCAAGAATAAGCAGCGCCATCGATGTCCTTGATCCCGGTGCAGCCTTTGGTGCGCTAGCCAGTGGGTCAGACATCCTGATTGCGGAACATCTGTTAAAACGCAAGATTGATCTGCATGTTATCCTGCCGTTTGCTATCGATGAGTTTATCGATGTTTCCGTGCGACCTGCCGGTGCACAGTGGGTGAAGCGATTTCATGCCTGTATCGCTCAAGCCAAAACTCTGGGATTTTTGACCGAGCAGCCTTACCTCAACGATGACCTGTTGTTTGGGATTGCGGCAAAACTTGCTATGGGCCGAGCGGTTTTGCATGCCGGTCACATTTCCGGTGAAGCGCGGCAACTGGCGATCTGGGATAAGCGCAAAACCGACATACCGGCGGGAACATCGGCAGATGTGGCCAATTGGGAAAGGCTGGGAAACGACACTCATATTGTTGATGTGGCGGATATGGGAAACCTGCCGAAAAAATCACCCGGTGTCACTTTTGCCTCGATTCCAAAGGGTACGCGGGTGGAGGCCGCGATGCTGTTTGGTGACGTCAAGGGGTTTTCAAAATTGAACGACGCCGAATTGCCGCTTTTTGTCGAGCATATTCTGGGGACGATCAATCGTCATCTGGGGGAGAATAAAAACCGCCCTAACTTTGCCAACACCTGGGGTGACGGTTTGTTTGCGGTCTGGGGCTCACCGGTAAAAGCGGCCATACAGGCTTTGTTGATACAGGATGCTATTGCTGAATTTTCGAGCGGGAAAACAAAACTGCCGATGGAGTTTTCCATGCGCATAAGTCTGCACTATGGTGTTGCGCACCGGTTGGTGGATCCGATCCTCGGCCAGAAAAACTATTTCGGTGAGGCCGTGGCCAGAGCCGCCAGAATTGAACCGATCACCCCGCCCGGCGGCATCTACACCACAGAGCAGTTCGCCGCCATGCTAATGCTGGAACTCGACAGCCCGGTTGTGGCCGAATATGTCGGCAATATCGCCGCGGCCAAAGACTTTGGCAGTTTTCCGCTGTATCGATTGCGCTGGAAGTTAGCGCCTTAAAGATTGAATTTTTCTTCGGCTACAAAATGATATCCTGACGATTATTTCTCATCCAGCAAACGCTGAAATAATGTCGGCCAAATTTTCTGGCTGGGGGATAATTTTCCTGCTGCTTCCAGTTTTAGAGCAATCTCCTGTCCTTTTTTCAAAGAGGCTTTTCGCGCCAGACCTTTTTGCACCGTAGACAGTTTGTATAGACTAATCACCAAATATGTCTGAAATACTGTGTTTTCGGGTTGAGATGCGGCAAGCCTGTTTCGTATTGTGAAGACTTCTTCAAACAAACCAAGTGCTTCAGCCGGGAATTTAGGCGCTTTGATTTCACCAATCCTGTTCATGGCTGTGGCCAGGATGCGTTGAAGCTGGATGTTTTCAGGTTGGGATGCGGAAAGTTTACGTTGTATCACCAAACTTTCTTCAAACATCGCAAGGGCGCTTGCGGGTGTGTTGCGCTGCTTAATTTCACCAATTCGAGTAAGGCTGGCAGATAGATCGCGTTGAAATTTGATGTTCTCGGGTTCCAGCGCAACCAGTCGGCGGGATATTTTGCGGGCTTCCAAAAACAATCGGAGTGCAGCTGAAGGGTTGTCACGCTGGTTGAGTTCGCCGATTTTCGTCAGGCTGAAAAGTAAATCGCGTTGAAATACGGTGTTTGCGGGCTCGGATGCCGTAAGTTTTCGCGATATTGCAAGGCTTTCCTCGTACAACCGGAGTGCAGATGAAAGGTCATCGCGTTGTTTAACATCCGCGATCTTGTTCAGGTTCAAAGCAATTCCTCGCTGAAACAAAGTATTGTCAGGCTCAGAAGCTGCAAGCCTGCGCCGTAATGTCAGGCTTTCTTCAAACAGGGCGAGTGCAGCTGTGGGGTCATTGCGCCTTTTGAGGTCACCGATATTATTGAGACTGACAGACATATCGCGTTGAAACAGGGTGTTGTCAGGTTCCTGTTTCAGCAGCGCGCGCTGTATCGCCTGACCCTCCTTATACAACAAAAGTGCCGCAGCGGGATCATTGCGCTTCTTGATGGTTGCAATTCTATCAAGGCTTACGAACAGACCGCGCAGAATTTTGGTGTTTGCAGGCTTTGATAGGACAAGCCTGCGCATTATCTCGAGGCTTTCTTCAAATGCAACCAGCGCAGCGGCGGGATCCTTGCGCTTCAAGATGACGCCGATCCTGTCAAGGCTGTCAGAAATATCATGTTTGAATTGGGTGTCTGTGGGGTCTGAGGCTGCAAGTTTGCGTCGTATCTCAAGACTTTCCTTAAACAAAACCAAAGCGGCGGCGGGGTCCTGACGTGACCTGATCCGCCCGATTTTGTTTAAACTGACAGATACATCGCGCTTGAAATCGGTGTCTTCGGGCTCGGATGCTGCAAGTTTGCGTGCAATCACCAGGCTCTCAGACGCCGCAACCAGTGCGCCCGCCGGGTCACCAAAATTGGCCAGTGAATTTGAGCGCTCACTGAGCGTTGCCGCCCGGCTGCGCAGCAGGTCGTTGGTTTCTTCGCCACCTTGCGCGAGATTGTCCTGCAACTTTTGTGCTTCGCCCAATATGCGTAAGATAGTTGCGTTGGGCAGGCCTGAGTTGCGGAACTCCTGGGCCAGTCGAAAAACCAGCCCGTTGGCGGTTTCGGTGGCGGCGGCGAGGGCCTTGTTGGCGCGTTCGGCATTGAGGATGGCCGCTTGTCGCTGTGCAAATGCATAGAGAGATAAAGCAGATGTGAATACCACAGCTGTCAGTGATGCGGCCACGAAAGCCTGCATTCTGCGTTTGGACCGGGCTTCTTCGCGGCGTTTGAGATCATCGAACTTAACGCCCAGAATAGATGCCGCAACCCGCAACAGGGCTGATTGTTTAAGCTCCTTATGGCGGGTGTCATCGCGAGGCCTGACGTCGGCGGCGATAGGTTCGCGCACCTCATCGGACCAGGTTATCTCTCCACCATCAGAAATACTTTTCGGCAGTTTCAATAATAATTCGGGGAAAGCATCACCGGGCTCACCGTCAATCAACAAAGCGATGATGTGATCACTGCGGCCAAGCGCATGGAAAGTTCTGATTTCTTCCGATACCCACATGGACGCAGATGTATTTTTTGAACAAATCACCACCAGAAACTTTGACTTCTCAAGCGCGTTTTTGATCAGGGACGACAGGTCACTGGAGGCGGGGATTTCATCTTCATCACGAAAGACTTTGCCCAAACGTGCGGGCAGGCCCTGTTTTTGCAGGGTTTTTGGCGTGCGATACGTCTCCAGCGCCGACAACAACCATTTGGCCCACTTGCGGTCTTCAGGCAAATGGCGATAGATGATAAAGACGGTATATTCGAATTTACTCTGATCAGTCATACGCCCCTCAGCAATTCTGAGATGCTCCCAATAACACTGTGGTCAGATTTCTGGCAGTGCCAGAAATTATTAAAAACGGATGGTGCTGGAGAAGACTCGACTAAACATATTAAGCACTTGTATTTAAATATATATTTCAAGTGAGGTTTAGTCTTCATACCCCCAAATATACCCCCACACCCTATTATTTCAAAAGTATGAGTATCAAACTTGTTGAAAAAACCAGCTGAGAATAACACTGATTGGGTGTTGGCACCAAATAATTTTGGCGTGACGTCTATCTCGCCAAGCTAATAGATAAATGATACGTTTGCGTGCCCGCTAGCGGTTTGGCTTGGGCATCGCGATGCTCCTTACTCAAGGAGTGTTACGATGAAAATCAACCGACTGTTAGTATCAAAGAAGGAGCTGAAATTGCTTGGTGTTCCATACAGCTTCCAACACATTGCGCGGCTCGAAAAAGCTGGCAAGTTTCCCAAAAGGGTTCAACTTGGCGCTTGCAGGATAGCGTGGTGTTATGACGAAGTCTGTGACTGGATCAACGAGCGGATCGCTCAACGCGATCTAGCAAACGATTGCTGATCACAACTCCTTTTTAAAAGGGGTGAAGGAGATCAACGTGCACAGTTGGTCTCCTTCTTTTATGTTCCGAATTTTCCCGTACCAACCAAGTAATCCCTCAATTACCCATATTAACGTGCAATTGTGCAAACCGGTGGTATAATTGCTCTATGAGCAAAACAGCTACAACACTTGAAACGGCCCTGGATGCAGTTCGCAAGCTACCTGTCGACGCGCAGGAAGCCATTGCCAGCAGCATGATTGATGACGTTGAAGCATACAATAAATCCAATCTTACCGATGCGCAACGTGCATCCGTCATTGAGAGTTTGAACAAACCTCACAAATTTGTTTCAGCCGACACGATCGCACAAACACTAAAACGGCACCAACGCCCCGCATGATTATTCGATGGACGGAGGAGGCGCATGCCGACTTGGAAAACATCATCAACCAGGCATTTGAACGCGATCCACTTGAAGCAAGCAATATAAGTAAACGTATCGAAGCTGCGGAAAAAAATATCTTGGCTTTTCCAAAAGCAGCACACTACGATGCAGAGCATGATTTTTATGACCGCTATGTCCCACGGACGCGGGTAATCATGGTGTACCGTGTTACTGCTGACGCCATCACAATTTACAAAGCATTCCACACGTCACGCGATCCAAAGGATAAAATTTAAAGCGTGGGTTGAACAATAACATTTGTCCCATTGAGATCCAAATCATGAAAAAGTTCACTAAGCTAACCACACACATTGATGATACCCGGAACGCTTGCATACAACCCCTCGCTCACCAAAAATGGTTAAAAAAGGAAATCCAGAAGGGGATTGCGGCGGCTGATCGCGGCGAGTTGTTGTCTGATTACGAGGTTGAAAACTGGTTCCAATCCATTGGCGCAGCAAGCTGATATATGAACCTGAACCAACTACGCACTTCATTAGATCAGACACGTCAACAGGTTGCAGATGGTGACGTTGCACCTTTAAACGCTGAAGAAATTATAAGAAAAGCCTGTGAGCAATATGCAAAACGTATCAAGCGCGGCTGATTTTATTGCATTGCCGGTTTCCGCCGTCAAACCAACATAAACTCCACAATTTCCATGCACATAGGGATGTGCATCTTGTATCCCCATATTTGGGCTTCACCTATCCCTAAACATAGGGCTTTACTGCACCACATTCCGCCACACAGTCGTCAGGTATTACACCATGACTTCACCAGCCATATCCTGCCTTATAGGACAGGACAAGCCCACAGCGCTTGGTCTCAAGGACACGTCGCAGCTGGGGTATTCCTGGTGAAGTCATGGCGCATGCGCACCAGACGACTGTGGGCGGACTTGTTCCTTGACCATTCCTCATTAATTCTTTGATTCTCAATTTCTCGATCGCTCATAAGATTATCAAAAAAGCTATAATGAGGATGGACAGTTCTCATAAACGGCGGCGATACATCCTTCGGGCTCCTGCTACCACACATGGATGTTCGAGAAGATGGAGCGTCGCCTTTTGTGCCATGCAACTTGGTCTTTCCCGACAATATAATGCTGTCAAAAAACAGTACGACTTTGCACCTGTGATAAACAACAGGCGCTTTTCCCATACCTGGGTGATCGGCAAAACTGGGGTGGGGAAGTCCACTGCACTAATACGCTGGGCTATTGATGATATTCTCGCTGGCGATGGTATTGCCTTCTTTGATCCCCATGGTGATGCTGCCGAAGACATCATGAAACATATTCCGCCGTCACGGCGAGAAGATGTGGTCTATTTCAATCCGTATGAATTGGCGATTGGGTTTAACGTCTTTGATACCATTCCCGAGGAGAGAAAATCATTTGTAGCGTCATCCATTGTCGATAGCTTCAAAGCGGTATGGGGTTATTCTGATATCTCAACTCCGGCGCTGGATCAGTTTCTATACAATGGTTCACGCGCCATGATGGATATGCCTGATGGCACCCTGCTTGGCCTCAAGTTTTTGCTCACCAGTGCCAAGTATCGCAAGCGCGTCATCAGTCATATCAAAGATCCGGCGGTGGCAGATTTCTGGAAGACGGATTTCGAAGAACACATGCCTGAGAGGGAACAACGAGAACGCACACTTTCAACCCTCAATAAAATCGGCGCGCTGATATCCGATCCTGCCATCCGCACCTGTATTGGCCAGCCAAAGTCGCGGCTTGATCTCATGGATATTATGGACAGCGGCAAGATACTGATTGTATCGCTGCCACAGGGCCAGCTTGGTATGGAAAAATCTGCCCTCATCGGATCATTGATCATGAGCCAGTTGCATCTTGTTGCCCTCACGCGTCGCGTAAAGCGCAGGGCCTTCCACATTTATGTGGATGAGTGCCATCACTTTGGCGCTTCAACATTGGCTGAGATGTTGTCGGGCATTCGTAAATTTGGCGTATCGCTGGTTCTGGCAAATCAATATCTGGATCAATTACCCCACAAACTTAAAGCTGGTTTGTTGGGGACTGTCGGCACCATCGTGGCGTTTCGCATTGGCGCACTTGATACCCAATACATTGAGCCCGAGTTCCAGATGAACCGGGATGATTATTCCTTATGCGAATTGCAACCCTTCACAGCCTACATCCGGGATGGCTATACAACCACACTACTCGCCATGCCGGAAATTGAGCATCAACTGTTTCCAAGCGCCCCGCGCCGCATCCGCAATCGATGCAAGTGCCGGTATGCTCTTTCGCGCAGAAAGGTTGAACGGAGGATCGTTCATTTTATTCAAAACACTTGACCGGCACCTATAGCAACACCAGACTACCCAGGGATTTTAGAGGGGGACTTATCCGTGGAGATATTATTCAGACGCGACCAATCAAAAGGCGCTACCGGAAATGTGAAGTTCAAGCTGTGGAGCAAGATTGAACTTGATGAAAATGAAGCACAAGCTGTCAAACATTACGCATTTGATGATGCCGTTCTCATAGACAGTTGGCAGCCGGAACTCATTCGTAATTCTATCTATATTGGATTGGCGGTATCTGTTGCAGTTTTTGCTATGGTTTCAGCCCTCCTCAACTTCGAAGTGGGCCTGTTCTTTGGCTTGCTCGCTGGATGTGGTGTCGGATATATCTACTACGACAAAAATCGCGAAACCATATTTGTCAAAGACCTGCTGCATGGCCGTTATTTCGATTGTGCCAGCGTGATTGAACTGGCGCGCAAGGAAGCCTGGTTGGAGACCATCACCGGCTTTCTGCGTCAGGTGATGGAGAGCGCCAAACATTGGGATGGCACTGAGGCCCGGCCAATTGAGGTTCTGCCAAAAGCTGAAGCCAAGCGATTGATCATTAAAGGATTGTAGGCGGGAAACTGGTGACCCATTTTGCTGCACGGATCCATGCATTTTTCCACGGGCTGTTTAGTCCGGATGATAGTGCCATTGCCAAAGAGCATTATGACCGGGTCAAAGCGCTTTTATCCAAGCAAGGATTACAAACGCCTGAAGATCGCCAAACATTGGCCTTCCAGATTGCTGAAAATGTGTTGAGTGCCTTTGATGAGGACAGCGCCACACCAGATCTCAAAACACTTGGGCAGTTAACAGAACGCATCTTCAATTATGAGAATATGTTTCTGCTGCCACGCTTTGACTGGTCAAAACCACATTCAACATCTGAATACTGGGAACTCAAAGATGCACTTCTGAGGCAACAAGGTTGGTTGGAAGATTTTGATGAGACGATCAAACTCATCGAACTGACACTGTATCGATGCCTGAGCGCCATTGTTGAAGCCAGCCCAGCGTTACCGACTCCCGGTGACGTTGGTGATGCCATCACAGTGCCAACCGATCTCATACGCACCATCAGTGATATTCACGGCATTATTGAAGCAGCGATGTTTTCTGTTTTTGACGAAACCCTCGAAAAGCGTGATTTATTTTCCAAGCATCGACAGTCGTTTGAATTTTGCATCATCGCCGCATCAGGTGGCAATCCGCACGATCCTCATAATTTCAGCAAGACGCCGCGATACCCAACAAAATCAGATATTCAGGATCCGGTGAAACTGGTGGATACTTATATCGGCAGAACACCCATCTGTGATCTGTTCGACGGCAGCATCTCATTCGCCATTCCCAGCCGTGCCCGGTTTGAACATCACCATATTGTTGCCGGTTCCGGCCACGGGAAAACACAAACCCTGCAATACCTCATTGCCAAAGACCTTGAAGCCGTTGCAAGGCAAGAGCGCACTGTCATCATTCTCGACAGCCAGGGCGATCTTATTCGCAATGTCTCAAATCTCAAAATCTTTGCCCCTGGCCAACCCTTGCATGATCGCGTCGTCATTATTGATCCCACCGACGTTGAATGGCCGGTGTCACTCAATCTGTTTGATGTGGGTCTTGAGCGCTTGGATCAATACTCACAACTGGACAGGGAACGCCTGACCAACTCAATCCTTGAACTTTATGATTTTGTCCTGGGCTCGTTACTGTCTGCTGAAATGACGCAAAAGCAGAATGTCATCTTTCGCTATGTCACCCGGCTCATGTTGCATATCCCCAATGCTACCATTCACACTTTCCGTGAATTGATGGAACCAAAAAGTGAAATCAAATTTGCAGAGCACATTGCCAAGCTAACCGGCACGGCCAGGAAGTTCTTTGAAACCGAGTTTTCCTCAAGGGAATTTGAACAAACCAAAAAGCAAGTGTTGAGACGGTTGTGGGGAATACTGGAAAACCAAACTTTTGAGCGCATGTTCTCACACCCCCGATCCAAGCTAGATTTGTTCACCGAGATGAACGAAGGCAAAGTCATTTTGATCAACACCGCCAAAGACTTACTAAAAGAATCCGGTACAGAAATTTTCGGTCGGTTTTTTATAGCTCTCATTGCTCAAGCAGCCCAGGAGCGCGCCACACTGCCAACCAACAAACGCATGCCGACATATGTGTACATCGATGAAGCAGCTGATTATTTTGATCGCAACATCGCCATTATTCTTTCAAGCGCCCGCAAGTATAACGTTGGAATGGTGCTGGCGCATCAATATCTCGGGCAGTTGGAACCGCGCCTGCAAGAAGCGTTTTCGGCCAATACATCGATTAAGTTCGTCGGTGGTGTCTCGGCCAGAGATGCCCGCGCCCTGGCACCGATGATGTCTACCGATGCGGCTTTCATAGAAGCACAACCCAAAGGATCGTTTGCAGCATATATTCGTGGGGTGACCAAATCGGCCTTGCCGCTAAAATTTCCGTTTGGCCATATGGAAGAGATGCCGCAGATGACACATGAAGAACGCGAACAACTTCAACAGGTCATGCGCGATAAATACGCTGTGCATTACACTGAACTTGTTGGGCAGCAATCCAGTGGGGAAGTAGTGGTTGATAATGAGCCTTCACCCGCCGAAGGTTCAAACCCTGATAAGCCAAATGATCCTGATATCGCGGATACGTCCTCTTCTGATCAGTGGTGAAAAAACATCTGCCTTTGCAATTTCTTGCTGAACATAACTGAACACTGCGATATTTCCCCCGACATTGCAGAATATAGCGAACGGTGACAGAGGTCGCCGTTGATGGCTAAGTGGCTTTATCACCCGTTGAAATTATCAATCCAACACCCGTGATAAAATAAAGTTATGAACCACCACAAACCCCAAAACCATGACGCCATTGGCAGACGCAAACGTGACCGCCCGGTTTCTACCGGCAAGCGGGTCACACCGCAGGTTCGCGATCTATTGTGGTTCCAGAAAATTCATCGCCACGGCCCACTGTCGTCAACCTACCTGCACGCCTTTTCAAAACACTTGCGCCGCAATGAAAAACGCGCCCGGGATCGCCTCACTGATCTCTTCAATGAAGATCACACGCCCCATGGCGGGCCATACCTTTCACGCCCTTGGCAACAGTTCCAAACCTATGATGCCCGCTATCAGTATCTCATTTATGATTTAACCCCCGCTGCTGAAGCTGCGTTGAAAGACCATGGTATGTGGAGTGGGTATGTAAACCCGCATTCCGGCCCATGGACGCATCGTTATATGGTGTCTGCGATCACCTCATCGATTGAACTGGCGGCAATAGCTGATCCAAAACTCACCTACGTCCCGCAAGAAGCTATCCTGGAGCGTGCGGACACAAGCCTGCGCTATCCCGTACCATTCAAAAACCCGGTAACGGGCAAAACAGAAACCAAAGACCTCATCCCCGATGCCATCTTTGGCCTGGAATACAAACAGGCAAACGGTAGCAAGTATCGTTTCTTCATTGTTGAGGCTGACCGGGCGACTGAACCGTCAAGATCATCCAAATTCAACCGTAAAAGTCATTTACGGAATTTTCTGCAATACCGGGAATATATCGGCCAGGGACTTTACAAAAAACACCTGAAGCTCACCGCCGGTATAATGGTGCTCACCGTCACCACAAACCGGCGCACATTGGAAAATATGATCAAGTTGGTAGGGGAGACATCAAAACGGGGAAACAGTTATTTGCTGTTTCAGACATGTGAAAACTTTGGACGATACTTCAAGCCTCCAAAACCGATAACGAAATTGATGACAGGAATGTGGAAACGAGCCAGGTTACCTGAGTTTGATCTTGGCCGGGATTGAAGTTCTTAAATTGCTTTGACACTGAAGACCGGCTTTTTACCTTTTGCATGTTGATAACACTGAAAAGCTCATCCATGCCGCCGGTATAATACCTTCAGAGACACGTACTTTGAAAGGTATCCACATGTCATCATTTATAGATTTTGTTGCGCTCAAAGAGCGCGTTTCCGTTGAAGCTGCTATCTCGTTACTGGGGCTTAACCTCAAACAGCGTAATGGCCAATGGCGAGGGCCTTGTCCGGTTTGTAAATCCGGTGGTGATCGTGCCCTGGTGATAACGCCCGCGAAAAATGCATTTTATTGCTTTGGCAGTCGCACTGGTGGTGATGTCATCGCCTTTGCTGCTCATATTCGTGAATGTGACGCCAAGCAAGCTGCTGCTTTCCTTGCCGGTGACGGTGGGGAAGAGAAGCAAGACGCTGACAAAACGTCTGAATCAGGCAACACATCCAATACAGTTCCCGAGGAGAGGAATAAGGGGGACACAAGAAGCCTCCAGCCTCTAACTTATCTGCAACCCGATCATGAGTGTGTGAGGGCTCTGGGGCTTTATCGGGAAACTTGCGAGTTTTTTGGGGCAGGGTATGCACCAAAAGGCATCATGCGCGGTCGTTTGGCCATTCCCATCCATGACAACCAGGGTACTCTGGTGGCGTATTGTGGCCGTACCACAAACGATGAAAATCCAGGTTTGATCTTTCCGAAAGATTTTGATCCGGCAACTCTGGTTTATAATGCCCATAACGTTACAGAAGCGGAGTTGGTGTTATTGCGAGACCCGCTTGAGGTCATGCTGGCCACACAGAACGGCATAGACAACGTTGTGTCGTTTCTTACCGACACCATTCGCTCGAAACAACTTCATTTGCTTGCCAAACTTATGGATGAATGTGGATGTGAAAGTCTGCAACTTGCATAGCTCTCCTTATGGAGAGCTATCTTTTTATCACGCAAACACATGTTGAAAAGAAGTGGCTCGGTTTGTTTGAACAGTTTGGCTTGATTTTATAAGTGGATTTGAGCCTTTTTGTTATGCGGCAACCGGGACCGGCTGCAGCGGGTTGAAGTAAATCTTATCGGGGGTTTGCCCGTCAAGTGATGAATGGGGTCTTTTGCGATTATAGAAATTCAGATATTTGCCGATTGCCATCCTTGCTTCAGGGACAGAGCGATAGGCATGCAGGTAAACCTCTTCATATTTAATGGTGCGCCACAAGCGTTCGACAAAGACGTTGTCACGCCATGATCCCTTGCCGTCCATGGAGATGGCGATGCCTTCATCCTTGAGCATCTTGATGAAGTCGATAGACGTGAACTGACTGCCCTGATCCGTATTGAAGATATCGGGTCTGCCATGTTTTGCCAGAGCTTCCTTGACCGCTTCAATACAAAAATCCACCTCCAGCGTGATTGACAATCGCCAGGCAAGAACCCGCCGGGTGACCCAGTCAACGACAGCAGCCAGATAAACAAACCCGCGAGCCATGGGGATATAGGTTATATTCCTCGCCCAGACCTGATTGGGCCGGGTGACTGGCAGCTTGCGCAGCAGATAGGGATAGATTTTGTGACCCGGTGCCGGTTTTGATGTGTTTGGACGGCGGTAGATCGCCTCAATGCCCATGCGCTTCATCAGCGTTCGCACATGCAGCCGACCGGTCTTGTACCCTTCTCCAACCAATAAGCCTTTCAACATGCGTGATCCGGCAAACGGATAATCAAGATGCAACTCATTAATCCGACGCATCAAGGCCAGATCGCCATCAGACACAGGCTGGGGTTGATAATAAACACTGCTACGACTGATCCCCAGTGCTGTGGCTTGCCGGGTAATCGAAAGTTTGTGTTTACGGTCAATCATTTTCTTGCGCCCAGCAATCCCGCCTTGCTTTCCCGGCCAAAAACATCAACAGCCCCTTCAAGCAGTTGGTCTCGCCATTGTTTGATCTGGTTGGGGTGGACATCAAAGTGCTGGGCTAACTCGCTTAACGTCTGTTCACCACGAACAGCAGCAAGGGCAACTTTCGATTTGAAAGCGGGTGTGTGATTGCAACGTGGTCGTCTTGCCATGGGTCTTTCTCCTGTGTGCGGCACAAGACCAAATTACAGGCAAAAATCCACTTATCTCAACTGTTCAGATTTCCCAAACCACTTCTAACTATCGATTAAAACACAGCCGTAAGCACAAACAGATCAAACCCGAATAACCCAAGAGCCAGCTTGATAACAGTTCCGCCCTGCTGCGTCAGCCTTACGGTAGGCGCTCCTCAGTGCGGGACTATGGAAAACCCTCCGCAAAACAATAAGTGATGTACATTTGCTCCGGAGTTGACATAGCTGAGTGGTGATTTGAAATATAACCAAATGGCATGTTGGATAATCGGTGGTGAAAATCGATATCGCGCATAGGAGATTTTCTGCATCAAGTTGGTTAACAGTATCCGCACAATTGTGTTACTGAGTTACCGTGACACTCCCCGGCACGACACTCGTCAGTGTTAAATAATTTTTGATAGGAACACTTCCGCTCTTTCACCCCGTTTGGTGCCAAAAAATTCTTCAGTTGTACAGTCTTCTTCAATCCGTCCCTCGTCCATGAAAATAACACGGTCAGCAACCTTGCGTGCAAATCCCATTTCATGAGTAACAACCATCATGGTCATGCCTTCCTGGGCAAGTTCTACCATAACGTCGAGAACCTCATTGATCATTTCAGGATCAAGAGCTGAAGTGGGTTCATCGAACAACATCGCAATCGGGTCCATCGCAAGGCCTCGTGCAATCGCAACACGCTGTTGTTGCCCGCCTGACAATTGAGCCGGAAATTTGTCAGCCTGATCTTTGAGACCAACCCGTTCCAGCAATTCCATGCCCCGTTTATGCGATTCATCTGCTGAGCGGCTAAGCACCTTTTCCTGTGCAAGCTGGATATTCTGGATGATATTGATATGAGGGAATAACTCAAAATTTTGAAACACCATGCCAATATGTGAGCGAAGCTTTGGCAGATCGGTGTCGCTATCCCCAACAGATACGCCATTGACAGTAACCGTGCCTTGCTGAAATGGCTCAAGTCCATTCACACATTTGATCAAAGTGCTTTTCCCCGAGCCGGAGGGTCCGCAAACCACAACGACTTCACCCTTGTCTACTCGGGTTGTGCAGTCATCAAGGACGCGAAATTCGCCGTACCACTTGCTGACTTTTTCCATTTCAATCATTTTGCATACTTTCTTTGCAGGGCCCCCACCGAAAGCGATGCTGAGAGACATAGAACGAAATATATGATCGCCACTGTTGTAAACATTTCAATCAAACGGTTGTCACGATTGGCAATAATTTCTGCATTGACCAGAAAATCATGCAGGCCCACGACATAGACCAGAGATGTGTCTTGAAACAGAACAATTGCCTGAGTGAGGAGAATAGGTATCATGTTGCGAAATGCTTGGGGCAATACGATGTATCGCATGTTTTGCTGGTAAGTCAGGCCCAAAGCCTGTCCTGCATGAACCTGTGATTTTCTAATACTCTGGATGCCAGCCCGCATGATTTCGCAATAATAGGCCGCTTCAAACATGACAAATGCTACCAGTACCGAATAAAATCCTCCGACCGGTCTGCCGACGATCAGCGGTACGAGGAAGTAAAACCAGAAGATTACCAGAATCAATGGCATGGAGCGGAAAAAATTGACATATGATCCCGCAGCAAACGAAAGCAATTTATAGGGAGAAAGCCGACACAATGCCAAAATTGTGCCCAAAATCAGACCACCGCCGATAGCCAGGATTGTCAGCAACAGGGTTAGTTGCATACCCTCCCATAGAAACGGGAGGGACTTGATTACCACTGCAAAGTCAAAATCCGCAAACATCTATTTAGCCCTCAAAGATACCATGCCGGGAATAGCAACCCGCTTTTCGACAATTTGCATTATGGTCATCACGATGAATGTCACCAAAATATACAGAACTGTCGCAGTGGTGAAGGCCTCAAAACCCTGAAAAGTATATTCTTCAATTTGTCGTGTCTGTGCCGTCAGTTCAAGCACGCCAATTGTCAGGGCGAGTGATGAATTCTTGAAGATGCCCAAAAATTCGCTGGTCATCGGCGGAATGATAAGTCGATAGCCTACAGGCAACAAAACATAGCGGTAAACCTGAAATGGTTTCAGGCCCATGGCTTTGGCGGCATATCTTTGACCGATACTGACGGAAGTGATTCCGGCGCGAACCTGTTCTGCTACCCGGGAAGCGGTATAGGTGCCCAGACAAACAACTGCTGTCCAGAATTCCGGCAGGGGAATACCGCGTTTGACCCAGTTTCCAGCGGACTCAGGAAGCAATTCAGGAAAAACAAAGTACCAAAGAAACATTTGGACGAGCAGAGGTACGTTGCGAAATATTTCAACATATACAGTGCCAATGCCCAGTAGAATCCGGTTTTCGGTGGTTCGCATGATGCCAATGAGCGAACCCAGAAAAAATGCAATTACCCAAGACGCGGAAGCAACTGCGATTGTCCAACCAAGACCTGATACAATCCAGCCAAAATATGGATCAGTTATCAGAACAGGCCAGTTCCAGTTATAATTCATCAAGGCGCCTTTCAAACCGGCACTACAACATTTTCCGGAAATCAAGGAACCGGTGAGCAGAACAGTTTATTGCTCACCGGCTTTCCCATATTCAAGAAAACGTAAATCAATATTAGTGTGGTAGTGCCTGTATTTCGAATGCCACCCCCAATGTATCGCTGACCGGCATGTTGATATTGGATGGACCTGGATTAAACCATTTGTTGTAGATTTTGTTGATTTCACCAGAACGCATCAGGTCAGCCAGAACGACAGTTCCAAGACGGCGATAAATGGAATCATTTTGTGGGACCATGATACCATAGGGATCATAACTCAGGAAACGTCCGGTTACTTGAAAATCTCCGGGATTTTTGGATTTGGAGATAAGACCAAACAGCAATACATGATCGGAAGCGTAAGCATCAGCCCTGCCGCTTGAAAGAGCCAGCCAACCTTGCGGGTGGTCTTTGACCATGACATATTTAATGTTCAATCCCTTTTCTTTGGCAACACGTTTAATGGCTTTTTCGTTGGTAGTTCCAAGTGAAAGAGCGATAACCTTACCGTCAAGATCTTCAATCTCATTAATGCCCGAACCTTTCTTGCTAGCAAGTTTGGTGCCGGTAATGAAAGTGACCGGCAGATAATCGACCTGTTTCTGGCGTGTAAGGTTGTTGGTGGTGGAGCCACATTCCAGATCAATGGTTCCGTTCGCCATCAATGCAATGCGGGTTTGTGACGTAACGGGAACGAAGTTGATTTTCAGATCGGGCTTGTTTGTAACCTTCTTGATTTCATCGATTATTTTGAAGCACAAATCCACTGAATAACCTTGCGGCTTGCCATCATCGCCAATGAAGGCAAATGGTACTGAAGACTCTCGATGCCCCATATTAATGACGCCACGTTCTGCAATCCGTTTTAGAACCGGTGAATTGTCTACTTCACCAGCACCTGCACTGTTTACGGCAACCAAAGCCAGAACCCCAGCAGCCAGACCTAGTATTTTTTTCATGTATTCCTCCCGATATATTTCTGCATATCTACTTATGCGATCACCACCCGTATAATCCGGGTTCAGGTGTTTGCGGGTTGCAATGCTTCGATAAAATGACTTCTGTATTCTTATATGCAGAGCTTTTTTCTAGATTGGTCTGCATCTTGATGTTATCATAATCATTTCGGCATATCCCATATTCCCAAACTAACGAAATAATTATAATGAGTCAATTGTGAAGTTTAATGCGGGCATCGAACATCCTGGAAGTCATGGTTTATTGAGCAGGAGTTCTTCGTTTTGAATGGCTGGGAAATGAGTGGGGTCAACATATTTGAAATACTCATCGAGATAGGGCAACGGCCCATCCGGGCAAGGAAACACACATGTGATGTTGCCAGTTT
>JAJFHS010000072.1 GCA_021775475.1 Hyphomicrobiales bacterium
AGCTCAGAGGCCTTCACACCGGCCTCATATTCCTTGATTATTCCGATAATCTGTTCATCCGTAAATCTGCGCTTCATAGTCCATCCTTTCAAAGACGGATTACTAACACCAATCTGGCCGGAATTCAGGGGGCTGGGTCAATACCGGTGATAATGTCTGCCAACCACGCGCTTTTTGCTTTGATTGCATGTGATAAAGCGGAGCATATGTTTGATGTTTTTTCGGCTTATCCATCATAGTTGGATATTGTTATGCCATGGTGCGGCGCTTGAAAGTATGATGACTTGCGATTCAGCGGCTTTTGGTTCTATTTATTACCTGTAGCTCTCGAAGTTGGTTTTGAAGAATTATGGCAAACACGCACGATCTTTTTGATGGGATGGACCCGCCTGAGCCTAAGAAGAAGGCTTCCCCGGCGAAGCCATCAAAATCCGGGGCCAAATCGGCTGAGGATGCCTATACGGCTGCAGATATTGAGGTGCTTGAGGGTCTGGAGCCAGTGCGGCGCAGGCCGGGGATGTATATTGGTGGTACTGATGAAAAGGCCCTGCACCATCTTTTTGCCGAAGTCATTGATAATTCCATGGATGAAGCCGTTGCCGGTCATGCCAGCTGGATTGAGGTTCATGTGGAACCGGATGGCTGGCTGACGATTGTTGATAATGGTCGCGGTATTCCGGTCGATGCGCACCCGAAATTCAAGGATAAATCCGCGCTTGAAGTGATCATGACGACGTTGCATGCGGGCGGCAAGTTTGATTCAGGAGTTTATGAAACGTCCGGTGGTCTGCACGGGGTTGGCGTGTCCGTTGTCAATGCGCTGTCTGAGACACTAGAGGTTGAAGTGGCGCGCGGCCAGATGCTTTACCGCCAGACGTTTTCTCGCGGGCTGCCGGTGGGGAAACTGGAAAATCTTGGCAAGGTTCACAATCGTCGCGGCACCAAAATCCGTTTTTTACCGGATCACCAGATTTTCGGCAAAGCGGCTAAGTTCAGACCGGCGCGATTGTTCAAGATGGCGCGCTCCAAGGCCTATCTTTTTGGCGGAGTTGAAATTCGCTGGTCATGCGACCCTGCCCTGCTGAGTGAAAAAGATGAAACGCCGCAAAAGGAGACCTTGCATTTCCCCGGTGGTCTGAAAGATTATCTCGCCAGCACGATTGAAGGCCGCCCGCGCGTTGTCGATGAAATCTTTGCTGGCAAGGTAACTAAACCCGGCGGGCATGGTTCGGTTGAATGGGCGATTGCCTGGTTTGGCGGTGCTGACGGATTTTTGCATTCTTACTGCAACACGGTGCCGACTACCGATGGCGGCACCCATGAAAGCGGCTTGCGTTCGGTGCTTAATCGTGGCCTCAAGGCCTATGGCGAATTGAGCGGCAACAAGAAAGCGGCGATGATCACGGCTGACGATGTGATGACATCGTCTGGCGCGATGTTATCAGTATTCATTCGTGAGCCGGAATTTCAGGGCCAGACCAAGGAGCGGCTGGCGACACTGGAAGCATCGCGCATTGTTGACGGTGCCATCCGCGATCATTTTGACCACTGGCTCACCGGCCACCCCGCTCAGGCCAACCGGTTGCTCGACTGGGTTTTGGACCGGGCAGAAGAACGGGTGCGCAAACGCCAGGAGCGTGATGTTAATCGCAAGAGTGCGGTGCGCAAATTGCGCCTGCCGGGAAAACTTGCCGATTGCTCACAAAATTCAGCGCTTGGTACTGAGATATTCATTGTCGAAGGGGACAGTGCGGGTGGCTCGGCCAAACAGGCACGCAGCCGCAAGGATCAGGCTATATTGCCCCTGCGCGGTAAAATCCTCAATGTGGCTAATGCCAGTAGCAGTAAACTAGCGGCAAACCAGCAGATTGCCGATCTTATTCAGGCACTGGGTTGTGGCTCGGGCAAAACCTATCGTAGCGATGATCTGCGCTATGAAAAAGTCATCATCATGACCGATGCCGATGTGGATGGTGCGCATATTGCTTCTTTGCTGATTACGTTCTTCCACGAGGAAATGCCTGATCTCATCAACGATGGTCATTTGTTTCTGGCGATCCCGCCGCTCTACCGGATTACGCAAGGCGGCAAGACGCTGTATGCGCGTGATGACGCACATAAAGATCAATTACTGGAAAGCGAATTTACCGGGCGCGGCAAAGTTGATATCGGGCGCTTTAAAGGTCTGGGTGAAATGATGCCGGCCCAACTTAAAGAGACCACCATGGACCGCTCCAAGCGCACCATGTTGCGGGTGGAATTGAAAGTTGATGAGCGCGAAGAAACGGCCAAAGTTGTTGATCAACTGATGGGAAGCAAACCCGAAGCACGCTTCAATTTTATTCAGGAGCGCGCCGAATTCGCATCTGAGCTGGATATATAGTGCCCCTTGTTCGTCAGGAAATCTTTCCTGAGAAAAAATTACCCGATGCAACTGAACTACTGGCATCAGGCAGCACCGCTGCCAAAGACTATTGCGTAGGCTCCAACCCGTTTCTTAGCCAACATAACGTCGATAGCGAAGCCAGCTACAAACGCAAAAGTGCGGCCTCGCGACGTATTATGCACCACGCCCAGGTAGGCTTTCGCTCGTTGGATAAAAGCTGTCGTGCTTATGCGGAGATTTACGACAGTTGTCTCGCACAAGATGTCATCATCGACCGCTATGGTCTGTGTCTGGACTGGTCTATGGGCTATCCCACCAACCAGCGCCACGACCGCCCCCAAGGCACCGGGCTTTTGTTGGCAGATATCGATGATTTTGTCACATTGACGCAGTGCGCACCGGTGGCACCGCATTTTGGCGATTTTGTTCTCGGGATGCCCGCAGCCTTTGAAAATACCACGGCTGCTTTAGCTGCAGGTTCAACAGCAATTGGTAATCTGGGCCAGTATTTCACCTTTCGCCTGCCCCATTGGGATGATGATATATTCACCACCTCGGCCACGCTCAAAGCGCTTGGATTGATTGCGACGCAGGAAGTTGAAATTCTTGTTCACTCCAATCTTGATGATGGTTTTGCCGCCCTGTTTTGCGATTTGAGCTGTTGTCTCGGCGCTGTCTTGCTGGAAAAATATATCGTCAATGATCTGATTGGCGCCAACATCTCTCATTGTTATGGCCATCACTTCTCAGACCCGACCCGCCGCATGGCTTTTCATCTGGCCCTGGCGCAGGTGACGGCAAGCCCGGGCACCATGATCTATGGCAATACCACTCAATATCGCGGCAACGAGCAGGAAAATTACGCCAGCCTCGAAGCCTATATCAGTGTCGATATCGCTGGTCAGAATCTGGAACCAACGGGCCATGCGATTAATCCGGTGCCGGTCAGTGAAAACATTCGCATTCCCGATATTGATGAAATAATTGCAGCGCAAGTGTTTGCCGCCAGACTGGTGGAGCAACCCTTGGCGCCGAACAGTTCGCTGGATATGGAACTGGCGCACAGGCTGGCGGGCGAGATGGTTTTTGGTGCGATAAAATTCCAGCACAATGTGCTCGACGGGTTTACCCGCGCTGGCATAGATATTGATAATCCCTTCGAAATGCTTCTGGCCCTGAAACGTATTGGCGGTAAAAGGCTAGAGCAGTTGTTTGGACCGGGCCTGGTTGATGCGTTGGCCCCACGCGGGCGAACGCCGCTGATAGCGTCTACTATCATTGATGAAATTAGTGAGCTTGCGCGTCACCACCTGGCTCAGGTCAGCTCAGACGACAGACGCATAATTGGCAAGCTCAATCTCAAAGTGATGACGGCTACCACAGATGTGCATGAACACGGCAAGCTGCTGCTCGACCGGGTTCTGACAGAGGTCGGTATCACTGTCGTTGACGGTGGCGTTTCAACTGATGCTGATGATCTGGCGTTTCTGGCCAAAGATGCTGGCGTCGAGGCAATCGCTGTCAGCACTTACAATGGTGTTGCCCTTACCTTTGCCCGCGACCTTAAAGCCGAATTAAAACGGCTCGATCTCGACTTGCCGGTGATCTTTGGTGGCAGGCTTAACCAGATACCGCAAGCCTCAAACACCAGCATGCCGGTGGATGTCAGCGAGGATATCATATCGGCCGGAGCGTTCGTGTGCGAAAAACCGGAAGACGCTATCGCATTGCTGGCAAAAATTATAATCGGGAGAGACAGAAATGACTGACATACCCAAGAAAATTGGAATTATAGGTGTTGGCCACCTCATCTCTTATCTGGTTCCCGGCATGTTGCGGGGTGAACACCAGCCTGATTTTCTGTTGTCATCGCGCAACCGCCAAACGGCGCTGACATTGGCGCAAAACCACAACCTCGAGATTGCCGCATCAAACCAGGCGTTGGTTGAAGCCTGTGAGGTGATTATATTATCGGTGCGGCCGGGCCAGGTTAAAGATGCCATTGAAGGCCTGCCGTGGCGCTCAGGACAGTTGATTATCTCGTTGTGTGCAGGTGTTTCCATTGGCGAGATTTCCGCCCACGCACAAGGTGTCAGAATCACGCGCGCCCTGCCGGTTACCGCTGCCAAATCCGGGGAAAGCCCAACGGCTATATATCCCCAATGCGATTTCACTCAAAAACTGCTGGATCCGTGCGGCCCAACGGTAGTGCTGGAGGATGAAAATCAGTTTGAAGCAGCGACGATGTTTGGGGCATACTATGGCTGGGTACAACATTTGATTGGCGAGATGGCTGAATGGGCTCAAGCCAATGATCTCAGTCCCGAAACCGCTCGGCTGCTGGCCTGCCAGATGACCCGGGCCGCAGCGACCACTGTTCGCGATACGCCTGAAAAACCAATAGCGGCACTGGTTGATGAATTGTGTTTGCCGGGCAGCATTACCGGGTTGGGGCTGGACCGTTTAAAGCAGGAGGACGCTTTCAAGGCGTGGCATCAGGCCGGAGACGATGTTTTGCAAAATTTAAAAGGGTAAACCAATTCGCGATAATTAACACTAAAACGCCAGTCATTGTTGACAAATCCGTTTAATTGCCTATGTTTCGCGCCATCGACAAGGAAGCGGATAATCAGTTCACCATGCATAAGAAATTCAGCCTGTTTATTTCAGACACCTTGTGCACCTTTTAACTTTTTTCGATTGACCTGTAACGAATGTCGTTTTCGAACCTTGGCTTAAGCCAAAAAGTACTTGATGCAGTTAATACTGCCGGATACACCGTCCCCACCCCTATTCAGGAGCAGGCTATTCCCGAAGTGCTGGAAGGCCGCGATGTTTTAGGCATCGCCCAGACAGGAACAGGTAAAACCGCATCTTTTACGCTGCCGATGCTGACCAAGCTGGAAACCGGCAGAGCAAGAGCCCGTATGCCGAGGTCTTTGATCCTTGAGCCCACGCGTGAGCTGGCAGTTCAGGTTGAACAGAATTTTTCAATCTATGGTGCCAATCATAATCTGACAGTGGCATTGCTCATCGGTGGTGTTTCGTTTGATGACCAATTTCGCAAGCTTGATCGCGGTGCTGATGTGTTGATTGCCACACCGGGCAGATTGCTTGACCATTTCGGTCGTGGCAAATTATTGCTGACCGGGATTTCTATCCTGGTCATTGATGAAGCCGACCGGATGCTGGATATGGGGTTCATTCCCGATATTGAAAAAATCTGCAAACTGATCCCGCCGCGGCGACAGACGTTATTCTTTTCAGCAACGATGCCCCCGGAAATTCAACGCCTGACCAAAGCCTTCCTCAAATCACCTGCGCGCATTGAGGTGGCGTCACCAAGCTCAACAGCTTCCACCGTTACCCAGCTTGTGCAAGACGCGCCCAATGATTTTACCGCCAAGCGCCAGCTTTTGCGCGATATCATAAAATCGGAAGATTTGAAAAACGCCATTGTCTTTTGCAACCGCAAACGCAATGTCGACATCGTCTCCAAGTCCCTGGCCCAACACGGCTTCAATGCCCGGTGCCTGCATGGCGATATGGCCCAGCGCTCGCGGCAGGAAACTCTCGACAGCTTCAGAGACGGCACCACCAAGATCCTTGTGGCCAGTGATGTTGCTGCGCGCGGGCTCGACATTCCTGAAGTCAGCCATGTCATCAATTTTGATGTGCCTATTCACGCAGAAGATTATATTCATCGCATTGGCCGCACCGGTCGCGCCGGTCACAGCGGTCGTTCGATCACGCTGGTCTCGAAAAGTGATCAAAAAGCATTCAGCTCAGTTGAAAAACTGATTGATAAAAAACTGGAAAAACTTTCCTTGACCAAACCGGAAACAACGGGTGTTGGTGGTGAGAAGGTTGCGAAAAAACCAAGAAAACGCGCTGCCGCAAAGCCGCGCCCGGTTCGCCCCGTTGACGATACGACAAAGCCGCACCCGGTTCGCCCCGTCGACGATACGCCAAATCCGCGCCCGAAAAAGGAACCAGTCCCCGGGCCGTCAAATGTAAAGCCCCGCCATGCTGACATTGAGAAAGACCATCAAAAAGACACCGCCAAGAACGGGTTTTCAGGTGACAATGTTCCAGCATTTTTGTTGCAGGCTGTTCCGGGGAAAAGGAAATCCAGCAGTTAGTTTTCATTGATTATCCGCTCAAACCTCCTGGTCTCAACAAAACCAAATATACAATAAATTGATTTCCACCCCCTTACAACCGGCCTCCAGAGTTTACCTATCGGTAACCACATTGCGATAGGCTGTCACCACTCGAAATTCAATCTGCTATAAGCTGGCGAGTGCTGCACGATGGTAAATAATAAAATAGGTTGAAATAAGCTGGAGGACGCGGTGTCATACACAGATGACGTCGATCAGACGATTGCATATGGTCAGAAGGTATTGAGCCTTCTAAAATCGCGTAAATGCTCTGCATCACCGAAAAATTATGAACTTTGGTTCACTTATGTTTCGGGCCATGACAGAGCTTTAGTTAAGTCGGTAAACGAAGCTCTTAAAGTTGACGGAACTTTGTCGGCCAAAGCTTCCGAAAAAATATATATCGAACACCTGTCTCAGGATCATGTTGCCGATCAGGTTGAACAGGTGGGCGCGCAAATTGGCGGTGAGATTGAGCAGATACTCGCCATAGTCGACAACACAATGGGAGAGACCAGCGAATACAGCAGCAGCCTGGCAGAAGCCGGTTCGAATTTGAATGACGGGCTCACCGGCAGTTCATTGAAAAATCTTATTCAAACACTTGTTGATTCGACCACCAAGATGGAGCAATCCAACCAAGAGTTGCAAAGTCGGCTAAAAGAATCAAGTGAACAAATCAGCGATTTGAACCAAAACCTGGAACTGGTACGCACGGAATCACGTACAGATCAACTCACCGGTATTGCAAATCGAAAACACTTTGATGAAGCCCTGGAAGAAATGATCCGCCAGTCTGAAAGAGACGGAACAGAATCCTGCCTGCTCATTGGTGATATTGATCTCTTCAAAAAATTCAACGATACATACGGACACCAAACCGGTGATCAGGTGTTACGCCTTGTTGCTCATGCCATATCATCGAATGTGAAGGGTAAAGATTTAGCTGCCCGTTATGGTGGTGAGGAATTTGCTGTTCTCTTACCGGGAACAACCCTTCAGTCCTCGGTTACAGTTGCCAATCAGGTTAGGCTGGCGATTAAATCGAAGGAGCTGGTTAAAAAATCAACCGGAGAAAACCTTGGTGTTGTTACCTTTTCGATTGGTGCTGCCCGCTACCGCGCAGGCGATACAGCTGAAAGTATGATTTCGCGCGCTGATACCTGTCTTTATGCTGCCAAGAATGGCGGGCGCGATCAGGTAAAGTGTGAAACAGATCCGGGAATTGAGTTTGATGCGGCGGTTGCCTGAGTAAAAACTGCCAACGAGAAAAGCCGGGAACTCTGTATTGAGTATCCCGGCTTTTTTTATTCAGCCGGCAAAACAGCCGGCACGATGGTCACAGATTCGCCACAGCCACACGCACTGGTCTGATTGGGGTTATTAAAGATAAAGCCGGAAGAAAGCTTGTCGACCAGAAAATCCATTTCAGTTCCAAACAAAAACAGGATGGCCTTGGGGTCAATCAGAATGCTGACGCCTTTGTCCTCGACAAGTTCATCGAGGGGATTTTTTTGCTCGGCATATTCCATCGTATAGGCCATGCCGGCACAACCGCCGTTTTCGACACCAACGCGCAGTCCGATTATTTCCTTATCAGAATTGGTCATGATCTCCTTGATGCGCTCAGCAGCAGCATCGGTCAGAGAAACAACTTTGGGGCGGGCGCGCACAGCGGCGGTATTCATTGCTTAATTCCTTTGGCATGGACCAATAATCTTAAATATCATCATTCCCGAACAGGGTTACAAGAGCTAACAACTAAAACATATTGAGGGCGACGCGGGCTTCATCCGACATGCGGCTCATATCCCAGGGCGGATCAAACACCAGCTTGACACGCACGGTGCCAACACCATCAATCGAGGCGATGGCATTTTCCACCCATATGGGCATTTCTCCAGCCACCGGACACCCGGGGGCCGTCAGGGTCATATCAACATCGATATTGCGTTCGTCATCCACATCAATTTTGTAAATCAGTCCAAGTTCATAAACATCCACCGGAATTTCGGGATCATAGACCGTCTTGATGGCTTCAACCATTCTGTCGGTTAAGAGGTCCAGTTCCTCCTGGCTCAAGGCCGATCCGGCAACGGCTGTGGTTTCAATTTCAGCGGCCTGGCTTTCATCAATACGAACGTTCAAAGCGCTGTTGCCTTCGTAATTGTTTATGTCCGGGTTTTCTGTGTCATTAATCATAGCGGTTGCACCGTTTATTCGAAAAATTTCTGGGCAGAGATGAGCGCGTCAGCGAGGATATCAACCTCTTCCAGCGTATTGTACATACCAAACGAGGCACGGCAGGTAGATGTGACACCAAAGCGCTCCAACAACGGCTGAGCACAATGAGTTCCCGCCCGCACGGCAACACCTGAGCGATCGATAATTGTTGAGATATCGTGGGCATGGATACCTTCAATTTCAAACGAGATAATGCTGGCTTTATCGGGAGAATTACCAATGATTTTGAGGGAGTTGATGCGCCCCAGACGCTCGTTGGCGTACTTCAGTAATTGGTGTTCATGGGCGGCAATATTATCGAGACCGATTTTCTGCATGTATTCGACCGCAGCACCCAGCCCGATTGCCTGAACAATGGCCGGAGTGCCGGCTTCAAAGCGATGCGGTGCGGTTTGATAGGTGACGTCATCGACACTGACATCAAGGATCATTTCGCCACCACCTTGATAGGGTGTCATATTATCCAGCAACTCTTTTTTGCCATAAAGCACGCCAATGCCGGTGGGGCCATAGACCTTGTGGCCGGTAAAAACATAAAAATCGCAATCAAGTTCCTGCACATCAACTTTTGTGTGGACCGCACCTTGGCTGCCATCAACCAGCACCGGGATGCCACGCTCATGAGCAATGCGAATGATCTCTTTAATCGGGGTGATTGTTCCCAGCGCATTGGAAATATGGGTAATAGCCACCATTTTGGTTGCCGGGCTGAGCAGCTTTTCAAACTCCTCTATATGAAGAGTTCCTCCATCATCCACCGGGGTCCATAGTAATTTTGCGCCGCGACGCTCACGGTGAAAATGCCAAGGGACAATATTTGAGTGATGCTCGAGGATCGAAATAACAATCTCATCACCCTTACCTATATGCGTATCACCATAGCTCTGGGCGACCAGATTTATGGCCTCGGTAGCATTGCGTGTAAAAATTACAGTGTCGGTTGAAGGTGCGTTTATAAACCCTGCAACCTGTTCACGCGCCTTTTCAAAATTTGCCGTCGCGGTATTGCTTAAATAATGCAACCCTCTGTGAACATTTGCATATTCACAATCGTATGCCTGTTTGATTGCATCGAGCACCACTTTAGGTTTTTGTGCTGATGCACCATTGTCGAGATAAACCAGAGGTTTGCCGTAGACTTCGCGCGCCAGTATCGGGAAATCCTTGCGAACCGCATCGACATCATAAAGTGCGGTGCCGGTGATTGTATCTGTTGTGCCATCTGCCATGTTGTTCATGCCTCACCCTTGCGACGATCAAACCATGCATTGGTCAATTGAAACAAGCCTTCACGCAAGCCCTCATGTTCAATCTTCTCCAGTGGCTCGGCAACAAAAGCTGCCACCAGCAGGGCTTTGGCCTTGGCTTCGGGAATACCGCGTGCGCGCAGATAAAACAGGTATTCTTCATCAAGATCACCGGCGGTGGCACCGTGTGCGCACTCAACATCGTCAGCGTATATTTCCAGCTCGGGCTTGGCGTCCATTTCCGCATTGGGTGACAATAACAACGCCTGTGTCATCTGACGACCATCAGTCTTTTGCGCATGGGGCTTAACGATAACGCAGCCTTGAAAAATACCACGGGCATAATCATCCAGGACGGTTTTGAACTCCTGACGCGAGTTACTCGATGGCAAGGAGTGAGTTATACACAAAGTGGTATCGCCATGCTGTTTTCCGGCCAGCATACTGGCACCGGCAATAGTGACGTCAGCATTTTCACCGCTAAAGCCGACATTGACCTCATTGCGCGAAACCCTTGCGCCAAGCGTTAATGTCAGGTCGTGGCAACGGGTGTTTTCACCGGCGGTAATTTGCATATTGGCAAGGTGGAAGGCATCAAGACCTTCATCCTGAACCTTGATGCGGGTGAACCTGGCACCTTCTTCAACCGTTATCTGGGTAGCGGCATTGACGACATAGGCGACATCGCGAGGGCCTGTAAAGGTTTCAACCAGGGTCGCTTGCGCGCCCTTTTCCACAATAATTAAATTTCGAACCGAGATGGTGGCGGCTTCATCACCGGTTGTCACATAATCAAGATGAATGGGTTTATCTATTGTGGCGCCGGCTTTGATTCTCAACGCAATGCCATCGGCGGCAAAGGCTGTATTGAGTGCCAGAACGGCGTTGCCCTCAAATACACTTGTGTTGCCAAGTCCAGCCTTTACCCAATCAGGGAAATTGTTGAAATTACCGCGCAAATTTACAATTTCCACACCCTCTATATCTTCAAGATTTGAGAGCTGGGGCTGGAAGTAACCATTTACAAAAACACCGTGATAACGCTCGATTGATGCAAACGCAGTATGGGCATTGATGCCGTCGTGGTCCGGCAAATCTGAGACCGGTGTGCCTGTGGCGGGCGCGGGTATTTGCCCCAGCATGGCTCGTAAATCGGTATATTTCCAGCGCTCCAAACGGCGATGGGGCAGACCATTTTTTTCAAACGTGCGAATGGCGCTGGAGCGCGCATCATCCATCCACGCCTCACCGTTACCTGGCAGGTTTTCACGTGCCTCACCAAACTGGTCAATCAGCGTTTTTTCAGCTGCCGTCAATGTTGAATTAACTCGTAGGTTCATAGTTTTAACTTAACTTTTTAAAGTGTTTCAGGCAGCGTTTATCTTTTGGTCTTCGTACTCGGCATAACCATTTTTTTCCAGCTCCATCGCCAGTTCTTTGCCGCCGGAGCGCACCACTTTACCGGCAGAAAGAACGTGTACCCGGTCGGGAATAATGTGGTTGAGCAGGCGTTGATAATGAGTAATGACTATCATCGAGCGCTCTGGGCTGCGCAAGCGATTGACCCCTTCGGCGACCAACTGCAGGGCATCAATATCGAGACCACTGTCGGTTTCATCGAGAATACAAAGGCTTGGCTCAAGCAGGGCCATTTGCAAAATCTCGAAACGCTTTTTTTCGCCACCGGAAAAGCCCACATTGATTGAACGCCGCAACATTTCGGGGCGAATGTTCAAGGCGGCCGTCTTTTCCTTGACCAGCTTCATGAACGCCGGCGTCGTCAATTCGTCTTCGCCGCGGGTGATGCGCTGGGCATTGAGAGCGGTTTTCAAAAACGTCATGGCAGCAACGCCGGGGATTTCTATCGGATACTGAAAGGCGAGAAAAATACCAGCGGCGGCGCGTTCGTCTATGGACATGTCAAACAGGTTGTCACCTTTGTAGGTGATCGAGCCTTGCGTGATGTCATAATCTTCCTTGCCGGACAGGATATAGGACAAGGTGCTTTTGCCTGAGCCGTTCGGACCCATTATTGCGTGGACTTCACCGGTGCCGACTTCAAGGTTGAGGCCGCGTAAAATCGGCTCGCCTTCTACTTCAGCATGTAAATTTTCAATCACTAACATTCAACGTAAACCTTTATATTTAATAGTTTTTATAGTTTTAACCAACACTGCCTTCAAGCGATATACCCACCAGTTTTTGCGCTTCAACGGCAAATTCCATCGGCAGTTGTTGCAACACTTCCTTGCAAAATCCATTGACGATCAGCGCCACGGCCTCTTCTTCGCCGATGCCGCGCTGGAGGCAATAGAACAATTGATCATCGCTGATTTTTGAGGTGGTGGCTTCGTGTTCAAACACCGCACTGGAGTTTTTGGCTTCAATGTAGGGGATGGTGTGGGCGGAACATTTATCACCGATCAACAGGCTGTCGCACTGGGTAAAGTTGCGGGTATTGGAGGCTTTGCGATGGGCGGACACCAAGCCACGGTAGGTGTTGGACGATTTACCCGCCGATATCCCCTTGGAAATGATACGGCTTTTGGTGTTCTTGCCCAGATGGATCATCTTGGTGCCTGAATCAATCTGCTGCATGCCGTTGGAGATGGCGATTGAATAAAATTCACCGATGGAATTATCACCGCGCAAAATGCAGCTGGGGTATTTCCAGGTGATGGCTGATCCGGTTTCAACTTGCGTCCACGAGATTTTTGAGTTCTTGCCGCGACAATCACCACGCTTGGTAACGAAATTGTAGATACCGCCCTTGCCTTCAGCGTCACCGGGATACCAGTTTTGTACGGTAGAATATTTGATTTCAGCATCTTCGAGCGCGATCAGTTCGACCACGGCTGCATGGAGCTGGTTTTCGTCACGCATAGGCGCGGTGCAGCCCTCAAGATATGAGACGTAGGAACCCTTGTCGGCAATGATCAATGTGCGCTCAAACTGGCCGGTCTGAGCTTCATTGATACGGAAATAGGTCGACAGTTCCATCGGACAGCGCACACCCGGTGGAATGTAGACAAAGGAGCCTTCCGAAAACACCGCGGTATTGAGCGCTGAATAATAATTGTCAGATATAGGCACCACGGTGCCGAGATACTTGCGCACCAGATCAGGGTGGTCCTGCAAAGCTTCAGACAGCGGACAGAAAATCACACCTTCCTTGGCCAGTTCTTCCTTGAAAGTGGTGACCACTGAAACACTGTCAAAAATAGCATCAACAGCAATTCTAGCGCCCTGAACACCGGCGAGAACAGCTTGTTCCTGCAAAGGAATTCCCAGTTTTTCGTAGGTTCTGAGCAATTCAGGATCGACTTCATCCAGGCTCTTTGGTCCTTCTTTGTCGGACTTGGGCGCTGCATAATAATACAGATCCTGAAAATCTATCGGCGGATAGCCGACTTTGGCCCAATTAGGCTCGGTCATTGTCAACCAGCGCCGGTAGGCATCAAGACGCCATTCCAGCATCCATTCCGGTTCGTTCTTTTTGGCGGAGATAAAACCGATAATCTCCTCATTCAGCCCCTTGGGGGCCATGTCCATTTCAATGTCAGTGACAAAGCCGTATTTATATTGATCGACTTCAATCTCTTTGACCTGTTCAACTGTTTCTTTAACCGCTACCATCGATTGACTCCGTTACCTCAATTATGCTGCCGCTGTGGCATTTTGTTTTGCTGTTGTGCCGACGGCTTTTGACCAGGCGTTTAAAAATTTTTCTATGTCTTGTGCAGTGGTTGTGCGCCCATAAGAGATGCGAATAGCAGCTTTGGCAACATCATCGTCAACCCCCATAGCGCTGAGCACATGTGAGGTTGCAACCTTGCCGGATGAACACGCTGATCCAGAGCTTACCGCTATTCCCGACAGATCAAGCATGATCAAAAGCGCCTCCGCCGTTGTGCCATTGAGCGCTGCACACGTGGTATTGGGCAGGCGGTTTTGATCTTCACCAAAGATCACAACATCACTTCTTAACTTTTTGATTTCAGATTCCAATTGACTACGCAAGCTGGCAATTTCTGCACCAGAATTATCGCTAGTGATGAGTTCTGCTGCCCGACCAAATCCAACGATGCCGCCAAGGTTTTCCGTGCCTGCCCTTCTGCTTAATTCCTGGCCACCGCCCCTGAACATCGGCGACAATACAACTGACGAACGCACCACCAGTGCACCCGCTCCTTGAGGACCGCCAATCTTGTGGGCCGACAGGCTCATGAGATCAACACCACAAGCGGTAAAATCCACAGGGATTTTGCCCAATGCCTGTACTGCATCACAATGCACCAGACTTTCGTTGGCATGGACCAATTTGACGATGTCCTCAATCGGTTGAATGACACCGGTTTCATTATTGGCCCACATGATCGAAACCAGTGTTCTTTCATTGGCAGCAACCGCTTTGGTCAAACAGGCTTCAAGCGCGTCCAACTCAACAATACCGTTACCATCCACCGGGATTATACTAACCTCAACACCCTGCAGATTGGCAGAAGCCATCACTGAGGGGTGTTCAACTGCGGAAATAATAATCCTGTCTACGGTGCCATTGGCGACCAGGCCCGACAATGCGAGACTATTGGCTTCGCTGCCACCACTGGTGAAAACAATGTCACGGGGGTTAGCATTAATCAGTTGAGCCACTTGTTCACGCGCAGTGTCAATCCAGCCATGAGCATTGCGTCCTTCGTGATGCACGGAAGAGGCATTGCCGCCTTCTAACAAAGCTTTTGACATAGCTTCAACAACCTCGGGATAGATCGGTGCCGAAGCGTTCCAGTCAAGATATGTGCGTAAATCACTCATTATAATCGATTATCAGTGTTTCGGGCGGCAAGATCAGCCAGCAGATTGGGAAAATCACTTGCTGTAGCCGCCATCGGTTTGGCCCTGCCCTTGACCCGGTGGGCAATGACATCGCCTAAGGAAATGGTTTCAAAAAAGTTGTGAATGTGCACGGTTAGTTCATCCCAAAGATCGTGGGTCTGACAACGTTCGCCTGACGCCATGCAACCGCCGGGGGTCTGCGGCTGGCAGCGTGTCACCACCAGAGTTTCCTCAACGGCGGCAATAATTTCTGACAGGGCAATTTCATCAGCGTGGCGTGACAACTTGTATCCACCGCCTGGCCCCCTGACGCTTGTAACAATATTGGCGCGCCTGAGCTGCAAAAACAGCTGCTCAAGATAGGAAAGTGAAATTCCCTGGCGTTCTTCAATAGTGGCAAGATTAATCGGCTGGCCATTGGACCAGCGGGCAATGTCTGCCATAGCTGCAACCGCATAGCGACCTCGCGTTCCAAGCTTCATAATATCATCTCCTGCCGGTTGCTGCTCCATTCACGCTTAAAATCAACCATGAATGTCCGCAAAGCTTGCATTTACACCCCTGGTTTGTGCTAAGAACGGGGATAGAAAACCGCGCGCAGACGAGAGTGCCGAATTTCTTATGCTGAACCCTTCGATATCAAGGAGAAAAAGAGGTGGATAGACTTGATTTCGAACAGTTCTAATGTAGATATAATTATCCCGACTGCGTGAGTCAAGTAAACCATTTCGAATTTATATTATCTTTTTAAAACAGATGTTTAACAATAATGAAAAAAACATTATCTGATTGATTCTGTAAATTTTTAACACCGAATTCAAAAAATCGATGATTTTTGGGCAATAAGCGCCAAGCTTTGCCAGGAAAATCACACGAGAATTTAAACGGACAAGACAAGGAAGAACTGAAATATGCCGGAAATGATTTTCAATGGCCCCGCTGGTCGGCTCGAAGGCAGATACCATCACTCCAAACAGGCCAACGCGCCTGTGGCCATCGTTCTTCATCCCCATTCCCAATTTGGCGGCACGATGAACAATCCAATCGTTCATCATCTGTATTACATGTTCGTCAAACGCGGGTTTTCGACCTTGAGATTTAATTTTCGCGGTGTTGGGCGCAGCCAGGGTCTGTTTGACAGCGGACAGGGTGAATTATCAGATGCCGCCGCTGCTCTCGACTGGGTGCAGAGCTTTAACAAAGAAGCGCGCACCTGCTGGATTGCCGGATTTTCCTTCGGTGCATGGATTTCCATGCAGCTTTTAATGCGCCGGCCGGAAATAGACGGGTTTATTTCTGTTGCCCCGCCAGCAAACCTTTATGACTTCAGCTTCCTTGCCCCGTGCCCGTCATCAGGCCTGATGATCAATGGCTCGTCCGATGCTGTTGTGCCGACCGAAAGCGTCGCACAACTGGTCGAGCGACTGAAAACACAACGCGGCATCATGATTGACCACCAGATCATCCCCAACGGCAATCATTTCTTCGAAAATGAAACCGATGCCCTGATGGAAGCCGTTTGCGAATACCTCGACCGGCGTCTTGAGGAAGATCAGGCGGCATAACTGGCTCACGGCCGTATCGCGCTTCGCGCGGGCCTGCGCAAGCGCGGTGCAGGCGCACCGGGGTCCTCGGCTGCGCCTCGTCCGGGTGTTCCACTGACGGACTATTAGTGTCGCCCATGACGATATTCTATCGTTGTAATATCAATGGCGGTGAGGTTTGATCGATCATCCCGTCTTACCGGCAAAAGCCGGTATCCAGAGGCGGCAGGGTATGAATTTGCGGCGCTGGATACCGGCTTTCGCCGGCAAGATAAATGTATGTAATCGTTGAAACATTACCGCCTTTAGTATAGCTCCCGGACGAGCGAAGCGTTGGACTAACGAGCAAAGCCGAGTGCAGGCTGCGCGCCGCTTGAGCGCCACTATAAAGCGCGGTGAACGACCCCACCACTGGTAGGCACCGATACACCTGTGGTGCCGGGAAATGATAGTGGCAGCCTGCGCAAACTTCGAACCGCCATGTAGCCGAAGGCTTGAGCTTCTATACCGCCGCCATTGAAACCTGCGTCTTCGGCTCTGATCACCGTGGGGCCAATGCGTAGCCGTAATTCGCGCATGATGGCGCAGTTGAGGCGTCCGCCGCCACTGATAATCCATTTTTGGGGTATTTTTGGCATGTGTTTTTGTGAATTTGCGATTGTTTGCGCCGTAAACGCTGCCAGAGTTGCTGCCCCATCGCCCGCGCTTAGCTGGCCAAGGTTTTTCAGATCAAAATCGGTTTTGTCGAGGGATTTTGGTGGTGGTTTTCTAAAATAGGGATTGTCCAGCAATTCGGCGAGGATGTCTTCATTGACGTTACCCGAAGACGACAGTATGCCATCGCGGTCGAAGGGTTGATTGAGGTGGCGCTGTGACCAGGCATCAAGTAGAACATTGCCGGGACCGGTGTCAAAGGCTATCATTTCCCCACTTTTAGATATCCAGGTGATGTTTGATATACCGCCAATGTTGACGCAGACACCGGCACCTTCAAATCCTGAATATTGCAGCAGGGCGCGGTGAAATATGGGGGCCAACGGTGCCCCCTGCCCGCCTGCTGCCATGTCGGCTGCCCTGAAATCGCAGACAACATCAATATGGGTGAGATTTGCCAGTTTAGCCCCATCGCCAATTTGTATGGTCAAACCAGCTTCAGGCTTATGGAAAACGGTCTGGCCATGAAAACCAATAATATCAATATCATCAGGGGTAAGGCTTTCGCGCGACATCAATTCGATGGCAACTTCGCTGTGGGCTGTTGTGATGAAGTCTTCAGCCTCAGCCAGTACAGCGGGGCGGGCGTGACGGTTTTTCATTGTGCGGGCAACGTCCACAGCCGCCATCAACAAACGGCGCTGTGCCGGTTTGAAAACGCTGGAACAGGTGGGGCCAAAATGTTCTATTGTCTCACCGTCGGATCTGATCAGGGCTGCATCAATCCCATCCATCGACGTGCCGCTCATGAAGCCCAAGGCCATCATTGATCTTGCCAATATTCTTCCCCCGTGCAAAAAAACCAACACCATGATACATCACTCTTCAAACAACCGGATAGCCTAAATATGCCTACCTACAAATCAGATTTCATGCGCGCAATGGACGCGCGCGGCTACATCCACCAATGCAGTGATGCACAAGCACTGGATGCAGGTGCCAATGATGCCATGATCACAGGCTATATCGGCTATGACTGCACCGCACCCAGCCTGCATGTGGGCAATCTGATCTCGATCATGATGTTGCGCAAATTTCAGCAAAGCGGTCACAAGCCCATCGTGCTGATGGGCGGAGGCACGACCAAAGTTGGCGATCCATCGGGTAAAGATGACGCCCGCAAGCTTTTGGACGAAGCGCAGATTGCGCAAAACATGGACAATATTAAACGTGTTTTTTCCCGGTTTCTAGATTTTGGTGAAGCTGGAAACGGTGCCATTATGGTCAACAATGACACCTGGCTCAAAGACATCAACTATATTGATTTCCTGCGCGATTATGGTCGTCATTTTTCCATCAATCGCATGTTGTCGTTTGATTCTGTAAAACTCAGGCTGGATCGTGAACAACCGCTGTCGTTTCTGGAATTCAATTACATGATCCTCCAGGCCTATGATTTTTTAGAACTTAGCCGTGTCCACGGTTGCACGCTGCAAATGGGTGGATCGGACCAGTGGGGTAATATTATCAATGGTATCGAGTTGGGCCGCCGGGTTGATTCAACGTCCCTTTTTGGTCTGACAACCGCACTGTTGACCACATCATCGGGTGCCAAAATGGGTAAAACCGCCCAAGGTGCGGTGTGGCTCAATGATGACATGCTGAGTGTCTATGACTACTGGCAGTTCTGGCGCAATACTGAAGATAATGATGTGGGCAGGTTTTTGCGCCTGTTCACTGAGCTTAGCGAAAAGGAAATTGTCGACCTCGAAAACCTTGAAGGCCAGGAATTAAATTTTGCCAAAAAGGTATTGGCAACCCGGGCAACCTCTCTCGCCCACGGCGAAGATGCTGCACAAAAAGCCTATCAAACATCGATGGAAACGTTTGAAACCGGGAGTTCAAGTGCAGGCCTGCCAAGCATTGGCGTTTCTGCTTCTGAGCTGGCACAGGGTATTGGCTTGTTACAGGCCTTTGTTATGGCCGGACTGGCGACTTCCAATTCTGAAGCCCGACGTCATATCAAAGGTTCAGCTGCCCGGGTGAATGATCAGGTAGTCAATGATGAAAAAACCGTCCTGACATCTGGTAATCTTGGGTCAGATGGCACAATCAAACTTTCAATCGGAAAAAAACGACACGTGTTGCTGCGACAAAAATAGAATAAACCTCTAGTTTTCGGCACCCTCCACGATTGTTACGGTTTTTTTCCTAGGCTTGGGGCGAAGCGATTGCGGGCCTGATTTTTTTGTTATCTCAACGTCTGAAGCAGGTGTTGCCCTTTCAAAGAACTGGCGTAGAAAACCTGGGGCCAGCACTGATGCGGGGTTGATTGAAAATCTCGGTTTATCGGTGGTTCCGCGCAGAGAAAATGTTACTCCAAAAATTCCTTCGCCCTTACGCCCCACCAGAATTGTCCCCAACAAGGGGATGTTTCCAACAATCGAATTGACCGCATAGATTGGAATTAACGTGCCTTGGATGTTTAGGCCATTGGTTCTGGTATCAATAACCCCGCGCCCACTTGCCCCCAACACCACGCCTTTGAGAATGGTGCTGCCGATCACCAATTGATTTTGGGTGATCGTGAATGGCATTTTAAAGCTGGAAAAAGACACGGAATCGCGAAAAATCTCCTCAATCTGATCATCATTATTAACGACCAGCTGGGTCAGGCCTTTGAGGCGACTATCATTGGCTATATCGAATTGCTTAATCTTCAGGTTTCCGGTACTGGGCCTGTCACTTCCTGCCGGACTTATTTTGGCATTTAAAACCAATCGTCCCTGCTGAACCTTGGAATAGAGATTGAATGCTTTCAAGGTGGCGCCTGCATCCTTACTGGCAATTACCAGATTGTAGGGCGATCCGGCTTTTTCGCCAAAATCAAACCTGAAAGAATTTTTATTCCCAGTCACTGCCGAGGTTTTGATTTCGACGACGCTGTCACCGACACTGGTAAACTTGGTGGTGAAATTTTTGAATACCTGTTTGTTAAATGCATATACCTTATCAAAACTAGCTGAAATTCTGACAGTTCCCTTGTTGTTGTTCTTAGGTGAACCCGGGACCTTTTTGTCGCGCTTGAGAGCATTTTGAATTATTGGACGGGCATCGAAACTCACCCCTTTGACTACCACATTGAGGCTGCCGGATGGGCTGCGATTGCCACTGGCACTATATTGGTTGAGAACGCCCAGACGAATTTCTGGAAGATTGAAACTCGACACCTCTCCTTGTGCATCAATACTCAGTTTTCCAGCTACGGAAATATCTCTTGCCTTGCTGACTACCTCAAGTCCCTCAATATCAATTGCACCACCTTTGATGAATTTCATTTTCAGGCTGGCCGAGGCTTTTCCGCCACCGGGAGATATCCAGCCAATGGGTTTGCGAAAAAGCGTGGTCTTTGTCAGGTCAGCCACCACATGGGCCTGGTTGAGATCTGTACCGGTTCCTTTAAGAGTAAAACTAACGTCAGTTGGACCCCGCATGAAGGTTGAAAGTTCAATCCCTAAGCGTTTTCGCGCCGCATCATCGAGCCTTGCTTTCAGCTTGAATTCGCTGCTGCGTTTTCCCCGAACGCCAAAGTTTTCAACCCAAGTAAGAGAAGCCTTCGTGCCTTTTAATTCAATGGTGCCAGCACCCTTTAAACCGAACATGGTAATGTCCAGATCAAGATTTCCCTTGGTCACGTCGTAATCGCCAAAAGCCTTTGGGATTTTTATGTTGGTTAGTTTGGCTTTGGCTTTTATGTCAACTTTTTCTATCGGCAAGTCAGCCAGCAACGGCATAGTGAACTTCAATTCGCCAACAGCGTTACCGCCCATGGTTTTTGGATTAATCCCCATTTTTTTGCCAAAATTAAGCGGATCATTATCCAGCAGTTCCATAACAGCGGAAGCCGGACCTTTGACGGTGGCTTCAACAATACCGATAGCGGGATCTGATTTGACCCAGTTGGTGAAAAACCGGGCGCGGCTTAACTGAACTTTTTTACCGCTGGCAACTGTGGCAACGCCTCCCTTGCCATAGAAATTAAATTCTGCGTCTTTTAAAACGCCCTTGCCATAGGCCTGACGCAAGGGTGGCAGTCCCTCAAAATAACGAACTGTGGCATCTCTGGCTTCGAATTCGCCACTGAGAAAACCCGTTGGCATTTCACCGCCATCGATAATTCTGGCAAATTCCTTTTCATCAATATTGATTTCGAAATTGCCACTGGGAACAAATGCCACCAGGCTGTCATCAATCCAGGCGCGCAAACCGCGGGCAACTTCCAGCGGCCATATTTCCAACAATTTGGCGGTGGCGATGTTTTCAATATTTCCAATGAGCTTTATGTCGGGGGCTTTTCCTCCAGCCTTGAGCGTACCGCTAACCCGGATACGGGCTTCGCCCGCATGCAGTTCAGTCGTTTCCATATTAATGATGGCGTTATCTGTATCGGCGGTTCCAACGGCAATGATACGGTCGATTTCAATCGTCTTTTTGCCGGTAATTTTAATGTTGGCCAGTTCCAGGTTGTAACCGAAAAATGAAAAAGGATTGCCGCTGTCGCCTTCCGGTGTGAGGTAGCCGGAGAGATTGGCCTTGCCACCTGACAGGTCGATCAGCGAGGGCTCTATAATCAAAAGCCTTTTTTCCTGGTCATATCTCAACGCAATATTACCGGTCCTGACACCTATGTCCTCTTCCTGATTTTCACTGAAAACCAGTTTTCCTGTCCCCAGGTTTATATCCAGTTCGGCATTCAGCATTTTACCGTCGAGGGCAATTTCGGCAGTGGCTGAACCGGACACCGGCAGTCGTACGATTTTTAGTATCTCAAGGTCTGGAACATGACGGGCCAAGGTTTCAGGATTTACATCATCCACCGACACATTTATTTTGATGCGCTGGGTGGATTTTATATAATCGGATTGAACATTCAGACTGAAAGTTTCCTGACCGACTTTTATCTTGGCATCAACATCAGCGGTTAAGCCGTCTTTGGCGCGGGTCATGGTTACATTTGCTTTAGGCGATATCCAAGTGGTTGCATTGGGCTCATCATAAAGCGTCAGTTCAGCCCCTATAACCTTGATTTCGCGCAGACGCGCGGTCGGACCCCGATTGGCATCAGACAACAAAGTGGCCTGCAGCAATGCAATAAAATCTTCAGCATTTTCAAAGTTACCGGCACTGTCGTTGCTGATAGTGCCGTCGAGCGGCACGGCCCCGGTCGTACCTGTAGACGGGCTTGCGCTGTTATCGGACACGGGTTTGGACTTGCCAGCCCCCCCCACGTCGCCAAATCCGAGCCGAAAACTGCCATCGGGCCGACGGTGCACAAACATTCTCGGCCCCAGTAATTCAAGATGCGTTGGCGACAACTCTCCACCGGCCAAATCACTGAGAGATAGACGAAAGGCTGCGCGCGAGGTGCGGGCGACAAGTTTGTCGTCAGGGTCGCGAACCTTCAGGTCAATGAACCTGAATTGCAGGGCGCCGCTGTCACTGTCTTTTTCTAAAACCACATCACTTATAGATACAGTCAGACCGTCGACATTGTCATTGATCATGCCTTCGATGGTCCCGACCAGAATGGAAAGTGAGACCGGGCCCGACGACAGGCGCCAACCCCCCGCTGCAACGACAAGTGCTACGACAATGACGAGAGCCGCCAGGGATTTGAGAAGAATTTTTATCGGACGTTTTGTCAAATTTCACCGCAATTAATGGCAATCGGATTTTCCGCGAATTTCGCAGTTTTCCATTGTTGTTACCTGCCAAGTATTAAATTTTCACCGCTATTTCAATCAGTATACAAATTACTCAAAATTAAAACCAAACTGTATGTTTCATCTCTACCCACTTTTTCAATTTGCCACAACGGCGTTGCCTGCCGATTAAAAGTCTGCCGAATAACAATGGCGGCACTATGACATTGATGTTTTTAGGTTTTGGTTAACCATACAATTTTTTGTAAAAAATAATTGAAGGATGCCTCCAGTCCGGCCAAAAATTTTAAGGCTACCTGATTGGCAATCACTAATCTTAAAACACATGTAATCGGTATTTGAAAAATTCCAATAGAAAGACACAATAAGTTTATTGTTAACGGTGTTTTTTGCGACTTTAAGGAATTATTAACCATAAGGTTGTGCCATGGCATAATTAGCAGTTTTCAGATGGCAGATGAGTCGATTTTTGGAGATCCGTTTTGTTGCAGCAAAAACCAACATTTCAGGCAAAGTTCCTGAAAGTTTTTCGCAAGCGCGAGCTTTATCTGCGCAGCGACGGGCATATTCATTATATGGCTCTGGAACCCTTTATGCTGATGCTAGCTGCCGGTTTGACGGTTGCAGTGCTGAGCTTGGGGATTATCGGTGGTGTCAGTTATTTGATGGCCGGCAACACGATAACAACGTTGCAGGAAAATCTGAGCAGCAATATGGAAACAAAAATTTCCACCGCTGATGAATTGGTTGACCAAAAGAAAAAATATAAAGCCAATCTTGAAAAACTTCGTGCAAATTACGAGCTTCAACTGTCCCAGTTTCAAAGTTCTCTGGCTCAGGTCAATGGTCGGCTGGCCAAAAATCAGGACGCTTACCTGAAGGAACTGAAGCGCTTGCGCGCGGCAAAGCCGACACGAAAACCAAAGACGTCAGCGTCGAAAAAATATTGAAGAATCAAAATGATAAAAAAATATGCCCAATTTCAGACGTTGTTGTTTTTATCGCTCCCTAACCGTAATTGATGTTGTGGGAAAAGCAGTAATTAGTAGCAGAGGTGCGGTTCCTCATCTACATTATTAGAAATGGGTCAGTGATTCGATTTTTTTGACCCCCTTGATTACCTTGAGGCTACCTATCATGTTTTCTATCAGAAAAGATACCAACGCACCTTTCTCCTCGGCAAAAAACCAATCCAAGGGCGACGGCGGTGCTTCACTGTCCATTATCAGCTCGGATGTTACCTTTACCGGCGATATTGTTTCGCTGGGCGACGTACAGATAGAAGGTGCCATCAATGGCAATCTGCGGGCTCGAAGTGTGGTCGTCGGCGGTGAAGCCAATGTTCATGGTGAAATAGCCGCCGAGGAAGTTCTGGTACGCGGGTATATCAAAGGTGAAATTCGCGGCGACAGGGTAACTCTGGCACCGGGATGTTTGGTTATCGGTAACATTTTCCATAAGCTTTTGACGATTGAAACCGGCGCGGATTTCGATGGCCGCTGTACCCGCTGTGAAGAACCATTGGCTGAAACAGCGATGGATCAAAAATCAAATGGCAGCCCTGCCACAGCCATCCCCACTGTTGACGCCCCTGAAAAAGCCGGCGGCAGGAATGTCGCTGCAAAGAAAGCCACCTCTACAGTCGGCGCCTTTTCACCGGCAGCAGCACGTGCTGAAATTGCCGCATTAGGCGGTCGTAATGCCGCTGTGGACCGTGACCATGAAGATGAGTTGGATGCGCTGGAAGAAGAATTGGCCGAAGCTCAAGAGGCTGAAGCCAAATCCAAATCCGGTCGGCAGAAAACCAAACGCCGGGTAATAGGCACCCATCTTGCACCAAGACCGGCTTACGCGAAAAGCTCAACCGGCTAAGGTGTTTCCGCTGGTATTTCTGGTGCAATTTCACCAAAGGCGTTGGCGTTTGAACGATAACTTACACCCGTCATACCGGCGAACGCCGGTATCCAGTGTCCCACGATCATGCCCCGCCGCTTCTGGATACCGGCGTTCGCCGGTATGACGGGCAGAGGGATCAAATCTCAATATCACCGGTATGAGAGTAGATTTGAGTTGTTCGAGGTCGGGACAGAGCGGTAATTGTCGCAGGTGTCCCTACTCCAGGTCTTCGATTTCTGTGGTGGCAGCGCCATCTATACGCTGGGCCAGAGATGCGGCGATGAAGGCGTCAAGATCGCCATCGAGGACAGCTGAAGGATTGGTGCTTTCAATGCCTGTTCTCAGGTCTTTGACCAGCTGATACGGTTGCAGGACATACGATCTGATCTGATGGCCCCAGCCGATTTCCGATTTTGTATCCTCTTGTGCCTGAGCGGCATCTTCGCGCTGTTTTAATTCTGCTTCATAAAGACGCGATCTGAGCATTTCCCAGGCGGTGGCGCGGTTTTTGTGCTGGGAGCGCTGGTTTTGACATTGCACCACAATACCTGTTTCTATGTGCGTGATGCGCACGGCGCTGTCCGTGGTGTTAACGTGCTGGCCACCGGCACCACTGGCGCGATAGGTATCGATACGCACGTCGCTTTCGCTGACATCAATTTCAATGGTATCATCAATAACAGGGAATACCCAGATTGAGGCAAACGATGTGTGGCGGCGGGCATTTGAATCATATGGCGAGATTCGCACCAGGCGATGAACGCCTGATTCCGTCTTCAGCCAGCCATAGCTGTTGTGGCCTTTAATCAGTATTGTTGCTGATTTAATTCCCGCTTCCTCACCCGCACTGGTGCCTATAACTTCAACCTTGTGACCTTTGCTCTCAGCCCAGCGAATATACATGCGCATGAGCATCTGCGCCCAGTCCTGACTTTCCGTACCACCTGCACCTGCATGTATTTCGACGTAGGCATCATTGCTGTCAGCTTCGCCAGAGAGCAGGGTTTCAAGTTCTTTTTCGGCCGCCACCTTGTGTAGCTTCTTTATGGCATCTTCAGCTTCGGTAACAATCTCCTGATCACCTTCGGCTTCGCCAAGTTCAATCAGTTCGATATTATCAGCAACGCCATTTTCCAGCGCGCGGCAGGCTTTGATGGCACTTTCAAGTTCCTGGCGGTGACGCATGGTTTTTTGCGCCTGTTGGGGATCGTTCCAAAATTCAGGGTCTTCGGCGCGCGCGTTTAATTCGTCCAGGCGCTGGTCAGCTGTATCCCAGTCAAAGATGCCTCCTCAGCAGTTCCAGGGACTGCTTGATGTCGTCGACCATAGATTGAATTTCAGCTCGCATGGAAATGCCCCTCAAATTTTCTTATTATGTTTAAAAAACTCACGCGGTCCTAATAAAGACCGCCGGTGCCAGAGGTGAAATATTCAGAAGGTGGATCTTCGGCCTCAAATTCTTCACTGCCAAGTATCACATTGTCAAAACCGGGTTGGGTTCCGGGCTTGAAAGCCTCGAGAATAACCCCCTCTTCGCCCAATGCAGCCATTTGGCCGGTGTCCACATTAACGGGTATGAGATTGATGCCATCAGGAATACGGAAAGGTTGGCCCGGCTTTCCAGCCAGTGCCTTTATCATGAAATCGCGAAAAACCGGTGCAGCCAGCTGGCCACCGGTGGCACCACGTCCCATGGGTTTTGGTGAATCAAAGCCGATAAAGACCCCGACGGCCAAATCCGGTGAAAAACCTACAAACCATGCGTCTTTTTCATCATTGGTGGTGCCGGTTTTTCCGCCCAAGGGTTTGCCTACCGCTTTAACGGCCGAGCCGGTTCCGCGTTGTACAACACCTTCGAGCATAGAAGTTATCTGGTAAGCGGTATGGGGGTCAATTATCTGTTCGCGATTGTCAGCAAGCACGGGCTCATCTTGTCCCTGCCAGCTTTCAACCGCACACAGGTTACACTGCCGCTCATCGCGTCGATAGATGGTGCGGCCATACCTGTCCTGAACCCGGTCAATCAAAGTGGGAGTTATTTTTTTGCCACCATTTACCAGCATGCCGAAACCGGTTGTCATTTTAAGTAACGTTGTTTCACCAGCGCCCAGGGACATGGAGAGCACAGGAGACAGTTTGTCGTAAATTCCAAAACGTTTGGCATAATCTGCGACCGTGTCCATTCCAATGTCTTGGGCCAGGCGAACCGTCATGACATTTCGGGACCGCTCAATGCCCTTGCGCAAGGTCGATGGACCGCTGAATTTACCGCCATAGTTTTTGGGCCGCCAGATGCCAAGTGAATTGCCCTGATCAACAGCAAGCGGTGCATCCATAACCAGACTGGAGGGGGTGTAACCCTGTTCAAGTGCTGCGGCATAGACAAAGGGTTTGAAAGCGGAGCCCGGTTGACGTTCGGCTTGAACCGCCCGGTTAAACTGGCTGCTGGCGTAGCTGAAGCCGCCGACCAATGCATATATACGCCCGGTATGGGGATCAAGGGCAACAATACCGCCGTCGACCTTGGGCACCTGCATCAGTTTCCATCGGGTTTTGCTTTTTTCCAGCGGGGCAACATAGACGACATCGCCGGGTTCGAGCACATCACTGGCTTTTTTAATCTTTTTGCCAACACTCCCGCCTCTTTTGCTCGGTATTGCTTTTCGCGCCCACACCATTTCCTTTAGCGGTATTTCAGCTGTGATGCGCTCCTTCGACAATTCACCGTTTTCCAGCTTTGGCGGTTGCAGGCCAATTTTTACAAGCTTGTTCGACATGCTCAATACAACGGCCAGCCGCCACGGAGCAATATCACTAAGCGCTTTAATTTTACCGACCTTGGGGCCCCAATCACCCTGATAGGAGATATTGGTAATTGCCCCGCGCCAGCCTTTACGGCGGTCATATGCGACCAGACCATCGACAAGGGCATTGCGCGCCCATATCTGCATTTGCGGGTTGAGAGTTGTGCGCACGGAAAGGCCACCTTCATAAAGTTTTTTCTCACCGTACAAAGTGATGACGCGGCGGCGCACTTCTTCAGCAAATGAATCCGCGGCAAAAAGCCGGGCTCCATAGGGACGCAAACTAACTTCAAGATCTTTGGCTTTTTCAACTTTTGCCTGCTCAGCGGTGATATATCCATTCTCCACCATCCGGTCCATGACCCAGTTACGGCGAGTGAGCGCACGTCTGGTTTGCTTGAAAGGATGATAATTGGTCGGCGCCTTTGGCAAGGCGGCAAGATAGGCCATTTGCGCAATTGACAATTTATCCAGCGGCTTGCTGAAATAATTTAACGCGGCAGCCGCTACACCATAAGAGCCCAACCCCAGATAGATTTTATTGAGATACAGTTCCAATATCTGATCTTTGGAAAACGCCTGTTCAATCCGCAGGGCCAACAGTGCTTCTTTAAGCTTTCTTTCAATCGTCCGGTCACTGCTCAAAAGAAAGTTTTTGGCAACCTGCTGAGTGATGGTGGAGGCACCAACCAGACGTTTTGAATTGCTGGCATTTCTCACATTGACCAAAACTGCGCGAATGATGCCACGGACATCAATGCCATTATGCTCAAAAAAATTCTTGTCTTCAGCTGACAGCATGGCTCTGATCATAAGATCGGGAATGGCATTGATGGGCACATACAATCTGCGTTCGCGAGCGTATTCTGCCAACAACTGGCCATCGCCTGCGTGGATTCGCGTCATTACCGGCGGTTCATATTTTGCCAGTGCGTCATAATTGGGCAAATCTCTTGCCACATTCCAGACAACGAGACTGACAGCCGCCATGCCGACAAGAAACAATATACTGCCAGCACCAAACAGATAACTTAAAAAGCGGATCATTGTGTTGGATTACACCTTTGAGCTTTTAGGGTCAAAACCCTTATCGTACGTGTTTATGAGTCTAAGACCTAGGTCATAAATATGGCAAACCCGGGGCCAATTAAAGCTGTGATTTGAAATATCATCTTCCCATACCAGTTCAACCACCAGTTTGTACATGACCTTATCCTGTACCGGGTATCGCATGGGCTCTATGATCTAAAGTATTTGTCTATTGATTTGGCGACTGATCGGGAAACCTTGCGGCGCCAATTCTGTGATTTAAGTAACCTCGCATCCTGGCCATTGCTCAAAAAGCCAAGCTCAATCAATACAGAGGGTATATCAGGCGCTTTAAGAACTGCAAAGCCGGCAAACCGGTGCGGCTTGTTATTTATTTTGGTGACGCCTTTAAGTCCCTTGACTACCGTTTGAGCGAAAAATATCGAATGGTTTTTTGTTTCCCGTAACACCAGGTCGATAAGAATATCGGTTACCACATCATTTTGCCGGCCAAGATCCACGCCGGCAATGATGTCCGAGCGATTTTCTTTCTGCGCCAGAGCTGCAGCTTCAACATCAGAAGCTTTTTCAGATAATGTATATAAAGTCGTCCCCCGAACATAGGATCGATTGACCGTGTCGGCGTGAATGGAGATGAACAAATCCCCGTCATTCTTGCGCGCAAACTCCACGCGTTTACGCAACGGTATAAAGGTGTCATCTTCCCGGGTCATCAAGACGTGGTAGCGGCCTGTTTTCAACAGAATTTTCTTCAATATTCTGGCAACCGAAAGAACAATTCTCTTTTCTTGTACGCCACGCGGATCAACGGCCCCCGAATCAATACCGCCGTGACCAGGATCAATAATAATGGTTTTTTTTGCTCGTTTTTTGCTTGCCCGATCGGTTTTTTTGTTAAATCCGGGGATGATAGTACCGCGAGGTTTTGGAACAGGGATCGGAATTCCTGCCAATTTTTCTGCATTGGACTGGGCCTGCAACTGGCTTTTACGATTTTTCTGAAAAGTTTTTTTGTCAGTTTTAACAATATCGACCACCAGCCGCGCCGGTTTTTGGTTTCTGGCCGGGATTACGAACGATTTCTGAATAAGAACCGGTGCACTGGTGTCGATTACGATGCGAGAGCGACCAGGCGAAAAAAGGCCAAAGCGATACCCGGTCACCAGCCCGCGCCCGGAAGACCCCTGCCCCGATGGCAGTTGGAAGTTAACTTCAGGCAGATCTATAATTACGCGATACGGATCGGGCAAAACATATACGGCGTACCCGATAGAACCTGAAATATCGACAACAAAACGGGTGCGCCGTTTATCACCGCCCAATCGCGCATTGGTGGCTTGCGGGACGATTTGATCTTCTTTGAGCTTAGCAATAGCGTCAGCCGGTGTAAAAACCCAGCCAGAAACAATTAAAAAAATCAACAAAAACCGTTGCACACCAACCAGGGGACGAATTACTTCAGCAAAACAACTTTTAATGTTAATAAAATTACTTTTCATGAACTTCCCCAGACTGTCTGGGGAAGTTCATTGGCTCCCGATACTGCCGTATACATTATGGTTTCCCGCATTATTTCAGACGAATCCGGTGCATTATCGCTTGTTAATTCAATCCTCTTGATGTTGTCAACATGATCATCAAAAAAACTGTTCGGCAAGGAGTTTGCCGTAAATTGGGGCTATTATTCGACCGAATGTAAAAATAATACGTTTTAAGAATTGAATGTTTGCTTGCCAATCAATTGCGCACTGCCTAAAAGAATAATGTAAGAGATTCAGTTCTTCTGGTTATGCAGTAGTGGTGTTTGGTTGTTCCCTTGTTGGAATGAGGCCGAAATTGGATAAGTAGCGCTTGTTACTTCATCAATTGCGCCAGCCACCTAGCACTTAATTCAGTGCTTTTTAAACATTCTCGTCGCCTGACCATGAGAGCGGTTTATGAATTTGCGTCTGTGTGGTGCCTGTCGTATTTTGACCGACGGGACATACGATAAGCGCAATTTTTGACCGAATCAGTTTGTTGATTCTTAATATGCTGATTCGGATTTTAGATTACCGGCACCCTCGAAAATTCAGAGGCCTGACCGGTGCGAGCGAACCAAATACGTCCGACTAGAAATGGACAAGGTTTAAATTAATGTATCGAATGCGTTCGAAAGATAGGCTTTTGCAAACTCACGTTTTTGAGTTCAGCCAAGCCGTCGTTTACAATAAGGCCGATAAGGACTGTGTCCCGGCCTTTCGAATTCGTGCGCGTTCTGTGTTACCTCACTTCATATCATCCGGCGCCTCTGGCGAAAAATTATCTGTTCTGCGCAGTGAATACACCGCAGAGCACATTCGACATGCCAAGGCCCGTGGAGAACCCTATTTATGGCTAACAAGATGCTTATCGATGCCACGCATCCCGAGGAAACCCGGGTTGTTGTGGTACGTGGAAACCGTGTTGAAGAATTTGATTTCGAATCCGCTGCCAGAAAACAGCTAAAAGGCAATATCTATCTCGCCAAAGTGACCCGGGTGGAACCGTCACTTCAGGCAGCCTTTGTCGAATACGGTGGCAACCGCCACGGATTTCTGGCTTTCAACGAAATACATCCCGATTATTACCAGATACCCGTTTCTGACCGGCAGGCTCTGCTTGAACAGGAAGCCGCTGATCAGATCGCCGACGATGGCGATGGCGATGGCGATGGCGACAACGGCGATGGCGACGAAAATAGCACCGATGACGTCCAGGAGGCTGCTGAGGCGGACCTGGATGAAAAAGATGCAGACGAAGACGCCGTTGAAGCTGATAAAGAAGCTGACGATAGCGATGATGACCCAGAGGACAGCGATGATAGCGACGCTGCTGACAGCGAAGACGACGATGTGGATACCGTCGGTGCGGAAGATGCGTTGGAAGAAGTGCCTGTGCGAAAAAAACGCAGGGTGCGATCCTATAAAATTCAGGAAGTCATAAAACGTCGGCAAATCATTCTTATTCAGGTTGTAAAAGAAGAACGCGGCAACAAAGGTGCGGCACTGACAACATATCTGTCTTTGGCCGGTCGCTATTGTGTGCTCATGCCCAATACCGCGCGTGGCGGTGGCATTTCACGTAAAATTACCAATGTTTCCGATCGCAAGCGGTTAAAGGAAATAGCCTCCAATCTCGACGTTGCCGCAGGCATGGGGCTGATTGTGCGCACAGCTGGCGCGAACCGGACCAAGGCTGAAATCAAGCGCGATTACGAATATCTTTTGCGCCTGTGGGAAAATGTGCGTGATCTCACATTGGAATCAAGTGCACCAAATCTGGTTTATGAAGAAGGCAGCCTGATCAAGCGTTCGATCCGTGATTTATATTCCAAAGATGTGGACAGCATTACCATTGACGGCGAGGCTGGCTACAAGGAAGCCAAAGATTTCATGCGCATGTTGATGCCGAGCCATGCCAAGAACGTCAAGCTCTACAAAGGCACCGAAGGGCTTTTCATGAACCAGCAGGTTGAAAAGCAACTCGATAATATGCTCAACCCGCAAGTCACTCTGAAATCCGGCGGCTATCTCGTTATTAATCAAACAGAAGCTCTGGTGGCGATAGATGTGAACTCGGGCCGCTCGACGCGCGAGCGCAATATTGAAGCCACCGCCCTGTCGACCAACCTTGAAGCCGCGGCCGAAGTTGCCCGCCAGCTGCGCCTGCGTGATCTTGCCGGTCTGGTGGTTATCGATTTTATTGACATGGAAGAAAACCGCAACAACCGGGCGGTAGAGCGAAAACTAAAGGAATGCCTGCGCGGTGATCGCGCGCGCATCCAGATTGGTCGCATCAGCCATTTCGGTCTGTTGGAAATGTCACGCCAGCGCTTGCGTTCAGGTGTTCTCGAAGGTTCCACCAAAACCTGCCCGCTGTGTCAGGGGCAGGGCTTTGTTCGCTCGGTGGAAAGTGCAGCCTTGCACATATTACGCGGCATTGAAGAATTTATTATCAACGGTAACAAGCAAAACCTGATAGTTGCCACCACCGCCGAAGTGGCTTTTTATATTCTCAATCAAAAGCGTGACAATCTGTTGTCGATTGAGAGTACTTACTCTGTTTCTTTATTGCTAGAAATTGACGAAACACTTCTGGGCGATAATTACACCATTCGCCATAGTGCGGGCGGTCCTGTCGTCAAGGCACCTCAAAACGTCTCCGAACAAGCTGGAGCGGCAGTGGATGAAGCGTCAAAAGAAGACCAGCCACGCAAACGCCGCAGACGCAGGCGCGGACGAAAAGATCGTAATGGTGCCACTCAAGAAGGCGGTTCCCAGGATAATGCTGTTGAGGCAAATGCTGGTGAAGATGATCAACCTGAAGCCGTTAGAGCCGAAAACCCTGAAAATTCATCACCAGAAGATGGCGATGGTGAACAGCCGCGTTCCAAGCGTCGCAGAGGCCGCCGCGGTGGCAGAAAACGGCGCGAACGCCAGGAAAACACCGAGGCTCAAACAACGGAGAATACCGAAGTTGTTGCCGCCGAAAGTGACAGTGTTGCGCCTGCTGAAGGCGCTACGGTCGAAACTCCTGTACCCGATGAGGTTGTTTCACCTGCACCCGATGTCGAAGACGCTGCAGAAAAACCCAAACGCACCCGGCGCCGCACAGCTGCAAAAGACAGCAAGGCAAAGCCTGCCCGGCGCAAAAAATCAACTGAAATCGCAGAAACTTCTGATACTGAATCTGAGGGAGTTGATGCTTCGGGGGCAAACGAAAAGCCCGCACCAAAACGGCCCCGGCGACGCACCCGCAGCAAAAAGGCTGATGACAGTGCAGAAACACCTTCGGCGGCTGAACAAAGCCCTGCCCAGGCCAATGGCTCTGAAGAAAGTTCAGATGCGCCCAAAGCTGAAGCCGCGACAACAAGTCAACCTGAAACGATAGCCGCCACACCGGTTGAGACAACTGCGGAACCCGCAGCCAAACCAAAAAGAGGCTGGTGGCAACGGCGAATTTCGGGAGAATAATGACGGGGCCCATTAACCACATTGTCGTTTGAACCGGTCACAATACTGTCGAAATGTGGGTATATTTTTTGACTTGAGTATTTCCCGAAAAATGGCAACGGGTTTTCGGGAAAAAAAAGTGCGAAAAAACAAAAAATTAGAGCATTTACGCCCATCGGATTTAAGCGGAAATGCTCCAATTCATTGATCTTGGAAAACCATGACCCGCAGATTTCCAGCTCTGATTTCAACCATAAGGCTGGCTGTTTTTGCCACCTTTATTGGTGTACAGGGTATTGTTTTACCTGTCAGCACAGCGCGGGCATCTGAAGCAGCCATGCTGATTTTCGATGCTTCTCGCTCCATGCGCGGGAAAATTGATGGAAAAACCCGGATCAACATTGCTCGCGATGTTTTGGGTAAAGCTTTTCAGCGTTATGAGGCCAGGTTGAAACTTGGCATCATGGCCTACGGCAGCCGCTCGTCTTCCAATTGCCGCGATATCAGATATATAAGACCGGTCGGTCGCATAAGAACTGCTTCTTACAAGTGGGCGATCAAACGCATACGCGCACGCGGCAAAACACCCATCGCCCTGGCACTTCGCGCCGGCGCCAACAGGCTCGATTACAAGAACAAAAAAACCACCCTGATTTTAATGAGCGATGGCCTTGAGAATTGCAGAGGTAATCCTTGTGCAGTTGCTAGAAAACTGGAAGAAACCGCCAATTTCCTCACCATACATGTGATCGCATTTTCGGTGCCGAAAGAAGACCTCCCAAGTCTGGCTTGCATTGCACGCAATACCGGTGGCAAGTTTTTTACCGCCGCCAATGGCACGGAACTCGGGGTGGCATTTGACAATATTGTTACGGAGATTTCAAATACCGACATCCCGGATATTGTTGTCGCATCGTCGCAAAATTCGGTGGAACAAGATAAACTGGAAGCCGTTAAGGCTGATGCCGATGTGGAGACCAGAAAACTTCTGGAGGCGATGCAGGAGCGTGCGCGCAAAAACGCCGAGATAGAAAATCTGAACCCCTCTGAAGGGCGCACCACAAGAACAATCGGCGCTGGAAAAACAATAACAATTGAGCCTTCCAATCCCAGTAAAATTACCGATGCTGTGCTTGGAAATCCGATGAATCCCGATATCCTGCTGATGACCAAGGATACGAAAAAAGGCTCTGAAAGCCTGGGACTTGTTGCCAGGCTGGCTTCAAATTCTCCTCCGCTGGAAACCAATATAAAATGGGAAATTTATAATTTTTTTAAATCATCAGATGGTAACAGATCACAGATCCTAACGTCGGAAGTTGCCCAGCCGATGCTCCCCCTGTCGCCGGGTAAATATATTGTGCGCGCGGTTTTTGGCGTCTCATCCACAGCCAAAGTTATCACTATTTCGCCCGCGCAAATTACCGACGCGACCTTTATTCTGAACACCGGTGGTATCCGCGTTAAACCTGTGCTGATTGCAGGTGCTCCACCTGCCGGCAAACTCTCGCAACAATGGATTTTTCTCAGCCCGCCGCCGGGAAGTTCATCTTCTCCTCAACTTATCGCCACCGCAGATGACCCCGATGAAATTCATCAACTTAGCGCGGGAATCTACGAACTCATCAGCAAATTTGGCACCGCCAATGCGGTTGTAAAAACCAATGTGACAATTTTGCCCGGCCTTTTGACCGAAGTCGAAATAAGCCACAAGGCGGGCATTGTTCAATTCAAGCTGTTTAAAAAGTGGCGCGGCGGCGAGGAATTAACCGGCGCCAACTGGAAGTTATTTGATGATGAAGGCAATGAAGTCGCCCGCGACCTTGCCGCTGCTTCGGGCGAAATCATCGCACCGGGCCGCTATAAAGTCACAGCACTTTATAATGACAACACCTACACCAAAACGTTCAGCATCAAACCCGGTAAGAAAAAACTGATCCAGGTTGTGGCGAAGTAAAGAGATGCTTTTTTGAAATGAAACCGGATAAAGTAGGGTCAGACAAATGTAACCCTGTTTTCCTCACAAAAACATTCATACGGAGATGGTGGTGTGAAAAAGCAACTACGTTCATTTTTTCGATTTCCCTACGATCCAGCACTACTTTTCGGGCTGATCGCGTTAGTTGTTGCCTTGGGAATCTGGATCAGCCTCTACTTTTCCAACTTATTTCTGCGCGACGGGATCTGGGCCAATCTATTCGTCGAATTTGGTGGTGCGATTTTTGATATTCTAATCTTCGGCGTCTTGCTTGCCGCCGTAACGTTTTGTTCCAGGCGCAAACAGGATATAGCACGGCAATGCGAGACCATTGAAGATTACAAACGCTGGGACAGCGAAGAGGCACGTTTTTGCCTCGCCGGTGCCATTCGACGGTTGAACCGAAAAGGTGTAATGGCTGTTAACCTGTCTGGTATCCAGCTGTCGAACTTCTCCTTCTCCGATAATGGTATCGGTAACCTTGCTAGATCAACGCTCTATGATGGCACTTGGGGCCAACCTCTTGCTGAGAGTGCGGTGAAACTCAATAAAGTCAAGTTTGATTATGTCGATTGTCAATCAATTCAGTTTTCACCATTCAATCCCCTTGGCGGTTTGGGCAACGCTACACAGTCCTTTGCACGCTTCCTAGATTGCAGTTTTTTCAATGCAGACCTTAGAAATGCCATCTTCAATGGCGCTCTTTTGGCATGGACCGCGCCGCCACCTGATACTCATTTTGAGCATATCGACGATGAGGAGAATGGAGCTCCCATTATCGTACAAAAAAGCTATGGACCATTCGACGGCGCGAATTTGACTGGTGCTTCTTTTGCCGATGTCATTTTCGAAAATGCCGATTTCCGCGGCGCTGAAAACATTCTTGATGCAAACTTCTCTGGTGCAAAAGGCTTAGATAATGCAGAATTTGATGGCAATGACATAAAGCAGGCTATCTTGTCCAAAACCAATAAGAAACTGGAAGAAAAGAGACCATGATTTCACAGAATACGTACCATCCTTCTCCGTCATCCTTGGGCTTGTCCCGAGGATCCATAGCGCTGAGCTTTCGAAAACAAAAATACTACCTTTAGGCCGAGAGTTTTGAGGAATGGATCCCCGGGACAAGCCCAAGGATGACGGAGAAGGATGGATTTGAACCCTGTAAATGCAAACGTGATTTAAATCTTCCGTGCCAAATCCGGTGGGGTAGCCTCGACCACCAAAGCGGCAATAGCCTCCTTCAGCCCTGCCGTGTTTTGATCACGTGAACCGAGCCGGCGAATATTGACCGTACGATCTTCTATCTCGCGTTTGCCCACGGCGAAAATCACCGGCACTTTGGCCAGTGAGTGTTCGCGTACCTTGTAGTTGATTTTTTCGTTGCGCGTATCAGCGGACGCCTGTAGGCCAGCCTTTTTCAACAACCCCAGCACTTCGTTGGCGTAGTCATTGGCTTCGGATGTAATGGAAGTAACGACGACCTGATGCGGCGATAACCACAAGGGGAAGTGACCGGCGTGGTTTTCAATCAGGATGCCGGTAAAGCGTTCCAGTGAGCCGAACATGGCACGATGGAGCATCACCGGGCGGTGCTTGGCACCATCGGTGTCGATGTAGAATGCGTCCAGTCGCTCGGGCAAATTAAAATCCGCCTGCAACGTGCCGCATTGCCACTCGCGGCCAATGGCATCGCGCAGGACATAATCCAGTTTAGGGCCGTAAAACGCCCCATCACCGGGGTTATATTCAAACTTTTGGCCGGTGGCTTCTCCGGCTTGGCGTAAGGCTGCTTCGGCCTTGTCCCAGACGGCATCCGAGCCGACGCGTTTTTCCGGGCGATCGGAGAATTTGATGATGACTTCATCAAAACCGAAATCCTTGTAAATCGACAAGATCAGATCATTGACCTTGACCGCTTCAGCTGTGATCTGGTCTTCGGTACAGAAAATATGGGCATCATCTTGCGTAAACCCGCGCACCCGGAACAGACCGTGCAGCGCACCTGAGGGTTCATAGCGATGCACAATGCCAAATTCCGAGATTTTCATCGGCAGGTCGCGATAGGATTTAAGGCCGTTTTTAAACACCTGGACATGACCGGGGCAATTCATCGGCTTTAAAGCAAACACCCGGTGGTCTTCGGTCTGGGTAATAAACATGTTCTCATGATACTTGTCCCAATGCCCTGAGGCTTCCCATAAGGAACGATCAAGAATTTGCGGTGTATTGACCTCAACATAGCCTGCGTCATCCTGCCGGCGACGCATATAATTGATCAGTGATTGAAACAGCTTCCAGCCCTTGGGGTGCCAGAACACCACGCCGGGGCCTTCATCCTGGAAGTGAAACAGGTCCATTTCGCGACCCAATTTGCGATGGTCACGCTTTTCGGCTTCCTCCAGCATGTGCAAATACGCTTTAAGGTCATCATCGCTGGCCCAGGCAGTGCCGTAAATACGCTGCAACATGGCATTGTTGCTATCGCCACGCCAATAGGCACCGGCGAGTTTCAGCAGCTTGAAGCCTGAGCCGATTTTGCCGGTGGACGGCATATGCGGCCCGCGACACATATCAAGCCACTCACCCTGACGGTAGATTTTTACGTCCTCGCCATCGGGAATGGCATCAAGCAGTTCGGCCTTGTAATCCTCGCCCTTATCAAGGAAATAGACGCGGGTTTCATCGCGGCTCCACACTTCCTTGGTGAACTTGTCATTGCGCTTGATGATAAAGCGCATCTTGGCTTCGATCTTTTCCAGATCTTCGGGCCTAAACGGTTCATCGCGGGCGAAATCATAATAAAAGCCGTTTTCGATCACCGGGCCGATGGTGACCTGGGTGCCCGGAAACAACTCCTGCACCGCTTCGGCCATCACATGGGCGCAATCATGGCGGATCAGCTCTAAGGCTGCCTCGTCCTCGCGCATGACAAGCTCGACAGCGACATCGCGCTCAATCATATCGCTCAAATCGCACAATTCACCACCCAGCTTGATGGCAACGGCTTTTTTGGCGAGGGATTTTGAAATGGATGCGGCAAGTTCACGGCCGCTTAAAGGGTTGTCGAATTGACGGCTGGCACCATCAGGAAACGTAATATTGATCATAATATCCCCACTCACTGCCTACAACGCAGGTAAGGTTAGTTGTTAAAAGAACTCTCCTCTACGTCATCCTCGGGCTTGACCCGGGGATCCATAGCGCCGTTCTGAGCAAAAACAATAAACTATCATTTCGCCGAAAGCTTAGAGGAATGGATCCTCGGGTCAAGCCCGAGGATGACGGGACAAGAGAGCTGGGCATTTATACCCAAATTCAGCTTGATGAATCATCATCAGACTCAACCTTCAAGTGTTTACCGCTCCAGCGGCCATATTTCCAGAACAAAAACCCGTGATTTTCAAGTTTTTCCGGCACCGGGTCATAGCCGTGGCTGCCAAGTGGGTTGCAGCGGGTAATACGCGAGATTGCCAGAATACCTCCCCGCCACCCCCCATGCCGCTCAAGCGCGTCGGTTGCATATTCTGAACACGTTGGCAAATGACGGCAGGTACGGCCAATGAAGGCTGACAGCGTGAGCTGATAGGCGCGGATGAGGCCTTGGGCTATTTTGACAGGTAGAGACATGGTTTTAGATTTATATGTGATCTTCTGGGGACATGCTAGGTTTTACGTCTTTTTCTGCTGATGACACGAAACGGTCCTGTGACAGTGCCTAGGAAAGCATCACTTCGAAATAATCATATCCCTCTGGTGGATTGTCATCCCATGGCTTGACGGGTTCGAAGCCAAATTGTTGATACAGCTTGCGTGCTTCGGGTTGGCGCACTCCTGTCGTCAATCGCACTTTAAGATAACCCTGTGACCGGGCGAGGCTAATGACCGCTCCACACAACGCCACGGCGACACCTTTTCGCCGATGATCGGACGAGACAAACATGGATTTCATTTCACAATAATGATTGTCCATCCGATAAGTGGCCACCGTACCTGCTGGCTCATCATTCAGATATGCAAGCAACACGTCACCACGGGGCGGACAGTACTCCTGTGGTATTTCGGGGTGATCATTGAAAAACCAAGCGCCTCGATAATACTCCTTGATGGTATTGAGATCATCGCTGTAGAGAGTGACCCAGCCCCCTGAATTCCGGCCAGATTGGTGTTAGTAATCCGTCTTTGAAAGGATGGACTATGAAGCGCAGATTTACGGATGAACAGATTATCGGAATAATCAAGGAATATGAGGCCGGTGTGAAGGCCTCTGAGC
>JAJFHS010000073.1 GCA_021775475.1 Hyphomicrobiales bacterium
AGCTCAGAGGCCTTCACACCGGCCTCATATTCCTTGATTATTCCGATAATCTGTTCATCCGTAAATCTGCGCTTCATAGTCCATCCTTTCAAAGACGGATTACTAACACCAATCTGGCCGGAATTCAGGGGGCTGGGTCAACCCCGTAAAATATACGGAGCGGTATGGAGTTGCTAGGTTGGTTGATAACAAAATCATCAACCGCTAATCTTAGATATATAGAGTTATGGGAGGATTTTCAATGACGACGTTAGCAGTGGAATTATCAGTGGATTCACGCGGCCCGTGTGCGCTTTATATAGCTTCCGATAGTCGAATCACTTGGGGCAAAGCGAGCTCATGGTGGGATTCTGCGCAGAAAACCTTCATTTCTGGTGGTAGTCCCGATATCTTCGGCTATTGCGGAAGTGCGTTTGTACCCACCCAAGTTCTGAATCAAGTTTCTAGGCAAATCGAAGCCGGTATTCTCTTTAGCCCAGACGCCTGTGCTATAGAAAGGCATGGTCGATGGTTAAAAACAATTCAGGACTCAGTTTCGAACTCACTTTCCGCACAAATTACTGATTTTTCTATCTTGCATGGCTCACGTGACGGGATTGGGATGGACTGTACCTTCCACCTGTGGATATCAAAATTTATTGCTAGCTCCAAGACATGGAAGGACAAAGAGCTTTCCCTAAGTAGTGATAGATCGCACTTCGTTCACCTCGATGGTTCAGGCGCAACTCACCTTAAAACATTGGTTGAGACAACGGGTGATCCCAAATCAAAAGAAACAAGCAGGGGGGCGTTCAAAAACTTCTTTCAGTCACTCAAAAACGAGACAGACAACTTCAGCGGTGGAGCGCCGCAGATCGTTGGCATATTCCGTGGAAAAGAGCCCCAATACTTTGGTTTGATATGGAACAACGCACGATATTTCTGTGGATGCAAACTTGTAGCGGGATCTAATTTCAGCAAAATTCTCTGGTTTAATGAGCTCTTTGAACGAGCAGATGGTAGAACAGGAGACCGACTGAAAGGAGCGCAAAAGCACTAAGCCGAGAATGCTTACCGCCCTTATGCCCTATTGCCTGCCACGTTTCGTGATTTCTCAAAACGACCGAAGCTTGCCCACGGCCGGAAGGGGTTTGCAACCCCTTTCGGAACATTCATTCCTCTATTGCTGCGCATACAGTTTTCAGAACCATCTGAACTCCATTCCCTGTCAAATCTGCGATATATGTGAACATTTCGGAAGGGGTTACAAACCCCTTCCGGCTGGGTGGCGACACTTAAGATTTTCTGAGTGACCACTTTAGCTGTACCTCATCCAGCGCCACTCCCACCTGTCTGGTTTCAGTTTGCGGCAATACATCCATGCTTGGCCACAGGCCGGTTGACAGGCTGTCGCGATAACCGCTGGCCAGTCCGCGTTCATCCATGGCTTTGATGGAAGGGGAGGGATCGTAGGTTAGGCTGCGTATCTGCACATCGATGCGCCCTTGTTTTTCTTCCACAATGGCATACCAGACGCGGGCGGTGCCATCATTTGCCGGGATGCCGATCGCGCCCGCATTCAACCATAACCGGGAGGACAGAACTTGTGCAAAGGCGATGCCGCTGTGACCGGTAATCATGCCATCAACGTCTGCTGCAACCATTTGGGCCAGTTTGGTTTCAGCAGATGATGAGGCAAAGATGAATTCATTTATCGATGATGTGCCAGCGTGGGTGGCGAGCATCTTGCGCCCGCCGATCTCAACGAAAACCTGGCGCGGCAGATCGGCCATCCAGTGACGCTGATCCTGATTTACCTGGCCGGAAGCAAAATTAAACCATTGCACTGACAGCACTTCACATTGTGTGCCGGCATCAAACCCGCAGCCGCAATTGTCCTGGTTTGCCGACAATGCTTCTTCGCAATTGCCCATGATCACCTGAATGCCGCTGTCAGCGATCAGATCAAGGGTTTCAGCCGGTTCACCGCAATAAGCGATGACATCACCGGTACACAGGATTTCGTCAGGCCCAAACCCCAGACGTTTGGCTTGTGCCAACATCGCCCGTGTGGCGGCAAGATTACTATAGGGTCCGCCAAAGACTAACAAGCGGTCACACGCCATGGTGACAGGTGCAGGCGAGGCATGCCTGAAAGCTGAAGGTAAATCCTGAGTGGTCAATTTCAAATCCTGATTGTGAAGGTAAATCGGCGATCATACACAACACGAAAACAGTTACCACAAAACACCGGTCACTTTGTCCTGATCAAACGGAATTTCCCCTTTTTATTCCCCAATGGCATTTGTTTGGTAGGATCGTGGGGATGAAACGGTGAATAGAAAGTTTTTTTACTCGGATAAGCAATTGAAAAATAACAATAAAAAGGCAGAGATCGAAAATAAATCACATAATACGTAAAAAACTTATTGACATCGTCACGGTATCAGTTATACAAGTAGGTACAGTCAGAAAATTGTGAGCGGCACCGAGCCCCTCCAAACACTCAACAGTCAGATTTATATGAAAAACAACGGTCAGGTGGATTGGGCCGCTGTTCGGCATGCGTATTGCGCGGGCGATCAAAAGGTTGCGGAAATTTGTCAACAGTACGGAATAACCAAAGCCGGGCTGTATTATTATCGCAGAACGGAAAACTGGCCCAGCCGCAACAATGTGTCGGCGACGGCAAAAAATACCTCAAAGCAAATTCACAAAAACAAGATCGAGCGGCTTTATCTGCTGCTGGATCGCTTGATGAAGGAAATCGAAATGCAGCCCGTTAGTGCGCTCGATGACGATGGCATGTCAAAATCAGGAACGGCAGATCGTGAACGTTCGGCCAGAACCTTGTCCTCTTTGATCAGAAGCTTTGAAAAAATCAAGGAGCTTGAAGCCGAAGAGATATCGGAAATCAATAAAACTTATAACGATGGCGTAAATGAAGCAGACGAAAAAGAAGCTGAAACGCTCCGCAATATCTTATACGAAAAAATTGAAAAACTCGTACAAGCAGGAGACACTTAAAACGTTTCTCAAAGGATTAAATGCCGAGCAGCTCGAGTTCCACCTCAATTGGTGGGAGCTGTGGGCGCGTCAAGATCAACTGCCGCCAAAGACCGATGCCCAGGGAAAACCATGGCTGACATGGCTGATTTTGGGTGGGCGCGGCGCAGGCAAAACGCGTACCGGTGCCGAATGGGTGAGGGCGCTCGCTTCTGCACCAAAAGCTGCTCACGAAGGCAACTCTCGCCGAATAGCGCTCATAGCGGAAACCTTCGGCGATGCCCGCGAAGTTATGGTGGAAGGCATATCAGGCCTACTTGCTGTGCACCCCGATGAGGAACGACCGATCTATGAAACAACACGACGAAGACTGGTGTGGCCGTCAGGTGCGATTGCCCAACTGTTTTCGGCTGACGAACCTGAAAGCCTGCGCGGCCCCCAGTTTAGTGCCGCCTGGTGTGATGAACTATGCAAATGGCGCTATGGAGAAGCTGCCTGGGACATGTTGCAATTTGGTTTGAGATTGGGAAAATTCCCCCAGCAGGTTGTCACCACCACGCCGCGGCCAACACCGTTGCTCAAACGCATTATGGCGGCAAAAACCACCGTCGTTTCGAAATCGTCTACGAGAGATAATTCAATAAATCTTGCACCGGGTTTTCTGCAAACCGTCCTTGGCCGCTATGAAGGAACCCGGTTGGGTCGGCAGGAAATAGATGCGGAAATTCTTGAAGATAATCCCAATGCCCTGTGGCAGCGCGATGTCATTGATCAGTTCAGGGTAAGAAATTGCCCGCAACTGACCCGCATTATCGTCGCCATCGACCCGCCTGTCTCCAGTACCCGGAGCTCGGATGCTTGCGGTATCATCTGTGCCGGGCTGGATGATCTGGGTCATGGCTTTGTGCTTAAAGATGCAACCTGCCACGCCGTAAGGCCATTGGAATGGGCGCAAATTGCCTTGCGCACCTACCATGAATTTGATGCCGATGCCCTTGTGGCGGAAGTCAATCAGGGCGGCGACATGGTCAAAACCATCATCGCCCAGGTGAATAACTCGGTGCCGGTAAAATCCGTGCGTGCCACCCGTGGCAAATGGGTGCGCGCTGAGCCGATAGCAACACTTTATGCGCAAGGAAAAGTCCACCATGTGGGCGCGTTGGCGCAACTGGAAGACCAGATGTGTGACCTGACCAGTGACGGCAAATCATGTGGGCGCAGTCCCGACCGCGTCGATGCGCTCGTTTGGGCACTGACAGAATTAATTCTGGCCCGCGAAGCCGGTCCGCCACGCATACGCGAATTTTAACGTTTCCAACATTCAGGGACAAAACTATGTTCTCATATCTACATAATCTCGGGCGACTGTTTCGCCCGGAACCACAGACGCTTGAGGCCAAGAAAAGTGCTACCGGCGGCATTTTAGCCATGTATCATCATGGCCAACCAGTATGGACGCCACGTGATTACGCCTCACTGGCGCGTGAAGGTTACGCCAAAAACGCCATTGCGTACCGTTGTGTGCGCATGATTGCCGAAGCCGCCGCTTCGGTTCCCTGGCTCATATATGACGAGGGCCGCGAACTCGACACCCACCCGTTACTTCAGCTGTTGTCGGCACCCAATCCCAACCAGGGCGGGGTTGATTTTATGGAAGACTGGTACGGGTATTTGCAGATTTCCGGCAATTCCTATCTCGAAGCCGTAAGCGTGGCAGGCGAGGTCAAGGAACTTTATGCGCTGCGCCCGGATCGCATGAAAGTTGTTCCCGGTCCCAACGGCTGGCCTCAGGCTTTCGAGTACACGGTGGGGGATCGCACAGTTAGATTTGGCAATGACGGTGATGACATCGCATCGGCCATTTTACACATGGCGCTGTTTCATCCCACCAATGATTATTACGGCATGAGCCCGCTGGAAGTTGCCGCCATCGCCATCGATATTCATAATGCCGCAGGCTCGTGGAATAAGTCACTGCTGGATAATTCAGCCCGGCCTTCCGGTGCCCTTGTTTTCAAAGGTTCAGGCGGTGCCAACAACCTCACCGAAGATCAGTTCGAACGCCTCAAGAGCGAGCTTGAAAACACCTATCAAGGGGCAGCTAACGCTGGACGGCCTTTGTTGCTTGAAGGCGGGCTTGACTGGAAATCCATGGGGCTCAGTCCCAAGGACATGGATTTCATCGAGGCCAAACATGTGGCGGCGCGTGAAATTGCCCTGGCCTTTGGTGTGCCGCCAATGTTGCTGGGCATTCCTGGTGATAATACATTTTCCAATTATCAGGAAGCCAACAAAACCTTCTGGCGCCAGACTGTTATTCCTCTGGTGGGCAAAACCGCAAAATCCCTGACCCGCTGGCTGCGCCCGCACTTCGGCTCTGAAATCCGCCTGTGGTACGACCTTGACCAAATTGATGCATTGCATGTGGAGCGCGAAGCAAAATGGAGCCGGATTGGTTCTGCCGGTTTTCTGACCGTCAATGAAAAACGTGCCAGCGTTGGCTATGGCCCCGTTAAGGGTGGTGATAAGCCGCCCACCACATCATCGCTTTGACGGAACTCACTCAAACCTTCATCGCCAAAGGTGATTTGGCTCATCTGGCCCTGTTTTTGTGGGCGAGTTCTTCTTCGGCCCTACTGGTCTGGTCGTTGCGCGAGCTGGTGCGGGCCAATTGCCGTTTCAATGATTTTGTCGCCGAGATTACGCGGCTGAACAGTTATTTATCTGGGAGAATATCATGATTTCTACCTTGTATTTCAAAACCTCAAGATGGGCTTTCAGGCCGTGGCTGAAACCCTCTGGCGATTACGTGACGACGTTTCGGGTTTTCACGCAGCTGATTGAGAAATCCTGTGAAAAACCTTCACCAAGATCAAACTCGGACGCCTACACGCACAGGACCATGCAATGAACTTTGAAATTAAAAGCATACATGCCGATGGCACATTTGAAGGCTTTGCCTCGCTGTTCGGGCGCGAAGACCTTGGCCGAGATGTCATTGAACCCGGCGCCTTTAGCGAAAGTCTCACCAACCGCGGCACCAGCGGCATCAAAATGCTGTTTCAACATGATCCCAACCAGCCGATTGGTGTTTGGGAAGAATTGCAAGAGCTGCCGCGCGGTCTTTATGCGCACGGAAAACTGATGGTGGATGTGGCGCGCGCCCGCGAAGTCCTGAGCCTGATGATTGCCGGTGCTCTTGACGGTCTTTCCATTGGATTTCGCACCATCAAGGCGCGCAAAAGTGACAATGGTGCCGTGCGCCATATTGAAAAAGTAGATTTATGGGAAATCTCAGTGGTGACTTTCCCCATGCAACCCCTGGCCCGGGTAAGCGCCGTCAAACAGCACGGCAATTTGAGTGAAATCGACGACATCGCGTTGTCGCTCAAGGTTTTACAGGCCGCCAAAATGTTCAAGACCTCAACCCTGAAAGGATAGTAATGAAAACCGAACTAAAAGCCGCATCGCCCGAAAACAAGGCGGTGACCCCTGGCGGTAAAAACCACCAGCTCAATACAGCCGTCGATGACTTCATGCATTCATTTGACAGTTTCAAACAGGCCAATGACGAACGCCTGGCACAGATTGAAAAGCGCATGTCTGCTGACGTGATCACCGTTGAAAAAGTCGATCGCATTAATGCATCCCTTGATACTCAAAAACAGCTTCTCGACGAACTCAGTTTGATGTCGAGCCGCCCGCATCTTTCCGGCGAGCAAACCGGTCCGCGCAGTCACGCTACCCTGCAACATAAATCTGCCTGGGACAGCTATATGCGTAAAGGCGAAAACGCCAACCTGCGCAGCCTTGAAGAAAAAGCGCTTTCGATCCAGACAGATGCCGACGGTGGCTATCTGGTACCGGCAGAAACCGAACTTGAAATTTCACGCGCACTTTCTGATGCTTCTCCCATCCGCGCTATTTCCGGCGTGCGTCAGGTCAGCTCCTCCGTTTACAAAAAACCCTATACGCTGACCGGCCCGGCAACGGGGTGGGTGGGTGAAGCCGACCTGCGCCCTGAAACCAACTCGCCAACGCTTGCCGAAATGCAGTTCCCCACCATGGAACTCTATGCCATGCCGGCTGCCACTTCAGCACTTCTTGATGACAGTGCTGTCAGCATCGATCAATGGATTGCCGAAGAAATCCAGATTGCCTTTGCCGAACAGGAAGGCACAGCCTTTGTTAATGGTGATGGCGTCAACAAACCACGCGGGTTTCTCGACTATAACAAGGTCGATAATGGCGCGTGGAGCTGGGGCAATATCGGCTATACCGTCACCGGCACGTTGGGCGCATTTGCTGCAACAAACCCCGGTGACAGTCTGATTGACCTGATTTACTCGGTTAAATCAGGCTACCGCGCCAACGCGCACCTGGTCATGAACCGGGCAACTCAGGCCGAAGTCCGCAAGCTTAAAGACATCGATGGTCACTACTTGTGGCAGCCAGGTATTCAGGTTGGTGCACCGGCAACGCTTTTGAACATCGCCATTGCTGAATCAGAAGACATGCCTGACATCGCCACCGATGCTTACGCCATTGCCTATGGCGATTTCAATCGCGGTTACCTCATTGTTGATCGCATTGGCGTGCGGGTTTTGCGCGATCCCTACAGCTCCAAACCCTATGTGCTGTTTTACACCACCAAGCGCGTTGGCGGTGGCGTTCAAAACTTTGAAGCCATCAAGCTTTTGAAATTCGGCACTGCATAATTTCTCCCTGAAACTTGACAGATGGTTTCGGCGGTTACGCCGGGCCATCTGTTCTTTTCAGGTTGCACAATACTAAAACGGAGATGAATAAAATGACGGCTGTCCTGATCACCGGACCGGCGGTTGAGCTCGTGTCCCTAAGCGAAGCCAAAGCGCATTTACGGGTTGATGGCGCAGACGAAGACACCCTTGTCTCCAGCCTGATTGCCGCTGCCCGCATCCATATGGAGGCATACACACATCGTGTTTTCATAACCCAGACATGGTCAATCTATCTCGATAAATGGCCGCACGATCAACCTCTGGCATTGCCGATTTCACCAGTGCAATCGGTGACAGCAATTAATATTTATGATGAAGACGATAGTTTCGTTGCCGCCGATCCGGTAAGTTATGTGGTTGATGCGGCCTCTCTGCCGCCGCGAATTCTGTGGCGCGGAACCGGTGTGGCTCCACGTCCCGACCGCGCACTCAATGGCATTGAGATTATTGTCAACGCTGGGTACGGCAATGATGGCACCCAGGTTCCCCAGCCCATTCGTCAGGCGATCCTGATGCTGGTGGCCCAATGGTTTGAACACCGCGAACCCCCCACATTAAACGGGCCTGATAATGCCATGCCACCCGCCGTTGCTTCGCTTCTGAAAACCTACCTTCCGGTGCGATTGTGAGGACGGGGGAATTGCGCAGCCGACTGGCAGTAGAGAGCCCGCAACGTGTCTCAGATAGTGCTGGCGGCGCTGTCACCAGCTGGCTGGAAATTGCCACCGTCTGGGCCAACGTCACGCCAACCTCGGCACGTGAACAAATATCAGCCGAACAACGCGCCGAAAAAACAACCCACAGAATAACCCTGCGCTATCGCAATGACATAGATGCCACCATGCGCTTTACCGGCGACGGGCGAACCTTTGATATCGAAGCCATCATCAATGAAGCCGAACGCGACCAATGGCTGGTGTGTTATTGCGTCGAAGGAACAACAGCGTGACAGTAAAATTGGCCATTAAAGGCCTTGAGGAATTTAGGAGAAATCTGTCGAACATGGCACAACTCAACGGTTTTGATGCTGAACTCGAACGTTCGGCACAGGATATTGCAGCAACGGCGACACAAAACCTGAGCCGCATGGGCGCAGAAAAACCGGGTGGAAAATTAGCCTCCTCGCTCATCGTAAAATCCGGCGACCAGGAATTTTCAAAGATAATTGGTAGTGACCTCAAATACGCGAGCTTCGTCGAATTTGGAACGTTGCGCACGCCGCCAAAACCCTGGCTCAGCTCAGCGCTGGTAACCGAAAAACCCGTCTTCAAAATTCGGATCGGTGATCTTTTGCGATCAACCGCTACTTTAAATACAGGTGCGAGAAATAATCCATGACCCATCCCCCCGGCCTGTCGCTGCAGCAGGCGATTTTCACCGCATTAGCTGGCTCAACCGCTCTGGTCAATTACCTTGGTGGTGTGAAGATCTTTGACGATATTCCCGAACATACTCAATTTCCTTATGTCACCATCGGCCAATCCTTTATGGCTGACTGGAGTACGGCTACTGATCAGGGACGCGAGCATTTGTTTCGCATACATGTGTGGTCACGCTATAGTGGCGGCACCGAGGCTCAGTTGATTGCCGAAGAAATCATTCAGGTGTTGCATGATGCAGCACTTGTTTTGCAGGACAATATTCTGGTCAACCTGCGCTTTACCGGCGCCGATGTCCTGCGCGACCGCGACGGCAAAACCCATCACAATATTTTACGTTTTCGCGCTGTCACCGAGCCGGTTTAAGGCTCGTTACATTTATCCAAACCCACTTCGTCATCCTCGGGCTTGACCCGAGGATCCATTCCTCAAATTTCTCAAGCAAAAGACAATATCTTTGTTTTCGAAAGCTCAACGGAATGGATGCCCGGGTCAAGCCCGAGGATGACGAGGTGGGTGGGGTCGGTTGAAAACAACATTTTTAAATCACCAAAACCCATTCATTCATAATCCAAGGAGAGATTGCCATGGCAGCTCAAAAGGGCAAGGATCTGTTGTTGAAGATCAAGCCAACCGGTGCAAGTGTGTTCACCACTGTAGCCGGTATCCGTTCGAACCGCATCAGTTTCAACAGCGAAACCGTCGACACAACCCATGCGGAATCCGTTGGCCAATGGCGCGAACTTCTCGCCGGGGCGGGCGTGCGCAGTGCTGGCGTAAGCGGCAGTGGTATCTTTAAAGATCAAACCGCCGACAGCGATATTCAAACCGCATTCTTTAATGGCGATATTCTCAACTGGCAGATTGTCATCCCGAGTTTTGGCACCATTGACGGGCTGTTCCAGATTTCCAGCCTGGAATACACCGGTCAATACAATGGTGAGATGACCTACGAGATAGCTCTGGAATCTGCGGGCTCTCTTACTTTCACTGGAGTTTAGAGCATTGGCAAACGCATATCGCGGCGAGATTGATGCCACAATCGGTGGCAAGTCCTATCGGCTGTGCCTGACGCTGGGTGCCCTGGCCGAATTGGAAAATGCTTATGGTGAAGAAGATATGGCCGCCATCGCCGAACGGTTTCAAAGCGGTCGCCTGAAATCATGTGATGCCATCAGGATTATCGGTGCTGGCTTGCGCGGTGCGGGGTACGTCGTCAGTGACAAGGATGTTGCTGCTATGCCGACCGAAGGCGGTGCAGCCGGATTTGTTAATATTGTCGCACGCCTGTTGCGGGCAACGTTTTCAACGCTCGATGCAGCAGAAAACCCTGATGAAACTTAAGCTCCCAAAAGGTGCCTTTGTGCCATGGCAGGAAGTAATGGCGTTTGGATTAGGGGTTTTGCGTCTTTCCAGCGACACTTTTTGGGCCATGACGCTGCGTGAACTTGAAGCAGCCGCAAGTGGCGTCTTTGGCCCGCCCTCCTTGTGGGCAGCCCCCACAAGGAGGGAATTCACAGCTTTGATGAAAGCCTATCCCGATGCCAATTATGAGGAGAAAATGAAATGACCGATATGTCAGAAGGTCTGACCTTGCGTCTTGATATGGACGTCGCCCCTTTGCGAAAAAATATCAAGGAAGCCACATCCCTCGGTGTCAATTTTGGCTCGACATTAATAAGCGCCTTTGAGGGCGTGGCCTTTCAGGGCAAAAAAGCCTCCGAGATTTTCAAAACCTTTGCATCAAGTCTTTCCAGGCAGGCTTTTCGTAGTGCTGTCGCCCCCCTGGGCGGCCTGCTGAATAACGCCGTTTCAGGGCTGTTTTCTACCGGTTCCCAGACAGGTGCATCTGGCGGTTCAATCATTCCCTTTGCCCGCGGTGGCGTCGTCGACGGGCCCACATTGTTTCCCTTCAACAACAATCGTATGGGTCTGATGGGGGAAGCCGGGCGCGAAGCCATATTGCCACTGGCGCGCGGGGCCGATGGCAAGCTGGGTGTGCGCTCCGGTGCAACCGGTCAAAGCACCAGCATTGTCTTCAACATTTCAACACCCGATGCCAACAGTTTTCGCCAGTCAGAAAGCCAGATCAGCGCCATGGTGGCGCGGGCTGTTAATCGTGGCTCAAGGAACCTGTAGGTATGATGTTTCACGAAATTCAGTTTCCAGTCGACATTTCGATTGGTGCCTCAGGTGGACCTGAGCGTCGCACCGAGATAGTAACACTTGGGTCAGGTCGCGAAGAACGCAACACGCGCTGGGCAAATTCGCGCCGACGTTTTAATGCCGGCTACGGCGTAAAGACCCTTGACCAGATACATCTGGTCATCCGGTTTTTCGAAGAACGCCGCGGCCGCCTGCACGGTTTTAGATGGCGCGATCCTGTCGACTATAAATCATGCCCGCCAAGCAGCATCCCGAGCCCTCAGGATCAGATCATCGGTGTCGGCGATGGTGTTTCGGATTTGTTTTTGCTGACAAAAGATTACAGCGAAAACATAAACCCCTATCAGCGCCGTATTGATAAACCGGTTGTTGGGTCCGTGGTTGTTGCCGTTGACAGTGTGCTGCAAACCGTTGGCAGCGATTATTCAATCGATGAAACTACTGGTGTTGTCCTTTTTACCAGCGGCAATATTCCCACTCCTGGTGCCTTGATTACCACCGGGTTTTTATTTGATGTGCCGGCAAGGTTCGACAGTGATTATCTCGAAATCAATCTGACTAATTTCGATGCCGGTGCCATTCCCGATATTCCAATTGTGGAGATCAGATTGTGAAAACTTTACCTTCAGGTCTCCAGGCTCATCTTGATACCGGTGCCACAACTATGTGCTGGTGCTGGCGACTGATGCGCGATGATGGTCTGGTGCTGGGTTTTACCAATCACGATCAAAACCTCACCTTTGATGGAGCCTTGTTTGAAGCAACGGCAGGTTTTCACGGCACCGAAGTGTCGTCATCATTGGGCTTGTCAGTCGATAATCTTGATGTCTCAGGTGCCCTGCAATCAGCCCGGCTGGATGAGGGCGACCTTGGAGCGGGATTGTTTGATGATGCAGAAGTTGAAATTTACATTGTCAACTGGAGCGATGTTAATCAGCGTCTGTTGATACGTCAGGGAAACCTTGGCGAAGTCAAACGCGGTCAACTGGCTTTTGAAGCCGAAATACGCGGCCTTGCCCACAAACTCAACCAACCTTTCGGACGCCTGTTTCAATATCCCTGCGATGCTGATGTGGGCGACCAACGCTGCACGGTTGATCTGATCGCGTCACAGTTTCAAGCCAATGGCCAGGTCAGCGGTCTTGAAGATCGCCGCCGCTTCTTTGTCACCGGTCTGGAAACCTATGCCGCCAACTGGTTTGAACGCGGCAAACTCACCTGGACCTCAGGTGCCAATTTAAGCCGCGCCATGGAAGTGAAAGTACATCGTATAAATCAGGGTTTGTACGTGATTGAACTGTGGCAGCCGATGACCAGTGACATCGCCCTCAACGATACATTCGTCATCACGGCGGGGTGCGACAAACAATTTTCAACCTGCCGGGAAAAATTTAACAACGGCGTAAATTTCCGTGGTTTTCCTACCATGCCAGGTAATGATTTTGCCATCTCATACCCCAACAAGGCCGATGGTACCAATGATGGCAATTCGCAGAGTTCCAATTGAACACCAGCAGTGCAGGGATGCCGGTCACCCGCTCTCAGGTTGTTGAGCAAGCGCGCAGCTGGCTTGGCACACCTTATCACCATCAAGCAGCACTGCATGGGGTCGGGTGCGATTGTCTTGGGCTTATCCGTGGCGTCTATAAATCATTTCACGGGGTTGAGCCCGAGCAGGTTCAACCCTATTCACCCGATTGGGCAGAAGCTTGCGGACATGAACGGTTTGCTGCGGCTGCCCGGCGCCATCTGATTGAGTGCGATAACCTGGCGTTTGACGCCGGTGACGTCCTGCTCTTCAGATGGCGCGCGCATCTGCCGGCAAAACACGCCGGCATCGCCACCAGTGCCACTCGAATGATCCACGCCCAGTCCGGCGCGGATGTGTGTGAAATATCGCTGCAACCATGGTGGTTGCGGCGTCTGGCATATGTCTTCAGGTTTCCAGGAATTTTAGATTAATGGCTACATTGGTTTTGCAAGCCGCCGGGCAATCGGTAGGTACATTTTTGGGCGGTCCTTTGGGCGGCATTGTCGGTCGCGCCGTTGGAGCTTTTGCTGGACAGGCCATTGACGGCCAGTTGTTTGGTGCCAAAGCCCGCGAGGTCGAAGGCCCCCGGGTATCTGATCTCCAGGTGCAGGCCTCAAGCGAAGGTTCCCCCATCCCCAGGATATTCGGACGCGGCAGATTGGCCGGTCAGATCATCTGGGCGACCAATTTTGAAGAGGAAATCTCAACGCGCACGGAAAAATCCGGCGGCAAAGGGTCTTCCGGTGGCACAAAAACCAAAATCACCGAATACGCCTATTATGCAAATTTCGCCGTCGGTCTGTGTGAAGGGCCGATAACGCGTATCGGTCGCATCTGGGCCGATGGCAAACTGCTGGACCAAAGTGTGCTGACCATACGTTTGTATAAGGGTTCAGAAACCCAAACTCCTGACAGCCTTATCGAAACCAAGGAGGGTGCGGGCAATACGCCTGCCTATCGTGGGTTAGCCTACGTGGTATTTGACCGGATGCCGCTTGAGCGCTTTGGCAACCGCCTGCCGCAGCTGTCATTTGAGGTGTTCAAGTCTCTGGATGATATTGAAAGCCGGATCACTTCTGTCAACATCATCCCCGGTACTACTGAGTTTGGCTACGATACAACAGAAGTTACCCGCAGCGCCGGAGCCGGAGTGACTCTGGCTGAAAATCGTCACACCACCCAGGAGCAAACCGACTGGTCGGTGGCGATTGATCAATTGCAAGCCACCTGTCCCAACCTGACTTCAGTATCGCTGGTAGTCACCTGGTTTGGCACTGATTTGCGCTGTGCCAACTGTGACATCAAGCCCGGTGTTGAAAATCGGGCAAAGATAACTACGCCAGAAAGCTGGCTGGTCGCTGGTGAGACCAGAAACAGCGCTCATCTGGTCAGCGTCTATGACAATCGACCTGCTTTTGGCGGCACCCCGACAGATGCTTCTGTCATCAGAGCCATACAGGATTTAAAATCGCGCGGTCTAAAAGTCACGCTCTATCCGTTTTTGATTATGGACATCCCCGCAGGCAACGCGCTGAATGATCCCTACACCGGAAATTCCGGCCAACCGGTCTATCCGTGGCGTGGAGAAATCACCTGTAGCCCAGCCCCCGGTGTAAGCGGTACGGTTGATAAAACCGCAGCCGCGACCTCCCAGATCAGCAGCTTTTTTGGCACATCCCAGGTCAGCGATTATTCAACCAGCTCCGGTGTTGTGACTTATTCAGGCCCGGTGGACTGGTCCATACGGCGGATGATCCTGCATTACGCCAACCTGTGTGCGCTGGCGGGTGGTGTCGATACATTTCTGATTTCAAGCGAGTTGCGCAACCTGACGCAAGTGCGCGACAGTGCTGTCAATTTTCCGGCAGTGAATTTGCTCGCAACCTTGGCTGGCGATGTAAAGTCAGTGCTTGGGGGGCAAACCAAAGTTTCCTATGCCGCTGACTGGTCGGAATATTTTGGTTATCAGCCGCAAGACGGCAGCAATGATGTGTTGTTTCATCTTGATGGCTTATGGGCAAATTCCAGCATCGACTTTATTGGCATAGATAATTATATGCCTCTGTCTGACTGGCGCGACGGCGACAATCATATTGACCGCCAGAATGGTGCCAGATCGATATATGATCGTGACTACCTCAAAAGCAATATCGCCGGTGGTGAAGGATATGATTGGTATTACGCCAGCGACAGTGACCGCACCCAGCAGGTGCGCACAGCCATCACCGATGGCACCTACAGCAAACCATGGGTGTTTCGTTACAAGGATATCACCAACTGGTGGCAGAACAGCCACTACAATCGCCCCGGTGGCATTGAAGATGCAACTGCTACGGCCTGGCAGCCTCAGTCCAAACCCATCGTCTTTACTGAATTTGGTTGTCCAGCAATAGATAATGGCACCAATCAGCCCAATGTGTTTTTCGATGCCAAATCATCCTCCAGTGCAGCGCCTTATTTTTCTTCTGCCAGTCGCGATGATTTCATCCAGCGCCGCTATCTCGAAGCCATGCTGGATTATTGGGGGGCTGGCAAGGGCGGTGTAAACACAACCAACAATCCAACCTCGAGCGTCTATGGCGGGTCGATGGTTGATTTTGGCACCATGTCAATCTGGACGTGGGATGCCAGACCCTTTCCTGCCTTTCCGTTTCTCACCTCTATCTGGTCCGATGGTGATAACTGGGAGCGCGGCCACTGGTTGAGCGGCAGGCTGGGTGCTGTTGCACTTGAACCTCTGGTCCGCACCATGTTGGAGCAATTCGGATTTGATAAGTTTGATGTATCAAACCTTGAAGGCATCATGGATGGCTTCGTTATCGACCGTCCCATGTCTGTGCGTGCAGCCCTTGAACCATTGGGTCGCGCCTTTTTCTTTGATGCGGTTGAAAGCGAGGGCGTCATCAGATTTCGCCATCGCAATGAAGATGTCACCGGCCAGCTCGTGCCGGATGATCTTGTTGTCGAGAGCGCTGATGACAAGGAGTTTACACTGACCCGGGCGCAGGAAACCGAACTGCCCAATGGCAATAAAATCGGCTACATTGATAGTCTTGCCGATTATCGTCGCGCCAGCGTTGAAGCCCGCCGCCTGGTCGGGCGCAGCCAGCGCCAGTCGACCAGCGACATGCCGATTGTCATGGCCCAATCAAAAGCACAATCGATCGCCGATATTCTGTTGCAGGAGGCATGGGCCGGGCGGGAAAAAGCCGACTTTACGTTACCGCCAAGTCTTTTGCGCTTTGAGCCCGGTGACCTGATTGATTTCAATACCGGCCAGAACAATCTGTCTGTCCGGCTGCAGGAGGTTGGTGAAGCAGAGGCACGAAACGTCTCGGCTCTGTCCGCTGTTGCCACAATCTACAGCGGTTCAACCACGTCCAACCGAACCACCAATCCGGGCCAGCCCCTGACATCGGGCCTGCCACTGGTCGAGTTCATGGATTTACCGCAACTGATTGAAGCCGATAATCCCGAAGCCGGCTATGTTGCAGCATATGCTGAACCCTGGCCCGGTGGATTAAACCTGATGACATCTTCCAACGCCACCAGCTTTGAACTCAACCGTCGCATTGATGTGCCCGCTGTTTTGGGAGAGACACTGGAAGACCTTAACAGCGGATCGCTTTATCGAATGGACCGGGGCAACAGGTTTCAGGTCAGGATTTATTCCGGTGCTTTAAGTTCGGTTGATCAACTGGGCCTGTTTGCCGGAGCCAATATTGCTGCAATTCTCAATCAGGATGGCCAATGGGAGATGTTGCAGTTTCAAAACGCAGACCTTGTTGGCGTTGATACCTATGAACTTTCTATGCTTTTACGCGGTCAACAGGGTACCGAACTGGCCATGCGCGATCCTGTACCGGCGGGCCAGCGCTTTGTTCTCATTGATAACGCCGTGGTCCAGCCAGATCTGCTTGCCGGACAGGCTGCATTAAGTCTCACCTACCGCATAGGTCCGCCGGCTAAAGATGTCGGCGACCCAGCCTATCTCGAGTTGGTAAAAAGTTTTCCCGGACGCGGACAAAAACCCTTCAGTCCGGCCCATGTCAAAGCTTTGAGAACAGGCAGCGGCGTTCAATTTTCATGGATACGGCGCACGCGCCTGGGCGGCGATGACTGGCAACAGGTCGAGGTGCCGTTGAGCGAGGAACTCGAAGCTTACGAAATAGACATACTGAGCGCTCAGACAGTTGTCCGCACTTTGTATTCGCAACAGCCGCAGATTATCTACACTTCAGCCGAGGAAATAGCCGACTGGGCAACTCCCCAGTCTCAGCTTGATATTGCCGTTTACCAGATCAGTACCGCCTTTGGCCGCGGAAGTGCCAACCAAAGTACCGTGGATGTTCAATAATTTTCCTTCAAAACCTATGGAGACACAGCCATGAACCCTAAATCCATTGTCCTGTTTACCGCCCTGGTGGCGGTTTTTTTATGGATCAATAGCGCCCGGGCCCAGCAACCGAGACCGCCATTGGTTTTCAGCAAATTCGCCCCTGAAATTGCCGCTGAGTTTGGCGAACAAACCCCTGAGAAAGTACTTATTGTTGTGGTGACAAAAGCCCCCGGAAATCTGGCCTATGTGGTCGTCATCATGAAACAGGGGCATGGCTTTAAATGGGTCACGGGACCCTATGCAACGGCGATAAAACGCATCCGGGCCGTGGTTGAAAAAAACCTCGGGCTAAAACCTGCAGCAGGAAAAATCGAGCTATGAGTTTTGAGCACGCCCTGGCCTTCGTCTTGTCGCAGGAAGGCGGCTTCAGCGATAATGCCAAAGATCCCGGCGGTGCCACAAATTTTGGCATAACCCGGGCAACTCTGTCAAAGTGGCGGAAAAAAAATGTGACGCGCGAGGACGTGCGATTGCTAACGCGCACAGAAGCATCAAACATTTACCATCGGCAATACTGGCGGCGATGCAAATGTGACGAGCTCCCCCCGGCGCTGGCATTTTTGATGTTTGATACCGCCGTCAATCAGGGTGTTGCCAGAGCTGCCAGGTTTTTACAGAAATCCATAGATACAAAAGTTGATGGCATTATTGGCCCCAGGACACTGGAAGCTGTACGCAGGCGTGAGCCAAAACGCGTGATGATAGAATTTGCCGCACGCCGGATGCGCCATTACGGCCTCCTGTCAATTTTCTCGATTTTCGGGCTTGGCTGGTCAAGACGATTGATGGAGGCGCTTTATCAGGCCTTCGACCTGAATTCCAAAAACATCGGTTAAGGAAAAATTTAATGGCGTTACCCTCAACATTGCTGACCGGACTGGCCGCCCCTCTGTTTGATCTGATTGACGGTCTGTTCACCTCGGACGAAGAACGTGCAGAAGCCAAGCGAAAACTTCTATCACAGGAAGGCCAGCGTTCTCTGCAGCAGCTTGAAAAAAACATGTCGGCCATTATTGCCGAAGCCAAAAGCGCAGACCCGTGGACCAGTCGGGCGCGACCGTCGTTTCTTTATGTAATCTACCTGATGATCCTGAGCGCAATTCCAATGGGTTTTTTAAGCGCCTTTGAACCTGACATCGCCCAGCGCGTGGTTGCCGGCATGCAGGGCTGGCTCAGCGCTATCCCTGAATCTATGTGGGGATTATTCGGCGCAGGCTACCTCGGCTATTCCGGTAGTGTATCAGGTGTTTAATTTTTTCGGCCTGCCGGTTTTTGGCGCATTTTCTTCTATCAATGAAACAATCAATTCCATTGTATAAACTTCATCAACAAGGCCAGCAGCAACAGCAGGTGTTGTTTTAAGCGTGGCGTGTTTGCGAATGAAGTTATAGAACACAAAATACAGGGCCAAAGCGTGACAGTGATTTTCGTACTTTTTGGAGAACGCATTTGTCAATCTCGTGAACCGGCGCATTCCCATTCTGATATTGAGGTTTTGACGTTCGACATATGAAGTCGAAACGTGTTTGTTATCTGGATTGCCGGTGCGATCTTTTTTCTTGATCCCGTTGCACTGTGCAGGGCTGTAGCGAGTTGTTTTTCCGTTTGGTGAAGGGCCGTACAGCTTAACCAGTGTTGCGTAGTCAATTTCATTGCCAAATGCGCCGTCAACCGCTTTCAAGTAAGGCTTGTGGCCATCTGTAGTTAGTTGAACACGGCTGTTAAGGCGGTCTGCCAAGTCGTGCATAAAGTAATCTGCATATTCAGCATCGCGACCGCCAACGAACCAGTTGCAAATCAGCTTGCTATCAGCATCCAAACTTGTCCAAGTCCAAATGTCGCCAGCGAAAGCGGGAGCATCCTTGCCGCGTGGTGCGTTCTTTTCCTTGGCGTAGCAGAATGACCAGATTTCGTCGCACTGGATGCGCTTGCTGTTTAGGCCCCTTACGTTCTCGTCATGAAATGCAGCGCATACAGTTCCAGCCTCTATAAGCAACTTTGAAACCGTATTAATTGATACGCCAACAACGCGGGAAGTTGAACGCATTGAACTGCCTTCAACCAACATTGAAAGGATTTGAACGCGCTTCTCTATTGACAATTTGCTCATACGAATAACGTATGAATTTATATGCTTAGTGTCAAGTATTAAGTTCATTTGTATTTTCCTATTGCAATCAAACTCTTTAAGTATTATGCATATAAGTGCAACAAAGGAAAGATGCTAAAGGATTTACGCTATATGAACGCTCATGAACAACTTCGTGACACTACGTTGTCAATGATAGTACGGGACACATCTGCAGAATTTTGGAATGAGCTTCGTTCGCGAAGTATCATTGTCTATGCCAACACGTTTGCGGACGTTGAAAATAATGATGGTGTATTGCCTGATCAAAAAATTGATTTTCTCCTTCAAACGCGACATTTTCAAATGGAAAATTTGTTAATTGATTTGGCTAAGCGACACGGGTTATCGCATTCCCTGAGTTTAATTGTTCAAAATAATCGGCGTCATGCTTATGTCTTCAATGGCGATGTTAGTATGACTCAATCCTATGTCCAGGCAATTGGTAATTTGCCGCAACCGGCAAAATTCCGCGAAAAATTGGCTAGCACCATGAAGTTGCCCCGGCTCGACCTAGGCGATGAACCAGAGGGTGCATTTATTTTGCGTCAACTATATGGGCTTATAGCTCACAATCCAATTGGACGCCGCTTTCAAAAAGAAGAACAGAAACTAGGAATGATTCAATTTTGCCTTCCCTCTTCCGACTGCAAAGCGTGGGCGCTTGAATTTACCATCGCGGAAATTGCAGACGCATATCCCACTGTAATTAGTAAAATCACTATGACTCGTTCACTTTCTTGGAAAAAAAGCAAAGACGACAAAGGTGCCGGTGAATCTAAATGACAGTTATCGCACAAGGATTCGTTGGGGGCCGCCTTACCGAAGCGAGACGGGCAAGAGGCGTCAGTGGAACTGACCTAGCCGGTCTTATAGGTGTGAGTGTCCAGTCCATTTCCAAATATGAAAATGATCACCAGAGCCCAAAGATTGACGTACTACACCAGTTAGCAAGACAACTAAATTTTCCATATGATTATTTTTTACGCCCGATTCCTACGGCGGACGAAAGGCCTGTATTTTGGCGCAGTCGTTTTTCTGCTCCACCTGTTGCCAGAGAAAGAGCGGCAGTCAGACTGGAATGGATGAAAGAAATAGTTGATTTCATAGCGACCTATTTTGACCTTCCTACTTTGAATATTCCTGAAATTGATTTCCCGAAAGATGGGATCGTTGATTCAGAGTTTATTGAAAGGACTGCAGCACAAATTCGAGATCATTGGCAAATTCGTTCTGGCCCAATGCCAGACACCATAGAACACTTGGAAACTAATGGCATTTTAGTTTCTCGCATTTATGTTGGAGCTGAAAAGCTGGACGCATTTTCACAATGGTCAGACAGATTTGAGCTACCTTTCGTTGTCCTATCTCGTGATAAGGCCAGCGCAGTTAGGCAGAGGTTTGACGTGCTGCACGAGCTGATCCACATAATTATCCATGCCAGCGTTCCACAGAGGCGTCTCAATGATCGAGCTTTTTATAAAATGATTGAAAGGCAGGCTGATCAAATAGCTTCTGCAATATTACTTCCTAGTTACGAGTTTACCAATGAACTTTATGCACCTTCTTTGGATGCGTTTCTAACTCTTAAAGAGCGTTGGGGTGTGTCTGTGGCTGCTATGATCATGCGTTGTCGTTCTTTGGAGATTTTAGATGACGATTCGGCAAAACGACTTTGGATCAACTATAATCGCAGGCGTTGGAGAACTGCAGAGCCTCTTGATGGAAAAATAAAAAAAGAAGAGCCTCATCTTATCCGTCGCAGTTTTGAGATGTTAATTGATGAGGGGGTTCAATCTCCCGCTGAAATTGTTAAAGCGTTGCCGTTTCCAGCCGCAGACCTCGAAGAAATAGCAGACCTAGAGCCTGGGACGTTATCTGGCGTCACGCAGTCTCGCGCGGCTCCAGAGTTAAAAGATCAATACCGTAGTAATTCAAATGTTGTAAAGCTGTTTGAGGAAGGCAGTTAAGTTTTTGCCCATCGCTTGGTGGCGGCTTTTTTTGCGATCTCTTTCCGGCGCGCTGGCGATAAATTAGCAGCCCTTGCCTTACCACCCTTTGCACCAAGAGCCATGGCAGCGGGGTCTTTGCCGTCGTCAACAACAGTATCCTCAACCTCGCCAGTAGCGATCTGCGCTATCTTTATGGCGTTGCCGACTACATCAGCAGGTCGTTTTTGACCTTGTGGACCTTTTGGCATGTTTACTCCTTATGCTTAGCGGAAAGCATACAGGATTTTCAATGAGGGTGCAAAGACGTAAATTAAACACCTGATACACTACCTAAAAAACCGATTAAGAATATTCGACACGAATTATTACAGAAAATTCCCTAAAAATTTTCGTTTTGAATTCGGTAGCACTTAGGTGATCAATTTCCGTCAAGCACCCACCTTACAATTGACAGCGCTTCACTAATTTGTAATGGTGTAGGAATAATATCCTATCAATTGGAAAATCGTATGCATATAACGGATTTGGCAAAAATTCTTTCTCTTGCTGCTGTTCTCAGCCGATTAGCAAAAAATGAATCGCGAAACTCTCTTGTGGCGCTTGCCTGGACCATTCGAAATCGTCAGAAAAACCGTCGAAAAACTACCGGACTCCTGCCGTCCCGGATTGCCGGTATATTTTACCATGATTCCATTTCGCATGCTGGCCGACTGGTGACTGTGCGATCATGGAATATTCTTGCGTTCCTGAGATCGGGAATTGATAAAAACTACTGCCGTTCACTGGCCATTTCCTCACAGGTGTGGAGTGGTGATGAGGCCGACCCGACTGTCGGCGCAACTCGTTTCCATCGCCATGACGATTGGCCGGAATGGGCGGAAAGATCCGAGCCGGTAGCACTTATTGGTAACTGGTTTTTCTATAGCCAAGGAGAAGTGCCAGAATAATATCAACCCCGGTTTGATTTCTGTGTTCAAAATCTGATAATAAACAGGTGCGGGCCACTGACAGACAACCGGAACACGGTTCATACCCTGTTCATCTAGGATCAGATATATTAGGTCAATGATCACAGTAAACTCGCATACGCTGGCCCGCAATTTGATCGTGGCCGCAGTCTTTGTCGCTGCCGCAGCTTTTGGTATGGCATCGACGGTTTCTGCGCGGGTTTCTCAAAATTTACCTTCCCCGCAAGCTGTCACTTTGAATGAAAAACCCTCTGAAGAATTTCTCCAGCTGGCACAAAAAAGGCGGATTAAAAAACGCCGTCGCAACATTATTCGCGGCCTCAATAACCGGCAATCAAACTCCGCCATTTCTTCCGGCAGAGCAGCGTCTCTTGGCACTGTCGCGAGAAGCGTGCGACAACGTTTTCCCGGCCAGTTACTTGATGCAAGATTGGTCAAAGACCGGCGTGGAAACCTCACCTACAGGCTTAAAATTCTTGGGCGAAACGGTGTTATGCGCAATGTAATAGCCGATGCCTACACTGGCGCAATAATAGGGGTGCGCTAGAAATGCGGATTTTAATTGTTGAAGATGACCCCGATCTCAATCGCCAGCTCGTCAGCGCCATGGCGGATGCGGGCTATGTCACCGATAGTACTCATGACGGCGAGGACGGGCATTTTCTTGGTGATACCGAGCCCTATGATGCCGTCATTCTCGATCTTGGTCTGCCGGTAATGGATGGCGTGACTGTTCTGGAAAAATGGCGACGTAACAATCGCAATATGCCGGTGTTGATTTTAACCGCGCGTGATCGCTGGAGTGACAAGGTGTCCGGTTTTGATGCCGGTGCCGATGATTACGTCTCCAAACCTTTTCATATGGAAGAAATTCTGGCCCGCGTCCGCGCCCTGCTGCGGCGTTCTTCCGGCCATGCGTCTTCAGAGATAACCTGCGGCGATCTGGTGCTTGATACCAGGGCAGCGCGGGTTATCCACGCCGGCAGCTCGATAAAACTCACCTCGCTTGAATACCGGCTTTTAGCCTATATGATGCATCATCAAGGCAGGGTGATTTCGCGCACCGAACTTGTCGAACACCTTTATGATCAGGATTTTGACCGTGATTCCAATACCATCGAAGTGTTTGTCGGGCGCGTACGCAAAAAACTCGGTGGAGATTTAATAAAAACCGTTCGTGGGCTAGGATACCGCCTTGGTGATGCACAAGATAATTCCTAATTCCCTTTCTTTTCGACTGACCGCTGTTGCCGCAGTCTTCAGTCTGGCGGCATTGGCTTTGACCGGCATCATTCTGGCATCCCTGTTTAAAGGCTATATTGAACGCAGCTTTGATGCCCGCCTTGAAGTCTATTTAACCAGCCTGATAGCATCCACGGAAAAAGGTGAAAGTGACAATTTGGTCGTGGGAGATATTGTTGGCGAGCCGCGGTTTAATATCCCCTTGTCAGGCTGGTACTGGCGTATTTCCCTGAAACAGAAACCAGCTGAATTAATCGCCTCGTCGCGGTCCCTGTTTGCCAGCAATTTCAATATGTCAAAGCTGAACCTTCAATCCGTGGGCAAGGACGGGTTGCGGCGATCGTATATCACCGGACCTGATCAAGAGCCATTACGCGTTATAGAGCGCGATATTCAACTGGTGCAGGGAGGAACCATTTACTCCTTTGTAGTTGCCGGAAATGCGATGGAAATGTCCTCAAATGTTGAGGAGTTTACCGGAATTTTGATCCTGGCGCTGTCGATGCTGGGGGGAGGGCTGGTTCTGGCAACGTTCCTTCAGGTGCGCCTCGGCCTTAGACCATTATTCAAGATCGAAAAAGCTTTGGCAGAAATCAGATCAGGTCATTCGCGAAGTTTGAGCGGCTCATACCCTAAGGAGCTTCAGCCTCTTGCCACGGAGTTAAACGCCTTGATCTCATCGAATGAGGCGATTGTCGAACGCGCCCGCCATCATGTGGGAAATCTTGCCCACGCTCTCAAAACCCCCCTGAGTGTCATCGCCAATGAAGCAGAAGGTAACACCGGAAAATTTCCTCAACTGGTGAGTGCTCAGACAAAAATTATGGACGAACAGGTGCGGCTTTATCTTGATCGCGCCCGCATGGCTGCATCAAGTCAGGTTCTGGGCGTGGCCAGCGATGTTGCGCCTGCGATTGCCGGCATCCTTAGAACATTATCCCGAATACATATTGAGCGCGACATAGATATTGAATTTGAACCATCCAGCAACATCAGGTTTAAAGGCGAAAAACATGATTTTGAGGAACTTGTCGGCAATGTGCTCGACAATGCCTTTAAATGGACCAGCAGCAAAGTTAAAATCTCCGTCACCAAAACACTAAAGTCTGAGACAGGCCTGAAAATGTTGCGTTTGGTGGTTGATGATGATGGGCCGGGACTTATCGGTGACATGCGTCTGGAGGCATTGCAGCGAGGGCGGCGGCTGGATGAAACCAAACCCGGCTCAGGTCTGGGCCTGTCGATTGTTACTGAACTGGTGGATATCTATGGTGGTGAGATAAAGCTCGGAAAATCGGAATTTGGTGGATTGCAGGTCGAAATCTTGCTGCCCCGGGCATAGATTTTCCAACCGGTTTACCCGGCCATGATCGATGAAACCATAAGAATTGATTTAAGTTGTCGGAATTCAACCAATTCTTAAACGCTTTCACGTATGGCTGTTTGATGGAACTTGATAGACAAATTCAGGAAAAACTCAACGCCCAGCTGGCGTTTTTGCAGCCTAAAGCAGCGCTTGCATTGTTGCGGGAAGTTCGGCGTGATGAGGAGCGTGGCGGAAATTCTTATCCCCATGAATTTGTTGCCAGGAAACTAACTGAAAACCTTGAGAATCATGGATTTGATGCAGAAATTTTGCGGCAACCCTGGGCTTTGTTCTGCGAACCATTTCAAATCTTTCTGGTAGACAGAAAGAACGACCCCAGACAACGCGGATCGATTTTAAGAGAGTCCACCAGCGTAATCTGGGATTGGCTATGGACTGAATTGCTCCCCGACCAGTTGCCGGACCTCGAATTCAGGATTATCCAGGCGCTGAGCGATGACAAACCCGATGAAGCCAGAGCATTGATGGCTGCATTCCATAGCCAGGCTGGTGATAGGATATGGTCGCAATTGAGCGCCGTTGAAGAAGGCTCTCGTGAATACTTGAGTTATAACTCAAGGTTTGGAAAACCCGGTATTTTCGAAGACGCGATGGAAATGGCCAGAGCGCTGCAGATTGCGCCCGCCCTAATTCAATTGCGTGGAAAAATGCGCGCTGGCCTGACGCTCAGCCATGACGAAGATGTCAGGCATTGCCACGCATTGTACAAGAAGTTTCTGCAGACCACAGACAATCACATCGAATTGGGCATGATGCTGATGGCCAGGCGGCTTGAAAAACCATATGAAGTCATAAAAATCATACAGCATCACGTTGACGTTGAGCTTGATACGATTATTCTGCGCGACCCTGCTTCACAAAGTGCCACGCTGGTCTTGTGCGATCTTGAGGACAGTATCCGTGATGCACTCAAACTTATTTCGCAGTACCAGGATTTTCCACTCGCGGCTGAAAAAATTACTGAATTCTATCACTGTATGGCGGTTTTTACATCAGTGGTTGAAACTTCAACCAGGTCACTGTGGGGTAACCGGATAATTCAGATCCGCAATATTCTTTCCGCTGCCATTAAACTACAGATTGAGCAACTTCCCCGGTTAGTAAAAATCCTGCGCTACAAGAATAAATCGCAGCGGTTTTTGTCGCCAAAGAGCAATGGAGAAAGTAGCCCCAATGCCTTTGATGTCAACCAGGCCATATACATTGCCAGGTTGTTGGATCTTTCAGGCAGGTTTTTAAGTCAGCTATCAATCAATGATGCCTTCGCCAAAGCCAAAAATGAAGCCATCAACTTCCTTGAGTCGGTTTCGGAAATAAATGTAAGTGAACTTGCTAAAGCTGAACTGGGCGAAAAGAATAAAATTCTTGAATATTTCAAACCGATGATCGAACTTACCTTGATCCTTCAGGGCGAAGAACGCGCAGAATTACTGGAGCGTCGTGGTGACTCGGCATTTCGCGCCCAGCCCGCCAAAAGCCAGCCCAGAAACATATTGATTTAAACCACCAGGCTTTGCGGTGCAGCCTCAGGCGTTCCGCGCTCACGATAGGGTGTACGGCCAAAAAACGATCTGTAGCATTTGGAAAAATGTGAAGGTGAGGAAAACCCGCAGGCCAGGGCAATATTAATCACCGACTGATTGGTCTGCAGCAACAATAACCGCGCCCGGCGCAGGCGCAAATCGAGATAAAAACGCTTGGGCGTTCTGTCTACATAGCGCTTAAACAATCTCTCAAGCTGCCGTGTTGAAAGCCCGACCTGAGCCGCCAGTTCGCTTGGCGTCCACGGGTCTTCCAGATTTTCCTCCATGGTTTCAATGATTTTCACTAATTTGGGGTGGCGCGCACCAATGCGGGCGGGAACAGACATGCGTTGATCATCATCGCGATGACGGATCGGCATGTGTAACATCTGCTCAGCCACATCTTCGGCGAGACTTTCACCATGTTGTTTGGCAACAAGCGTCAACATCAGATCAAATGTTGCCGTGCCCCCGGCACAAGTAAACCGGTTGCGGTCAACTTCAAACAGTTTTCCCGACAGATCGATTTCGGGGAAGGTCTCGACAAAAGACGGTATGTTTTCCCAGTGAATAGTGCAGCGATAGCCCTCCAGCAGCCCGGCGACGGCCAAAACATGGCTTCCGGTGCAAAATGATCCGATAGTCCGGCCGCGCCGGGAAATCATCCGCAGCCATGACACCAGCCCTTTTTCGGTGTTGTGCTGAATGTTCATACCGCCACAGACAACAACAACCGCCTTTTCATCAACGCTTTTTAAGTCGCCATCAGGGGGGATGGAAATACAGTTGGATGCAGCAACCGGCTCACCGTCTACCGTGTGCAATTTCGCCTTATAAAGTTCCTTGTCGGCCAGCCGGTTGGCAATTCGGAACATTTCCATGGCCAGGACCAGCGGGATCATTGAATATTCAGGGGTAAGTACGAAAGCAAAAACCTGAGGATATTCGCGCGGCAAATCACCAAACATTGACCCAGTTCTTTCTGCTGGAAGTTGCCAGCACAGTAGCATTTCATCGTTTCAACGAGAATGCACCTGATTTTAAACCGACGCAATTGAATTGGATTATATTGTTAAAAAAAATGTATCCCCACCCAATACTACCTCCGGCGCAACTTGAAAGCGATATACGTCTGGTTAATCTCGCCACCAAAAATCAGCACCGCACCAGACAAATATATAAACATTAACGCGATTATTACGCCCGCCAACCCGGCATAAGTGCTGGCGTAGTTGGCAAACCTGGACAGGAATTCGGCATAGGCGACAGCCACAACCAGCCATAGTGACAAAGTGAAAACAATACCAGGCAGGATTTCATATAGTTTATGTCGGCGTGCGGGTAGAATTTGATGGGCGGCGACTAAAGATGCGCCGAGAAAAGCCAGCACAACGGGAAAACGCAGCCAGTCAAACCATACCGTGAACCCGTGAACAACCGGGATCCAGTACGTGGCCGTATCCCAGATCAGCGGCCCGAATACGATCAGCAGTGAAAGCATCATCAAAACTACCGAGCCAACAACCACAAAAATAACATCAGTAAGCAAAAGCACAAGGAAATTGCGATCATCCTGCAATGAATAAGCCCGGTTCAACCCGACACGAACACTGCGCACCCCCCCTGAAGCTGTCCACAAGGCCACAAGGATTGATACAGAGAGAAGGTCTGAGCGCGGTACGGTCAAAATCGATCGTATTTCCGGCACGATCGGATCGACGAGATTTGGCGGAGCAATCGACAACAGATAATCAATCGCATCGCGCGCCAACGCCTCATTACCAAAAAATCCCGCCAGAGTTGTCAAAAAGATCAAAAACGGAAACGCTGACAGGATAACCGAAAAAGCAATATTACCAGCAAGCGCAAAACCATCGTACCTGCCGAAATTACCGAGAGCGTGAACAAAGATTGTCCAGGTTTGGTGCATGATTTTCTTTCGCCACTATGTACCCGGTGGTGGTTATTAGTTAATACCTTTGTGATATTATAGTCCCAATTTGAGGGACGACCCATGCAAAGAATTCTTGTACCTGTTGATGGTTCACTGCATGCCTTGAAGGCATTACACATTGCCAGTGACCTTGCGCAGAAATACGGTGGCAGCATTGTTCTACTTCACGTGATTTCAAAAGAAAAAAGCGTAAAAGACCTGCTTGACCTAGCTGTTGCCGATACGTTTGACCCGACCATGCGCAAGAAACTTCAACAAATTCATAGCGACAATAACGCCAGCGTCCCCAGGGCTCTGCTTCGCGAGATTGGTGAGAAAATTCTGGCGCAAGCCACAAACAAAGTTAAGCGGCTCGGCCTTGATCTGGAAGTGTTGGAGATCGAAGAAGGCGACCCGGTAGAAAACATTCTGGTTGCCCGCCAGCGTACAGATGCAAATACCATCGTCATGGGCGCCAGAGGTGTGAGCGCATCGGGCAGTTTTTCTTTTGGCAGTGTATCGCAAATGGTGTTTGAAAAGGCACCATGCACATGCTTGTCCGTCAAGTGAGCTAAACCACCGGCGCGTCTTGCACCTGAAACAGGCCCACGCCTGCATCCTCGTGAGCCGTTTGCAACAACCATTCCCACACATAATTCGCGTATGATCTGAATACGTAGAGATCAATCACGTCGGGATTGCTGTCAACAAAATGGGCCAGGGCGGCAACTTCAGCAAACAGCAATCGCCGCACCGTGCCCGGTTTGAAATCCGGTTGGGTGGCATCAAAGCTGCACCCTTTGATCAGGACTTCGCGAACCCGATCGCCACTGAGCCGGATTATGCTGCGGGCATCACTCATATCGCAGACAAGAGCGTGGTTTTTAGTCAGTTTTTTGGTCAGTGCAGACAATGTTTTGTCGTGAGATTTAAGCGGCGTTGTGATCAGCCATTGATCAATCGACAGCCACAGAATATCTATCCCGCCCTTTTTAATGCTTGTGCGTGGGTCTGTTGGCAATTCCACCCCTAAAACCGTAGCAGCATTTTTCATGAAAGCCTTGTCATCAGCCTTGCCACGCAGATCAATCATGCCAACGTCATCACGCTCACTCATTTCAATGCCGAGCGCCTGGTTTTCCATCTCCTGATGGCGGTGGCTCAAGGCCAGATTGCGGTCAAGATCAGGCATTTTGACGTTCTCCTTCACTGTCATAGAACACCGGTGATACCACCTTGGCGCTCACCACTTTGTCTTCGAGTGGAAACTGCAATGTATCCCCCATACGCGCCCGGCCGTTTTTGATCAGGCCAAAGGCTATAGAGCGGTTGAGGGTAGGGCTGTAATAGCTCGACGACACATGACCGATCATTTTCATCGGCGGCTTGTCCAAAAGCTGTTCGACAGCATAACAGCCATCGGGCAGAACCTCTTTTGGATCATCGGTGAGCAATCCCACCATCTCCTTGCGCTCGTCGCCCTTGAGGAAAGAGCGTTGCAGTGAGCGTTTGCCAATGTAGTCGACTTTTTTCTTCGATACCGCCCAGCCGAGATCAAGATCAAGCGGCGTTACCGTGCCATCGGTTTCATCGCCAATGGCTATAAATCCTTTTTCCGCCCGCATCACATGCAAAGGCTCGGTGCCATAGGCGGTTAAGCCAAATTCCTTGCCCGCCACCATAAGTGCCTGCCACATGGCCAGACCATAGTTTGCCGGAACAGAGATTTCATATGAGAGTTCACCGGAAAAACTGATGCGGTAAATGCGCACCGGCACCCCGCATAATTCACCAGATTTATAATCCAGTGGCGTGAATGCTTCGCGGGAGAAATCAATCGTGCTTTCAAGCTTTTGCAGGATATCGCGTGAATGCGGCCCAGCAACGGCAAATTGCGTGTAGTTTTCGGTAACCGGGGTTATGAAAAGCTTCAAATCCGGCCATTCAGTTTGGTGCCACTCCTCCAGCCAGCCGACAATTCTGTCGGCATTGCCGCTGGTGGTGTGCATCAAAAAATGATCCTCGGCCAACCTGACGGTAACCCCATCGTCAAACAGAAAACCATCCTCATTCATCATCAAGCCATAGCGGCAACGACCGGGTTTTAACGTGCTGAATACGTTGGAATAAATCCGATCCAAAAATACGCCAGCATCTGGTCCCTTAACTTCGATTTTGCCCAGGCTTGATAGATCAATAATCCCGGCCTTTTCACGTGTTGCCAGTATTTCGCGGGTGATCGCTGCTTGTCTGTCTTCAGTGCCATGGCGGTAGCAAAATGGCCGTCGCCACAGGCCTACCGGCTCCATGTCACAATTATTATCATGGTGCCAGGTGGCAATGGGTGTGCGGCGCACGGGTTGAAACAGATGTTTTGCCTGAGTGCCAGCAATTGATCCCAACGAAAACGGTGTGAACGGCGGGCGAAAACGCGTGGCTCCAGCCGCTGGAATAGTCGTATTCAGCGTATCCGCCAATATTCCCAACGCACTGATGTTACTGGTTTTCCCCTGATCTGTTGCCATGCCAAGTGTTGTGTAACGCTTGAGATGTTCAACTGAGCGATAGCCTTCACGCGCAGCCAGTTCAATGTCGGCTGCGGTGACATCATTTTGAAAATCAATGAAATGCTTGTTGCCTTCATTGAGACTGCCTTTGGCCGGAGCAAACCACAAGGCTTCAAGCGGGCTGCGTTCATCCTGACGGGCTTTGGGCGGCACAGCTTTTTTCGGGCGCGATTTTCCCGTCGCTGATTTTCCAGCCGCATATCCCTTATCAAAACTCTCATCAATTGTTGTGCTTAAATCAAAATGACCATTGGCAGCACCAATTGCCACAATTGCCTCAGACGTTTGATCAGGACGGAATGTCTGTAAGGTATCGTCAAACCTTACCGAGCCATTCACATGGGCAAACAGATGAACCGCCGGGTTCCAGCCCCCCGACATGCACACCAGATCACATTCAATCCGGGCAAAAGGCTGCGCCAGTCTTCCGGTGGCAGTGCGCGTGGCAATCTGCACGCCTTCAATTGAGGTTCCGCCAAAGCTGGTTTCGACATTGGAAATAACGCTGCTGTGTATGATTTCAATTCCGGCATCTTCAGCACGTGAAATCAGCGCAGATTTTGTATCCTCGCGAACGTCGATAATTTTTGGCACCGACACACCGGCGTCTTGCAGGGTGAGGGCGGTCAAATAAGCATCATCATTATTGGTGAAAATGACAGCGCGTTCGCCCGGTGTCACACCATAACGCGTAGCATAGCTGCGTGCAGCCGACGCCAGCATCACGCCGGGGCGGTCATTGTTGGCAAATGTCAGCGGGCGCTCAAAGGCACCGGTGGCGACAATCACCTTTTTCGCCCGCACCTTCCACAAGCGATGACGTGGTCGGTTGGCCAGACGGTCAGCTTCGCTTATATGATCGCTCAAGCGTTCACACATCAAAACCCAGTTGTGATCATAATGTCCGGTAACAGTTGTGCGTGGCAGAATATACACATTGTCCATGGCGGCCAGTTTTTTTACCGCTTTTTTCGCCCACGCAAGCGGTGCCGCACTATCAATCTTGCCATCGATACAATCAGCTGCCCCGCCAAAACGTGGGGAAAGATCGGCGATAATCACCCGCGCACCGACTTCTGCTGCAGCAAGTGCTGCCGCCAGACCGGCAATTCCGCCACCGGCAATCAGCACATCGCAATTAACATGAACCTGCTCATAGACCGCCTCATCTTCTTCCTGCGGTGCCGTGCCAAGGCCAGCGGCATGGCGGATAATATGCTCATAATGCGGCCACAGCTTTGCCGGCCACATGAAGGTTTTATAATAAAACCCAGACGGGATCAGACGGCTGAAAGTATTGTTGATGGCACTGACATCAAAGGCCAGACTGGGCCAGCGGTTCTGGCTTGTCGCCACCAGGCCATCATACAACTCAACGTCGGTTATGCGGTTGTTGGGCTCATGGGTGGCACCGCTGCCAACACTCACAAGCGCATTGGGCTCTTCCGGCCCGGCAGCGATGACACCACGCGGGCGGTGATACTTAAAACTGCGGCCAAACAGCCTCACCCCATTGGCAAGCAGGGCGGAAGCAAGCGTATCTCCCTTAAAGCCGGTATAGGTTTTGTCGTCGAAGGTAAACGACAGAGCAGCATCGCGATCAATCAGGCGGCCAAAGGCACCTTGTGATCGGGAGGAAGGAATTCTGTAAGGTTTACCGCTCATTTTTTACCTGCTTTTTTGAGTTCTGCCGGTGGTTTATCAGTAATCAGATAGGTTTTGGAAATGACCATGGTGGCGGTATCACGCAAGGCATGAAACCATTTGCCGCAGCCGCGTTCACACAACCAGCGTTCGCTGTGAAGTCCACGCGGGTTTTTACGCACGTAGAGATAATCGCGTTGGGCCTCATCGCCAACCTTGTCCGGGTTGGATGAAGTAGGACGTTGAATGTGACCTTCACCACCATAGTGGAAATCAGTCTCATCACCTTCACAGTCACATATGGGACATTTTATCAAAAGCATGAGTGCGCTTATCCTTTAATGAGCAACGCCAGCGGCGATGCTTTCATCTATCAAACGCCCCTCAGCAAACCGGTTTAAACCAAATGGCTCGGCAATCGGATGTGGTCTGTCATTGGCAATGGTATCGGCAAATACCAGTCCCGATCCGGGTATGGATTTGAAACCGCCGGTGCCCCAACCGCAATTGAGATAAAGCCCGTCCACATCGGTTTTGCCGATAATCGGGCTGCGATCACCGGTCATATCGACAATCCCCGCCCATTGGCGCAGCATTTTCAACCGCCGGATAATCGGAAACAGTTCAGCCAGCGATGTGATCGTATGCTCAATCGCTGGAAAGCTGCCGCGTTGTGAATAATTGTTGTATTCATCAGCCCCGCCGCCAATTACCAGCTCGCCTTTATCGCTCTGGCTCATGTAGCCATGCACAGTGCCCGCCATAATCACCACATCAAGAACCGGCTTGATCGGCTCCGAGACGCAAGCCTGAAGCGTAACACTTTCGATGGGCAGCTTTAATCCCGCCATATCTCCCAGCAAAGTCGTCGAACCGGCGGTAACAATGGCTACTTTTTTAGCTTTAATATGTCCCTTGACGGTATCAATGCCGGTGACTTTTCCGCCTCTACGCGTAATACCGGTCACCGCGCAATTTTGCAGAATATCGACACCAAGATTATCAGCACCGCGCGCATAGCCCCAGGCAACGGCATCATGGCGGGCGGTGCCGCCACGCGGTTGGTAAAGTGCGCCCAACAGCGGATAGCGCGCCGTCGGCGATACATTCAAAATCGGAATTTTGCGCTTGACTTCTTCAGCTGAGACCATCCGGCTTTCAATGCCGCTGAGCCGATTGGCGTGGGCGTGGCGTTTAAATCCGCGCAATTCATGTTCGGTCATACACAACATGAACAATCCGCGCGGCGAAAACATCACATTGTAATTTAATTCCTGGGCCAAACCCTCATAGAGGCTGCGCGACAGCTCATAGATTGCCGCACTTTCATCCTGCAGGTAATTCGAGCGGATAATTGTGGTGTTGCGCCCGGTGTTGCCACCGCCGAGCCAACCTTTTTCGACCACTGCAACATTGGTGAGATTGTGCCTTTTGGCGAGATAATAGGCTGTCGCCAGCCCATGGCCTCCGGCGCCGATAATGACAATATCATACTCCGATTTCGGCTCGGGGCTGCGCCAGGCCAGTCCCCAGCCTTTGTGGTAATTTGCCGCATTGCGGGCAAGGGTGAAAATCGAGTATTTTTGCATGGAATATGAACGCTCTGCTAATCTAAATTAAAAAACGATCCTTTGTCGGTTGCCCGATTTGGCCATCGATGATATTTAACACTCAAACTTGATAGTCATCCTGGCATTACGACATTTAGTTTAACCAGACCGACATGGTATGAATCTCAACGACACGCTGCCTTGGCCAGGATCAGTTATCAAGTTTTTATCGGTCGAACAAATGCCATAAAAGCATTTTATGGATAAACTAAGTAATTTATGTATGAAACATAGAAATTGAACCATCAATGATTTTATGGATTATTCTGGCAGTTATGACTGCTGTCGCCGTGCTAGTCGTACTTCTTCCGCTCATGCGTCAGGGCAAGGATGTTGAGGGGGCGGAAGCTTCCGATGTGGCGGTTTATAAAGACCAGCTAGATGAGATAAAGAGCGATTTTGATCGCGGGTTACTGCCCGAATCGGAAGCCGAGGCTGCGCGCGCCGAAATAGCACGCCGCTTGTTGAAGGCCGCCGATAGCAATGATGCCGAGGCAGTCCAGGCTGCAGGCAAGACCAGTCTGGTCAGAAAACTGACCACGGTCATTGCTATCGTCTTTATTCCCGGCATCTCGATGGGTTTTTATCTGCTCACCGGCTCGCCTGATTTGCCGGGCCAGCCGTTTGCCGAGCGTGCGCCAGTCCAATCATCAACCACAGTTGCCGAAAACGATGCAACCAAACAGTTGATTGCCCGTGCCGAAGCCCATTTGGCTGAGAACCCCGATGATATTCGCGGTTGGGAAATTCTCGCACCGATCTATACCCGCCTGAGGCGTTTTAGTGATGCGACCTTTGCCCTCAAAAGGGTAATGGACCTGAGCGGTAACGCTCCCAAAGCCACAGCTGATTACGGTGAATCGCTAATCATCGCCAACCGCGGAGATGTTCCTCCCCAAGCCTTAACAGTTTTTCGCAACCTGCTCAAAAACAACCCGAAAATGCCGCGGCCGCTGCATTATATCGCACTGGCAGACGCGCAAGCCGGTCGGCTTAAAGAAGCCGCTGTGAAATGGCGGTCTCTTCTGGCTGAAAATGCTCAGGATGTACCCTGGCGCGCAGATATAGAACGTCTGGCAGCGAAGGCTGAAGCGGAAAGCGGAAGCGCGCCAAAAACTGCCGTTTCCTCAGCCACACCTGCCAATTCCGGGCAAGTAACACCGCAAGGCGGTCAGCTTCCAGCCCTGAGCGATGAGCAGATGAAGGCGGGCAATTCAATGGGCGCTGAAGCGCGCCAGCAAATGATTGTCGGAATGGTCAAGCGTCTGTCCGACCGGCTGGCAGAAAATGGTGGCCCGGTTGAGGACTGGATAAAACTGGCCCGAACCCGGCAGGTGCTCGGTCAAACCGATGCGGCCAAAGCTGCATTGGCAACAGCCCAAACCGCCTATGCCGATCAACCCCAGGCCTTAGCACAACTGAATAATGCGCGCGCGCAACTGGGCTTTGAACGCGTCGCCAGTATTTCTGATGGAAACGCTGCTGTGCCCCAAACGGCCAAGCCATCACCAGCCTCCGCCCTGCCCGAGGGCAGCCGCCCTCCTGCTCTGAGCCAGGAGCAGATGAATGCCGGCGGCGCCATGGATGCAAATTCCCGTCAGGCAATGATTGCCACCATGGTCAAACGTCTGTCTGATCGATTGGCGCAAGAGGGTGGAAGTGTGGGGGAATGGGTCAGATTGGCTCGGGCTTACACGGTAATGGGCAACAATGATCAGGCTAAAGCAGCATTGGCGTCGGCTGAAGTTGCCTATGCTGACAAGCCTGAAAGCCTGGCGCAGTTAAAAAACGCGCGTACGCAATTAGGAATTGAACCATGACGGCGAAGCGTAACCGAAATTCGATTTCCCGGTTCGGGGGCAACGAGGAAGTATTAATATGACACGTAAACAACGACGTATGGGTGTTATCGGCATCGGATTTGTGCTTTTGGCAGCAGCCGTAGCCCTGATCTCCTTTGCGCTTGAAGATACGATTGTCTTCTTCTATGGTCCAACAGAGGTGGTTGAAAAGAAAATCTCTCCCGGCACGCGGTTTCGTCTTGGTGGTCTGGTGGAAGAGGGCAGTGTCAAGCGTGGAGAAAGTAAAACCGTCAAATTTGCGGTGACGGATTTAAACACCTCCATGCCTGTGGTTTACGTTGGTATATTGCCTGATCTTTTTCGCGAGGGTCAGGGTGTTGTGACCGAGGGCGTGCTTAATCAGCGGGGCGTATTTGAAGCAGATTCAGTTTTGGCCAAACATGACGAAAACTATATGCCAGCTGAAGTGGCTGACGCGCTCAAGAAGCAAGGCAAGTGGAATCCAGAAGATAAAACCTGATTGTTAACCTTTGGGTGATGGAATTTTAGAGGGAAAAGTTCGATGGCAGCTGAAATTGGCTATTATTCATTAATATTGGCGCTTGTTTTGGCGATTTACCAGAGCATTTTTCCTTTTATTGGTGCTTCCAGAAACGATGAGAGGCTGATGGCCACGGCTGTTCCTGTCGCCCAGGCCCAATTCGGTTTTCTGATGGTGGCCTTCTTTGCCCTGATGTATGCCTATATTGTATCGGATTTCAGTGTTGAGAATGTCTTCAAAAACTCTCACACCGATAAGCCGATGATTTACAAAATTACCGGCGTCTGGGCCAATCACGAAGGTTCCATGGTATTGTGGGTATTGATCCTGACCCTGTTTGGTGCCGCTGTTGCAACTTTTGGCCAAAACCTGCCAGCACTCCTTAAAGCCCGCGTGCTGGGCGTGCAGGGAACCATTTCAGCCTCATTTTTGGCCTTTATTGTTGCCACATCAAACCCTTTTATTCGCCTGAGCCCGACGCCGCTTAACGGTCAAGGCATGAACCCGTTATTGCAGGATCCGGGGCTGGCCATTCATCCGCCGTTGCTTTATCTCGGCTATGTCGGGTTTTCGCTGGTGTTTTCATTCGCTATCGCCGCCCTCATCGAAGGCCGTGTGGATGCTGCCTGGGCGCGCTGGGTCCGGCCGTGGACGTTGCTTGCCTGGATGTTCCTGACCATGGGAATTTCCATGGGTTCATGGTGGGCCTATTATGAACTTGGCTGGGGTGGCTGGTGGTTCTGGGATCCGGTCGAAAACGCATCCTTCATGCCGTGGCTGGCCGGTACGGCGCTGTTGCATTCAGCCATTGTGGTGGAAAAACGCGACACCATGAAAGTGTGGACCATTCTTCTGGCCATCATCGCATTTTCGCTCAGCCTGCTTGGCACGTTTTTGGTGCGCTCAGGCGTATTGACGTCTGTTCATGCATTCGCCACAGATCCTGAACGCGGTCTGTTCATCTTAGGAATTCTGGCATTCTTTGTTGGCGGCGGTTTTGCATTGTTCGCTTGGCGCGCGCCTGCGTTCAAGTCTGGCGGCATGTTTGCACCGATTTCGCGTGAAGGCTGCCTGATGCTCAACAATCTGATTTTGACCGTCGGTTGCGCCACAGTTTTTATTGGCACGCTTTATCCTTTGGTACTGGAAACCATAACCGGTTCCAAGATTTCAGTCGGCCCGCAATTCTTTAATGCAACCTTTACCCCCCTCATGGTGCCGCTGTTGTTGCTCGTGCCTCTGGGGCCGTTTCTGGCCTGGAAGCGCGGAGATCTGGCGGCTGTCGCTCAACGTTTGAGTGCTGCTGCACTGTTTACTGCCGTCATACTGGTGTTTGTCTTCGCCTGGGTGGAAAAAGGTCCGATTATGGCCCCGTTCGGTGTCGCCATTGCCGCCTGGTTGGTGGCGGGTGCGGTTAGCGAATTTGCCTTCCGTATCGGCTTGTTCCGGGTCGCATTGATGGATTCGCTAAGACGAGCTGTCAAACTTCCACGCTCCGTATGGGGTACTTCTCTAGCTCACGGTGGCCTTGGTATTGTCGTGCTTGGTATTGTCGCTATTTCAGCCTGGCAGGTCGAAAAGGTGGAAGTGATTGACGTTGGTGGAACCATGCAGGTTTCCGGTATCGACGTTGAATTTGTCAGTATTGAACCGCGAACTGGTCCAAACTACAAAGACGATGTTGGGCTTTTTCGCATAAGCGTCGATGGTAAGTTGGTCACAGAAATTGAATCCGCCAAACGGTTGTATCAGGTTCCAGTCATGGCGACCACGGAAGCCGGTATCTACTCGTTCTGGACTGGTGATATCTATGTGACGCTTGGTGATAAATCGAAAACAAAAAATGCCTGGACACTGCGAATATTCTTTAATCCACTGGCGCAGTTTATCTGGTTTGGAGCAGCGATTATGTTTGCCGGTGGTGCCATATCCCTGACCGACCGGCGTTACCGTGTTGGTGCGCCGCGCAAGAAGGGCAGCAAAAAGCGTGCAAAAGCACCAGCTAAAGAGGTGCCGGCATGAGCCGTTTTCGGTTGGCGATAATAGCGTTGTTTCTGGCATTCAGCTTCGGTCTGCCGGTCAATACGGCCACGGCTGTTTTGCCAGATGAAGTGCTCGATGATCCTGTTCTCGAGGGACGTGCCCGCGAAATTTCGACCTTGTTAAGGTGTCTGGTTTGTCAAAACCAGAATATCGATGAATCTGCTGCATCTCTGGCCCGAGATCTGCGCCTGATTGTGCGCGAGCGCCTTGTGGATGGGGATACGGATGATCAGGTGTTGAACTTTATTGTCGATAGATACGGCGAATTTGTTCTTCTCAAACCGCGTCTGACACCGGGAACAATCCTGCTGTGGTTTGGCCCCGCCGTTCTCATTATTATCGGCAGCATTGGTATCTTCTTTATGATGCGCCGCCGTGTGGCTGAAGCCAAGGCATCGGGTCCGGTTGTTCTGTCAAAGGCCGAGGAAAAAGAACTCGAAAAACTGCTGCGTCAATGAAGAACCTTACCAACTTGTAATCTTGCGGACAGACTGCCGCAAGGTGGTGCCAGCCATAGTCAGTTCAGGTTAATCTGACTATGGAGTCACCTTATGACATTGATTACGAAACGCGCAGATAGCGCAAAAAAACCTCACAAAACAAATCGCTTATATGTGGCCCTGGGCCTGGCCGCCGCCCTTGGGACAGGTGCTGTGGTCTCGCTGGGGCAAAGTCAGGCGCAAAATGCCCTGACCATGCCGCCAACCAGCAATCCCGCAGCAGCATCCTTTGGATTTGCTGATCTTGTGGCGCGGGTAAAACCAGCTGTTGTCAGCATTCGGGTTAAGCGTGAAATTGGCAATGTATCGTTCGAGCCCGGCCATCCTCGCGGCAACGGTCGATCATTTGGCAATATGCCCAATATCCCTAAGGACAGCCCGTTTTATGATTTCTTTGAGCGTTTCCAACGTGGGCCCTCCTCTCAGCAACAGGGTCCAAAACCCAAACGCTATGGCATGGCGCAAGGTGCGGGATTTTTTATCTCCGCCGACGGCTATGTAGTCACCAACAACCATGTGGTCAAAGATTCCAGTAAAATCGAAATTGTCACCTCAACCGGTGAAGTGCTTGATGTTGAGCTGATTGGCCGCGACCCCAAAACCGATCTGGCTCTGCTCAAGGTGCCGGGCAACAGAAAATTTGATTATGTCGAATTGACTTCAGCACCGGCGCGTGTGGGTGATTGGGTAATGGCGGTCGGTAATCCGTTTGGTCTCAACGGATCGGTTACAACCGGCATTGTCTCGGCGCGTGGCCGCGACATCGGCTCAGGCCCCTATGATGATTTTATTCAGATTGATGCCGCCATCAATCGCGGCAACTCCGGTGGCCCCGCCTTTAATCTCAAAGGCGAAGTGATTGGTGTCAACACCGCTATTTTCTCACCCTCCGGCGGCAGCGTCGGTATCGGCTTTGCCATCCCCGCCAGCATGGTGAAATCGGTGGTGGCTGATTTGAAAGACAATGGCAGCGTTACCCGCGGCTGGCTAGGTGTGCAGATCCAGCCAATAACAAAAGACATCGCCGATGGTCTCGGCATGAAAAAAGCCGGTGGTGCGCTCATCGCTGATGTGTTTGATGGTAGTCCGGCCAAAGCTGCAGGGTTTGAAACCGGTGATGCTGTTATCACCTTGAACAAAAAACCGGTAAAAGGTCCCAAAGAGCTTGCGCGCATGGTGGCCAAATTGAAACCGAATGAGAAGATTACCTTCACCATTGTTCGCGATGGCAGCAAAATAACGCGTACCGTCAAAATCGGTAAACTGCCGGGCAGTGATAAGCAGGCGTCATTAAACAAGCCAGCGCAAAAACTCAATCTCGCGTCTTTGGGCCTGTCATTTGCAAACAAACCGGGTTTGGGTGTTGTGGTAAGTGCGGTTGATGCCGATGGTTTGGCAGCCACCAAGGGTATCAAACGCGGTGATGTGGTGCTCGAAGTCTCTGGGAAAGCGGTTACCAGCCCCGGCGACATTGAAAACCGTATCAGCAAAATTAGCAAAGCAGGAAAAAAGACAGCCCTGTTTCTGATTAAATCAAAACGGGGAAAGCGCTTCATCGCCCTGTCTCTCGGTAAGGCCTGAACCGGCAAAACTGAAGCAGTGACAGATGACCTCGCAGGTTTGTGAATAATGCGGGGTAATCTGAGGCCGCGCCCAAGACGCTTCCCCCCAAGAGGTGTCAGGTGCGGCCTTATTTTTTAATGCAACTGGTGCAAAGCGGCAACAACACCATATAATAGTCAGGCTCGAAGTGATGAACGGGAAACATATGCGCATTTTGGTGCTTGAAGATGATTGCGAGGCGGCTGCCTACCTGGTTAAGGGGTTAAAGGAAAGCGGCCACGTCAGCGATCACGCAAGTGATGGCGACGAAGGCCTGGAGATGGTGGGCGTGCGCGATTATGACGTCTTGATTGTCGATAGGATGTTACCCAAACGCGATGGCCTGTCCGTGGTCCAGACCTTGCGCGACAAGGGCGATGATACCCCGGTATTGATCCTTAGTGCGCTCAGCAAGGTTGATGATCGCATTGAAGGATTGCGCGCTGGAGGGGATGATTACCTCACCAAACCCTATTCATTTTCTGAGTTGTTGGCTCGGGTCGAAGGTCTTCACCGCCGCGCCAGTCCCAGTGCCGCTGAAACAAGTTACCGGGTTGCGGATCTGGAAATAGACTTGCTGTCGCGCCGCGCCTTTCGCGGTGGCGTTGAAATCCTGTTGCAGCCGCGCGAGTTCAGATTGCTGGAATTCCTGATGAAACACGCAGGCCAGGTCGTCACCCGCACCATGTTGCTCGAACATGTCTGGGATTATCATTTCGATCCGCAGACCAATGTAATTGACGTTCATATTTCGCGCTTGCGTTCAAAAATCGATAAAAACTTTGATAAACCTCTGCTGCACACCATCAGAGGTGCTGGATATTCATTACGTGACCCCACTGATTAAACTTCTCAAAACCACAACCTTCAAACTGGCAGCGATCTATCTGCTGGTTTTCGCTGTATCAGCTGCGGCCATTCTGTCTTATGTATATTGGAGCACCGCCGGGTTACTGGCGCGCCAGACAGATGCCACAATTGCAGCAGAAATCACCGGACTGGAGGAACAATACCGCCAGGGCGGTCTCAACAATCTGATAAAAGTCATCCGGCGCCGAGCGCGCAAAGACAGTGCCGACGTTTATCTGCTGACAGATTTTCGCGGGCGGCCTCTGGCAGGCAACCTTGCCGCCCTGCCGCCGGGAACCGGCAAAGGCACAGGCTGGGTTAATTTCCCCTATACGGTTGCAAGCGCTAAAGGTAAGTCGGTGCATAGCGCCCGGGCGCGTTTTTTCACTTTAAGAGGGCAGTTTCATCTTGTCGTTGGTCGAGATATCGAAGAACAGCAAGTCTTTGTTTCGGTCATCCGTGGCGCCCTTTTCTGGTCTTTGGGACTGGTGTTGTTACTCGGCCTTGCCGGTGGTTTGCTGATGAGCCGCAATATTCTTACCCGTATCAATGCCATCAATAACACCAGCAAAAGCATTATGTCGGGCGATCTGACCGGGCGCATGCCGATTTCCGGCAACGGCGATGAACTTGACCAACTGGCCCATAATCTCAATTCCATGCTGGCCCAGATTGAACGATTGATGACCGGCATGCGCGAGGTTACCGATAATGTCGCCCATGATTTGCGCACACCGTTGACGCGCCTTAAAGCGCGCGCCGAAGACGCTTTGAGGAACAATAGTAATGCGGATTATAAAGCCGCGCTTGAAAACACGATCAAGGATGCCGATGACCTGATCGCCACTTTTGCAGCTCTTCTGTCTATTGCCAGAGCGCGTGCTGGTGAAATGGCCGGGACTATGGAAATCGTCGACCTGTCACAAATAGCCAAAGACGTTGCCGAACTTTACGATCCCGTCATCGAAGCTGAAGGTGGCAATCTGAGGATTGAGGTTGAAGAAGGAGTAAACGTAAAAGCCAACAGACAACTGCTTGCCCATGTGGCCGCCAACCTGCTCGACAATGCGGTTAAATACGGCCTCAACGCAGACACCAAAAACATCACCATCTCAACCATCATCTTGGACGATAAAGCCATTTTCACCGTGGCCGACAGTGGCACCGGCATCGTTAAACAAGACCGCACCCGCGCCACCGAAAGGTTCGTGCGCCTCGAGGCCAGCCGCTCGCAACCCGGCAGCGGCCTGGGCTTAAGCCTGGTAAAAGCCGTCACGGAACTGCATGGCGGTGAATTGAAGTTTGCGGACAATCAACCGGGCCTGAAAATCTCTTTGATTTTTCCGGTTAATGGGACAGAGTGAGGACGCCACCCCCTCATCCGTCAGCTGCGCTGCCACCTTCTCCCGCAAGGGGAGAAGGAAGGGTTTTTTCCCCTTCTCCCCTTGCGGGAGAAGGTGGCGCCGAAGGCGTCGGATGAGGGGGGCGTCACCGAAAACAACCTCGACTAATCGCTAAACAATGCCTTGACGGCAGCCATATCATATGGTTTTTCGGTAAGGTGTTCAGCATCCCATTCGCTGCGTTCAGCTTCGAAAAAATCCCCACCATAGACGTGAATTGCGCCAGTTAATTTGGGAATTGGGTTGGTTACTGAGTGGATAATATCCTTGCCAAGCGGGGCTACATCACCGGTGCATAAGGCTTGTGCCCCGGCAGCTTCAATATGGCCATCGGGGTCGTCTTTGATGCGACGCCAATAGATGTTGTCTTCGCGGCCACCGTAAATACCAATTACCGCCCACATCTCATGGTTGTGCGGCTGAATGGTCATGGAAGGTTTCCAGATGACATTGACGATTGTCAGATTAGGAGAACTATAGATAGGCGAAATTCCGCTTTTCGTCGGCTCACCAACAGCGGTGGTCACTGCGGAAGGATCGCGCATGGCGCGCTTAACCACCTCAGTAACACCACAATGGGTGGGGTCTTGCGCCACCGCTGATTTGCAATCCTCGACAAACTTTTCCAGATTAAACATCGAATTTTCCCCGCATTGTCCCCAGCAATAATGATCAGTCTAGTAATCACTCCTGTCAATGTCCATGGGTAATCAGGGCTTCTGTGTTGTGGTGCATACCTGCGCCCAGATTATTCCTGCCAGAAGGCCGGGGTGAACATCACCAGCACTGTTAACAGCTCCAGTCGACCCAGGAGCATGCCGAAACTCAATAGCCACTTTGCCGTATCTGAAATCTCCGCATAAGTACCCGACGGCCCCAGTACTGGTCCCAGACCGGGACCTACATTTGCCATGGCGCTTGCTGCAGCCGATAGAGCTGTGAGGTTGTCTAGGCCGGTGAGATTTAGTGCGATCGCCAGAATGCCAAAACACAGGAAGTATAAAAACAGGAAACTCATCACCGATGCTGACACATTGTCGGGTAGGGGGCGGTTGTTGAAACGGACAGAAAAAACCCCGTGCGGAAAAATAGTATGTTTGAGGTGTACCTTGACATTTTCAAATATGATCTGGATGCGAAAAGCTTTGATGCCGCACGATGCTGAACCGGCGCATCCGCCAATAAACATCATGGCAAAGAAAAACACCTGGGCAAAAGGCCCCCAGGTTCCATAATCCGCTGTGGCATAACCGGTCCCGGTAATGACCGAAACCACGTTAAATGCAGCTAACCTGAAAGCCTTGGGAACCTCAAACGCGTTGACGTTAACCAGATAGAAAAATACCGTTGCGACAAAGATAGCGTTCAAAAACAAAAAGAACCGCACTTGGGAATCTTGCCACAACGCCTTTGGGTCGCCGCGCAAAGCCTGTAGAAAAAGCACAAAAGGCAGACTGCCCGCGATCATGAAGACGATGGTTACGCTATCAATTGCTGCACTGTCGAATTTGCTCATCGAGGCATCGTAAGTTGAAAAGCCACCGGTAGCGATGGTGGCCATTGAATGGGCGATCGCATCAAACATTCCCATGCCGGCAAAAACATAGGCAAAGATACTTAAGACAGTGATAGCCACGTAAACGATGGTTATCGAGCCGGCAATTTGTGTTGCGCGCGGCAGAATTTTTTCCGATGTGTCTGATGATTCCATGCGAAACAACTGCATGCCGCCAATTTGCAGCATCGGCAAAACGGCTATGGCCATGACGATAATACCAATGCCTCCGAGCCACTGTAGCAGTGCGCGCCACAATAAAATGCCCCGTGGTGCGTCATCAAGATTGGTTAGGATCGTCGAGCCTGTGGTGGTGAGGCCTGACATGGCTTCGAAAAAGGCATCGGTATAACTGAGATCAAGCCTGCTCCAGGCCAGCGGGATTGCGGCAAATCCCGCCATTGCCACCCAGGAAACAGTGGTCAGGATAATCGCCTGCCTGATATTGAGATTGCCGGTTCGCCCCCATGTTGCCATGGTCAGGCACATGCCAACAAACAATGTAAAGGCAGATGACGCGGTAAAAACCACCCATTCAGCATGGTTGTCCTGCAAATCAATCAATGCGGGCAATAACATGGCAACGCCCAGAGTTGTGAGCAGGATGCCGATCACCAGCATTGTTGGTCGTAAATCCAACATCTAGCAACCTCTCTTTGTGCAAAATGTTAAATCAGGTTACCCAGGGGAAGTTCGACTATCATTTGTATTTTTTGACTACTTGCAATCACCACCGCCAGGCAAAGTGTCGCGATGGATTTAAGGTTTTTGTCCAGCCGGTTAAGGCCTTTATTGAGCGTTTTGACTTCACTGGCACTAAAACCATCGAGAGCATCGTTGCGCAATTGGGTTGCTGTGTCTTTTAGGTGGTCAAGCAGGTTCCTGGCCGTATCTGTGAGCGAAAGGCGGTAGGCTCTACGATCATCGGGATCAGGTTTTCTGATAATAAACTGCCGTTGCTCCAATCGGTCCACAAGCCGACCAACCGCAGCATTGCCAAGTTCCATCTCTGCTGACAGCTCGACTTGAGTCAAATCAGGACTGTTGGCGATAATTCCCAGTGCCAGCCACTTAACCCTTGTGAGGTTGTGAGGTTTCAGGCGACGGTCAATTTCGTGGCGAAGCCGATGTGCCACATCATGAATAAGCGTGCCCAGCAGATCGTCATGTTTGGTAATCATGAACTTGGTTTTCCTTTCAGTTAACCAGGGGACTTGCCAAAGGTGGGGTGGTGCCCGTTTATCCTCCAGCAAGCCTCCTCCCTGATTACTATGCGTTTTAAAAACACGGCAAATTAAAAAAAACACATAGTTGGAATGTTGGAAACTTACGCGTGACATAAATTATGTATGCCTATTATATGCATAGTTCAAGTGCTTTTTTACCAGAGGGCAGCTCTGGTGTAAAATTTCAAGAATTTCCGACCGTCATTTCCCTAATCTTTTTCCATAGATAGTCAAAATGAGCTAAGTTAGCGTTAGAAAAACAGGTGCTAACCTGTCAGAAAACAACCGGGGTGAGCTCACTATGTCTGGTGCACTTTTTCAACAGATGCAACCAATGCCGGTGCCGGTGCCGGTGCCGCTGGCAACAGCAAAGGCAGATGAAAAGTGGGCGGAACTTCTGGCTCATCAAGAAGTTGGCGAAGCCCTGGCGCAAATGGCGGCATCAAGGCCTGAACTTGAAGGTGCATTGCGAGGGGTTTTTGCAACCTCACCCTACCTCACTTCACTGATTGAAAGTGACCCGGTTTATTTTATCAACGTTCTTGAACACGAGCCGAACAAATCGGTGGATGACATCTGCACTCGTTTGCTTAGCGACGTCTCCAGCTGGGATACCGAGGCCGCAGCAATGGCCGCCTTGCGCCTGGCCAAAGCCAGAGCGGCCATGGTCATAGCACTGGCTGATTGCGGTCGCATCTGGGATGTTACGCAGACCATCGAGGCACTCACCTATTTTGCCGATGCTGCCGTCAATGCCGCTGCCAATTGGTTGTTGTTACAGGCTCACCGCAAGGGCCGGATTAAACTCGAAGATGAAGCCACGCCCGGCTTGAATTCAGGTTACGTAATCCTCGCCATGGGCAAGATGGGGGCGGGCGAGCTGAATTACTCCAGCGATATAGATTTGATTGTGTTTTACGATCTTGAATACGCGCCTTTGGCCGATAATGTCGAGCCGTCCCAGTTTTTCGTTCGCCTGACCCGCAATCTGGTCAAGCTGTTACAAGAGCGCACAGGTGAGGGCTATGTGTTCAGGACTGATTTGCGCTTGCGTCCCGACCCCGGTGCCACCAGCGTTGCCATCTCCATGGAGGCTGCTGCTGTCTATTACGAAAGCCTTGGCCAGAACTGGGAACGTGCCGCCATGATCAAGGCGCGTGCGGTCGCCGGTGACATTGCTGTGGGCGAGGAATTTCTCGCCCGCCTGGCTCCGTTTATCTGGCGCAAATATCTTGATTATGCGGCAATCGCCGACGTTCATGCCATGAAGCGGCAGATCCACGCCCATAAAGGCCACAGCAAAATTGCCATCAATGGCCATAATATCAAGCTTGGACGTGGAGGTATCCGGGAGATTGAATTTTTCGTTCAGACCCAACAGCTTATCGCTGGAGGTAGAATCGAAAAACTACGTGGCCGCAAAACCCTTGATATGTTGAATGAACTGGAAAAGCGCGACTGGATCACCTCTGAGGCACGCGAAGAAATGCGGGCATCTTATTGTTTTTTAAGACATCTGGAGCACCGGCTGCAAATGATCGATGATGCCCAGACGCATACGATGCCACAGGATGAAGCAACGCTTGGTGTCTTTGCCAGCTTCGCCGGTTTTGACAGTGTTGGAGCGTTGAAATCGCAACTTCAACACCATCTTGAATGCGTTGAGAAGCATTACGCCGCCCTGTTTGAACAAGCTCCTGGCCTCGATGTCGCCACCGGCAGTCTGGTGTTTACCGGTGGTGAAGATGATCCCGATACCACCGATACATTAAGGAAAATGGGATTCATCGTGCCGGAAAGGGTTTCTGCCGAAATCAGAAGCTGGCATTTCGGTCGCATCGCCGCCACCCGCTCTGCGCGCTCGCGCGAGCTTTTAACCGACCTTGTGCCCACAATCCTGGCTGAACTGGCGGGCACGGATAATCCTGATGCAGCTTTCTCCGCACTTGCTGGTTTCCTTGCCAACCTGCCTGCGGGAGTACAGCTTTTTTCCCTGCTGAAACAAAATCCCAATCTCCTCAAACTACTGGCACAGATCACCGGTACAGCGCCACGGCTGGCTACATATCTGAGCCAGCGTTCACGTATATTTGATGCAGTCATCGATCCCGGATTTTTTGATCAACTCCCGAGCCTTGATGAGATTGAAAACGCTTATAAGACAAGCTTTCAACAGTGCGAAGCTTTCGAAGAACGCCTTGATGTGGCCCGTGTTCTTACCCGTGAATTCAGTTTTCGCATTGGTGTACGCCAAATATCCGGCACCCTGCCAGCCGATGAAGCCGCCGCACAATATGCCACAATTGCCGAAGCCACAATTGGGGCGCTTTTTACTGAAGTCAAGGTTGAACTGGAAAAAGCCCATGGCAAAATAGCTGGTGCCAAAGTTGCCGTCATTGCCATGGGCAAGCTGGGCGGGCGTGAAATGTCGGCAACGTCTGATATTGACCTCATTTTGTTGTATGATCACGACACTGATGCACAATTTTCTGATGGCAAAAAAAGCCTCGCCCTGACCACATATTTCTCCCGCCTGACCCAACGTCTCATCTCGGCTCTTTCAGTTTTAACCGCCGAGGGCAGGTTGTATGAAGTCGATATGCGGTTGCGTCCGTCGGGTAACTCCGGCCCCATCGCCACCCATATTGATGGTTTCGTTGATTACCAGCGCCAATCTGCCTGGACATGGGAAAAACTCGCCCTGACGCGCGCACGTGTCATCGCCGGGGAGCCTGAATTCTGTACCAATGTTGCTGATCAGCTGAAAAATCTTTTGTCGCAGGAAGCCGATGTGGGCAAAATTACCGAAGACGTAAAAGAAATGCGTCAGCGCCTTGAACGCGAACGCCCGCCCAAGGGATTATGGGATTTGAAGAATGCACCCGGCGGCCTGATTGACATTGAGTTCATTGCGCAATATCTGCAATTGGTCCATGCAAACCATCACCCGGAAATTTGCCATCAAAATACCGGCGAAGTGCTTAAGCGCGTGTCGGAAATTCGGCTTGTAAAACCTGATGTGGCGCACGACCTGTGCCAGGCCAATAGTCTGTATCAGCGCCTGAGCCAAATCATAAGCCTGTGCGTTGAAGGAGAATTCGACGGCTCACAGGTTCCCGAAGGCCTGGCGCATCTGCTTGAAACTGCCGGTGATGCTTCTGATTTCAGTGAACTTGAGACCACACTGGTCAAAACCCAAATTAGAATTCGCGAACACTTTAACTCGATCGTGATTTCAACATAAAGCCCTTCAGGCCAGTTCAAACACCAGGGTTACGCGCAGGCCGCTTGTTTGCCGGTTTTCTATGGTCAAATCTATGGTGTAGATATCGCAAATTTCGCGCACCAGCGATAATCCAATCCCGGTGCCTTGGGTTTTTTGATCATGGCGAATTCCTCGCACCATAATGGTTTCAATCAGCTTGGGGTCAAGCCCCTTGCCATCGTCCTCAATAACCAGCGTTACCGCGTCTGAACTTGAAGTGCCGGTAATTTCAACCTGGGTCTGCGTCCATTTTACCGCATTTTCCACGATGTTTCCCAGCAATTCCCTAAGGTCATCGCGATCCACTGTAACTTCTACATCTTTTGGAACATCAATTTTCCAACTCAATGCTTCCCCCTTTGGGGTGCGCTGCAACGTTTTAGCAATCTCGGCAACTATCTGGTGGGGGTTGGCATCGCTGTTGCGGTGGCTTGGTTCCGGCGTAATGCGGCTTCGTGCCAGTTCATAATCCACATGCGATCGCATGACCTGGGCCAGATCAGCCAGTTCCCCGGCGATCTCGCGCTCGCCCTTTTCTTTCAGTTTCGCCGCGTCATTGGTAAGTACGGTTAAAGGGGTGTTCAATCCGTGAGCAAGATCGGCTGCGCGTTTGCGCGCACGCGAAATCGTTTCCTCCTGACTATCCAGCAACTGATTGATGGCTTGTGTCAGCGGTTTGATCTCGGAAGGAAAATCCCCGTCAAGGCGTTGTTTTTGACGATTGCGCACGGCATTGAGACCGTCGCGCACATTTTTGAGCGGGCGCAGGCCCAAAGACAGTTGAATGGCTGACGACAACAGCAGAAATATGCCAAGAATGATGAGGTAGGGCATCATGTCTTTGGTAAACTGGCTGCGCGCCTGGGTTACTGTTTCATAGTTCATTGCAGTGGAAATACGTACAGGGCGTGCACCTTTGGGCGTGGCAACAATCAATTGTCGTTCCTGGACAATGACGGTGCCGCCATTGGGGCCGGGAAGAAAATAGCGATGTAATTCACCGGTAATATGCGTATCAACAGGCAAAGGCAGGGCATAGTCCCACAACGAGCGTGAACGTAATTGCTGCTTTAATGAGATATCGTCAATCTGCCAGTAAAGTCCGCTATAAGCGAGGGTGAAGCGACGGTCTGAAAGGGTGGTCGGAGATTTGATTTGACCATCTTTATCAAAAGACAATTCTGCCGCAATCTGATTGACATAGATGATTAGTTCGGCTTCCACACGCCGTTCAAGGTTTTTCTCGAACAACTTTATCATAACAAAGCCGGCAGCCGCGAGCGCCAGTGCTATACTCAGCGCCGAGATAACCAGAAATTGTAATCGCATTGACTTCAAGAAGCTTCTCCTGCCTCCAGAGTATAGCCAAAACCGCGCTTGGTTTTGATAATTCCGACGCCCAGCTTGCGCCTCATGCGCGCAATAAGCACCTCGACGGAATTGCTGTCGCGCTCAAAATCCTGCGCATAAAGCTGTTCGGTCAGTTCCATTTGAGAAACCACTCGTGCGCGGTTGAGCGCCAGATAAAGCAGGCAGCGGTATTCCAGTGGCGACAAGTCCACCGGGCAACCATCCACGGTCAATGATTTCAACCTCGTATCCAATCTCAGCCTTGTTGTCGAAATTATTGGTGAAGCCTGCCCTGCCGTGCGCCGGACAATAGCCCGCAACCGCGCCAGAAGTTCCTCCATTTGAAACGGTTTTACCAGATAATCGTCCGCCCCGGCATCTATTCCTTCAACCCGTTCACTCCAGTTGCCTCGCGCTGTCAGGATCAAAACCGGGAAATTTCGTTCATTTTCTCGCCAGCGTTTAAGTATGGACAATCCATCCATGCCCGGCAGGCCAAGATCAAGTATGGCGACACTATACTCTTCCGTATCTCCCAAAAACCAGGCTTCTTCACCATTGGTTTCAAGGTCAACCAGATAACCGTTTTTTTCTAAAACGGCGGCAACATCGCGCGAGATTAACGCATCATCTTCAACCAGCAACAGGCGCATTGGATTTCCCCCAGTCCTTTCTCACTTGTATTTGGTTTTTAAAATGGTGCCATTGCTGGCATCCACATAGATTTTTCGCAACCGGCCCTGCCGATCAACAATCTTGAACTCATAAATCCAGCGGCGCTTTTTGCGCTCAAGTTCAACGCGGATGATTTCTGATTTGGTTTTTCTTTTGACAATTTGTATTATTCTGGCAAGTGGCAGAATTTTTTTCTGCTGAACGGCCCGGCGAACTGTTTTCTGATGAGAATTCTCACTTGAATTTCCCCAGATTTGGTCCCAAAATCCTTCACCACTATCGCGGTCACCAGCAGCATTGCCAACATTGCCAACATCGCCGCCGTCACCACCATCGCCGCCGTCACCACCGTCACCACCATCGCCGCCATCGCTATCGCCGCCGTCACCACCGTCGCCGCCGTCACCGCCGTCACCACCATCGCCGCCGTCACCACCATCGCCGCCGTCACCACCATCGCCGCCGTCACCACCATCCGCATAAGCAGCGGTGTAGGGGGGTGTCACAATGGAGATGATAATCAGGCTGGAAAAAGCAAGTCGCAAAAGCAGTGATATTGTAACTCTAGACATCCGTACTCCCTATCAAAGCCAACCTTACAATTTGCTGACAATGATCATCACCTGTTGGTCAGCCACCCCCTGTTAGAACGGCATTACTCTAAATTTTACAACCTTGATTTGATAACACAAATCGAACAAAACAGGATACCCAGTGATGAACTCTACCCTCAAAAAATCAGTGGCGGCACTCTTTCTGTCAACTGCAATTTCCGGCTTGGCAATGACAATGCCCGCGGGTGCCAATGGAATTTCAGCATCCGCTATAGGAATTCCCTCATCGATTTCAACTTCCAATGATGTGGTTTCGATCGGCGTGATGGAGACCAGAGATGATGATGCCACAGGTGTTGCAAATAACAGCCAGGACACCGACAACGATAATGATTCCGACAGCGGCAAAGGGTCTGACGGTGACTCGGATTCAAGCGGGGACTCGGATTCAAGCGGGGACAACGGCGATAGCGGCGATAGCGGTGACGGCGGCGATAGCGATGGCGGTGACGGCGGTGATGGCGGCGACGGTGGAGATGGCGGTGACGGCGGTGGCAGCGATTAAATCGCCACAAACCAACTACCTGTCATAAAAAGTCTGGCTTGGGCTTATGGGGCTAAGCCAGATCAGCTCCGAACAATGATTAAAATTTTTTTAAACCCAAAAGGAAATACCAATGAAAAAACTTCTCATTCTTGTTACTTCAACAATGATCATGGCGATCAGCTCTCCGGCTTTTGCCAGTGATGATAATGCCAAATGTGGCGCTGTTTCCGGTGAGTGGATGAGCCGGGATGCCGCCAAGGCAAAAGTAGTGGAACAAGGTTTCGAAGCACGTCGTATAAAGCGCGAAGATGGCTGTTACGAGATCTATGCCATCGGCAAAAACGGAGCCCGTGTGGAGCTTTATCTCAACCCGGTAACCGGCGAGATTGTTAGATCGAAAATTAAATCGTAATCATGAGTTCCATAGAAGAAATCTCCACAGCCGACCGCGTTACGCGGTCGGCCAAGGTGAAAGTCTGGGATATTGCCGTACGCTTGTTTCACTGGTCGTTGGTAACAGCTTATGTTTTAGCCTGGCTCAGTGCGGATGAATGGGACCGGTTTCATAACCAGGTTGGCTATGTGGTTGCAGCCTTGATCGCCTTCAGGATTATCTGGGGCCTTGTTGGCACCAGACACGCACGGTTCAGTGATTTTCTTTATCGGCCTTCCACAGTTATACGATATCTGCGTGACAGTGTGGTTGGCCGGGCGAAACGCTATCTCGGTCATAACCCTGCAGGCGGCATCATGGTGGCAGCTTTGCTGCTGTCTATAATCGGCGTGACTGTATCGGGAATAGCGATCACTTCCGATATGTTCTGGGGCAGCGAATGGGTGGAAGACATCCACGAAATCTTTGCCAATGTAACGCTCATCCTCGTAGCCTTACATATTGTCGGTGTCATTTTCTCCAGTTATGAACACAGGGAAAATCTCGTCAAAGCCATGATCACCGGTTTCAAGCGACGTCTATCAGATTGAAGGTTCTAAAGCGGGGTCGGATTAAATGGAATAGAACAGGAATCGTTCCAATTTTTGGTGCCGACCCGGCCTTGAGTTGAAACCTGACGGCATTTTAACCAACTCCCTCCCAATGCCGCAGGGAGGGGCGGGGTGGGGGGCTATAGCATATACCACAGAGTATCTTGTGGTTATGAGTATCTGCACAGCCCCCCACTTTGGTCAGCCTACGGCATGGGCAGGGCTGTTGCATATGGCTGGTTTATTGCCGAAGTACTCTAGGGGCGCAGAAGTTCGAGTTCATTTTCTTTGTTATCTGAAGGCAGTGTGGGGGAAGGCCCGGCGATGGGTAGAGAAAATCTGACCGTTGTGCCTACTCCCTGCCTGCTTTCAATTGAAAATGCACCCTCGTGCATTTCAACCAAAGAACGCGAAATTGCCAGACCCAGTCCACTGCCATCATGGGATTTTGTGAACTGGTTTTCGACTTGCTCAAATGGCCGCGCCAGCTTTGCAACATCGCGTTCAGGAATCCCGATGCCTGTGTCCATGATAACAAAAGTCATCATGGCACTTTCAATCACGGCGGAGACTTCAATATTGCCGTCAGCATCGGTGAACTTTACAGAATTAGTCAACAGGTTGAGGAACACCTGTTTCAAGGCGCGGCGATCGGCCTTGAGCACAGCTTCGGTAATAGGCAGCACTTTCAGATCGATCTTTTGTTCCCGGGCGCGAGGGAGGATAATTTTACGGCAATCTTCAACAATCTCAGCCACATCACAATCTTCGATGTCCAGTTCAATACGACCGGCTTCAATTTTTGACATATCCAGAATATCGTTGATGACTTCCAGCAAATATTGGCCGCTGGCATGGATATCATCGGCATATTCGCGGTATTTCTCTGAACCGATTTTGCCAAAAAGTTCCGATTTCATTACTTCGGAAAATCCAATTATAGCATTGAGTGGAGTTCTTAATTCATGGCTCATATTGGCCAGAAATTCGGATTTTGATTTGTTGGCGGCTTCAGCCCGGGTTTTTTCGGTCGAATATTTTTCGGCTAGTTCAACAAGTTGCTGGGCTTGGTGCTCAAGTTCGGTTTCGCGTGAGCGCAATCTTTCTTCCTGATGCTTCAGGAATGAAATATCAGTGCCAACGCTCACATAGCCACCATCTTTGGTGCGACGCTCGTTAATTTGCAGCCAGCGATTATCAGCAAGCTGCACCTCGAATGTACTGCCGTCTTCGGGGCTTTCGCCCTGACTGGACAATCGTGTGCGGACAATCGGCGCTTCTGCTGATTTGACGATTTCTTCATAGCGCGTGCCCGGCTTTATCAGGTGATCGCTAAGGTTGTGAAATTCCTGATACTTGCTGTTGCAGACTACCAGGCGGTTTTGCTGGTCCCACAAAACAAAAGCCTCAGAGATGTTTTCGATAGCATCACGCAATCTCAGGTCAGCTTTGATCGAGCGGGCATCGGCCTGCTTGTGTTCGGAAATATCAACAGCAATGCCCAACAAATGTGGCCCGCTATCTGTATTGTCGCCGGTCAATTCCGCCCGTGCGCGTAACCACACCCAATGCCCGCGGGCATGGCGCATACGAAATTCCAGGTCAAGAGCAGCATCGCGCCCCCCCATCAATCGTTCAATCAGCATATAGAGGTTCTGGTTTTCAGGATGAAGAAGTTCGGTCACCTCGCCAAAAGACAAATAGCCGTCACCCGGCTCGAGGCCTAAAATTATATACATGGAACGCGACCAGAAGATACGCCCCCGCGCCACATCCCAGTCCCACAAGCCACAATGACCGCGCTCTAGGGCTTTGTTGAGTTTAGCGGTGTGATTTCCCAGTTTTTCCGCATTGGCATGGGCAATGTTTGCCTGCCAGATAAAGGCGCTGCTGAGGAGAACCAGTATGAGAGCGGTGAAGGCAAAGAGGGAAAAATAAAAGACAAAATTCCAGTACCACTGCCGGGTGATTTCGCTATTGGCATAAATGATGGAGAGTGTTCCGGGATAATCCCCAACCGGGATGACAACCGCCAGAGCGTTTGAGTTCTGGTAAATGTTGCTGGAAAATACGCTTTGGGCTTTGCCGTTTTCAATCACGCCGGGTAAATTGAGAATAACCTCACCCAGGCGTTTTCCAAGATATCCTGTCTTCTCAGGCAGGCTGGCCCGAATGTAACCCTTCGCATCTGTGATCAGAAAAGTTTTTCCGGCACGCATAGAATTTGGAACAATACGGGCAAGATCACTCTTGCCCAAAGGTGCCGGTGTAATCTTGCGCGCAGCGTCACTGGCCTGGCGTTGTTGCAGACGCATTTTAATCACATCAGCACTAAGGTCCAGTTCATGTTTCCCCACAGTTAAAGCAGCGTTGCGGGAGCTGATAAAATTAAGAGAAAGAACCGCAATCAGACATCCCACAAAGACAAAAACGAGAACCGGAATTGCACGTCTTAAAGTTTCTTCGCTAATATTCGGCAGCCAGTGACGGACAAGCGCAATCGCCTTGGGTTTCATCCCTTGAGGTGAAACCAAAAAGTTCCCTGACCGCGAATTCTGCAAAAAAACTTCCCTCCGAAAACATCAACGATCTCTGCCGTTAACGAAGAATAAAGAAGTTATTGATTCGAAGTTCAGGTGATTTGTCCAGTGGGTTTTTTCCATCTTTTGAAAAATGGCAAAATCACAGCTACTCTCAACACCGCAGCGATAGACCTAATCCAAGGATTTCATTGCTATTTCCAATGTGTCCTGGGACAATCCGCCACTATCCACAAGGCGCAGCAATGCCTGTTGAGATTTGCTTTTCCGCCCGCTCTCCAGCGCCCGCCAACTCTTGAACACGCCTGTCAGGCGGGCGGCGACTTGCGGATTAATCTTGTCGAGTTTCAATATTACGTCTGCGACAAGATCATAACCGGCTCCCCCCGGATGATTGAAGGCGACTGGATTGGCGTTGGCAAAAGTCCCGATCAAGGCTCGTACTTTATTCGGGTTCGTTAGGCTGAAGGCTTCATGACCCATGAGGTTTTCAACATGGGAAACGGTTGCTTCAAACGGTGAAACCGCATTCAACATCAGCCATTTATCCACAACCAGATGGTCGTGTTTCCATTTCAAATAAAAATGATCGAAAAGTTCTGACCGCAACGGCAATTGTGTTTGCGAGATAATGTTCAACGCTGCCATGACATCGGTCATATTGTCGGCACTGTGATATTGCTGTTTTATCAACGCCAGGGTTGAGGCGTCTTCGAGACCCGCCAGATAACTCAAAGCTGTGTTGCGCAATGAACGTTTACCGGCATCAATTGCATCGGGTGAATAAGCACCGGATAAATCAATCGTGTCCAAAAGGCGTTTGAAGCCGTCCTGCAGGATTTCGGCAATATTCATTCTCAGTAACTGGCGATGGCGGTAAATTGCCGAAGGATCGACATTGTCTACCAATTCACGCGCAAGGTCAGTTTCTCCGGGAAGACTAAGCATCTGAGCAATGAAGGCAGGCTCAAGACTTTCATCCTCAAGCATTCCGGCCAGGGAACTTGCGAATTCAGCACTTTTTATTCTGTCGAGTTCACCGCTTTTGATAGCGTCGATAAGCAAGCGGGTAGAAAAGGTCTGGGCAGCTTCCCAGCGGTTAAACTGATCACTGTCATGTTTCATCAAAAACAAAAGATCATCACGCGCTGCATTGGCCGTTAGTTTCACCGGGGCAGAAAAACCGCGCAGAACCGAAACGTAAGGCCGGGTGCTAACATTGGTGAAGCAGAAAGTATGCTCAGGCTCGGTAATATTCAAAACCGCATCATCGCCAATTGATTTGCCGTCAAGGAAAAGCTTGATGTCAAACCCATGGCTGTCAACGAAACCCACCCGCACCGGAATGTGATAGGGCTGTTTGCGCGGCTGGCCGGGGGAGGGCGCGCAATGCTGGGTAAGCGTCAATGTATACGTCTGCCGGTGGCTGTCATAGCGGCCGTTTACAGTAAGCTCCGGGGTTCCGGCCTGTTGATACCACAGGCGAAACTGCGCCAGATCAATGGCCCCGGCTTCTTCCATAACCGTGACAAAATCCTCAACCGTGGCAGCCTCACCATCATGGCGCAAAAAATACATGTCCATGGCCTGACGAAATTTCTCCGGCCCCAGCAATGTTAACATCATGCGCACCAGTTCAGCGCCTTTTTCATAGACCGTGGCAGTGTAGAAATTATTGATCTCAATATATGAGTGCGGTCGAACCGGATGGGCAAGGGGGCCTGCATCTTCAGGAAACTGCTGAGCTCGCAATCGGCGTACATCGTTAATGCGTTCCACACCGCGCGAGCGCGTATCGGCGGAAAACTCCTGATCGCGAAAAACCGTCAGACCTTCCTTGAGGCACAATTGAAACCAGTCGCGACAGGTGACGCGGTTGCCGCTCCAGTTGTGAAAATACTCATGCGCTATGATGCTCTCGATATTGGCATAATCGCCATCGGTGGCCGTATCGGGCAGGGCAAGAATGAACCGGTCATTGAAAATATTCAGACCCTTGTTTTCCATCGCCCCCATATTGAAATCACTGACGGCAACAATCATGAAAATATCGAGATCATATTCGCAGCCAAAGCGCTCTTCATCCCACTTCATAGAACGTTTGAGTGCGTCCATGGCATAGGCGCAGCGATCTTCTTTTCCCGGCTCGACGAAAATTTTCAATTCAACCTGGCGTCCCGACATTGTAGTGAAACTGTCGCTCACGGATTTGAGATTTCCGGCCACCAGGGCGAAAAGATAACACGGTTTTGGATGGGGATCATGCCAGACAGCAAAATGTCTGCCGGGGCCAACGTCGCCGGTCTCTACCAGATTGCCATTGGAAAGTAGCACTGGCGTATCTGTTTGGGAGCCTTCAATCCTGACGGTGTAGATACTCAAAACATCAGGCCGGTCGCAAAAGTACGTAATGCGCCGAAAACCTTCAGCCTCACATTGGGTGCAATAGGTGTTGCTGGAACGATACAGACCCGACAGCGCCAGATTAGCGGTGGGATTGCAGGTGGTTTCAATCTCCAGTGTGAATTGTTCCTGCGGCACCGAGGCGATGGTGAGCGAAGTAGCATTTTTGCTGAATTCGTCCGGCCCGAGTGTCCGGCCATTGAGGCGAACCGAAACCAGCTCGATTTCCTCCCCATCCAAAAAGAGCGGAGCCATGTCTCCATTGGCATTCTCATTAGGTATAATCGTCAATGTTGATCTGACAGCCGCTGCTGCCGGTGCCAACCGGACATCGAGATAAACCGTGGTTATGAGATAATCAGAAGGGCTGTAATCCTTGGCATAGACAGCCTGGGGAATGTCGGTTTTCATTCTAAGTTTTGTAACACCTTACTTCTCAACGGCCTTGAGGACGCCGCGCGCATCCTGTGCGATTCCTACCAGTTGATTGGGTAGATTTTCCGGGGATTCTTCGGCAAAATCAACGATTGAGCGCAACAGTTTTACGCACATCAAAGAATGCGAAATAACCCGCGCCTGCCACTCCACATCGGCGGGGTTGCGGTCATATTCCGCTCCGGGAACGCGCCAGCCACCCCAGTTTTCCTCACTGGTAACAATAACGGGATACGTTCCAGGGTAGGGATGATGGCTGCATTCGTCGGCAGACTTCCATTTGTTTTGACCGCGAATGAGGCGCCATTCAACTCCGCCATTAAGCTCGGAAGACACCGCAACTTCTTCTGATTGCAGTTCCTCAAAGCCAAATTCACGACCCAGACCGACCTCGTAAGTAATCTTGATCGGTTCTTCTACACCCTTGGCCCATTGCGGAACAACCGCCTCGATAAGCGCCCATGTTCCCACCGGCTTTACATAGACCCGCTGGTTTTTATGAAATTGTGCTTTGGCCATAGTGTCCTCAAGGTGTATTTGAAAAACAATCGATGAAGTATCGCCAAACTTCCTTAATTTTGTGTTGGTCTCAGCTTAAATCATCGCTTCAATCAGATAAGGCCCCTCGTGTGCCACGGCCTTTTTAAGCTCCTTTGCCAGCTCCGCTGCACAATCCACCCTTGTCGCAGGCATGCCTAAGCTTTTTGCCAAAGCCGTCCAGTTAATCTCAGGGTTGTCCAGATTGAACATTCTGTTGGCGTTTACACCCGGCGGTCCACCGCCCACATTGGCCAGTTCACCATGCAGAATCTGATAGCGTCTGTTGGCAAGAATGACCGTGACAATATTGCAGTTCTCGCGCACCTGGCTCCACAATCCCTGTACCGTATACATGCCGCTGCCATCAGCCTGAAGGGCGATGACCTTGCGGTCCGGGCACGCAATAGCAGCCCCCAGAGCAAGTGGAATACCGATGCCGATTGAGCCGCCGGTAAGCTGGAGCAGATCGTGGGGTGGTGCATGTTTGGTCAGTGATGCCACCACATGGCCGAAGGTGATCGATTCATCGCATAAAATAGCATTTTCCGGCATGGAATGAACAACGGCTGCCGCCAGACTCGCTGGTGTGATCGCACCGGCATCAGGGGCTGCAACCTTTATCAACGCTGACACATCAGGAACAACAGTGGAAGCAACTCCCAGTTCATCGGCCAGCATGTCGAGTGTAAGTGTCAAATCAAGATGCGGTCCGGCCAGTTCGCTCACCGTGGCGCCGGGCGCCCATAATTCACCGGGTTTGTCGGGATAAAGGAAAAACGCCACCGGAGCGCCGGTGCCGATCAAAATGATATGCTCGTAAGGTGCGAGTAAATCCACCGCATGATCGACCACATATGGCAGACGGTTTAGCGTCACGCGTCCTGCCCCGCGCTCGGTGCGGGCATTTGCCCGTGCCGCCAGCAAATCAACGTTGCAATGGTTGGAAATCCTGCCCGCTGTGGCCAGAGCACCTGTGCGCATGGCCGAGCCGCCGAGCATGATCAATGTGCGTTTTTTTGACCGGATGATGTCAGCAGCGTTTTTGATGGCCTCAATGTCGGCAGGCTCTATCCACGGCGTTTTGGCTTTATAAACCCTGTCCCTGTCAGCTTCGGGAACGTTTGACCAGGCAGCATCGGCAGGTAAAATAAGCGTGGCAATCTGCCCCGGACTGGTGCGGGCAATACCAATCGCCTTTGCCGTATCGCTGCCCACATGGCCCGCATCAGGGATGGCGTGCACCCAGTGCGACATCGGTGTGGCCAGCGACACAATATCACTGGTCAATGGAGCATCAAGCGATAAATGCTTGGTAGCATGATCGCCCACCACATTGACCATCGGCGTGCCGGCGCGCTTGGCATTGTGCAAATTCGCCAGGCCATTGGCAAGGCCGGGACCAAGATGCAAAAGGGTGGCCGCGGGCTTTTCCGCCATGCGGGCATAGCCGTCCGCTGCCCCGGTAACAACACCTTCAAACAGCCCAAGAATGCACCGCATCTCAGGTCGGCTGTCTAACGCGGCAACAAAATGCATCTCTGACGTGCCAGGATTGGCAAAACACACATCCACATCATTACCCAGCAAAGTCTGGCACAACTTGTCAGCACCGTTCATGTGAAGACCCTCAGTTAGAAAAGTATGATCTTTCTGTATAATCTCGACCAGAGCAAGCATGACACATCGAAAATCTCAAAAAACTGTGGTAAAGCAGTTCACTAAAGCTGTTTTCCATTTCGAAAGAACCCATCATGAACAATGCAATCATATTGACCAATGCCACCGTCCTTGATGTGGTGGCGGGGGAGAATATTGCCGATCAAAATGTGCTGGTTCGGGATGGCAAAATTGCCGAGATTTCAGGCGCGGCGATAAAATTCCCATCGGCTAGCGTAGTTGATCTTGCGGGCAAAACGCTTATGCCCGGTCTGTGTGATGCCCATGTGCATGTCATTGCTTACACCGCAGATTTTCCGCTGCTTAAGGCGTCATCGCCTTTTTATGTATCTGCTCAGGCCGCCAAAATTATGGGTGATATGTTGGCGCGGGGCTTTACCACTGTGCGCGATGCCGGTGGTGCCGACTGGGGGCTGGCGCATGCGGTTGAGCAAGGTTTGATTGCCGGCCCGCGGCTGTTGTATTGCGGCCATGCCCTGTCGCAGACCGGTGGCCATGGCGATATGCGCGGACCAGGCGAGATTTCCCTGCACCAGTGTTTTTGCTGTGCCGGTCTTGGCGTTGTTTGTGACGGTGTCGATGCGGTTTTGAAAGCTGCGCGCGAGGAAATCAGGCGCGGTGCCACCCACATCAAAATCATGGCCTCGGGCGGTGTGGCATCGCCCACCGACCGCATTACCTCTACGCAGTTTTCTGAAGAGGAAATTTGCGCCATTGTCGGTGAGGCCGACGCTGCCCAAATTCCCGTTATTGCCCACGCTTATACGGCGCGCGCCGTTAACCGCGCCATTCGCTGTGGGGTCAAATCGATTGAACACGGTAATCTCATTGATGAGGAAAGCGTCGATTTGATGCGTGAATATGAGACAACACTGGTACCAACGCTTGCGATCTATCGCGCCTTGATAGAAGAAGGTGTTGAAGCCGGTCTTGCTGCTGATCTGGTGGCCAAAACCCACCAGGTGCTTGAGGCCGGAATTGGCGCCCTTGAGATGGCCTATAAAGCCGGTGTGCACATCGCCTATGGCACGGACCTGCTGGGTCAGATGCACCGCCGCCAGAGCGAAGAATTCGATATCCGCAAAGAAGTTATCCCAACCAAAGACCTGATCCGTCAGGCCACCGTCAATGCAGCGGGGCTGTTTCGGATGCAGGACCAGATTGGTCAGGTGGCAACCGGTTTTGATGCTGACCTGATTGTTGTTGACGGTGACCCCTTGAGCGACATCGGTGTGCTTGCGTGGCCTCAGGAGAGTTTGAAAATGGTCATGAAGGGTGGCCGGATTATGGTTCGCCATGACATCTGATCTGCCGTCGTATTCACCTGTCGCGTGCGAATTAACCGGCGACCTCTGGCCTCGTGCCGAACCCGGCAGCGACGCGTATGCCTATGGCAGCGCAACGCTTGTGCCCACCGGCGAATTTGAAGTACGCAGTTTTAACAGTTTCACCATCACCTACACTGTTGGCAAATTCGGTATTGATGATACCGGTGCAATCCGAGTGGTATTTCGCGTTGTCAGTGATTTTGGCCGCTTTCAAACCGACCGGCCGCAGGAAAAAAACTATGTCACCGCCACCACCAATGGCACTGCCAACCTTGATGTAAGCTACGGCCTTGATGGGCAACGACCGTGGGATAAAGCCATTACCATTGCGGTTGCTGGTGGCTGTCTGCGACCGGGTGAAAAAATTACTATTGTTTTCGGAGATACCACACAAGGTGGCCCCGGCATGTTGTTGCAGACCAATGTAGAACATGGCTTCGAATTCAAGGTCCTTGCCGATGTCTGTGCCGTTGGTCATTTTGTCCCCCTGCCGGAGCAGCTGACAATTTCCATTGTGCCAGCCGACCCGGTACAATGGCAGGCAATTCTGCCGACCTTGAGACGCACGAACGAAAAATTTGTCTTTGGCTTAAAATGCGAAGACAAATGGGGCAATCCCACCAACCGCGCTGCTGGAAAATTCCACCTGCAAACATCACTGCCAGTAAAGGGCCTGCCCGAGATTGTTGACTATCGCCTCGGGCATAAATCCATGTGCTTTGAAAATCTTCAGGTCTTTGAGGAGGGCCTATTGCGCATCAAGGTGGTGGAGGAAGGCGGGAAGGTTGTTGCGGCTTCACCACCATTGCTGATCCGAGACGGCGACAGAGGCGGTTATTGGGCCGACCTGCACGGCCAGACTGGCGAAACCGTTGGCATTAATTCAGCCCGGTCTTATTTTGATTTCGCCCGCAATCTGGCTTTTCTCGATGTGAGCGCGCATCAGGGCAATGATTTTCAGATCAATAACCGTTTTTGGGCTTATCTCAATGAGTTGACGGCGGAATATCTCGACGAAGGTCGCTTCGTCACATTCCCCGGCTATGAATGGTCCGGCAACACCGCTGTGGGTGGTGATCGCAATGTGTTTTTTCGCCACGAAAGACGCCAAATCATACGCTCTCACCATGCGCTGCTAGAAGACAGAGAAGACCTGAAAACCGACGCCAATGATGCCCGGCAATTGTTCAAAGCTTTAGGCCATGAAGATTGTGTTGTCTATGCCCACGTGGGCGGGCGCTACGCTGATATTGAATTTGCCCATGACGGCCGCATCGAAACTGCCGTTGAAATTCATTCTGCCTGGGGTACGTTTGAGTGGTTGTTGACCGATAGTTTTAAACTTGGGTACAGAGTGGGCGTTGTTTGCAACAGTGATGGCCATAAAGGCAGACCGGGTGCGAGCTACCCCGGCGCGTCTGAATTTGGTGCCTATGGCGGGCTCACCTGTTTTCTTGGTCGCGAGCTCAGCCGCGATGCAATATTCGAGTGCCAGCGCAGGCGGCATCATTACGGCACCTCGGGCACGCGCCTGCATCTTGACGTTCAGGTCGATTTCACCACCCCGGCCACATTGTTTGAACGCGATCCCAATCTTTTTGACAATCCGGTTCAGCACAGCGTGACCGAGGCAATGATGGGTGATATTGTTCAAATCCGGGATGACAAAGTCACCCTCAAGCTCAACGCCGTCACCCACGCTGCCATCGAACGCATAGAGGTTCGCAATGGTGAGCGGATACTCAAAACCCTGTATGGCTACAGTGAAAAAGATCTGGGCTCACGCATCCGCATCTTGTGCTGCGGGGCAGAATATCGTGGTCGCGGTCGCGAGACCCATTGGACCTGTGATGCCCGGTTTAGTGATGCCATAATCACAACTGTCAAAAAAATCAACATCTGGAACCATGACCGTAAATTCGAGCGGGTGAGCGATAAGCATGTGTCGTGGCAAACCATCACCACCGGTAATTTCAGCGGCTGTGATATCTGGCTTGAGGAAGGCGAAGATGCAGCTATGAACATTGAAACCAGTCACGGCAATCTTTCCGTAGCCTTGCGTGATATTGGCCGTGACGATGTTGTTATGGATGCCGGTGGACTGGAACGGCGATTACGCGTGTTCCGATTGCCGGAGAAAAACACAACATGTGAGCTGTCGGGCGAACTGGATATTGACATTTCGAGCGAAGGTGACAATCCGCTTTGGGTTTGCATCACCACAGAAGATGGTTTTCAGGCCTGGAGCAGCCCGATCTATGTTTTTCGATAAGCTGTTGAAGAAGCTCATGAAAGTCAGCAGGTTCACGAATTTGTGACGCCGACCTCGCTACAGGCTGTCGCCAGAAAGTGCTAGGCTTTAATTCTGTATGAGGGAATTCTAAAAAAGGAGCATGCTATCATGACCAGAATTTTTGAATTTGCACTACCGACCTTACAGACCTTTGCGATCGCCCTGGTGTTGATCTTTGCACTCACACCGCTGTCCACCACCCCCGTTTTTGCCGCTGGCTCACCCAGCACCAGTTCACCACCACCAAAATGCAAAGCCGGGTATGTCTGGAGTACATCAAAGAAAAAGTGCGTCAAGAAAACCTCGGCACTTATCACTGATGAGGATCTCTATATACAAGCCCGCGCTTTTGTTGAGGACAAGAATTTTGCTGAAGCGCTTGATCTGCTCCAGCGGATCAAAAACCAGAATCAACCGAAGGTTCTCAACTATATCGGTTTTTCCACCCGCAAGTTGGGCAACGTTGACAAGGGCATCACGTTTTATAAAAAAGCCCTTGCACTTGATCCCAATTACAATATTGCACGTGAATATCTCGGTGAAGGATATCTGCAAAAAGGTGATCTGGTATCGGCCAAACAGCAATTGGCAGAAATTTCAAAACGCTGCGGTACGACGTGTGAAGCCTATGAGGATCTGGCCGAAGAGATTGCCAAATATCAGGCAACCAACAAAGCCAAGGCTCTGTAGTATCTGATCGAGTAAGCCGGGGAGGGCGCAGATGCCATTTTCATCCTTTTTTGGAGATTACGGCCCCTCCCTGCTAGCCTTTGGTGTCTTTGCGCTGTTTCATTCTGTCTGTGCGCAGGAGCCATTTAAACGGACTCTGGCGCGATTGACGGGTTCGTTCTTCGTTGATCATTTCTGGCGATTGATCTATTGCATACTCAGTTATGGCGCGCTCTATTATGGTGTTTCATCTCTGCATTGGGGCAGGAATACAGAGTATGATTTCTGGGTAATCATATATCCCGACTGGTTGTGGCAGACCATTACACTGTTTCATTTGCTATCAATTGCGCTCATGTATGTTGCGTTTATTCAAAGCGATTATCTGGAATTCTGGGGCTTCAAACAGGCGTGGCGGGGCATAATGGCGCTGTTTGGATTTGCCACACCGGACGCCGGTTTGTTCGGCACCCACCGTCTTGTCGAGCATGGCATTTATGGTTGGGTCCGTCATCCAATGTTATCGGCGGGCTTGATGTTTCTTCTGACAAGCGGGCCCTCACAAAACAACATTGTCTACACTTTGATGTATACGGCCTATATGCTGATTGGTGGGTATTATGAAGAAAAGCGATTGCTGCGGGTATTTGGTGATGAGTATCGCGCCTACCAGCGAGCTGTCGGCGCCTTCTTCCCCCGCTTCCAATTTTAGATGTTGGGACAGATTTCAGAATGGTTTTACCAGCCATTAGTGTTCTGGGGTACACCACTGGTGATCGCCGTCGCCTGGGCGCTGATTAAGCGCATTCGAAATAAAAAAAACCAAAAACCCTAGAGCAATTCTGGATCATACTGATGAGGTGACTATTGGTGCGGTTGCCGAAAGCGTAAGTTGAACCTATATTAAAGTGCATAGTGTGATTTTTTAGGGGAATTAGGGGTGATTGATACATGGAGAAGCTTAGGTTATTTCGTCGCACGAAAAATCTGGAACATGAAATTGATGAATTTCTAAGCAAGCTGTCAGAATCTGCCATCCTGTTCAAACTCGCCATCAAGGCGTATTTGCGTGAAGGCTGTGGCGAAGATTTTGACTCTAAACTGACGGAAGTAAATGCGCTTGAGAGCACGGCGGACGTTCTTCGCCGGCGCATTGAAACCGAACTTTATACCCATACGCTCATCCCTGAATCACGGGGTGATGTCCTTGGACTGATCGAAAACCTTGACGATTTGCTCAACTACTTTGAAGGCGCTTTATGGGCGTTCCACATTGAGCAACCTGATATCTCCGCAGAATTCAAGTCCGGTTTTAAAAAGCTTACCTCCATGGTGGTTGCCGCCGTTGATAGTCTTGTTCTGGCTGCCCGGGCGTTTTTCCACTCACCGCTTGCCGTCAACGACTACAATCATAAAGTGATGCTCTATGAAAAAGAGGCAGACAAGATTTCAACCAAACTGAAAAGCCAGATATTTGCTTCCGACATGGATCTGGCACAAAAGATGCATCTGCGCGATTTTGTCGAACATATTGATAATGTCGCAAACTGGGCCGAAGATGTTGCCGACCGACTGGCCATCTATGCCATCAAGCGTATGGCATAGGGTCTTTTCGTGCAGTTTGATCCATCGATAATAATTTTTCTGTCCAGTGGCCTGTTTCTGGGTTGGGCCTTGGGGAGCAACGACGCTGCCAATGTATTTGGTACAGCCGTTGGCACCCGCATGATCCCGTGGCTGACGGCAGCTATCATCTGTTCGGTTTTTCTGGTGCTTGGCGCTTTTTTTTCCGGTGCCGGAGCAGCCGATACATTAGGCAAACTGGGGTCGATCTCGACACCGGCAGGTGCGTTTATGACTGCTCTTGCCGCTGCCATTTCCGTCTATACAATGACCAAGGCAGGGCTGCCGGTTTCCACAACTCAAGCTATTGTTGGCGGCATTGTCGGCTGGAACCTGTTTTCCGGCACACCCACCGATACTAAAATTCTGACAACCATTCTGACAACCTGGATAGCCGGTCCCCTGCTGGCCGCCGCTATCGCCATGCCGCTATACAGTCTCACCATGGCGTTTTTGCGCCGCAGTAATTTACATTTACTGCGCGTTGATGCCTACACCCGTATCGGACTGATCGTTGCCGGGGCGTTTGGTGCCTATTCTCTCGGTGCCAATAATATTGCTAATGTGGTCGGCGTGTTCCTGCCGTCCTCGCCTTTTCGGGAATTTGACATCGGTGGATATTACACTGTCTCTGCGGCCCAGCAATTGTTTCTCCTCGGCGCACTGGCGATTAGCGTTGGCGTGCTGACGTATTCCAAGGGCGTGATGATGACGGTTGGGTCTAGTCTGGGTCGCATCTCGCCGATTGCCGCCTGGGTGGCAGTGGTCTCGCATTCCGTCGTGTTGTTTCTGTTTGCCTCCAAGGGGCTGGAAAGCTGGTTGGCCAGCAATGGCCTGCCGACAATTCCACTGGTACCAGTCTCAAGTTCACAAGCCGTGGTGGGTGCTGTTGTTGGCATAGCTGTTCTAAAAGGCATGGCAGGCATTCGCTGGCGATTGCTGGGCAAGATTGTCGTGGGGTGGGCCATAACGCCCTTCCTTGCCGGTATCATCTGTTTCATCGGACTGTTTTTTCTGCAGAATGTTTTTTCCCAGGTGGTTTTTTAAGACCAGTTTGAGCCGTAGACTTTTTGTGTTTCTTCCGCCACGCGCGCCCATGAAAATCTTTTTCGGGCGATCCTTTGAGATTGACTGATGAAGGTTGATCGCTGCTCTAGCGTCCAGCCTGAAAAAACATCCAGCTGTCTCGCCCATGCTTCAGGATCCTGAATGTCTGCGACAAAACCAACATCCGACGTGCAGGTTTGCGCCAGCCCGCTGTGATCAGCCGCCAGCACCAGCGCGCCCACGGCACTTGCTTCAGCCGCTACCAGACCGAAACCCTCAGGACCAATACTTGGCACCACAACACACAAGGCATTGGCATATTGCGAGGTGAGAGCGTCCGGCCCTAGAACTCCCAGATATTCCACCTGCGGATTTTTGAGAATTAACGCTTCTTCTTCATCCCAAATTGTGCCCGCCACCCTGATTTTAAGCGGTTGGCGCAACAGCGGCAAAACCGTGTTGACCAGATGGGACAAGCCTTTGGACTTGACAATACGGCCGGCAAAAAACAATTGACCATTGTGTTTTCCGGCGATGAATTCTTGATCGTCAGGTGCTTTGATGTTGGCTGCCAATGCCACGGTGACCACATTGTTAAACCCGGTGTCTGTGGCCAGTGAGGCAATCCAGTCAGAATTGGCAATCACTGTGGCCTTGCCCAGAAGTCTGGCACCAAGGCGAATATAAAACCCATACAGCTTTGCTGCCAGACCCTTGCGCCGGGCAAAACTCAAGTCAGATCCGTGGGCGGACAGAATTACTCGGCTGGCGCGATGGCGCAATTGTGCCAGCCACCCCAGCGGCCAGATGCTTACATCTCCAATGTGAACAATGCGCGCGGGCCGGGCAAAGAGCAGCTTCAAGGCGGTGCCGAGGCCAAATGTTAATAACTGCCAGCCCTTAGGAGCACTTCCGTTTTGTCTACCCGGCAAGGCGATTACGTCCATGGTGTTTTGTCGGGCCAGTTCTACACAAAGCTGCACACAGTAGGTTTCTATACCGCCAACAGCAGGCGCCCACTTGCGGGTAATAAACCTGATGTCAAAGTTTTTGGGGGCGTTTTGCGTCATTTAAAACCCTGTAAAAAGAGGCTTTAAGGGCGCAGGCGCATCGGGTCTGTAAAGATTGCTTCCCCATCTCAAAGTGAGGGTGGTTGCAACAGATGCGGAAACGCTGTGGTCGTCGCGGTCCAAATTCAATGTTGAACCGGGAACATATGTCTTGTTGTCAATCACAACAGGATTATCAGCCTCAACACGGTAAGTTCCCGGCGTTAAAATACCAAAATTTTGCGGCGTAATATCTGCGGTAAATTTCTTTCCTGCCACCCATATAGCCCCCCAGTGAGGGATGAAGTTTTGACGCAAGACCTTGATGTCATCTTGCAGAAGAGTGGCCCTTGGTTGAAAAGAATTCTGTCCGACGGCATTTTCCAGTAGCGGGCTGTTAATTATCAACAGCGGCGTCACTTTGTCTTTCAAGGCTTGCGCATAAATTGCCTCATCCCTTTTTAGGTAATTTTTGTATCCCCAACTCGACATAAAAAAACCCAGTTTGGGAAAACTTGAGATCATCGAATTGCGATCGATATAATTCACCGGCTGTTTAAAAATCCGGTGAACCATTTCAATGGTGGTGCGCTGGATCGCCATATTTTCACTGTTTCGTAACAGTGTGACCGAGAGGGCTCCGGCAACCATCAGCAGGCATAGAGCCGCAGTTGCCAGTTTCATGTGTTTGATGCGATCAACAAAATACCCGGCCAGCACCATGGAAGATGGAAAAATAAAGGCGAGAAAATAGGGAAAAGCATTGCGGTAAAAGATCAGGCTGAGCAAGGGGCTGGCCAGAACAAACAGCATGATCACAGTGGAAGTTTTGACCTTTTGGCGGGCAAAGTCGAGCAAAAAGACACCTGCGCCCAAAAACAGCAGCAGGCCTTGAATGCGCGCTAGATCAAGCCCCTGGCGCATGGCATCAAGCCGTGGAAACAGCCCTTCAGACAACAGTGTCGTAGTAAAGGCTGAAGACATTTTTGCCTGGGCCACGGCGGTATCTGCAAACGGCATTGTTGACAGGTGAAGCCAGTATAAAAGCCCGAACCAGATCACAGTAGCAACGGCGCTCAGCGCCAGCCGGGTCAATGTTTTGTATGGGGCAGGACCGGTTGTTATGCGCCAGAGTGCGGCACCGATAAGGGCTGGTGCATAAAAAATAATCTTGACTGTAATCAATGCGGCCAGCGCTGCAACGATTGAGAAACCGAACAGATTTTTGAATGACAGCGGCAATCGGATGAGAATGTAGAGGCACAACATCATGGCAAAAGCTGCCATCGGGTCGGCACGAAAGCTGGTGCCATGGATCAAAACCACACCGCTGGAAATGTATGCGAGAACGGCTATGAGGGCGGCGTTACGCGAGACGAAACCCCGGGCGATTGAGTAGATGAAAAACAGTGTGGCTGCTTCAAACAGCCACATGAATATTCGCGCTACGACAATTTTCTCAATCTCGCTGCCGCCAAGAAGTGTCAGCCATCCGAACAGATAGACTTGAAAGGTCTGCAACGGCTGGCTCAGGCCACCGCGCTGATAGTCGTAAATTTGCGCCAGATAATAAAATTCATCCCAGTTTATCTTCTGGGTGAACTGCAAATACAGTTGCAGGGCAAGGCTGACAATGATCCCGGCAATCACTGCGATTTCAAAAACAGCTAAGCGATCGGGTTTTTGAAATTCAGGTTGTGAAAGTTCAACCTGCATCAAATTGAAATCTTGAACCAAAGGCGAGCACAGAAATATTTACCGATACCCGGTAAATAACTTAAGGGGTGTAGAAATTTCAAAATATTATAATGTGGTATTTTTTCGATAACGATGTTTTGGGGATTGAATCCGCAATGCTGCAGCAGGGCAATCATGCACGCTTCATCGCGCACGGCAATGTGTTCAGGAAACTGTTTTACGATACCTTTCTGTTTTAAGCGCTCCAGAAAGAAATCAAGATTAGGTGTGTGGATATACAAGGTACCCCCGCGACGCAAACTGGTTTGAATAGCCGAATAAATACTGATAAATGCGGTGTCATCAATGTGCTCACTGAAATCCAGTGTGGTAGCAACGTTATATTGGCCGATGTGGGATTTGCAAAAGCTTACGATATCCTGACAGAAATACTGATAGTTTTTCAGTCCGGCATCTTCTGCCCTTGTTTGAGCTGCCGTAATAAAATCGCGGGAAAAATCCACCCCATGATAGACCCCCGACCGTTGCCCCAGTGCTTCGAGAAGCATACCGTTGCCACAGGCAAAATCAGCCACGGTGTCGTTGTCGACGATATTCATTCTGCCTGCCAGAGCGGCAACACGGTCAATCGACTTTTTGTTGTAACGCTCTACATATTCGCCGGAATGCAGAGATATGGAAGGATCAGTTGTTGCCGTCATGGGTCAAACTCGATTGAACAGTGTTAAAAATATTGACATAATCATCAGACCTTCTGTTTGTGAAAGGGTAATATCAACGCCAATGCACACAGAACAACCAACCCCGCTACCCGGTTAAGAGAAGCTGCCAAAAACCCGTAGGCTGCTGATAAACCAATGATGCTGGCCAGCGTCGCCGATACGACTTCTCTCACGCCAAGGCCTGCCGGTACAATCGATACTGCCGAACCCGCGACCCCTGAGGCAGACAGCGTTGCAGCAACCGCAAATCCGGCACTTATTCCCAAGGCCTGTAAGCACAACATGATTTGTATGGCTTCAAGTACGCTGGCTGTAAGTTTGACCGCGGTGATTTGTGATAACACACCGGGATTTGAATAAGTTTTGAGGCCGTATAAAAAACCAAAAGCCAATGCTGCTGCACCCGACACCAACATGACCAACCCTGCCAAAGCCGAAAACCCCAGCAACCATATCCCCGAAAATGAAAAGGCCACGCCCAGCCAGATAATTCCCACAACGATTGTTGCCCGTAGACCATTGGCAACCGCTGTGCCTTTTTCTCTTAACGCTGCAATCCTGACGACAGTACCGCCGGGAAGCGGCAGCATATTGGCAGCTCCGCCGAGGATGGAAATTTTGATAGCTTGGTTGAATGAAAAATCTTGTGCGAGCAACCTGCCGGTTAACATCATTTCCAATGCACTGAGAACGATTGAAAGCGGCACAGCAACAAACATGACCACAAAAAACGGTGTCCAGCTGATATTGTCTAACAGATCCGGGGTGACGATGTATGAGGCAATCAGTCCAGCGCCAAAGGCCACAGCCGCCAGAGCAAAAGCAATCCGTTTAACTGTCTGGTTTTTACTTAAAGCCAGTCCTCTGTCAATTAATCCAGACACCCTGAGCGCCAGTGTTGGCGCGTATTTTTCTGCTGTAAAATCAACCATGAAAGGAGTTAGCCTTTCGTCCCGGTTCTTTTTTGCACAACGGGCTCGTCAACTTCATTTGTGTCGAAAAGGGCGTTAGCAACATTGCCGGCGGTAATCTGATCTTCAATTTTGCGCAGGCGTTGCAGCGTGCTTTCCATAAGCTGGCGATTGCGCCCGACCAGATCCGCGACAATACCCAGCATAATGGCGATCACGCCGAGTGTGAAAAACGATCCGCCAATAACCAGCGACTGAATATTGCCTGTACCTTGCCCAAGGGCATAAAAATACAAAAAGCGAACAATGGGAACAGTGCCAATAAGGGCCGCCAGAGCACCGAACAAAACGAACACGCGCAAGGGATTATACATGGTATAGGCACGTAAAATCGTCACCCCGGTGTTCATAATAAATTGCGGTATGCTTTTAAACAATCGCGATGGCCGCTCAACATTATTGGTGCGTATGGGAACCGAACAAACCGACATGCGTTTGCTGCCCGCCTGAATAAGCATTTCTGTGGTATAGGAGAATTTGGATACGATGGTGATGTTTTGTGCAGCACTACGACTGATGGCGCGAAATCCGCTGACCGCATCGGTTACATCGGTACGCGAGAACCGTTTGACGACGAAGCTGCCAAGCACCTGCAAACGTCTTTTGAAGTGGCCGAAGTGCTGATTTCTTTTAACCCGGCGATCACCAATGACAATATCGGCACGACCATCGAGAATGGGGGCAACCAGTTTTCCAATATCGGCACCGGCATATTGATTGTCCGCATCCGTATTGACAATAATATCGGCACCCGCCGCTAAGGCTGCGTCAATACCCGATTGAAAGGCAGCGGCCAGACCGCGATTGGTGCGATGACGCACAATATGGTGCGCACCATAACGTTTGGCCACACCGCTGGTATCATCTGAACTGCCATCATCAATCACCAGATATTCGATTTTCGAAATACCGTCGATCGAACGCGGTAAATCAAACAAAGTCTCCGGCAGCGTTTCCGCTTCATTGAAGCAGGGAATCTGGATTATCAGTTTCATTGCCGCTCACCATCCCACCAGTTTTTACAACAGGTATTATGTAAGGGCGATGCGTTAAATATCCGTTATGGTGGGGTCAGTGATGCTCGTCAGCAGGTGCGGTGGTTGTAAAAAGGAAAAGCAGGGTTTTATTATTTTTTAAACTCCTTGAATTTTTCCAAGTAGCCCGTTTTCTTTACAAGTTTGAGGGCGTATTTAACGTCGCCTATGATGCAATCAAGCACCTCACCATATCCAAGTTCCTCCTCGGATACTTTGGATTTCGAAATATTTATGTACTGATAAATGGCATCAGGCGCGTAACTGTTCAATTTCTTTGACATGGAGGTTTTGTAATGCCTTTCGGGAATTCCTCCTTTTTCTATTAAAAAATATTTTTCATCAGATTTTTTACCAAACAACCAACTATAGCCATCGGTTTTTTCAACGCACCTTGCCAAGCACCCTGCCAAATCTATTTCATTTCGAACGGGGTCCCGTTTCCCAGGAAATTTGAAAGGTTTAAAACCTAGCATTCTACGATACTGAGTGCCTTGAATTTCAATGTTAAGATGCAGTGTATTTTTTCCCAACTGATGATTTGTTGAAACGCTTAAGCACGGTGCTTTATTAAACAATCGCGCTGATACATGGATTGATGTTTTTCCATCTTCCAATTTTTCGTTGGGTTTCTCGGTGTAAAAACATGAAGGCAACTTTTTGATGACATCACATACAATTTCGATGACTTCCCGTTTAAGTCGATTAACGTCATATTTTTTGATCGTATCTGAAAATCTGATTTCTTCCAGAAGTTTGAGATCTCGTTCACCAAACCAGTAACTATCTTCTGAAGCTTTAACTTCGAGAAACTGATTAGCAATTATACATATACCCTCGACCATTTCACAGTATGCTTCAATAATAACGCGGTCGCTTTTAGTCACGTTACAGGGGGGTTCCGCAAGCCAGGATTTAAGTTTTTCGATAAACTGTTGGTATGTAACTTGTCGCCACCCAATTTTCTTTAAGCAAAATGACGCGGGGACGAGGGTGAGCAGAATACAATCAGGGTCGTCTTCAATTTTATTACGATAATTTTTTAATTGTTCTTGATTTGGTGCGTCTTTGAACTTGTTTTCAATAATTGCAACGACAACCCCGGCTGCATTTTTTATAACAATATCGATATTGCTTTTCTCGCGCTCAACTCGATTTGCGGGAGAAATTACTGACCCGGCCCCCTGATCCGGGCTATTCAGGTGTAGAATCCGTTCATGTTTATTTCCGTTATTTTGGTTGGCGTCAAGGCCTGCGGAGTGGAGCCCTTGCGTAGCTCAAGCGAAGCAGGCCGGTTTGTGCGGTTTAATCT
>JAJFHS010000074.1 GCA_021775475.1 Hyphomicrobiales bacterium
TTCAGCTTTCCATTCTCATCTTCAAGCGCTTTAAGCTTCTTGGCATCAGATACATTCATGCCACCAAATTTGGCTTTGTACTTGTAAAACGTTGCATCGCTGATGCCATGCCTGCGGCAAAGCTCAGAGGCCTTCACACCGACCTCATATTCCTTGATTATTCCGATAATCTGTTCATCCGTAAATCTGCGCTTCATAGTCCATCCTTTCAAAGACGGATTACTAACACCAATCTGGCCGGAATTCAGGGGGCTGGGTCACTATTTGATTGGCGAGAGCTGGCGGCAAACTCCAGGTTATAAAAAGTGCATAGCTGAACATTTGAAAGGTATTTTACAGCCCTAACAATCCAGCCCTCCCGGGTGTTGATCTTTCCACTTGTTTGCTTTTTCATAGGCTTTTCCAATGCGCAGGGCTGTTATTTCCTGCTTGTTATGGCACGTGATCATCAAGCCTGTTGGTAAGCCTTCTTGTGTTAAGCCATTGGGGACAGTAAGTGAGCAAAGACCGAGATAATTAGCAGCACGGGTGAAACGGGCGGGACCATCCAGCTGATCCACTTTGTTCAGTGGAATTGCAGCTGTGGGGATGCTGGGTGTCAAAATAGCATCAACATTTTTAAACGCGTGTTGGAATTCTGCATGATCATATAACCTTTGGGTTAATGCTGTTTGGTATATGTCGTCAGTATATTTGTCCCTGCCACTAATAAGCCGCAGTTTGACCCATGGGTCTACGACCGCATTTTTATTGTCGAGGATTTCCCTGTTAAAGCGATATCCTTCGTAAGAAATAATTCTCTGGATCATATCGGTCGTATAACCATCCCATGCTTTAGGTACTGCTTTATCGATAGTTCTGGCACCAAGACCTACAAGACATGCTACGGCTATATCGTAAGCGGCCAAGACCTCCGGGTCGATGCCATTGCGCTCATCTTGCGGTAAAATCGCTAATACCAATCCATCAACTGGTTCACGGATGGCAGCAAAAACCCCTGATGTTTCTTTCAGTTGAGTATTTACCTCGCTGTGATCACTGCCGCGCAAGACCTCAAACATGATAAGCGCATCATCGATGCTTCGTGCCATCGGGCCCGGTGTGTCAAGTGTTGAGGATAATGGCATGATCCCTTCAACAGGCAGAACGCCCTCTGTAACCTTGAGGCCAACCAGCCCACACCAGGCAGCCGGCAGGCGCACCGAGCCACCGGTATCGGTGCCGATAGCGCCAGGGCAATAACCAGCGGCAACCGCAACACCGGAACCGCTTGATGAACCACCCGGCGTCCTTGGTATTTCAAGATCCCAGGGGTTCCAGGGTGTACCTAAATGTTCATTGGTCCCCCAGCCACCTGTCGCCATTTCAACGGTGTGTGTTTTACCGGAAATGATGGCACCGGCCATCATTAGTCGTTGGGCAATTATCGCTGTGTCGGCAGAAATACGATTGCATCGTTCGGGTGAGCCACCAGATGTGATACGGCCTTCTATATCGACCAGGTCCTTCAAGGCAATTAATATGCCGGCAAGTGGGGGTGCATCGTGCATGGAAGCAAACTGCTGCTCGGCTTCTTTGGCCTGTTGATGTGCTTCTTCGCTGTAACGGGTAACGTAGGCCTTCAACTTGCCTTCGAGGCGTTCTTCGCGCGAACGGTGTGAGGCAACGACCTGCACGGGGGAAAGGCTGCCTGATCTATAGGCGTTATGCAGGAATTTGATTGATGCATAGGCATCTATAACAGCCATTATCCATACCTTCGCGTCGGATTGATTTATACTGCCATTATGGTTTTTTTAAAGGCGTTTACGAACGCTGTTGCCAACCTTCTCCCGGAACAGCAGCGAGCAGGGCTTTGGTATATTCATGTTGCGGGTTGGAAAAAATATTGGCTGTCGCACCTTGTTCAACCAAAACACCATTTCGCATAACAACAATCTCTTCACACACATGAGCTGCGACACGCAAATCATGGGTGATGAACAACATCGATAAACTTAGGGATTTGCGCAAATCATCGAGCAACTCAAGCACTTGTTTTTGTACCGATACATCAAGGGCGGATACAGGCTCATCTGCGATAATCAGCTTTGGCTTCATAGCAATGGCGCGAGCAATGCCGATACGCTGGCGCTGGCCTCCTGAAAATTCATGCGGATATCTTTCCACAGCTTTGGGATCAAGCCCCACCAAACACAGGAGATCTCTGGCGTCTTCCCATGCTTTGTCTTTTTTCGTTCCTTTAAGCATGGGACCAAGAGAAATAATATCGCCGACTTTCTGGCGCGGATTGAGAGATGAAAAAGGGTCCTGAAATACCATTTGCACAGTGTTGCGGTACGGGCGTAATTCTGTCCGGCTTAATCCAGCGATATTGATGTCATCAAGAAGAATTTCACCGCTATTAGATTGCTCCAACCCGACAATGCAGCGGGCAAGGGTTGATTTTCCCGAACCGGATTCGCCTACTAAAGCCAGTGAATGACCATTGGGCACCTTTAGGCTTACACCGGCAACAGCATGAACCGCTTTGCTTTTTCCGCCGAAGACACCGCCGCGTGCCGCATAGGTTTTTACCAGGTTATTTATAACAAGAATTGAATTTTCCGGTCTTTCAGAAGGCCGGTGCCGGGGGGTCATACTTGGCACGGCAGCAACAAGCGCTTTGGTGTAATCCTGAGTTGGGCTGGATAGAACTTCGTTTACAGTTCCCGTTTCCACCAGCTTGCCATAACGCATAACCGCTACCCGGTCGGCAATTTCAGCAACAACACCAAAGTCATGAGTGATAAACAGAATTGACGTCCCATGGCGGCGCTGAATGTCTTTCATCAGATGCAGGATCTGCGCCTGGGTGGTTACATCAAGGGCAGTTGTTGGTTCGTCTGCTATAATTAATGCAGGTTCAAGGGCGAGAGCCATGGCGATCATGACACGCTGGCGCTGGCCACCTGAGAGTTCATGAGGGTAACTTGTTAAAATGCGTTCGGGCTCTGGCAGGCGCACATCATCAAACAGTGCTATGACCTTTTCGCGTCGCTTTGAAGCGGTTAGACTTGTATGTACTTCAATAATTTCATCTATCTGGCGCCCGATACGCATCAATGGATTGAGGGCCGCCATGGGCTCTTGAAAAATCATTGAAATGCGCCCACCACGAACAAAGCGCATATGCTCGTCGGCAACATCAAGAAGATCGTTTCCTTCAAACATTATGCTGCCACCGGACACCCGCACGTGTGGCTCAGGCAGAAGTCTTAAAATGGACTTGGCCATAATGGATTTGCCGGAACCTGATTCTCCGACAATGCATAGAATTTCCTTCTCCCTGACTGAAATGGAAACATCATCAACGGCGTGCGCCCGGTCTGACCAGACCGGCAGATCAACCTTGAGGTTTTGAATGCTTAAAACCATGTCACTCATAAGTCTCTCAACCTTGGGTTAAGCGCATCATTCAACCCTTCACCGACCAGATTGATGGAGAGAACAGTCAGGAGAATAGCAACCCCGGGAATGGCGACAAGCCACCAGGCATCACGCAGAAACGAACGGCCTGAGCCGACCATAAAACCCCAGCTCATCAGGTTTGGAGCGCCCAGACCGAGGAACGACAGAGCGGATTCAACCAAAATTGCAGTTGCGACCAGAAGTGAGCCGGTAACAATCAATGGAGATAAAGTGTTGGGCAAAACCTGTTTCAGCAAAATACCACTATCGCTTTGCCCGGCAATAATAGCTGCTTGAACAAATTCCCGCCCCTTGACTGAAAGTACCTCACCACGAACGATACGCGCTATCGGTGGCCAGCTGACGATTGCAATGGCGATAATGATGCTGGTGGCAGAGGGGGTCAAAATAGCGACCAGTACGATGGCAAAGATGAAGGAGGGAATGGTTTGAAAAAACTCCGTCATCCGCATTAAAATGTCATCAATAAAACCGCCGTAATAACCGGCAATGCCGCCGACCATGGTACCAAAGGCGACAGCACTAACGGTTGCGATGAGAGCGATAAGCAGGGACGTTCTGGCACCATGCACCAGACCGGCCCACATATCGCGGCCTAATGAATCTGTTCCGAAAACATACTCACTGAAAGGTGTTTTGAAGGGTTCTGCGACAATTGCAAAAGGATCACTTGGGGCAAGTAAAGGAGCGAAAATAGCGAGTATCGTTACCAACCCCAGCCAGATCAGGCCGCAGACAACCCGCGGGTTGGTAAGAAACCTTTGCCAAAAGGTTTTCATGAGCCAACCCTGATACGTGGGTCGAGAAGGACGTAGATAACATCAACTATCAGATTAATAACAACCACGAGAATTGCGGAGATAAGAAAAATACCGAGTAGTAGATTATAATCCCGGGAAAACAGTGCTTCAAAGGCGAGTTGTCCGATGCCGGGCCAGGCAAAAACGCTTTCGACCACAACGGATCCACCCAGCAAGCCGCCAATCTGAACACCGGCCATGGTTACAACCGGCAACAGTGCATTGCGCAAAACATGGCGCACTGTTATCTGGCGTTCATTTAACCCCTTGGCTCGGGCGGTAGTGACGTAATCAAGGCCACGTTGCTCAAGCATGGTTGCGCGCATGAGACGGGCATAAAGAGCGAGATAAAACAAAGATAGGGTGATTGCGGGTAAAACAAGGTGACGGGCAATGTCGACAACTCTATCCCAACCTTCATAAAACTGCACCACGTCCTCCATACCTGAGGTCGGGAACCAGTCAAGCTTGATGGAAAAAGCTAAAATAAGCATCAGGCCGACCCAGAAAAGCGGGGTGGCATACGCTATGATGGCTACAATGGAAATTACGTGGTCTTTCCAGGTGCCGACCCACAAAGATGCCAAAAGGCCTGCCAAAACACCGAGCCCGAGCGAAAGTACTAATGTTGAGCCCATAAGCAGCAGGGTTGCGAGCATGCGCTCGGCCAGAAGCTCTGAAATATTGGCACTGTGTCGGAATGAAAACCCAAGGTCGAACATCATGATATTTTTGATGTAATACCCCAGTTGAACCAGGACGGGCTTGTCCAGACCATAGCGCGCCTGTAACTCAGCAATATAAGCTTCTGAAGCTCCACCGGATTCACCTGCCAGGACAGTTGCAAGATCACCGGGAGCCAATTGGAGCATTAAAAAACATAAAACAATAACGCCAAATATGACAGGAACGGCCTGTAGAAGGCGTATTGCAATATACTTCAGCAGTCGGCCGCTTTGCATGAAATACCTATAATGAAACCGTTTACAAAATCGCTATTGGAAAGCCAGTGGCGGCTTTGGAAGGCCACCACTGGTATTATTGTTTGAAAAACTAACGTGCCTTATTCGGTGTACACTCTGTCAAAGTTTGAATAAACACCAAGCGGGCTGACAATCACGTCCTTGAACTTTTTGTTGATTGCCGTCGGGAAGTTCATTTCATGCGTCCAGATAATAGGAATATTATCGGCTGCAATTTTCAAAGCTTCGGCATAATACTCGCCACGTTTTGCCAGGTCCGGCTCAACGGTCGCTTTGTCGAACAGTTCATCAACCCGTTTGTTTGACCAGCCGGAGCCGTTGGAAAATACCCGGCCTTTTTTTATGGCTTTTGCGCTGATTGCACGGTGAACGCCAACAACAGGATCGGACAGATTATAGAGATAATTTGCTGTAGTATCGAAATCATTATCTGTATACGTACGCTTTAACCAACGAGCAACATCTTCCTGACGAATATTTACCTTGATGCCAATCTTGCCAAGTGCCTGGGCAATATACTCACCAAATCTTGTCCATTCCTGACCATAGGGTAGACTGTCATGCATCAACTCGAAACGGAAGCCGTCGGCTTTTTTCTTGAAGCCGGCTTCATCCAACAGCTTGTTGGCACGCGCGATACCATCAGAAACCTGATATTGCGTCACTTTGTCGGTGTAAAGCCCGGAAGGTGCAAAGTTTGAACTCATTGGTCCCGTGGCTGGTTTGCCATAGCCGAACCAGATATTGTCTATAACAAATTTCCGGTCAATAGCATAAGCAATTGCCTTGCGGACGCTGACATTGTTCAGGGGTGCTCTGCGTGTGTTCAGTAAAAGTTCTGCCACAGGTGAAATCAATTCATGACCACGTGTTGTAATTGTCACATTTTTACTGGCTGAAAGCCTTTTGGCGTCGTTAAACGGAACGGCACCCATGGCCGCAAAATGTGCTTCACCTTTTTCAAGAGCCGCTGTGCGTGTCGAAGGATCAGAAATGAAACGCGCCACAATACGGTCAAGATAGGGTTGTCCTTTTTTCCAGTAGTTTTCATTCTTGTCTAGACGAATATAAGCGCCTTTTTTCCATTCTGTGAATTTGAATGGGCCGGAACCAATCGGCTTGTTGGCATTCGGATGTGCCCGTAGATCGCCATTGGCGAAAATGTGTTTAGGCAGGATTGGAGTTTCATAACCTGAAAAGGCCATCATCATATATGGTGCGGCTTGATCAAGTTTCAGTATGACTGTATAGGGATCCGGTGTTTCCACTGCTGTAACCGAGCGAAACGTATTTGGTCCACGCGGATGGGTTACTTTTGCAACCTTCATGATTGAAAACTGCACATCAGCAGACGTCAATGGCTTGCCATCATGGAAGATAACACCTTTGCGCAATTTGAATGTTAATGTTTTACCATCAGCAGCAAGGTTCCAGGATTCAGCCAGACTAGGTTGTGGTTGCATATCCATGTCATATTCTAACAAGCCGTCATAAACTTTTGCGGCAACCTGTCCGATGGGACCGGAAGTTGAAAGATAAGAGGCGAGTGTCGGGGGCTCAGGCTGAACGATCATCACCATCGTTCCACCTTTCTTTTGTGCAGCAGCAGGCATGAGCAATGCCGCCATCACTACCAGAAATGTGGCAGTGATTACAGATAGGTTTTGATAAAATTTAAGCATGACATAGTTCCTCCCTTTTTGAAAATGGCCTGGAGCCCAGATTTTTTTTGTAAAACTGCAACTCCGAAGATGCAGTTTTATTATTAGCCTTCCAAACTGTAGGCAAAAGGCTGATAACTGGCAATGGAAAAATTTAAGTGCTGAATTCACCCAGATGCTCGGGCTGGTTTTTGAACCCCTAAATCAGTGTCTCGTCAGCTAGGTGCTGTTTTCTAAGTGATCATATAATCTTGCTTGCGCAATTTTGCGCTGCACATTAACGTTGATCTTCTGGAATCTGGAGTCCTGCACTGATGAACGATACCCCACGAATACCCTTGCTTGGCTACACTGATCGACTTTCCGGCAGGCCTGGAGATGAAATTGAATTCAAGGTGAGTTCCACATCACCAAACTCTTATCAAGCCTGCTTGGTACGGATAATTTGTGCCGATCCCAACCCTGAGGGCCCGGGGATAATTGAGGAGCTTATTGACTCATCCTTTGATGGATCCTACCCCTCTCGTATCCAGGACTTTCAAGCGGGCTCTTATGCACGGATAAGTGTTGGGAAGAAGAGTTCAATCAATTCCAGCTTTACGGTAATGGCGACAGTCTGGCCTACGTTGCCCGGGCAGGGGGAGCAGGCCGTAATTTCTCAATGGCAAGGTGATGCTACACAGGGTTGTGGATATTGCCTCATGCTTGATGGCAAGGGCAGGCCTGCATTTGAAGTTGGCATGAAGGATGGCCTGTCTTCGAGGGTGTGCTGTGATGTTCCTGTACATGTGCGCGAGTGGGGGTTGATTTGGGCAAGTGTGGATGTTGATGCAGGGATGATCAGTGTCGGCCATGCTCCGCGCGGCAAAGATAGACAGCGCCAGCAAAAAAGTCTGCACGTGGGCAGGGATTATCATTTGGCTGAGACGGCTGATATCGTTATTGCAGCACGGAATGCTCAAAGCAGAACCGCGCATTACAATGGGAAAATCGAGAATCCATCGATATATCAGGCCACATTTGACGATGCCATTGTTGCGCAGGCCATGCAATCGGCAAAAGATTTGTGGGCCCGATGGGATTTTTCCCGGGCAATGGAGACATTGCAGATTGAAGATGTCGGACCAAATGGACTTGACGGTGAGCTTGTCAATTTACCAGCACGGGCAATGACAGGGTCACGCTGGACAGGCGAGGAAATGTGTTGGAAGCATGCACCGGATCAGTATGCAGCCATTCATTTTCATGAAGATGATATTTATGATTTTGAGTGGGAGACAGATTTTAGTTTCCCTATACCGGAAAATTTGCCAAGTGGTATTTATGCCGCTCGAATAACCTGTGAGGGTTATGAAGATACGATGCCATTTTTTGTCTGCCCTTCTAAAGGGAGGCAAACAGCAAAATTATGCGTTCTGGTTTCAACATATACATATACAATTTATGGCAACCATGGCCGACCGGATTTTGATGACAGTTGGAAGGCGCGCTTCAAGGCGTGGAATGCCTATCCCTGGAATCCTGCTGAATATCCGGAGTATGGTCTGTCCACATATAATTTTCATAAAGACGGTAGCGGAATTTGTCATGCATCACATAAGCGGCCACTTTTCACACTCCGTCCCGGCTACGTTACCTACGGATATGGTGAAAGTTCCGGCCTCAGGCATTTCCAGGCTGACAGTCATCTGATTACCTGGCTGGAAGCTAAAGGTATTGCCTATGACATTGTTACGGATCAGGAGTTGAATGATGAAGGTGCCGAAGCGCTTGCCGGATATACGGCAGTTACAACGGGATCACACCCTGAATACCATACCACCAAGACATTAGACGCTCTACAAACCTATCGGGATACCGGTGGTAAATTTCTGTATCTTGGCGGAAATGGTTTTTATTGGCGTATTGCCGAACATAAAAATGTTAAGGGCGCTATTGAAATTCGCCGGGCAGAGGCAGGCATTCGTGCCTGGGCGGCTGAACCGGGCGAATATTTTAATGCATTTGATGGGACATATGGCGGGTTATGGCGGCGTAATGGGCGCCCGCCACAAAGTCTTGCCGGTGTCGGTTTTTCTTCTCAGGGACAATTTGAAGGATCTTATTACCGGGTAAAATCCCCCTGGCCTGATTGTACGTCCTGGCTGCTCAAAGGCATTGGTGATGAACTGCTGGGCAATTTTGGCCTTAGCGGTGGAGGGGCTGCTGGTTTTGAACTTGATCGTGCGGATATTCACCTGGGCTCACCTGAAAATATTCAGATCATAGCAAGTTCTGAAAATCATTCGGATGCTTTCATCCTGGTGCCTGAAGAACGCCTGACCCACCTCGTTACGCTGCCGGGTGAACCTGAAGCTGATCTGATCCGTGCAGATATGGTCTATTTTGATGTGCCGGGCGGCGGCGCTGTTTTTTCGACAGGATCAATCACATTTTGCGGCAGCCTGCCCTCTAACAACTTCGACAATAATATTTCTCAACTTCTTTTGAATGTGCTCAATCATTTTGGGGCTACCACATAGAGGTATTTCCATTCTCGCGATGCGGCTGATCGCCGTAGTTTTATGGCGTCAGCGGAACGTCCAGAGGAGGTTAGAGAGGATATTGTGTCAATGGCGAATGTGGGAAAATTTATGCATCGAACCAAATTACAACCTCATGATCTAATCGTCATCCTGTTATCGTGACAGTTCCTCCACATGATCTGCGCTGGTGATGGCAGATGAATTTATTAGTTTCAGAGTAAGCGGTATGTAGGGGGCGTTTGTATTTAGGGTTGACTTTTCATTCAATGTGCGAGGGATTTATCTTCTGGATATCCATGGAGGTGATGATATATGTCGACTGCCGATAATGTTCTTCGCGCCAGACTTGCGAAGCTTGAGAACCTGTTTCAACGGGCTGGATCGGCGGGTGAGCGCGTTGCGGCAGGTGCGGCAATTGACCGTTTGAAAGATCGGTTGCAGAGCCAGCAGGCTAATCCGCAAATTGAACTGAAGTTTTCGCTTCCTGATACGTGGTCCGTCCGACTTTTTGTGGCCGTGTGCCGCAAGCATGATGTGCGTCCTTACCGATATCCGCGCCAGCGACGAACGACGGTTATGGTGCGAACGAGCGAACGATTTTTTGATGATGTTATTTGGGCGGAGTTTTCCAGGCTGCAAACTGAACTTGAGATTTATTTTGAAGAGACGGTTGATCATCTGATCAGCACTTCGATGCGCGCGGACGGTGATGACAGCACACTTGAGATGGTTCAACCGCCGCGATCATAGGCCATGAACCGCTCCGAGTTTACCGGAGATTGTTTAGTTTGTTTAATAATTACGGGTAAGGGTTTTGCTCTCTTGATATCCAAGCGAGCTTGTTTAAACTAGGGAAACCAAGAGGCTTTGCCTCTTTCTCCCCGCAAGAATAATAGACACAGGCCGTGGCTCCGCACCGCAAGGGCGATTTGTGCAGCCGCAGCCTCTGTCGGCGTAACTACACCAGAAAGAATACCGCCAAGGATAATCACAGGCATCAGAATGGCCAGAATGCTGGAGCGAAAGGTTGTCATAATGCGCCGCAAACTTGGACCCCTGTCACTTTTTGGCAGACCAGACTGGTGAACCAGTTCAGGCATTCCTCAGCTACCTGTCAATAAGGATTTAAAACTGATCCGTGTTTGGCATTTAAAATTGACCCGCCCCACGGGTGTTTATGCCGAGTGAGATTGTTTCAGCGATGTTGGGGAGTCTAAATCGCGCCTTCAAACGAATAGGCTTTTGTTACTGCAAAAGACTATAATGCAGCCGTGCATGCCTTCTCAAGGCCGTCCAGATGATCTGTGATAACAGCCCAAACACGACTGTTGGTGACATTCTCATAGTCATGGCGCATAACATTGCCAATGCCTTTGATTTTGTTCCACTCAATATCCGTTGATATGGATTTCAACTGAAAATCAGGATCGACACGCCGCCCGTGTTTTTCGAAGTTTCGAACAGCCTCACTGATATTGAGAACAGCGCGTTCTGTTGCATATTGCGTCTTCAGATCATTAGCGTAATCATTGAAATCATACCCGGCAACAAATGCACGGATATTCCGGATCTCATTGATGATCGCTTCCAGATAATGCTTTTTAAAAGATTCGGACATGCTCACGTGTAAATTGCCCCCGAACATGCGGGGCTAAATTTTTTTCATTGGCCAGATCAAAGTTGTTAGTGCCGAGATACGTTTCGATAGCTGCGGCAACACCGCCCATATCAAACAGATCACGAATAATCTCGTCATCGTAAACAGCGGCGATGTCGATATCGGAATTTTGCTGCGCTTGTCCCCTAGCTACAGAGCCGAACAATGCAAGGCTCTTCACGCCAAGAGCGTGAAGTTCGCGCTCATGTGCGCGCAGAGCAGAAATGATGGCATCCTTCTTCATGCCTTTGATCATATCACTTCTGGCGTGTTTTATAAAGATGTTTGGTTGATACGCCTGTAGGGCCTTCACCATGAGCGTATGGATTTAATGAACCGCTTGTAGCTATTCAATTTTGCGTAAGTTTCATCCTGAAATTGAATTCTCCGGTTAAGGCCTGTAAATTCCCTGTTACGGCAAAAAATTTCCCTGTTACCTGAATTTAATTCCCTGTTAATTTCTTTAGGGAATTTGACTGTAACTCATTGTAATATCGATGTGAAATTGGGTCTAAATATGGGATATTTGCGTATATTAGCATATTTTCCCTGTATTTTCCCATATAACAGGGAATTTAACGCAGAGACAGGTTCGCTCGAGACTGCAATCACCACCATTAAGTCATCTGCGAACCACACGAATTTCAGAGCATGCTAGAAATGCCCGTGTTTCCGGGAGTTTAGAGCAGTATTGCGCATCGCTTTATAGCCCGTAGAGGAGCAAAGAGCGGCAAATCCTATGAATTACGGCGCCATTCTCTGCGGGGCATAAATCTGGTCCTCTACAGCTTTTAATGATGCAGGGTGATGGTTGGCGAATGCCGACACAATTAGGTTTTCGCGATTGGTTCTGTGGCAATTCAAACGAATTGAAGTAATTCTCGCTGGCTCGGCCATTCAACTGGAAGCTCAGGAAGCCGGAGCAGGTAGTCCACGGTCAGGTTTTTTGGCGCATTTCCATTAAAGATGCTCTCCACAATGTCGGGAGCCAGAAACGCAAGGCGGATGGTACGGGCCACATGACGCTGATCGATATTCTCCCGCACGGCGATATCTTTATATGAGCATCCTGCTTTAAGTTCATCAAACCAGATATGCGCACGGGCAATAGATTTGAGAAGCGAGGGATCGACTTTGCCACGCTTGTTGTTTTTGTCCCGACCCAGAATGATCCTTTTGCCATGACTGGATCGTTTGAGATGAATACGATGGGTAATGATATGACCGTCTTCGTCACCTACTGTATCGACACCCGATTCTTCGGGATCATCGTTGCAGATCATTTCACGCAGGCCATGGAGGTTCACATGGATATCGAGCTGTTCTGGAGCGACCACTACCTTATTCAACAATGATTTCAACACGCACCGCTTGGAATTCGATTTCAGCTGCTCGGCAGTTGTATGTGCCACTGCTAGCATGGCCTCAAGATCTGATGCATTGTCATTTTGCAACAACCCGGTGATTGTGGACTGATTTTCGAGGAAGGCTACAAGCTCATCGATCACCAGCATTTCAATTCCATGTGCAGGCAGGGACATGTCCGCACCGATGTAATAGCGATAATGCCTGTTCCCCTTTTTACAATGGCTTGGTTTGAACCGGTTGCCATGAGGGTCTTCAAGCATTCCTGTCAGAAGACTCGGTGATTTGGCATTGGTGGCATTCGCTCTTCCCACTCGATTGGTCTTCAGCAGTTTCTGCACTTCCTGCCAAAGAGCCTGAGGGATAATCCCATCATGCTGGCCTTCGTGGATTAATTCCTTGTGGCGGATCTTGCCAATATAGATCGGGTTTTGCAGCAGAGAATACAGCGCTCCCCGGGTGAAGGGGTTTCCGCCGGTTTCCTTGCCAGCTTGTGTGACCCAATATTTGCTATGGATGTTTTGAGATTTAAGTTCCTGCGACAACTTCAAAACCGATCCCAATGCCAGATACCGCTCAAAGATATGTTTAACCCGATCAACTTCCTCAGCATTAATTATCAAATGGCGATCTTTGATGTCATAGCCAAGCGGCGGGCGACCGCCCATCCACATGCCCTTTTCTTTTGAGGCCCTGAATTTGTCGCGGATACGCTCAGCCGTGACTTCACATTCGAACTGGGCAAAAGAAAGAAGAACATTCAGTGTCAATCGACCCATGGAAGTCGTGGTGTTGAAGGCCTGAGTGACAGAAACAAAGGAAACCTGTTTCGCATCAAACAATTCCACCAGCCGGGCAAAGTCGGTCAGTGATCTCGTCAGGCGATCAACCTTGTAGACCACAACAATATCAATACGACCCTTTTCAATATCACCGATCAGGGTCTTGAGTGCGGGTCTTTCCATTGACCCACCTGAAAAGCCACCATCATCATATTGAGTGGGAAGCAACGTCCAATTCTCCTGGGTCTGGCTTTGAATATAGGCCTCGCAAGATGCGCGCTGAGCATCAAGGGAATTAAAATCCTGCTCCAGTCCTTCGGATGTTGATTTGCGCGTGTAGATGGCGCAGCGGCGGCGTCTGGAATTATTCATGCCCGGGCCCAGGTTGGATTGCACTGGTGAGGCTCCCGACATCAGGTCCTTACCAGCTTTGAAATCGGCAATCAGCCGTGAAAGGTAATCGCGCGTTTCCCTATTATATCCACGCCCGGACTTTGTCTGCGCCTGCCACCCAAGAGCCAGAAGCAACATATCCTGGCTCAGGCGCGCTGGCGGGGCAGAACCAAATGTTTGTCGCCAGCGGCATCGCAATTGTGCCTTATCCAGTCGACGCAGTTTTGACACTCCAGCGCTCACGGGCTGGCTCCAATGTCACTCGGCTGAGAAATACAATAAAACCGCCCACGTTTCTCGGTCTCATCGATTGTCACCGCAAGACCAAGTTTCTTCCTCAAAGTCCCGCTGATGGCCCCACGTACCGAATGCGCCTGCCAACCGGTAGCTTTTTGCAACTCAGAAATTGTTGCCCCCCGGGAACGTTTGATGAGGTGAATCAGGGTTTCGATTTTGGTTGTAGGTTTAATCAGTTTTTTTGTTTTTAGCTGTTTGCTCATGAGATGCTCCCATTGATATCAGGGAGACCCGACCACCGGGCTCCGCACTGAGCAAAGCCTCGAAGTTCGGCGAGGCGGGTATTTAAGAATATGTGGTCACCACCATTCATGCTTCCTGTGAGGGGGAAGTCCAGTGGTTTATTGTATTGAGCGATATATGGTGTGAGATATAGCAAATTCGGCCCATTTCTGCCGTTTGTTCTGATGTACATCTTGTACAGCGCGAAGTCGTCAAAGCGGGCATTCAGACTTTGTCATTTTTAGGATTAGCTGCTCAAGCGGAAATCGTCGCCAATTATCCACCTCGGATATAATCATCAATAGTTTTTGGCGTTTATGAGGCTTGGACCGTCGGCAACTTTATCCTTTTCCAATAATCAGGATAATTTTTAACTCATATCCTAATGATGACTATTAGGCTTTGCAGGCGTTTCCGGCAGAACCTCCTGCAAGTCGCCCAAATGAAGAACCGGAAATGAGCCCAGTGCCTCCAGGGTAATTGAAATAGAAAATACCACCAACCAGTTCCCCGGCTGCATATAGTCCCGGAATTGGTGCCAGATCTGTGTCAAGAACCTGGCCGGTTGCTGGATCGATACGCAGACCGCCAAATGTGAATGTGACGCCGCAACCGACCTGATAGGCCTCGAACGGTCCTTCATCTATGGTGTTGGCCCAGTTCGATTTGGCGGTATTCAATCCTGCTGTCCCGCGGCCATCCTTAACGTTTGGATCGAACGGTATATCCTTCTTGACTGTAGCGTTATATTCTTTGATTTCAGCAAGAAAGCCTTTTGGGTCGACGCCTCCCATCTTTCGAACAAGTTCTTCCAACGTATCAGCGCTCACTTTGGTGACCTGTTTGATGCGATATTCATCGCGCAGGAGATGAATTACTTTTTGATCAAAAACCTGCCAGGCGAACTGATCTGGTTGCTGCAAGATTACCCGGCCATATTTAGCATAGGTGTAGTTGCGGAAATCGGCGCCCTCATCAACGAAACGCTCACCATGCGCATTGACCATAATGCCCCATGGGTATGAATGTTTCTGGAAACCGTCACCCACATCAAGATCACCAAATTCAGGTGCATTGAAATCCCAACCAACTGCATGGCATCCCGACCAGTTACCAAATGATGATGCCCCGATATCCAGCGCCATGTTGATACCATCACCGGTGTTAAAGCGGCTCCCGCGGGTTTTTGCCATTTCCCAACCCGGCCCAAGATAGCGGCTGCGCATTTCGGTGTTGGCCTGAAATCCGCCGCTGGCGATGATCACTGATTTCGCGGTAATTTCGAACAACTCGCCATTGTGCTTGATACGCACACCGGTAATGCGATGCCCATCATAAGAAATATTGATAACCCGTGCGCCATAGCGAACTTCGATACCGCTTGATTTGGCAATTTGGGTGTGGGCATCAACCAGACCGGGACCACCGCCCCAGGTTTCAAGTGTCAACCCGCCCCAAAATTTAAACCGCCCATCAACCTTGAATGCCTGCCTGCCATAAATCGGCATAAAGCGTATGCCCAACTTGCTGAGCCACCCCATGGTTTCGCGCGATGTTGTAACAAGCCGTTCACACAAATTCGGGTCGGTTCTAAACCGGGTAATCCGAAACATGTCGTCATAAAATTGATCGGTCGTATAGGTATCAAAATCGGTTACGCCTATTTGCTCCTCAGACAGGTCAGGACACAAGGTACGAATGTCGTCAACACCATCATATGAAAATCGAATAGCGCCTGCCGTAAAGCGACTGTTGCCACCATTTTCTGCTTCTGGTGCACGTTCCAAAACCAGTACTGATGCTCCGTTTTCTCTTGCTGCGTGGGCTGCACAAAAAGCCGCGTTACCTGCACCTATTACAACGACGTCCCAATTTTCCATTGCCACTTTTCCCTGGATTGAGTTTTGGATTGCTAATCAACAGTCATCAATTCTATTAATTTTGAAAACGGTGTGTCGGTGTCAGCATTAAGGAACATCTGATAGTCAACATCCTGGCAACCGGCATAGTTCGTACAATCGTTAAATTTTTCTATAAGCTGTTGTTTGCTGAGCAGGTCGCAATCACCGCCGGGGACATTAGCGCATGATTTTTCAAGAATTTCTCCAGAATTCAGCACGATACCAACTGTGTCGGGATGCTGTGGGGAAATATCGACTATCGGTCTGTCAACGGCATATGGTCTTAACTCAAAGAGACTTTCCAGAGCGCGAATACCTTGCCTGTTCAACGCTGCTGCTTCAAAACTGCCAAGGTTGAGGCCATTGTCAATCAATGTTGCCGCAACACACCAGCTTAAACTGAACCTTGCCTCATTCGGCGTTTTGGGATTGCGCCCGGAGATAATATCGAAGAACGGTGCCGGTCCTGCAATCCAGCCAGACTTTATTTGTGATGGATCGATTTTGAAGCTCAGTGCAGCTTGTGCTGCCCGATGGGTCTAGCTGCATGATGGCCAGCGTTTTCGGGCAATGATTCCAGGCTTAACTGTCTAACGTCAGCGCCTATGGAACAAATTAGCGGGATTGTACACGCCGCATTCTACACCGTTGATGTAAGTACGGTGCAAGTCAACATTAGGAGGGAAAAGTCCTGTACAATTTGAACGAAAAACAGCCTAATCGAAAACGGAATACGGAACTAATCCGTGGCAAGTCCACCCTTGTCTAAATCTCTAATTGGTTGGAAATTCTGTCTACCTAAAACACTGCACTCAAAAGGGCATGTTTCCGTAAACAAGAATCTGTCTCACCAATTCAGTGAATTCTTTGCGTTTGTCAAAGGACGTAATTCCTGATCATCTTGCGGTAGAAAATCTCAAATACCGAAAGCTGGTGGACCAAACTATCTTTTCAGCTTTTGGGCAGAACGCCGTGTGGACGCGAACACCACAGCTTCAGATGGTGATCTGGAACTTGTGTCTCTCAGTGAAGACATTGATTGATGATGGCAATAGACTTAAACGACTTCAGCCAAGGCGGTATCTTCCTCTGTCCCTGGCGCGCCTTCGGTGCCGGCAACTCCACGGATCCAATTGCAAAACGCTTCTATTTTTGGTGTTTTGGACTGGTGCTTAGGCCACACAAGATAATAGGAAATATTCTCGGCTGCATCCTCGTTCTCAAAAGCAGGAACCAGAGTGCCGCTTTCAAGTTCCGCTGCTGCGAGTATATCACTTTCAAGAACAAAACCGACACTGTTCGCAGCAGCTTCAATCGCCAGGTTCGAAGGATCTATACTCACGCGTTGGCCCTTGTATTTAGAAAGATCAATGTCACGTGCTGTAAACCAACTGGACCAGGCAATGATGTTACGCTGTGTATATATCAGCCTTTGTTGGGCCAAATCTTCAAGACTTTGAAGGGGCGTACAGCTTTTTTTCAGATCGGGATGGCACATCGGGAAAATACGTTCGGAGATGAGAGGAAGATATTCGACATCGTCAGGCCATTTCTTGCGTGCGTACCAAATCGCTATGTCAATATTACCGGTTTTGAAATCAAAACCCTCAGATGTGGCCTCGATGCGGACATCCGTTTGTGGATGAGTTTCAAGGAATCCTGTCAATTTCGGGATCAGCCATCTACTTGCAAAACTTGGTGTGGAGTGGACAACAATCTGATCAGAATATTGAAATTCCATAATCTGACGCGTGGCTGTGTCAATCTCCAAAAAGGCCGATGTGAGCATGCCGACATATGCTTTGCCAGCGTCGGTCAATACCAAGCCGCGGCCCACACGATGAAACAATTGAAGTCCCAATTGGCTTTCCAACTGACGGACCTGGTGGCTGACGGCGGATGGTGTCAGGCTAAGTTCTTCTGCCGCCAATTTAAAACTCTGATGCGCAGCAGCAGCCTCAAATGTTGATAGTGCTTTTAGAGATGGGCGACGAAACGGCAATAACATTACAGCTTTCCAAGGTTTAAAACATAGGTGCATTATGACAGAGGAACAGGGTCAGGTCAGTAGAAATTCGAATCGTTATTTGTGGGACATTGCTGACGAGCACCTGCTGCACTACGGTCGAGATTTCGTTCGCGAAATGATTGTTTCGGCAAATGGTACCGTACTAAACACAGAGAATGATCGGACTGTTCTTGATTTTTCATCCGGTCAGATTTGTGCCACTCTTGGACATAACCATCCTGCGATTTTAAAGGCAATGCAGGAGGCCGCAAGCAAGGTGTTGCATTTGGACAGCACAATGTTGTCCCCTTCAGTTGCTTTGCTGGCGGATGCACTTGGTGACCTTTTGCCAAAGACTCTAACGAAAATGCAATTCCTGAATACCGGTGCTGAATCCAATGAAGCGGCCATCAAAATGGCCAAACTTTATACGGGTAAATTCGAGATTGTTTCTTTGGGTGGATCCTGGCATGGCGCCACCGCCGGTGCAGCTACCAGTACATTTGCTCATGGCAGAAGTGGCTATGGCCCAACTATCCCTGGGGCCATAGCCATACCTTCTCCTAATTGTTTTCGGTGTCCGATTAAACACTGTCGTGACAAATGTGACATGACCTGCCTGGAGGTTGGCTTATCCTATGTGGATGAGGTTTCTGTTGGTTCCCTTGCCGCTGCGATAGTCGAACCTATTCAAAGTGCTGGAGGCCTAGTGACACCCCCGCCAGGCTATCTTGAACGGTTGAAAAATATTGCAGAGAACATGACATGCTTCTAATTTATGATGAAGCGCAAACCGGTTTAGGCCGTACAGGAGATATGTTTGCTTTCGAATTTGATGGCATTGTTCCAGACATTCTAACGCTTTCAAAAACACTCGGAGCAGGATTGCCTCTTGCAGCTGTTGTCACTTCAGTTGACATTGCAGATGCTTGTAGAGAACGTAAGTTTTCCCATTTCACATCTCATACATCTGATCCATTTACCGCTGAAGTGGGATTGGCTGTCGTGCAAACGATCGTCTCCGAAAAACTGGTCACACAGGCCGTTGAGATGGGGCGATATCTGGAAGATGGGTTGAAACAATTAATGACCCGACATGAGAACATTGGCGATATTCGCGGACGAGGTCTTTTGTTAGGAATGGAGATCGTTGAGGATCGATCCAGCAGAGAACCGGGGAACGACCGAATGAACCAGTTGTCTTCCTATTGTTTTAAAAATGGACTGAATATTAACCGAGTAGGAGGGCGTCACGCAGTTTGGCGAATTGCACCTCCTTTGACAATTACTGAGGCTGAAGTTGATCAAGCGTTGAATATTATGGATGAAGCATTCACCTCAATTGGCTGAACCAGAATTTACAGTTTAGACTTTTTCGACACATATCTTCCAATGGACACCAACAACACTTCAAACGAGGTGTTAATAGGCTGGCAAGGTGGATTGTTTACCGATATTCTGGCGGCATTTGTCGAACAAGGATTAGTGGCATCTATTCGCCTTTCGAATTGTTCAAATAAAGATATTGAAGCGTTCCCGAATGGTTCGGTCGGCATCTTGCGAAAGGTATTCCGGATTATGGGATTGCAGGATTTCAATAGCTTTTTCCTTTGCCATTGACCATGCGTCCGGTGCACCGAGCTCAGCCCAGCTGGCCGGATCATTCCGGTCAGCAATCGTTGGGTAAAAATAATCGCGCTGCATCGCTGCCAATGTATGGTCAGATCCCAAAAAATGTCCTTCACCATTCACCACAGCCTTGATAGCTTCAAAGCCAAGTGTTTCTTCATTTACTTCTGCGCCGCGGATCAAGCGATTCACATGGCTTAACATTTCGTTGTCGAGCACGAAGGCCTCAAAGGATGCGCCCAGCAGGCTGGCGGTCATGCCCGAGGATTCGTAGATCATATTTGCACCGGCGAGCCCGGCGGCAACAGCACTCATGGCTTTTTCTGAGCCCATCTGGGCATCGACCGCTTTAGCGTCCGCCATGGATGATGCTACGCCAGATGGAAGGCCCAAGGAGTTTGAAATCTGTGCCGCCGCCGCATTCAAGAAGGAGATCTCGCCACCGCCACCGCAAAACGATCCCGTCCGCAAATCTATGACTAATGGCCAGTTGGAAAAAATCATCGGGTAACCTGGCTCCAGTAGGTTGACCAAAGCTAGCGCAGCTAGCGTTTCGGCTGTGGTCTGGGCCAACATACCAGCAAGTGTAGCGGGTGCAGTTGCGCCCGATTGAGCGGCGATGATAGCGTTGATTGGTACCCGTCGCTTGATGCAAGCCATGGTGACATCGACTGCATCCTCACCATAACGCAGGGGCGAAATGACAGGCGAGATATGCGCCTTGCAGAAAGGACGTTGGGAAAATTTTCCTTCGCCCCCAAGCGCAATGTCGAACATGTCAATAATCGGATCGACGTGGGTACCAAGTGTAAAGCTTGTCCCGACAGGCTTTGTCGTGCCGGCAAGCAGCGCATATGTAGTATTGACGTCAAGATCGAAGATATCCTCGATATCTGTTGCCACACAGCAACGGGTGAACCAACTCACATTATCAAGAGTATCAATCAGACGGGTGAAATCATAAAGGTCTTTTAACGTCGAGTCGCGGTAAAGGCCGGTCTCCAGGTCAAGCGTCTGCACAGCAGCACCACCGGTACCAAATCGCACCTGTTTACCACCAATCTCAAAATCATGTTTTGGGTCCCGCCCATAGAAGACAAAAGACTTGGCGGCACCATCGATGATGCTTTCAATCAACGGCCTTGAAAAGGTCAAGCGACCAAGGCCGTTAAGTTCTGCCCCTTTTGAAAGAGCGATTTGCTCAAAACCGGCAGGAACTTCACTCATGCCAACCTCTGCAAGGAGGCGGAAGGCCGTATCAAGGATATCACTCAGCTCTCTGGGATTAAGGGGTTGATATTGACCGCCAAACTGTCCGGGGGGGCATGGGTTGATTCCCGCAATGGGTGCTGTGCGAGCCGCCACGCGCGACGCCCTTCCTCCCGATCTTTTTGCTCTTTGTGACATTGAAGGCTCCTTTCGATAATAGAATTGATCCGTGAGTTAAAGGAGACAAGGGGAATAATTGTGTTTCAATTATTTCGAAATATTGATTAAGTATTTCGATGAACAAAAAACCGAATACGCGGCTTACGCTACGCGCCGTGGAAATCTTTGTGGCGGTGATCGAGGAACAATCCATCTCCAGGGCATCCAAACGGTTGGGAAGCAGTGCGTCAGCCGTGTCGTTACAATTGTCAAATCTGGAGGCCGCCCTCGGCGTACGTTTGATCGAACGCTCCGCGCAACGATTTGAGATTACCTCTGCTGGCAAGATATTTCGTCTACGCGCACTACGAATTCTGGATGAACTAAATGGCGTAATGGTGGATTTATCTGCCAACAACAAGCTGCCGAGCATGATTATCCGTCTCGCCGTAATTGAAGATTTTGACGCAAACATTCTACCAGAATGGTTGACGGCAATTCAGAGCGAGTTTGCCCGTCTGCGTTTCATTGTGAAAAGCGGCCCAAGCCATGAAAACTATTCCAGCTTAAATGGACGCGCAGCAGACGTTATCGTTGCTGTCGATGCCATGGATACGGTTGATTGGGTCGAGGAACACCCTATCTTGCGTGACCCATACGTCATCGTCAGATCAGGCCAAACAGACGTGGATAGTCTTTTCGAAGAGCTGCTTCGGCGTCCCTTCGTTCGCTACTCCCGCGAGCAACATATGGGTCGTCAAATCGAGGCACAATTACGCCGCACGAAGCTCGTACCCGCCCGGGAGCATGAATTTTCATCGACTCAAGCCGTGCTTTCCATGGTCAAGGCCACCAATGGATGGGCAATCACCTCAGCTTCGGCTTTACTCGGTGCTACAGTATCAGGTCTGGTGGCATCACAATTACCCATACCCGCCTTCAGTCGAACCATCTCGCTATATGCTCGCCGAGACACTCTGAACGACATGCCGGAAAATTTTTCAGCAATCCTTCGCAAAGTTTTTAAAAACAATTTGATTGAAGCTACCAAGAATCCTCCCTATGACCTTGATCCCAACTTATTGCCCCAGCCCATAGATTCATCAAATTAAACGAATTGAACATTCGATTTACTTAAAACAAATACTTGAACAAACTACCCGCCTTGACCGTCTTCCTATAATGCCACAGCGTGGCACCAACAGAGGAGGTTATGCATGAAAACTCAGACACAAGTGGTGGTAATTGGTGGCGGGATCGCTGGCTGCTCAACGCTTTACCATCTTACCCAGGAAGCTATAGTTGATTGCGTCCTAATCGAACGTGACGAGTTAACCTCTGGTACAACATGGCATTCGGCAGCGCAGGTTACGAATTTTGGCCCGAACCAGACCATGATCGGCCTGAAAACCCACTCAATCAACCTTTACAAAGAGTTGGCCGATGACCCGGATTTCCCGATCGACTATCATCATGGCACCGGTGGATTACGGCTGGCATCAACGCAGGACCATCTCGATGGTTATCACCATTTCAAATCCATGGCCCGTGGTATGGGTGTGGAATTTGAAATGCTTGATCCTGAAGAATGCAAGCGTCGCCACCCTTTAATCTCGACCGACAATCTTCTGGGTGCGCTCTGGGACCCACTTGATGGTGACATTGATCCAGCCCAACTCTGTCAGGCGCTAGCTCGTCGTGCGCGCAAGGCCGGGGCTGAAGTCTACCGGTTTACACCGGTCACTGACCTGACCCAGAAACAAGACGGCAGTTGGATCGTTCACACTGAAAAGGGTGACATCACCTGCGAACATGTCGTCAATGCTGGCGGTTACAGGTGCAATGAGATTGGCGCGATGATGGGTGTCGAGCATCCGGTCGCCTCGATGGAGCATCAGTATATGCTTACAGATACAATCGCGGAGATCGAAGAGCTTGGAGATGATTTTCGTGTGCCGCTGATCCGTTGTCCGACAGCTGATTTTTATCAACGCGCCGAGAAAAAGGGGCTGTTAATCGGCTTTTACGAACAAGGCTGCAAGACTTGGGGGCTCGATGGTATCGATCCCGATTTTACAAGCGCGCTATGCCCGGATGACCTAGACAGGGTGATCGACGTGATGGAGGGGGCTTTTCATCGGCTGCCCTGTCTTGAAAGAGCTGGTATCCACACGATTATCAATGGACCCATCACCTATACACCCGACGGGTTACCGCTGGTCGGCAAAATACCTGGCAAGCGCAATGCCTATTGTATAACCGGATTGCGTGCAGGGCTTGGCGAAGGCGGTGGTCATGGCTGGCTGCTGGCGCAGATTATTGCCCATGGCGAGGCCTGTTACGACACCTGGTGTATTGATCCGCGACGTTTTACTAAATACGCGAACGTCGAATACACGGCGCTGAAAGCGATCGAAGACTACCAGAATGAGTTCCGTTTCCATATGCCGCATGAGTTCCGTCCTGCGGGGCGTTTGGCTAAAACAACGCCGATAATGCCAGTTCTGGCTGAAGAGGGCGCTTGCTTTGGTGTCGTCAATGGTTGGGAACGCGCACTTTTCTTTAAACCGTCTTCCGATTTTGTTGAAGAGCATTCGTTCCGCTTTACGCCGACAAAGGACGTTGTCGCCGAAGAGATTAGTTGCGTACAAACCAGGGTCGGTATCATGGAAGTTTCAGGTTTTAACCGTTACGAGGTATCTGGCGATGGTGCAACGGAATGGCTGGATAGTTTGTTTTGCGGGCGCGTTCCCAAGAAAACCGGCAAAGTCGGATTGGGCTATTTCCTGACCGAACGAGGGAATGTGCTGGGTGAGGCTACTTTGGCGAAGCTCGACGATTCTCGGTATTGGTGGGGTTCAGCCGCCGCCGCCGAGAATCACGACTGGGACTGGCTGATGGCCCGTAAACCAGATCACATAAGGCTTGAAGCGTTAACCAATTCTCATCAAACGCTGGTTGTCGCAGGTCCGCTTTCTCGCGACCTTTTATCATTGGTAGCCCCTTATACAGACTGGTCAAAACAATCTTTCCCCTGGCTTTCTGTAAAACCCTGCCGGATCGGACATGTGGATGCAATCGCCATGTCGATAAGTTTTTCCGGAGAACTTGCCTGGGAGTTGCACACCCCGGCAGAACAGCTCTCGTTGGCATACAAAACCTTGACAGAGGCGGGAGAAGCGTTCGGCCTCGGACGTTTCGGCCTGTACGCGACGGAGTCCATGCGGATCGAAAAGGGGTATCGTCACTGGAAGGCAGATCTTATAGACGAACGCAATCCCATGGAAAGCGCGCTAGAGCGTTTTGTGAAACTCGACAAACCGAATTTCCCTGGTAAGGCTGGCCTCGAGAAACAACTTACTCAAGGTATGCAAAAGAAATTCGTATCAATGGTTCTCGACATCGAGGATGCGCCTGCGCAACCAGGTGATTCAATCTTCGCTGGCGACACCGTCGTCGGCGTTATTACATCCGCCGCCTATGGCCATCGAACACAGGAAAACCTGGCAATGGGATTTGTAGATATTCAGTGTGCTGATAAAGACACTGAATTGGAAGTATTATTGCTCGGGTGCCGGGTAAAATCCCGTATTGTCGATTTTTGCCGCTATGATTCGGAAAATAAGAGAGTCCGCGAATGATATTGGACCCGCACCAAAGACTGCCGCTCTAACAGGGGTTATCAGAAGTCGACAAAGTGCTGGATTGCTATTGGCAAAAGCACTCAACCAGATGGTTCCACTGTTTTTGTGGCAGCATTGAATGTTTGGATGTAATCCAGTAACCGGCGGTTTGCTCAATTGTCTTGGATGAAAGACGAACCAAAGATCCGTCTGCAATACTTTCCTGACAAAGGGGCAACGAACCAAGCATGACACCGGCACCGGATTTTGCAGCTGACATTGCAAGGGCCAAGCTGTCAAATCTCAAGGCCGGTATCGGTGATGATACCCCAGCTACCTGGCGCGCCCATTCCTGCCATCCTGGTCGCGGTCCCGATATTGCGATACGGGGAAGGTTTTGCCAACTTGTCTCTCCAGGCTTGGCTAAGTTCGGGCAAGCAAGCGGTGCCAACACTTCATCAAACAGCTTTGCTGACCTCCTGCCTTCCCATGAACCCAACCCATATTTAATCTCGACTTCTGCGGTAACTTTCTCAAAGTCAGGCTCAGTATTCATAGTATGTAGGGCAACTTGATAATTTGTCTTGCTGGTGAAAGCGCGCAAACGTGGCGCGATCCATAGTTGGATGACAGAAGTACTGGCAGAAATGGTAATTTTTTTTAGCGGCTTCTCAAACAACTCTTCAGCACTGCGCCTTAAGGTTTCTAACGCATTGGCGACATAGGGTAACCATGCTTCGCCATCCACTGTCAAAGTGACCCCACGCGGATTACGGTTAAAAAGATGGGTGCCAATTACCCCTTCCAGATTACGGATTCGCTGACTTACAGCAGCTTGCGTTAGCCCGGTTTCTTGCGCTGCAGCTGTAAAACTTCCAGTGCGACCGGCAGCCTCAAATACACGTATCCACTCTAGTGGGGGTAGTAAATTTCCAGTATTAGACATAAATAAAACGACCTCTTGTATCGAAATATGATTGATTGTCATTATGGCTCTTCCGGTTGATATTGTCCATAACTTGTTAATTCATGAAATTATCCGAGGTTCTATGTACACCGTCAAACTTACAAACAATGGTAATGAAATTGCCATAACAGACCAGTCGGGAAAATCATCGCGGTTCCATGCGATTTGGCTGCGCGACAACGCGTGGGACCCAAAAACAAGGGCGCCGGGAAATGGTCAAAGACTGATAACTTTGCATGACATTCCAAATGGCACGCACATTGAGAGTTTCAGTATTTTCAATACCAAACTTACTCTGCGCTTTATGCCTGAAGGTAAAACCGTTGACTATGATTTTGATTGGTTGATGAAACATTCCTACGACGGTTCACAAGAAAATTACCCAGGCTGGATATCATCCGCCTTGGAGCCATGGAATGCCAATCTGTCGGACTCTGTTCCAACTGCTGATCTTGGCAAAGCCCAGGCCAGCAAATCGACACTGCAAAACTGGTTGCATCAGGTTCGCAAATATGGCTTTGGCAAATTGACAAATGGCCCCACAGATACAGGAACGCTTTTGCAAGTCGCAAAATTGTTCGGTTATGTTCGAGAGACAAATTACGGCAATTTTTTTGAGGTACGCACAGAAGTCAACCCGACCAACCTCGCCTATACCAGTCTTGGGCTTCAAGCTCATACGGATAACCCTTACCGCGATCCTGTGCCGACATTACAAATTCTCTACTGCCTGGAAAACTCTGCCGAGGGCGGCGAAAACATGGTTGTAGATGGCTTCCATGCCGCGCAACGATTGCGCGATGAAAATCCTGACTGGTTTGATGTTCTTACAAAATACTGTGCTAAATTTGAGTATTCTGGTGAAGAAGGTGTTTGTTTACAATCGCGCCGGCCGATGATCGAACTTGCACCTGACGGAGAGTTGGTCTCGATACGCTTTAACTCTCGTTCAACGGCAGCCGTCACTGATGTGCCATTTGAGCATATGGAAACCTACTACGCGGCTTATCGGCGTTTTGGAGAAATCATTGATGACCCTGAAATGGAAGTGACATTCAAACTATCACCTGGTGAATGTTTCATCGTCGATAATACCCGGGTGCTACACGCTCGCAAAGGTTATTCAGGTTCAGGTTCGCGTTGGCTGCAAGGTTGTTACGCTGACAAAGACGGGCTTCTTTCAACATTAAATGCTCTGGAATATAAAGGGCTGAAAGTTAAACAATGACCAGCCAAAATTTCGAAACCTTATCTTCCGCCAATATCGTCAGTTTTCTGAGTGATATCTTTACGCGCCGTGGCAGTGAGGAGTATTTAGGCGAACCAGTCACAATGGCAGAACACATGTTGCAAGGGGCTCATTTTGCTGAAAAGGCAAACGAACCTGAAGCCATAATTGTTTCAGCGTTACTTCACGACATTGGTCATTTTGTCAGTGAGTTTGGCACCTTTTCGATGGATGACATCAAAGACAGGCTACATGAAGAAGCTGGTGCCGAAGTGTTGGAGAGGTTTTTTCCTAAAATAGTTACTGATTGCGTGCGTTATCATGTGGCTGCTAAACGTTATCTCTGTGCCACGAGACCTGAGTATTTCAGTCGGTTGTCGCAAGCATCTGTGCATTCCCTGCATTTGCAAGGTGGTCCGATGACTGCCGATGAAGTTGCTGCATTTGAGCAAAACCCTAATCTGAAACAGATCATCAAGGTTCGGTACTACGATGAGGCCGGGAAGCGCTCTGACTTGAAGACCAAATCTTTTTCTTATTACAGCCCGATGATACAACGCATTGTTGACGCACACGTTGAAAATACCTGATCCTGAAAACAGAAATCTTTTAGTTTCGCAGCGAACGGAAATTCCCAACCCTTTTAATCATCGTGACCTGCGCTCCAATTATCCTCCACATTTTTGCACAGTCATTGGGGGTCATAGCAGGAGCAGGTCACTGAGGTATGTATCAAGAAAGACTTTCTCGCCTCATTTGACCAGGTGTCTTGTTGTATGCTCTGGCAAAATTCAACCCAAACCTGCTGCTGGATGAATAACCGCACCTTGTCGCTATTTCTGCAATATTCATTTTTGTCTCGATGAGCAGGCGTTTGGCATGGTGAAGGCGCAATTCGGTGTAATATTGCTTTGTCGTCATGCCGGTTTCTTTTAAAAAAAGCGTCAAAAGCTGACGTTGTGTAATCATCTGTTGGCTCGCTATTTGCTCAATCGTCAGTGTATCTTCGATATGAGTTTCCATCATGGCAATCGAGTTGGCGACTCTGGCATCAATTAGGCCGGGGGGATCAATGGTCAATCCACGTTGCGATGCCAGTCCTGTTTTTGGATTATCATAAATGAACATATTTGCAACTTCATGAGCACTGGATGATCCAAAACGGTCACGAATAATATGCAGCATCAAATCGAGTGTCGGACCGGCCCCGCCCACTGTTATGAGTCGACCATCATCTTCAATGACATATCGCTCATCAACCACTTGTACATCAGAAAACCTGGATTCAAAATTTTCCAGATACTCCCAATGAGTTGTTGCCCTGTGTCCGTCAAGCAACCCGGAAAATGCCATGAGCCATGCACCAGAATCAATCCCGATAATAGTTGTTCCTGAGTTGGCATAAAGCCTCAAATCACGCGTTAAGTCTTTCCAGTCGTTTTGGTAAATACCATAACTTGCGATGACAAAGAGGGGGGCGGAGTTTTGTGTTGAAGTAAAAATTTTGTCAGCTGGTATGGGTATTCCTGTGGTTGTTACTGCTGGCAGGCCATCGGGTGTTGAAATCACCCACTCAAATGCCGGAATTCCACAACAGCGATTTGCCGCACGCATCGGATCAAGTACCGCGGCAATCTGGTTAAGATTGCTTTGCGGTAGGACCAAAAGTTCTACATTTATCGGGTTTCCAACTGAAAAGAACATTTTACTTCTGAAAACGAATAAGTAATTTCTTATTTTGTGTAGCGCATTTTTGCCTTCCGGCATAGCTCTACTAAAAGAACAAATACTGGAAGTATCAATATGCCTTTATCAATGAACAAAGAAGTCTTTATTACAGCCGCCGTTACCGGGTCCGGGTCAACACAGGACCGCAGTCCACATGTGCCGCGCTCGCCTGCTCAAATTGCCGAGAGTTGCATTGACGCTGCCAAGGCCGGGGCCGCAATTGTTCACTGCCATGTTCGTGACCCTGAGACAGGTGAGCCATCCCGGGATTTAAAACTGTACCGGGAACTGACCGACAGAATTCGCCAGGCAGATACGGATATGGTCTTAAACCTGACTGCCGGTATGGGGGGAGATATGGTGTTTGGCGATGCACATTCACCACTACCGCTCTGTGAAGATGGCACTGACATGATAGGTGCCACAGAACGCATGGCCCATATCGTTGAGTGCCAGCCAGAGATATGTACGCTTGATTGTGGCACAATGAATTTTGCTGAAGCTGATTACGTCATGACCAATACACCGGGTATGCTGCGCGCCATGGGTCAAATGATGACCAATTTGGGTGTGAAACCTGAGATTGAAGCATTCGATACAGGTCATCTTTGGTTCGCTACCCAACTGGTAAAAGAAGGCGTCCTCACTTCTCCTGCCATGGTGCAATTGTGCATGGGCGTCCCCTGGGGCGCACCAAATGATCTCAACACATTCATGGCGATGGTCAACAATGTGCCTTCTGATTGGCACTGGTCAGCTTTTTCATTAGGTCGCGATCAGATGCCTTATGTTGCCGCGGCAATACTGGCAGGCGGCAATGTGCGTGTTGGGCTGGAAGACAACCTGTTTTTACAACGTGGTATTCTGGCAACCAATGCTCAGTTGGTAGAAAAAGCTGTCGGAATAATCGAAGGTTTGGGCGCGCGAATTATCGGTCCTGAAGCGGTTCGTGACCGGCTCGGATTGTCAAAGAGGAACCCGAAATGAGCAATTCTCAACAAACTGTTGTTATTACCGGGGGCGCGGCTGGTATCGGGCGGGCCATGGTTGAGGCGTTTATGCGGTCTGGTGCGCAGATTGCAATCTGTGATGCTGACCCTCAAGCGATTTCAGCTTTTCAAGCTGACTACCCCGAAGCGATTGCACAAGTCGCAGACGTCATGAGTGAAAGCGCCATGGCACAATTTTTGGGTAACGTAGAGGCCAAATGGGGTGGTGCCGACGTGGTCTGCGCTAATGCCGGAACCGCTGGCCCGGCAGGTAAAATCGAGGACCTGAATTATGAAGAATGGCAGCGGTGCATAGCCACCAATCTGCACGGTACGTTTCTGACCTGCCGCTGGGCGGCAAAGGTGATGCGTAAACGCGGTGGCGGACTTATTATCATGACGTCCTCAAGCGCTGGAATCATGGGTTATCCGTTGCGCAGTCCATATGCTGCAGCAAAATGGGCGATTGTTGGGCTCACTAAAACCCTGGCAATGGAATTGGGTGGTGCGGGAATTCGCGTTAATGCAATATGCCCTGGCGCGGTGGAGGGTGAGCGTATGGACAGGGTCATTGCAAACGAAGCTTCCGTACGCGGTGAGACACATGAGCAGGTTCGCGCTTCCTATGTAACCGGCGTGTCGATGAAAACTTGGGTAAATGCGCGTGATATCGCTGCATCAGCAGTTTTCCTGGCTTCAGACGCTGGTTCCAAAATCTCTGGCCAGGTTTTGGCTATAGACGGGCATACTGAGACACTCGCACCATGAACCAAAAAGCAACGATTATCGGCGGGGGGGTTATTGGCGGTGGCTGGGCTGCCCGGTTTCTGCTTAACGGTTGGGATGTATCGGTATTTGACCCTGATCCAGAAGCTGAACGTAAGATCAGTGAAGTTCTGGCTAATGCTCACCGTTCACTGCCGTCGCTCTATGATAAGGCCATGCCCGCCAAGGGCACATTGACCTTCCACCATTCGATAGAAGAAGCAGTCGCTGGTGCTAAATGGATTCAAGAAAGCGTGCCCGAAAGGCTGGACCTGAAACATGAAACTTATGTGCTAATCCAAAAAAACGTGCAACAAAACGCGATTCTTGGCTCTTCTACCTCGGGCTTTAAACCAAGTCAGTTACAGGAGGGTGCAAGTCGCCCCGATCAGATAATTGTCACACATCCGTTCAATCCGGTTTATTTGTTACCTATGGTCGAAGTTGTACCATCAGCCGCGACCCCGACTGCACTCATAAACAAGGCCAGCGAAATCCTGACTTCAATTGGCATGAAACCCCTTGTTATCAGCAAGGAAATCGATGCTCACATTGCTGACCGTCTGCTCGAGGCGGTTTGGCGCGAAAGCTTGTGGTTGATCAAGGATGGGATTTGCACTACCCGGGAACTAGACGATGTCATCCGCTATGGTTTTGGTCTGCGCTGGGCGCAAATGGGCTTGTTTGAAACCTATCGCATTGCCGGGGGTGAAGCGGGCATGAAACATTTCATGGCACAATTTGGCCCGGCGCTGGAATGGCCCTGGACCAAACTAATGGATGTTCCCAAGTTCACCGATGAACTGGTGGACCTGATTGCAGGGCAATCAGATGCCCAGTCCGGACATATGAGTATCCGCGAGCTGGAGCGCCTGCGCGATGACAATCTCGTCGGAATAATGCGATCTTTACGTAAATCCGGCAGTGGCGCCGGCGGAACACTTCTCGCTCACGAAGCAGGTTTTCCCAAACCTTTAGTGGTTGATCTACCGGTCACCGTCTCACGGCAGGTGCCGCAAAGCTGGACAGATTATAACGGCCACATGAACGAGGCCCATTATCTGGAAGCGAGTGCGCAGGCCACCGACAGTTTCATGGAAATGATCGGGGCCGATGCCGAGTACATTTCTGGAGGTAGCAGTTACTTCACGGTGGAATCTCATGTGCGATTTCTGGGTGAAGTAAAACAAGGGGAACACTTAACCATCACCACGCAGGTTCTCGCCGGGGAAGGCAAAAAGATGCACCTGTTTCACAACCTGTTCGCTAGCAACGCCACGTTGGCGGCAACGACAGAAACAATGCTGCTCCACATGGATTTAAACCAGAGAGTAACCAGCCTGCCCTCTGATGTCGTCGCAAAAAATCTGGCCGCATTTGTCAAAGCCCACACAACAATTTCCAAACCAGACGGCGCTGGAAACCATGTAGGATACCCGGCATAAGGGTGTCCATAGATGATAATGCCAGTGAGGATGCTCCTGCTAATTTCTTAGTTGGCCAGAAACCTGTCTAAAACATTCCGGGTAACGCATTCGACCTGAGGGTCACGATCTAGTCGAACGTGAACTACGCGATTTTGGCTGATTGACTGACTATCCAGATGATCCAGATTTTGAGCCAAAGAAGCCTGATCCACTTGAGGATGAGGCGGAAGTTGTATCCTGCTGCTGCGAGGATGGGGTTGATGGCA
>JAJFHS010000075.1 GCA_021775475.1 Hyphomicrobiales bacterium
CAACCACCCGATAAGGATACCCTAGGGGTGGTTGGGACGGGGGGAGAGGGCTGGCTTCAGGACTTCCAGGTTAAACTTGTCAGGCTGACAGATTTTCCTGGCGCCACTGCGGGCTGAGCCATTCGGCCAACCTCTCGGTAAGAACCCGTGGGCTGATCGGTTTAGGCATATAGTCATCCATGCCGGCCTCGAGAAATTTTTCCCGATCGCCATGCAGGGCATGAGCGGTAATAGCGATTATGATTACATGGGCACCGGTTTCGATTTCAAGCTCTCGAATGACAGAAGATGCTTCCATACCATTCATCTCCGGCATGGAAACATCCATTAAAATCAAATCGGGCCGGATCGACTGATACTGTTGCACAGCAAGTTTTCCGTTTTCCACCATGGCAAAATCATACCCGGCATCACGCAAGGTATACTCAATAACCATTTGATTGACTTCATTGTCTTCGGCAACGAGGATCATGTGCCTGTTCCTTTGCGCTCGGTATTCATTATGTTTTCATGAGAAACTGGTGGCGTGGTGTTGTTTTCTGGCATGTCGACATCCTTTGCCGGTTTGCTTAAAACCCTCAAGATGACCTCGAGCAGGTGAGACGCACGGGCGGGTTTGACCAGATGGCCCTGGATATCAAGGCTCCGTATTGCGTCTTCGCCAGCGTTGTCAACCGAGGTTAACATAACTATGGGCGTATTTAGGATGCCGGGCTGATGACGGGCCTGATTGACAACTTCAACGCCATCCATGCCTGGCATCTGGTAATCGACAATCATCAGGTCATAGGACTGGCCCAGGCTCTTGCCCCGGTGCAGGGCGGTTAATGCTTCGAGCCCGGAGGAGGTTTGTGTTGCATCAAGCTGCCAGGAAGCCATTTGCTCCATTAAAATCCTGCGGTTGATTTCATTATCATCGACAATCAAAATACGCGAGCCGGTGACGTTCTTGGGGATGGTGCTGGGTTGTTCGATGGTGCCATCAACTGCCAGCGGCAGTGAAATTCGGAATGTCGATCCTTTGTGGACCTGACTTTCAATCGTGATTTCGCCGCCCATCATCCCTACCAGCATTTTGGTGATTGAGAGGCCTAGGCCGGTGCCTTCGTGCTTGCGGGTGGCCGAGCCGTCAACCTGAGAGAATTTGTCGAATATGGAATCCAGTTTTTCTTCCGGTATGCCGATGCCGGTGTCGGTGATGCTGATTAAAACATTGGCAATGATTTCACCGTCTTTTTCAGGCTCGAGATCACCGGAGACATCCACAAGAACATGGCCACTATGGGTGAATTTGACAGCGTTGCCGACAATGTTGGTAATCGCCTGGCGAATTCGCCCGGAATCACCAATAAACATTTCGGGTAAATCCGGCTGCATTCTGACGATCAGTTCGACTTTTCCATTGTCTACCCCCGGGGCAATCAGGGCCGCCACTTCGTCAACGGTTTCAGCCAGCACAAAGGGTCTGGGATCAAGTTTCAGCTGGCCCGCATCTATTTTGGTAAAATCTAGGATATCATTGATAATTGTCACCAAAGAGCTACCGGATTTGATAATAACATCAACAAACATCTTCTGCTTACTGTCCAGTCCGGTGTTGCCGAGCAACTCAGCCATCCCCATCACACCGTTCATGGGAGTTCTGATTTCATGGCTCATATTGGCCAGAAATTCACTCTTGGCCCGGTCAGCATTTTCGGCACGTAGCCGCAGGCGGTTGAGGTCGGTGATTATGTTGGCGATTGATCGCTCCAGCGGGAAAAAAATAATCAGCCCAATGGCAATTAGGCTGCCAATTCCGGTAATGATGAACCAGGTGATCAGATCTGAGAATTCTTCTGCTTTTTTATCAAGAACCTCATACACCTTACCCTCTATGAGCAGGTTTGAAGGAAGGACAAAACTGTTGTAGATACCGCTGATCTTTTTACCCATCCACCGCATATCTTCCAGATTGTCAATTGTCTCGAGACCACTGGTGTCGAACATGCGTCTGTGGTGCTGAAAGGGGTCTTCTCCTCGCATTTGACGTGACGATTTTATAATCGAATTCTTTACGTCGGGATTGGTCTGATCCCAGATTGTACTGGTTTTTTCAAACTGCTCCGCAACGTTTGATGCATAATACCTCAGTGAGGTTTTCAATGAAGACAAGGTCGCTTTATCGTCGATTTCGGCAATCCGTTTTGCTTTTTCTGCCAGGTTTTGCATCGATTGATCTAATTTGGAAAATTGAAATGCCAATTGGCTATATTGTTGAATTTCAACATTCATCTGTCTTGCCAGACTGAAATAGATAAGTGAGATCGACAACATCAACACCAGGCTAACAAAATAGCTCCACCGAATATATTTGATAATACTGGATGCCGTTTGCATGAAACATTCCCTCCAGGGAAATGGGAAGACCCGATCAGCGGCGATTCTACCGCGCTTACCTAAATTATTTGAACTGCCCGATTCTAATTCTTAGGTATTAAAAAATAGTTTTTCAGAATATGATCAAAATGTGCTTTGGCGAAAAGTCTGGCCCAAAACAAGTTTTAACAAAAAGATTGCGAGCAATATGCGCTGGCGTGGACGCAGGCAAAGTAAGAATATTGAAGATCAGCGCGGCTCTTCTTCGCGCGGCGGGTTTTCCTTTCCGCGCCGGGGCGGTGGATTTCGATTTCCACGCGGTCGCGGCTTGCGCGTTGGCGGTCGGCGCGGCGGCCTGGGCGGGGTTGGTCTTATTGCCGTTGTTGTCATAATGTGGTTTTTAGGCGTTGATCCCGCAGTCATATTACAAAGCCTGACCGGCAATAGCGGTGGTCAGTTCACCTCACCGCAAACAAACCGGCAACCGGCAAAACTGGGGGATGATCTGGGTAAATTTGTTGCCGTTGTGCTGGCGGACACGGAAGATGCCTGGCGTCTTCAATTTAAACAGTTGGGCAAAACATACAAAGAGCCGAGACTGGTTTTGTTTTCAAACGTGGTACGATCGGCCTGTGGTGCGGCACAATCAGCAACCGGTCCATTTTACTGTCCCGGTGATCAAAAAATCTACATTGATTTAAGTTTTTTTCAGGAAATGAAATTCAGACTTGGCGCTCCGGGAGATTTTGCACAAGCTTATGTGGTCGCCCATGAGGTTGGCCACCACATTCAGACCCTGTTGGGCATTTCCAAGCAGGTCAGGCGGGCAAAAAGCAATGCAAGCCGGGTTCAGGCCAATGCCATTCAGGTGCGCATGGAACTTCAGGCTGATTGCATGGCCGGCATCTGGGCCAATAATACCGAACGCGCAAAGCAAATTCTTGAAGTCGGCGATATTGATGAGGCGTTAAATGCAGCCTCTGCTATTGGCGATGACAGATTGCAGCAGCGCGGTGGTGGTCGTGTGACACCGGATTCCTTTACCCACGGCACCTCGGCCCAGCGCTCTGGGTGGTTCAAACGCGGTTTTAAATCCGGCCAGCTGAATAGTTGTGACACTTTCAAGGCGGCTAAACTTTAAATTTTATCAATATGTCTCCCATGAATTCAGGACCCGAACATTTTTCTGAAGACCCGGACGATCTGATCATTCTTGATGGCCGCCAGTCTCAGCGTGCTGCCGCCATCCAGCGCGGGCTCAGCCGTATGCTTAAGGGTCTGGGATTTGTCTGCTTATGTGAATTTGGCTTAAAAAACAATCGCCGGGCAGATGTTATTGCCATTGGACCTTCCGGCGAGGTGTGGATTGCCGAGATTAAATCCAGCGTTGCTGATTTTCGCACTGATCAGAAATGGCCGAAATATAGAGAATATTGCGATTTTTTCTTCTTCGCTGTGGCTGCCGATATGCCGGTTGAAATTTTACCCGATGACACTGGTCTGATTATTGCTGATAAATATGGTGCTGAAATCATGCGCGAAGCACCAGAACACCGGCTTGCCGCGGCCCGGCGAAAAGCCCTGATGTTGCGGTTTGCCCGTGCGGCTGCTCAACGGTTGCAGGGGATTAACGATCCCGGAATTATCTAGTCGAACGTGAACTACGCGATTTTGGCTGATTGACTGACTATCCAGATGATCCAGATTTTGAGCCAAAGAAGCCTGATCCACTTGAGGATGAGGCGGAAGTTGTATCCTGCTGCTGCGAGGATGGGGTTGATGGCA
>JAJFHS010000076.1 GCA_021775475.1 Hyphomicrobiales bacterium
ATGCCATCAACCCCATCCTCGCAGCAGCAGGATACAACTTCCGCCTCATCCTCAAGTGGATCAGGCTTCTTTGGCTCAAAATCTGGATCATCTGGATAGTCAGTCAATCAGCCAAAATCGCGTAGTTCACGTTCGACTATTGGTCGCGAATTTAAGAGATAACCGAATGCGCAGGTCCCGCACCAATTTTTTTGTTGAGCACAACCTTGGTGCCAACAGGGACCATATCATAAAGCTGTTTTACCTGCTCATTGACCAATCGTGCACACCCGTTTGAAACTTCAACGCCAATAGTGCGGGGATCATTGGTACCGTGAATACGCAGGTAAGTATCGCGCCCCTTGGCTGTATACAGATATAGTGCGCGTGCACCCAGAGGATTAGCAATTCCACCGGGTTGGCCATTTTGATAAATTCCACCGGGCAAGAATTTCCGGTAGGCGCTTGGTTGGCGTTCTTTCATGTCGTGGGTAGGAACCCACCGCGGCCATTTTCGCTTGGCGCGCACATAAAAAGTTCCCGGGTGATAAAGATTTCCACGACCAATACCAACGGCCCAGCGTATGGCCCTGTTATCTGCCAGCGTCCAGTAAAGCGCAAACTCTCCCGGATACACATGAACCTCTCCTGCCGCCAGGTTTCGATCCAGTTGAACTTCGCGCGGCATAAATTTTTGTGGCAAAACATAGCGCTGGTTTTTTCTGTGCGCCAGAACCGGCGAGGAAAGTCCAAGCGTTCCTGCGGCAAGACCGGAAGTCAGAAAATGACGGCGATTTAGCATATTATTATCCTTTTGACGAACAACCCTTTTTCGTGACAGTCGGACAATATCACACCAACGTAAACAGAACGGGTAAAACCAGCAGGCAATTAATATCCCAACTAATAATACCTTAACAATAACAGTTATGTAGTAGTTGTTAAGTTCACAGGCCCTGTTTAGTTTTTCTTTAGTTTTCTGTCAATACCCCGGTGCTTGGAGAGGTAGTTTAAGACAAGATTTCTGTCTTCAGCGGGCATCTCCTCCATTTCCTGTTCCTCAACCATCCAGTCGAACAATTCATCCCAGTCACCTTTGGTCAACCCTTGTTGAGCGACCAACCTCAATGAGTGACAGGCACTGCAATAGACCTCAACTTCTTCACGACCCAGATCGAGCGGCAACCCCCACTGCGCCAGTTCATCAGGCTCAACCACGTTCGAGGTTGCATCAGCCGTTGCCAGTGACGACGTTACATAAAAACCAACCGCGCCAATCATTATGATAGCGACCAACAAAACCTGCAAAATTATGCTCTGCAGTTTGGGCAAAGTCATACTCACCTCCTCAATGTTTAGTTAAAAAAATTGGGCCCTCAAAGCGTTATTATTCTCTGAGAGCCCAACTGAAAGAAGTTGTATGATTAAACTGATCTGACGGCGATACGGTGCATGGAATTATTGAGATAACCTTTCGGGTTCCATGCAATGGCATGAGGCTGAGCAACACCCGTTGTGCTTGTCGCACGGGCCCAGACTTCATAGTATCCCTTCTTAGGCAAAGAGACCCTGGCGTTGAAATTTTGCCAGGCGTAAGGGTTGGCGGCAACCCCCAGATTGGCTTTCATCCAGGTTGCACCGAAATCAATCGAAATATCCACTGCGGCAATCGCATCATCGCCGGACCAGGCATGGCCATTGATTTCAACGACACCATTACTGGTGGTGCCACCGGTTTGCGGTGAAGTGATCAGCGATTTGACCGGCATGGCGTGAATAATGTCAAAGTCCTTTTTCTCAACCTTTTCACCGGGTTCAACCGGGCGGTTGGGCGTGCGATAGGCTTTGCCGGTCATTTTGGGACCATCATGAACCACATCACGCAGGTAAATACGATTAAGCCATTTTTGCGAGCATGATCCCGGCCAACCCGGCACCACCAGACGCAAAGGCGCACCATTCATCGGATGAATGGCCTCACCGTTTTGCTCAAAGGCAATAAGATTATGAGGATTAAGCGCTTTTTCAATCGGCACCCCGCGAGACAGGGAAAGCTTGCCCGGTTTGCCCGAAAGATGCGTATCAGCTCCCACATGGGCGGTATAAATAACATTATCCTTGATGCCTGCGGCTTTCAAAACATCCATCAGGCGCACACCGGTCCAGTTGGAACAGGCAACAGCGCCCAACGTCCACTGGTTGCCTTTTGCCGGTGGATCAAAGAAGGCACGGCCATTACCGCCACACTCAATTGTCAGCGCTTCCGTGACAACTTCAAAATTCTTCTTCAGATCTGCAATGCTCAGTTTCATTGGCTTGTCGACCAGACCATCAATCGTCAGCATCCAGCCATCGGGAGAAAAACTTTCCGGTGGAATCCCGTTATTGCGAATGAAATGGCGGGTTGTAGGGGTGATTTCATCATTAAGCAGATGAGGCGGTGTTTCAGCGTTAAGCGGGCGATCGTTGAGCAATGTCAGCCCGTCTTTTCCCGTTATCGTATCTTCCCCTGCCAGAGCAACCGGAATAAAACCGGCTGGCATATTGGCCGCAAACGGAATTGCTGCACCAACAAGCGCTGTCATCGTGGTAAGACCGGCACCACGCAGAAATCCACGGCGATTCTGGTCGCTAACACGTCCAAAGACCAGTTCGTCTGCGCGTTCCACATCCTCTTTTTCGTACAGTTCAAATAAGCCTTGTTTATCCTTACCGGACATAATCTTCCTCCCAAGATAGAATCAAAATTCCCACAGGCTACACGCCCACTGAAAAGAAGAAACGACCGGGAGACCGGTTTTATTCCATTGGAGAGAAAAATAAATTCAGGAGATTTTTTTGTCGCCGCACGGTTTGCGCGATTGCACCATCGCCAACCGCATAGGTTCATCGAGCGCCACCGCCCGCGCCGTGGCAGCTTCCAGTGCCTTGGCAATCACGCGAAAGCGTTCCTGGTTCATGTTGCGTGCAACCAGCAGGAAACCGCGATTGGCCACCGCCCACTTGACAATCAGCGCATCCGGTCTGGCTGTGTTGCCAATACCCTCAAAGGCATGATCGCGCTCGGAAACAAACAGGCTCAATTTACATCCGCGCGTTCCCACATAGGCATAGCGTTGCCCGAAGGTATCTCCCAGAGGTATATTTTTCTGCACCCCGGACAAGGTCAGGCCCGCAGGTGTTAAATCAGGCGTTATCAGTGCAGCTACGTTGACAACACCATTCTGTGCCGCCTTTGGCTTGACTAGCCAGTTGTCATGTTGAAGCAAGGCCTGGGTTATAACATCACCAGAGCTGCGTTGGCTAAGCCCATACCACAGGCCTGAACCAATCACCACAACCACAAGGCAGGCTGCCGCGGCCATTACAGAGGCGCGTGACAACAGCGGCTTATGGGGGGTCACCGCGATGACCTCGCCATTGATGAAGGCATCGCCGACAGCGGATTTCATCGCATGCAAATTCGCCACCATCGAAGCCAGTTGCGGATCAACGGCAACTGCTTCAGCCACGCCTGCGGCATCGGCAGCATCCAGCTCACCATCCACGTAGGCGTTGATTATCGCTATATCTGGTCGGGTTTTACTCACAATTTTTTCCGTCTTGAGGGCGATGACATAGCAACAACATTATTCTCATTCAACAAGGCCGCCAATGCAGATCTTCCCCGGCTGACACGCGACATCACGGTGCCCTTTGGGATATTCAGCATTTTAGCGCACTCTTCATAGCCAAACCCGCCGACATCGACAAGGGCCAGAATGTCGCGGTGCTGGTCAGACAGGTTTTCAAACGCCTGACGCACGGCCACAACATTGACAATAGCGCTCTCGTATGAGGCGGGTAAAATATCTTCCTGACATAACTCCAGCGGCTCAACGAGCTGCAGCCTCTTGATCGATCTTAAATGATCGCGCCACAGATTTCTTATGATGGTGAAAAGCCAGGCGCGGTAAGCCGCTTCATCAACAGGTGTTTTACGCGCTTTCAAAACCCGAATAACACAGTCCTGCACAAGATCGCTTGCTACCTCACCATCACGCGACATCGCCAGCGCATAACCGTGAAGACGACCAAGATACTGTTCAAATCTTTGCTTTTTCCTGACCACAAACACGCAAAAAATCCCAGCTGCTAAACGATTGTTGCACGATATCGAATGACTGCAACATTTCCACCTTGTTGCATATTTGAGATGAATTGGCCACCGCGATGTGTCACAAAGCCCCATGAACAACTTCCAACTTGATACCCTCCTCGCCACCGATTCGGTTTTTATCGGCACTTTTTCCTTATGCCAAATCAGGCTGATGAACGACCGCCGCTGGCCCTGGCTGATTCTGGTTCCAATGATACAAGGCGCGGAAGAAATTCACGATCTTCTGCCGGTGGAACAGGCACTAATCGCCACAGAAACATCCCACGTTGCCTCGGCTTTGAAAGCCCAAACCAGCTGTACAAAAATCAACACCGGCGCACTGGGCAACATAGTCCGACAGCTACATATTCACATAATCGCCAGAAACGAAAACGACCCCAACTGGCCCGACCCGGTTTGGGGGTATGGCGAGCGGGTAGAGTATGAGAATATTGAGGACAACGTCAGGAAATTTCAAAACGCACTGGTTGGCGGTACACGGTTTTCTGATTGAGGGGGCATTGTCACAGCCCCCCTAATCCCCGGTCTCCAGCGTCATCAAATGCGCGTTTCCACCTGATGCCGTGATATTCGTACTGCAAACGCGCTCAACCGCAAAGCGGTGCAGATATTGCGGTCCGCCCGCTTTTGGTCCGGTGCCTGAAAGACCTTCACCGCCAAAGGGTTGGACACCGACGACAGCGCCAATCTGATCGCGGTTAACGTAAAGATTGCCGACTTTTACGTGTCGTTGAATATAATCAACGGTAGAGTTGATGCGGGTGTGCAGTCCTAACGTTAGACCAAAGCCTGAATTATTTATGGCTTCACACACCTTGTCCAGCCTGTCGGCCTTATAGCGGATGAGATGCAGCACCGGACCGAACACTTCTTGTTTTAGAGTTGAAAGCTCATCGATTTCATAGGCTGCCGGAGACACGAATGTTCCATGCTCCGCTTCCGGTGGCAACGAAAGGTCGATCAGGCATTTTGCTGTGCTGTTCATCCGGCGTTTGTGTTCTTCCAGACGATTTTTTGCGTCAGCATCAATTACCGGACCCACGTCCGTTGCGTAGTCCAAGGGATCACCGAGCTTAAGCTCTTCCATCGCGCCTTTGAGCATGGTGAAAGTTCTGTCTGCCACATCATCCTGCACAAACATCACGCGTGTTGCCGAGCATCTTTGCCCGGCACTGTCAAAGGCCGAGCGCACCACGTCGCTCACCGCTTGCTCGGGCAAGGCGGAGCTGTCGATGATCATGGCATTTATGCCGCCAGTCTCGGCAATCAGCGGCAGAATTGCACCCTCACGATTGGCCAGCGCAATCTGGATTGCCCGAGCGGTCTGGTTGGAGCCGGTAAAAACCACGCCGGACACCAGCGGATGAATGACCAGTGCGGCACCAACAACATCTCCCCGGCCCGGCAACAGACTGAGAACTTCTTCAGGCACCCCGGCGCGATGCAATAATTTCACCGCTTCAAAGGCAACCAGTGGCGTTTGTTCCGCCGGTTTTGCCACTACCGCATTTCCCGCCGCCAGCGCGGCACCGACCTGGCCGGTAAAAATAGCCAGAGGAAAATTCCACGGCGAAATACAGGCAAACACGCCCCTGCCCGCCAGACGGATTTGATTGAGTTCACCGGTGGGCCCTGAAAGCTCATTTGGGCCGCTGAATTCCTTGTCGGCAAGATAGGCATAATAGCGCAGAAAATCCACCGCCTCGCGTATGTCACCCAAGGCATTGTCAAGGGTTTTACCGGCTTCGCCAATCAGCAGGGACATCAACTGAACCGTGTTTTCCTCAAACAGGTCAGCCGCTCTTTCCAAAACCTGGGCCCTTGCTTTGCCACCAGACATATCCCACGACCATTGGGCATCAGCAGCGGCTTTGACGGCGTGTGCCACCATCTCCTCATCTGCTTCGACCACGCTGCCAATTTCGGTGCGATTGTTTTGAGGAGAGATAATTGGGCGGGCAGTCCCTGCCGGATCCTTTCCGGCAATGAGTGGGTGGGCGGAGGTTAATTGCACAAGTGCTTTTTCAATTTTCGCCACCAGCGGAAGACGCACCGATTTGTCCCACAAAGCCATGCCTCTGGCATTTTGCCGCACCGGTTGCAGTAAATTTATCGGGGCGGGAATTTTTGGATGCGGGTGCACGGTGAGCGAGGTTACCCGCTGCACCGGGTTGCGGATGATCTCCGAAATCGGCGCATCGTCATCGGCCAGCCGGTTGACAAACGAGGTATTAGCACCATTTTCCAGCAACCTGCGCACCAGATAGGCCAGCAAGTCTTCATGACTGCCCACGGGCGCATATATCCGGCAGGCAACCCCAAGCCTGTCATCGCCCACCACTTCATTGTACAGGGCTTCTCCCATACCGTGCAGGCGTTGAAATTCAAATCCGCGATAATCCCCCATCATCACCATAATGGCGGCAACGCTCTGGGCGTTATGCGTGGCAAACTGGCAATAAAACCTGTCGCGATTGGCAATCATGAAGCGTGCGCAGGCAAAATATGAGACGTCTGTTGCCGATTTGCGGGTAAAGACCGGATAGCTGTCGAGGCCCGCTTCCTGCGCCCATTTTATTTCACTATCCCAATATGCCCCCTTGACCAGACGCACCGGAAAGCGCCTGCTGGTGGCATCCCCAAGCTGCTTCAACCAGCCTAAAACCGACAAGGCGCGGCGACTATAGGCCTGCACCGCCAGCCCCAACCCATCCCAATTGCCAAGCTCTGGCTTTGCTGCCAGCCGGGCAAACAGTTCAAGACTGATATCGAGCCGGTCGGCTTCTTCTGCATCAATGGTCAGGCCAATGTTGGCATCCTTCGCCATTACACACAATTCCACCAGCCTTGGCAGTAGTTCCTTTATCAACCGCGCTTCTTTTGAGGCTTCATAGCGTGGATGCAGCGCGGATAGTTTAACCGACAGGGAAGGTTTGCGAAAAATCGACAGATTGTCGTGATCGCTCGACTGGCTCAAGGCTTCAAGCGCTGTTTTGTAACTGTCAAAATATCGTTGAGCATCGTCACGGGTTTTGGCACCTTCGCCCAGCATATCGTAAGAATGACTGTAGCCCTTTGCCTCGCTTTGCGAGGCAACTTCCAACGCCTCCTTGATGGTACGGCCAAGTACAAACTGCCGCCCCATAATGCGCATGGCATGACGCATCGCCTGCCTGATAATTGGCTCGCCACTGCGGTGCACCAGCTTTTTTACGTAACCAAGAACATCGCCCCCCGCCTTATCATCCAGCTCCACCACCGCGCCAGTGAGCATCAACCCCCAGGTTGAGGCGTTGACGAACAGGGATGATGATTGCCCCACATGTTCACCCCAGTCACCTGAGCCGATTTTATCAGCTATCAGCTTGTCAGCTGTTTCCGCATCGGGAATGCGCAGCAAAGCTTCGGCCAGACACATCAATACCACGCCTTCCTCGCTGGAAAGCTGGTATTCGTTCATGAAAGCATCCACCATCCCGAACTTGCGCCGCCCTGCCCGTACCGCGACCACCAGCTTTCTGGCCAGATCACTGATGGCGGCATCTTCGTCTGGAGAAAACTGCGCGTCATGCACAAGACGGGGAACAAGATCGTTTTCACGGGTTAATAAATCCCGGGCAATAGTGTCCCTTGCAGGGTGTTGCACCGTCATTTCTTATTCCTTTCAACACATCACAATCAATGTTTTATTGCTGGCGTATTATGCCTCGAATTCAACAAAATCTTTACCTATTTTTATGGACAATTTGAGCATATTCCGTCATGAACTCAAAATTATCCTTTCGAATTGATCCAATGACCAAAACCCTACCAAAAATCGACACCGTGTTGAAATTGCGCCAACAGGTCAGCGCCTGGCGTGCGCAGGGCTACACGATTGCCCTGGTGCCTACCATGGGAGGTTTGCATGAAGGCCATTTGTCCCTGGTCGATCTTGCACGTCAACACTGTGACCGGGTTATCGTCTCAATTTTTGTAAACCCGACACAATTTGCCCCGGACGAGGATTTTTCCACTTACCCGCGCGATAGCAAAACCGATTCAGAGTTGTTGCACCAACGCGGCGCCGACCTGATCTATCAACCGCTCAGTTCAGAAATGTACGCAGAAAATGAAACAACTCGCATAACTGTTGGCAAAATCGCGCAAGGGTTGTGTGGCACATCGCGTCCCCACTTCTTTGAAGGCGTTGCCACGGTAGTGTGCAAGCTTCTGTGCCAGGCCAGCCCCGATGTCACTGTGTTTGGCGAAAAAGACTATCAGCAGCTTCTGGTCATCCAAACCATGGTGCGCGATTTATCGATCCCGACAAAAATCATCGGCGGCAAACTGATACGCGAAGCTGATGGTCTGGCGATGTCATCGCGTAACGTCTATCTGACCAAACCCCAACGCACCAAAGCGCCATTGTTGTATAAAGCCCTGCAACAGGTTGTCGATATAGTGGAAAAAGGTCATAGCGTTACCCAATCAATCAAGGCGGCAAAAAGCCAGTTGACCAATCAGGGATTTGTGGTTGATTATCTTGAACTGCGCGATGCCGACACATTGGAGCTGGTGGATAAAGATACCAAACCCGATGCCCGGTTGCGAATTTTCGCCGCCGCCTCTTTAGGCAAAACCCGGCTGATTGATAATCTTGCGGTTTCAAATCTGGAACGTTGAACTGGTGGCAGGAGGCAAAAATAAATGATACAGCCTTCACCAAAAGAATGGACCAGATCGACACGGGCAACCGATGTCAATTGTGACCTGTTGCAGGCACGCTTTATCAATCACTCATATGACCGCCACATCCATTGTGGCTATGCCATCGGTGTCGTTACCCACGGGGTTGAAAGTTTCTGGTGCGATGGCGCGACCTATCACGCCCCTGCCGGTTCTATTGTCACGGTTAATCCCTATGCAGTACATGACGGATCATCCGGCATTGCAGAAGGCTTTGCCTATCGCATGTTTTATTTTTCACCGGAAAATTACGTTGACGCATTAAGCGGAAATGACGGCAAACCGGTAATCGCGCCGCATTTTACCAATCCCGTTATCAAGGATCCCGAGTTGAGCCGGGAGATGGTAGGCCTGCACAATATTCTGCAAAACGAGCCCGATGGGCTGTTGCGCCATGAAAGCTGGATAGAAATCTTGACCCGGCTGGCTTTGCGACACGCCGATTTACCACCCTCTGCCATACAAAATCGCCGCGATTTACCGGCGGCACGAAAAATGCGAGAATACCTCCACGATAACCTGTCCACAGGTGCAAGCCTTGAAGAACTGGGACAGACAACCGGACTGTCCCCCTTTCAGGCCCTGCGGCAGTTTAAAGCCAACTACAACATGACGCCCCATCGCTATTTGACCAATATCAGATTGTTCAAGGCGCAAGAGCTTCTCATCAACGGTGTGCCACTGGCAGATGCAGCATTTGCCAGCGGTTTTTCCGATCAGGCCCATTTGACCCGCTGGTACAAACGCATCTATGGCGTTACTCCGGGCAAATACGCCGCCGCCTGCAATAACGTTCAATACACATAAGCGCCAATACCCTAAACACGGGCTTCATTCTTTTGGGAAGTGGTATTCATGGGGCTACCCGATAATTTTCTAATTGCGGTGCGAAAAGGCATCATGCTCAACCTGCCTGTCGTTACCAGCGTTGTGGCATACGGTTTTGTCTGCGGGGTATTATCACGGCAGGTAGACATGGCTTTCTGGCAGGTGGCCGCATTGAGTGGATTGATGTTTTCCGGCACCGCTCAACTGCTTCTCGCCGGTCTGTGGGCCACCGAAGTCAGCATTGCGGCAGCTCTTGTGTCGGTACTCGCCATCTCCTTGAGGTATCTACTGATTGCCGCAACCTGTGCTCCCTTGCTCAAGTCCTATCCAACTGCCGTTCGATATTTCATGGCTTCATTCATCACCGATGAAAACTGGGCTGTGGCAATGGCGCACAGGGACAGGGACACAATTGGTGGTGCCTTGATGTTCGGCGGTGGATTGACCTTGTGGGTGGGGTGGATGATGGCAACGCTTTCAGGCTGGTATTTCGGCGCCATCATAAGCGATCCTTCACGTTATGGCCTCGACTTTGCCTTTACCGCGGTTTTCCTGTCATTGGTAATTATCATGGCCAAAGGCAGCAAAAATCACCCCCTTGTCACAATCACCTGCGCTACCATAGCCGCCCTCTTAGCTGACCGTTTCTTTGGCGGCTCCTGGCCCATTATCAGTGCAGGTGTGGCCGGTGCCAGCGCTGCCGCCCTCACCTACAAAGAAACGGAAATATCGTCATGAGTGAACAACAGGCCCTTATAATCATTGCCGGTGCTATCATTATCACCCAGGGCCTGCGCTATCTCGGCCTGTCAATTGGCGGTCTGTTGCCGACCACGGGCAGAATGGGAGCTTTTCTCAATGCCGTACCCATAGCAATTCTAACCGGGCTTGTGGCTCCAACTGTTTTCAATGGCGGCACCGTCACCTTTATCGGTGCTGCGATAACAGCCATCGTGGCGTATTACACCACAAACATGCTCGCTGCCATGATGAGCGGCATCATTGTTGTAGTTGCTTTGCGCCAGGGGATTTTGTTTTAGAGCAGTCCCAGTTCAATCAGTTCAGCATGCATGGCTGCTGGCAAATCCTGATTGTTGCGGTCATAGAGGCCGATATCTGCGGGGGCATCATCTGGTTTGAGGTAACGCCAGCCCTGAAACGGGCGGCGCGGTTGCGGGCGGGTGGCGATCAGATCATTGTGCAACATCAAACGGCAACGCTTTATGCCATCCTCATCGACAAACGGGACAATGTCGGTAATCAGCTGGCGCACCTGAACCGCGCCCTTGATTACCCAGTATAATGAGCCATCATCCAAAACCTCGGATTGACGCCGCGGCATCATTCGGGTTTTGTGAAACAACACTTCGCCGCGTTTTAATCGGGCATTTTGAAAGTCGGCAAGTTCACCAATTTCACTAACGCCAACGCAAAGCTTGATGATGTGAAGTGGCATCTCTAGACCTCAGCACTCTCGGTTTCCAGCATGATGATAATATCACCATCGCCCACCTGCTCACCCTCACTCGCCTTTATTTCGGCGACAATACCGGAGATACCAGCAACCAGCGGGTGTTCCATCTTCATGGCTTCAAGAATCGCCAATCTGTCGCCCTGGGCAACCACATCGCCTTGAGCTGCAAACAGCCTTTGCAATTTGCCGGTCATGGGCGCGCGGATGATAGCGCCACCACTGCCCGCAACATCATCAACAGCGAGAAAATCATGCGCCCTGACGCTTAGATGATGCCCGTCGACGTAGACCAGCAATGTTTCACCATCAGCGGCAACCGATAGGCTAACAGTTTCCCTATCTACATTGACTGAAGCCTTGAGGGGATTTTCGATATTAAAATTGGAAACTAAAAACTTCTCACCCGCAATTGAAATCTCGTAAACGTTATCCTGTGGCCAGCCGACCCGGGCTGTGGTTCTAACCCCATCAATTTCCACATCAAGGACAGTGGTTCTGCCCCCCCCAAGCTGCCATGCGTTTGCCTGGCCAAAGGGTGAATATCTATCATTCGAAAAATCTTCAGACGGGCAATCGGTTTCACTCCACGCCAGTCGCGCAGCAATTGCGATGGCTTCAATGCGGGCGGTGCGCGTCAGCGATGGCAATGTTGCCAAATGAGCCTCAATAAACCCGGTATCGACGCTACCCCGGACAAAGTCTTCGTGAGAAATCAAATCAGCCAGAAAACCGGCATTGGTTTTAATGCCAAGAACGGCAGTTTGTTTCAAGGCCTGCGCCATGCGCTCAATGGCCCCGTCGCGGGTTTCCGCTGTGGTTATCAGTTTGGCAACCATCGGGTCATAAAAGCGCGATACTTCACCGCCTGTTGCAACACCTGTGTCGATACGCAAATCATCGTTGGAAATTTCCGGCCAGCAAAGTCCGTGAATTTTACCCGGCGACGGCAAAAAGCCTGATGCAGGATCTTCGGCATAAAGCCGTACTTCGATTGAATGGCCGTGAATGCTCAAGTCATTTTGTTGTAATGGTAAGATCTCACTAGCAGCCACACGCAACTGCCACTCCACCAAATCAACGCCGGTTATAAACTCCGTTACCGGATGTTCCACCTGAAGACGTGTATTCATCTCCATGAAATAAAACGGTGTTTGATCATTCAACTGTTGTGAATTTGGGACAATAAACTCTACTGTTCCGGCACCATGATAGGACACTGCCCGGGCAGCCTCAATCGCCGCCTGCCCCATGCGGTCGCGCAACGTTTCAGTCATTCCCGGTGCCGGGGCTTCTTCAATCACCTTTTGATGGCGGCGTTGCAGGGAACAATCACGCTCAAACAGATGGACGTAATTGCCGAATGTGTCGCCGAAAATCTGGATTTCGATATGGCGCGGGTTTTCGATGAATTTTTCCAGCAAAACCACATCATCGCCAAAAGCGTTTTTGGCCTCACGCTGGCATGCCGCCAGTTCGGACACAAAGTCCTCAGGCCGTTCAACCTTGCGCATACCCTTGCCACCGCCACCGGCAACGGCTTTGATCAGAATCGGATAGCCAATTTTTTCGGCCTGACGCTCAAGCTCCCCCACTGATTGATCGCTACCGTGAATACCCGGCACCACCGGCACCCCCACCTGCTCCATCAATGCCTTGGCCCTGTCCTTCAACCCCATGGATTTTATAGCAGCGGCATCCGGCCCAACGAAGGCAATCCTCGCCTGCTTACAACCGTCTGCAAACTGAGCATTTTCTGACAGGAACCCGTAACCGGGATGAATGCACTCAGCACCCGCATCGTGGGCTACCTGCAATATCCTGTCACCATCGAGATAACTTGATGCAGCTTCGGCCTCGCCTATTAAATAAGCTTCATCCGCCATTTGAACATGAAGGGCATGTTCATCCGCCGTTGAATAAACCGCAATGGTGCGCAGGCCCATATTTTTGGCGCTACGCATGATACGGCAGGCGATTTCGCCACGATTGGCTACAAGAATTGATTTGAACATATTACATCCTGAACACGCCGAAACTGGTTTGCGAAATTGGCGCATTCAAACAAGCTGATAACGACAGGCCCAAAACCATCCGCGTTTCTGCCGGTGTTATAATGCCATCGTCCCAAAGTCGCGCGGTTGCAAAGTATGGATGACCCTCGCGGTCATATTGGGCGCGGATCGGGTCTTTGAACTCAACCTCATCCTGCGCTGACCATTCATCGCCGCTGCGTTCGATATTGTCACGTTTGACCGTTGCCAGAACTGAAGCCGCCTGCTCACCTCCCATAACCGAGATACGCGCATTGGGCCAGGTAAACAGCGTACGTGGTGAAAAGGCGCGGCCACACATGCCATAATTGCCAGCGCCAAAAGACCCGCCAATGATGATTGTAAATTTTGGCACCTGGGCACACGCAACGGCTGTCACCAGCTTGGCACCATCTTTGGCAATTCCGGCGGTTTCATATTTTTCCCCCACCATAAAGCCCGAGATATTCTGCAAAAACAGCAAAGGGATGCGGCGCTGGCAGCACAGCTCAATAAAGTGCGCAGCTTTCAGGGCTGACTCGGAATAAAGAATGCCATTATTGGCAACAATACCGACGGGATAACCCATAATATGGGCAAAACCGGTGACAATCGTAGTGCCATAAAGCTTCTTGAATTCATCAAAGTCTGAAGCATCCACCAGACGCGCGATCACTTCGCGCACGTCATACTGGGTGGCAAAGGATTGCGGCACAATGCCATTGAGTTCATTTACATCAAACTTTGGTTCAAGCGGCGGGCGCAAGGGTATATCGACGGTCTTTTTGCTATTGAGGCGTTTGATGATTGAGCGCGCAATCGCCAGGGCATGGTCATCATTTTCAGCTAGATGATCGACTACTCCGCTTGCACGCGCATGTACATCACCACCACCCAGAGCCTCCGCGCTGACTTCTTCTCCTGTCGCTGCCTTAACCAATGGCGGACCGGCAAGGAAAATAGTGCCTTGCTCTTTGACAATAATGGTTTCGTCCGACATGGCGGGCACATAGGCACCACCTGCCGTGCATGATCCCATCACCACGGCAATCTGGGCAATGCCCATAGACGACAGGGTGGCCTGATTATAGAAGATGCGGCCAAAATGCTCCTTGTCCGGGAAAACTTCGGTGTGATTGGGCAGGTTTGCGCCGCCGGAATCAACCAGATAGACACATGGCAGATGGTTTTCGCGGGCAATTTCCTGAGCGCGCAGGTGCTTTTTCACAGTGAGAGGATAATACGTGCCGCCCTTGATGGTGGCATCATTGCAGATGATGATGCACTCGCGGCCCTCAATGCGGCCAATACCGGTAATCAGCCCGGCACCGTGAATGGCCACATCATACATCTCGTGGGCTGCCAGAGGCGACAGTTCCAGAAACGCAGAGCCTGCATCAATCAAACGCATGACACGTTCACGCGGCAGCAATTTACCGCGACCCAGATGGCGCTGGCGCGATTTTTCCGGCCCGCCAAGAGCCGCACTTGCCCGCTTGTCACTCAGATCAGCCACCAGTGCGTTCATGGTTACTTCGTTGGCTTTGAACGCATCAGATGATGTGGAAATTTTTGAAGTTAGAATGGCCACGTGTTTTCAGACCTCATCTTCTTTGACAATCCAGGTTTCCTTTAAACCTTCCACCTGCCATTCCTGAAAGGCAGGTGTTCCTAAAACTGCATCCATATAGGGCCGAATATCATCATCAACCGGCACACCATAGGTGTGAAAACGCGACACAATCGGCGCGTACATGGCATCGGCATTTGAAAAGGCGCCATAAAGGAAGACGCCCCCTTTTCCGAATTTCTCGCGCGCCTCGCGCCAGACATAGGTTATACGGGCGACATCAGCCTGAACATCCTGGCTTAACGGATATTTTTCCAGTGGACGCCGTAAATTCATTGGCAGGGCATTGCGCAAAGCCGTAAAGCCGCTGTGCATTTCAGCACAGATAGAGCGCGCATGACCGCGAGCCTCAAGGCTTTGCGGCCACAGGTTTTGATTGGGAAAAATATCGGAAAGATATTCCAAAATACTCAAACTGTCCCAGATAACAGCATCCTTATGAAGCAGAACCGGCACGCACTTTGCCCCTGAATATTCGGCAATCTCTTTATGAAAAGCCTCCATGTCGTGAAAGGGGATGAGTTCTTCGTCAAACTCAATTCCAGACTGTTTCATGGCAATCCACGGCCGCAACGACCACGAGGAATAATTCTTGTTGCCAATGATCAGCTTCAAATCAGACATGTGTTTAGCTCCAGTTACAGTTCTTCAACAGCGCCGCCGCATTCTTTCCACACCTTGAAGCCACCAGCCATGTGGCACACGGGCTTCAGCCCCATGCGATGGGCGGATTGTGCCGCAAGTGCCGAGCGCATGCCACCGGCGCAGAAAAATACGAATTTTTTATCCTGAGCGAAAACTTCCTTGTGGTAGGGGCTGGCAGGATCTATCCAGAATTCCACCATGCCACGCGGGCAATGAAAGGCACCGGGAACCTTGCCGTCACGTTTCAATTCACGAATATCGCGAATATCAATTAAAACAACATCATCATCGCCGTGAATTGCTTTAACGTCATCAACGCTTACGGTTTCAATTTCTTTCTCAGCTTCTTCACATAAGGTTTTGATACCAATTGTTATATTCTGTGTCATGTTCAAGTCTTTCAGTTAATTAGTTCAACCGCAACAGCCGTTGCTTCGCCACCGCCAATGCAAAGGGATGCAACGCCGCGGGTTTGATTATATTGCTTTAGTGCCGCCAGCAGCGTCACGATGATACGCGCACCCGATGCGCCTATCGGGTGGCCGAGCGCGCACGCACCGCCGTGAACATTTACCTTGTCATGGGGGATATCAAGCTCACGCATGGCCGCCATCGTCACCACGGCAAAGGCTTCATTGATCTCAAATAAATCGACATCATCCTTACGCCAGCCTGTCATTTCAAACAGTTTTGTCATGGCCCCCACCGGAGCGGTTGTAAACCAGGCGGGTTCCTGCGCATGTGAGGCGCACCCGACAATTCGGGCCAAAGGAGTAACCCCGCGCTTTTCTGCAACACTTTGGCGCATCAAAACAAGTGCCGCGGCACCATCGGAAATCGAACTGGAATTAGCCGCTGTTACCGTGCCGTCTTTGGCAAAGGCCGGGCGCAGATTGGGGATTTTCTCGATATTCGCTTTTCCGGGTTGCTCGTCATGAGAAATGGTGACCGCACCTTTTCGCGTCTTGAAGCTGACCGGCGTCACTTCACCCTCAAATGAACCATCATCGATGGCCTGTTTGGCGCGTTGCAAAGATGTAATGGCGAAATCATCCTGGGCCTGCCGGGTAAACTGAAAATGCTGGGCCGTGGCTTCAGCGAAAACGCCCATCAACGTGCCACGATCATAGGCGTCTTCCAGACCATCGAGAAACATATGATCTTTGACCTCGCCATGGCCAAGACGTAATCCACCACGTGCTTTTGGCAACAAATAAGGCGCATTAGTCATGCTTTCCATACCACCAGCCACAATGATATCTTCAGGCCGGGCATAGAGCCCCTCATAAGCCATCATCACCGCTTTCATGCCCGAACCACACATTTTATTGATGGTGCTGCACGGCACAGCTTTGTCCAACCCAGCGCCCAATGCCGCCTGACGTGCCGGTGCCTGACCAAGCCCCGCGGGCAAAACACAGCCCATCAACACTTCGCCAACCTCTTCAGACCCAAGGCCCGCCCGCTCAACCGCGGAGCTTATGGCGGAACAGCCAAGGTCAACGGCACCAACAGAAGAAAAATCACCCTGAAAACCACCCATGGGTGTGCGAGCAGCCGCAGCAATGACGATGGCATCTTTTTCCATTAAATAATCTCTTCCAGCTTGCCCGAAACAATATCTATCATCCAGCCGTGCAAAGAAAGCTCGCCCGCAGCTTGCGCCTCGGCAATATAATCGTAACTCTGCAGGTTTTTCACACTCATGATAACAGCCTCTTTTTCCAAAACCATGGCCTGATCTTCCAGTGATCCACCCTGGTGCTTCACCTCAGCTTTGATATCATCCAGCGGGCGCAGATAGTGCTGGATGCTGGGAAAGTCGATATCCTGAAGGGCTGCACGAATGCCACCGCAATCCGTATGCCCCATAACGGCCACATGCTTTACTTTCATCACCTTGATGGCAAACTCTAAAGCCGCTGATTCTGTTTCGCGCTGCTCCGGTGCCACGGAGGTTCCGCGAATAAGCGCAGCTATGTTGCGCAAAATCAATGCCCTGCCCTTGGTAACGCCCAGATCTCCAATCGGATCTTTACGCGCATCCACACAGCCAATTAACAACATCTCCGGCCTGTGCTCGGGTATATTCCTGAGTTCTCCGTAAGGAATTTCCAGATTGGCCGATCGGTTAAGAATATCGTCAATAATTGTCATAATTTTTCTTCAATACGGTTCATAGGCCAGACGAGGTTTTTGCGCCTTATCTGGTTTCTTCAAACAATTCACGGCCAATCAGCATGCGGCGGATTTCTGAAGTTCCCGCACCAATTTCATAAAGCTTGGCATCACGCAACAATCGCCCGGTGGCATAATCATTAATGTAACCATTGCCACCCAGACACTGTATCGCTTCAAGCGCCATCCAGGTGGCTTTTTCTGCTGCATACAAAATTACACCCGCAGCATCTTTGCGCGCCGTCTCCCCGCGATCACACGCGCTTGCCACTGCATAGACGTATGCCTTGCATGCATTCATGGTGGTGTACATATCAGCAAGTTTTCCCTGCATCAGCTGAAACGTACCAATGGGTTTGCCGAATTGCTGACGCTCATGCACGTAAGGCACCACCACATCCATGCACGATTGCATGATACCCAAGGGGCCGCCAGCCAGCACCACGCGCTCGTAATCAAGCCCGCTCATCAACACTTTTACCCCGCCGCCAACTTCGCCCAGCACATTTTCTTCCGGTATCTCACAATCTTCAAACACCAACTCGCAAGTGTCAGAGCCGCGCATACCCAGTTTGTCGAGTTTTTGCGCGGTTGAAAATCCCTTAAAAGTCTTTTCAACCAGAAAGGCAGTAATACCGCGCGATCCGGCTTGGGCGTCGGTTTTGGCGTAGACCACAAGCGTTTCAGCCTCCGGCCCGTTGGTGATCCACATCTTGGTGCCGTTGAGTACGTATACGTCGCCTTTTTTTTCTGCCTTGAGTTTCATCGAAACCACGTCCGAGCCGGCGCCGGGCTCAGACATCGCCAGAGCGCCCACATGAGCGCCCGATATCAGCTTGGGCAAATAGCGCTGCTTTTGTTCAGGTGTGCCATTACGGCTGATCTGGTTGACGCACAGATTTGAGTGTGCCCCGTAAGACAGGCCGACACTTGCCGAGCCGCGCGAAATCTCCTCCATGGCAATCACATGGCCAATATAACCCATGCCAGCACCGCCATATTGTTCTTCCGCCGTAATTCCCAACAAGCCAAGCTCACCAAGCTGCGGCCACAAATCGCGCGGAAACTGATTGGTCTTGTCGATTTCCTCAGCCCGCGGGGCAATCCTGTCGGCTGTAAAAGAACGCACGGTATCGCGCAACATGTCGGCGGTTTCATCGAGGCCGAAATTCAGGGATGGAAAATCATTTGCTATCATGGGAAACCCTCTTGAATGCCGGATCATCAGGCGTGTCCGACAAAGTCATAAACGTGCCCATGCCGGTTGCACATTTAACCTGGGCATCTTCTGAGCAGGCATAGACGACCATTTCACAAACGTTAAGTGTGCGTCCAGGTTTCACCACCCGGCCTCGCGCCAACAACCTTTCACCGCGCGCCGGTGCTATCAGGTTTATCTTGAACTCAACGGTTAGAACAGAATCTTCTGCCTTCATCAAACTGAAGCTGGCATAACCGCCAACATTATCAGCCAGCGTTGCCACCACGCCACCGTGAAAAAAACCGTGCTGCTGGCACAGTTCCTCGCGGTGATCGAGAGATATCTCAACAACTCCCGGCTCAACCCGCCCAATGTCAGCGCCCAGAAACCCCATGAAAGCCTGCCGTGCAAAACTGTCACGCACACGGATCTCAAATTCGGAATTGCGGGGCTCAAATTCAGTCATAACGCCCTTTGTAAATACGTAAGGTATACTGACGTATATTTATTATGCCGGTTTCTCTTGTGGGGGCAAGTTAAAACATTCCCGGTCATCGGACAAACCTTGTTAGCGGACAAATTATTGATACCGGGTCGCAAGCTCCATAAACTTAAGTGAGCCACCAGGCGGCCAGGCCCAGAAACGAGAAGAAGCCAACAACATCGGTTACCGTGGTAACAAAAACGCTTGAAGCAATAGCCGGATCGATATCGAGCCGATCGAGCATAATGGGGATGACGATACCGGAAAGACCGGCAACAATCATATTAACGGTCATGGCGGCAGCAATCACCAGCCCCAAAGTCAGACTGCCAAACCAGAAATACGCCACTACCCCCATGATGATGGCAAATATACAACCGTTTATCAATCCGACCAGAACCTCACGCGTGATAATACGAAATGCATTGACGGGGACGAGATCACGCGTGGCAATTGAACGTACAGCTACCGTCATGGTCTGGGTGCCGGCGTTGCCTCCCATGGAGGCCACTATCGGCATCAACACCGCCAGCGCCACCAGTTGCTCTATCGTCGCATCAAACAGGGCGATGACCATGGAGGCAAGAATAGCCGTTGCCAGATTGATCAACAGCCAGGTCAGGCGACCACCAACCGTGCTGAACACACTGTCAGCCAGGGATTCATCACCAACACCCCCGAGGCGATGGATATCCTCGCTGGCTTCTTCGTGAATAACGTCAACCACATCATCAATTGTGATAACGCCGACCAGCCGGTCAAACTGATCCGTCACCGCCACTGAAATCAGGTTGTAACGTTCAAAAATATGCGCCACTTCCTCCTGGTCCAGATCAACAGCAACGGTGATGGGATTTGCTTCCATAATATCGCGAATGGAAATATCACGCTGGGTGCGCAAAATGCGATCAAGGGCGATTTTACCCAGCAGGTGATTGGCCGGATCAACCACGAATATATCCTGAAAACTGTCGGGCAAATCTTTCGACTGACGCAGAAAATCAATTGTCTGTCCCACAGACCAAAAGCCAGGAACGGATATAAAGTCGACCTGCATCATGCGCCCGGCGCTGTCTTCCGGGTAGTCTAATGAGCGCTCCAGCGTGGCTCTGTCAGCGGCGGGCAGATGTCCGAGAATATCGCTTTTTTCAGCCTCATCGAGGTCTTCAAGCAGATAGACAGCATCGTCCGAATCAAGTTCGCGCACGGCTTCGGCCACGACTTCATTTGGCAGCATGTCCAGTACGTCATCACGCACCGCCTCATCAAGCTCAGACAAGGCGCTGAAATTGAGATCTTCACCCAACATGGAAATAAAATCACGCCGCACACCCGGGGCCAGCAATTCGATCAAGTCAGCAAGGTCAGCTTCGTGCAATTTTGCAATCAGACTATCCAGTTGCTCTTTATCGTGCGCCGCGGCTGCCTGGCTTACCGCCTGAATAAATTCAGGCGTAATCGTGCCGTCTTCGTCTGCTATGGTGATTTCAGGAGTATTGACGGCCATAAGCACCCGGTCTTTCTATGAGTTCGCGCATTCAGGCTTATACATGATTACCGCAAGATGGAAGGCCTGAATAAGCAAAACCGGGCAAATCAGAACCTTCAGGACTTCTTGAACAAATGCCCAAACCCTGATATCCAGTTTCTTAAGAACATAGGGAGCAAAAACGCGTAATTGCAGGACAGCGCCACAGTCTCGCCCGATTTCTTCTAAAGAGATATCGGCGACAGATTTTCATTTTTAATTTTTGCTGATTGCCCAGTTTGGCGAACGCGAAAAGCGCCACTGTAACCGGTGGAACAAGAGACAATAAAAGGAAGACAACTCATGAATTTCAACACAGCCAGCATCAAAATCCTGGCAGCAGCCATTGTCATGACCGGCTTTGCCGCAGCACCTGTTTCAGCCCAGCAGTATGATTTTCTCTCTCCCCCCAATCCTGACACCAACCGGCTTTACCGCGTTAACGTCAAAACCGGCGAAATGGGTGCATGCTGGTATGGCCGCGACAAGGGCATTGGTTTTACCGATTGCCGCCCTGTCGGTGAGGGTGCCGGCCCGCAAGTCCCCGGCCGTTACAAATTATATGCAACAAAGTTCGAATCCGAAAAAGGCGTTTTCCGCGTCAACACCTTAACCGGTGCCATGAGCTTATGCTGGGTAAGACGCGGCAGCCTGGTCTGCACTGCCTTCAACCGGTAGGTTTGAGAAAGGCCACGCCCCGCCTTCGCCCGCCCCCACGGAGCGTTCAGCCCAAAGGGCCGTTAGTGTTGAGTGAAAAGTTGGTGCGCCGGGGCAGAAGAACCTCGAACACTTTTTTTAATGAATTAGAACAGTGGGAGCAGTATCTCAAGAGCGAAAATTTAGATGTCCACATTCTTGCCCTCCTCGACGAAAACAAACGACATACGCCAGAAACTGGGGAAACCACTCCAGATAAACAGAAAGTCCGGCATCGTTGCGTGGCTCCACGTCTTAGGGGGCCGTCATGATGATAACGGACTTAAGCACTGGCATTTCTACACCTAACCGTATTGGCCATAAATTTAATGAAGCCAGTCGGCCAATTTTGCATCGAAGAAAAAGCCTAAAAAAAGACAAAACCCTATCACCTGTGACGCTTCGATTGACGCAGGATGAAATATCGAAGCTAAACAATTTGTCTAAGGGCACGAGCAGAAGCGCCTATATCCGCAAATGCTTGTTCGGGAAAGATGCTGCTCCACGCAAGGTGCGCTCTCGCGTTCCCGTTAAAGATCAGGAAGCCCTTGCCCAAGTTCTCGGACTGTTGGGACAAACGCGCATTGCCAATAACCTCAACCAGATTGCCTATGAGGCCAATTGTGGCTCATTGCTCATGGATGAAGAAACCGAAAATGAAATCAAGATGGCTTGCGCTCATATTGCTTTCATTCGGGTAAAACTGATTGAGGCTCTCGGTATCAAAAATCGAGGGAAGAAATGATCCTCAAAGGAAGCCAGCGCGCCGGTGGTACTCAACTTGCACTTCATCTACTCAAGACAGAAGAAAATGAACATGTTGAAATTCATGAAATCAGCGGCTTCATGTCCGATACTCCAATGGAAGCGTTCAATGAAGCCTATGCCATTAGTCGTGGGACAAAATGCAAACAATTCCTGTTCTCGCTCAGCCTCAGCCCTCCAGAAACAGAAAGTGTTCCTGTCAGTGTATTTGAAAAGGCCATAGCCGATATCGAGAACAAAATTGGATTGACTGGCCAGGCGCGTGTGATCGTCTTTCACGAAAAAGAAGGTCGCCGTCATGCCCATTGTGTCTGGTCGCGTATTGACGTTGAGAAAATGAAAGCGATTCATCTTTCTCATTTCAAATTGAAGCTGCGGGATGTTTCCCGCCAACTTTATCTGGAACATGGTTGGCAAATGCCACGCGGCCTGGTGAATAGCATTGAGCGCAATCCGCTTAATTTCACGCAAGCCGAATGGCAACAAGCAAAACGTATTAAACAAGACCCGCGCATCATCAAAGAAGCATTTCAGGATTGCTGGGCAATATCAGATTCAAAAACTGCTTTTGCTAGCGCACTGGAAGAACGGGGTTACTATCTGGCAAAGGGTGACAGGCGCGGCTTTGTGGCGGTGGACTGGCGTGGTGAGGTCTATGCTATTTCCCGCTGGGTTGGTATCAAGACCAAAGAGGTCAAATCCAAACTGGGCAACCTCGAAAGCCTGCCCTCAGTTGAAGATACAAAAAAGAAAATCACAGAAAATTTTACCGATAAACTCCAACATTTCGCCGATGATGCATTTGCCACCTACGAAAAAGCAGAACAGGGCATAAATGAAAGACGACAGTCATTAGCAAAAAACCATCTACATCAACGCGCCCAATTAAAACAGTCTCACGCCTCGCGGTGGATACAGGAAGCCAAAACACGTTCATCGTTATTGCCTACGCAATAATTAGGGTCGGTGCTGGTTTTCATCTGATTGATCAGATCACGCACGGCAAGTGCATGATCCTGGGTGGCACAAAACACCAATGTTTTTTGGTTCTGGTCAGGTTTGAAAAGTCTTTATGATTGTGGAGAAAGTCATGCGGCATGTTCCACCGTACCGCGAGTCAGAAGAGGCTCAAAGAACTTCTTGGCTTTGATACCTCCATATTCTCGCACGGCCTTGATCAACGCCTTTTGATCGACGCTACGCATTTTCTTCTTCACACCTTCCAACATTGCAGAACGTCTTTCCGCCAAACGATCAAGGTTATTGACCAAATCAACCAGCAAAAACTCCTCTGATAGCGATTTAGGGAAATGTGGTTTCATCCGAAAATCATATTCACGCTTACCGAGCTTAAAGCGCCCATGGCGTTTATGGTTATAGACCACGGTTTCATTATAAAGCTGCGTTGAGCCAACACCGAGGGCATTATAGGCATTTGGCGTGGTCAGCAAAAAACGATCATCATTCAGAAAAGCTTCGACCAACTTCATGTCATCAGCAGGCGCTGCGCCAAAACTTGTCTGTTTTGGGTAGTAGTAAAGCCCGCCTGAGAGCTTTGTCAGCACCCCTTCTTTCACAAGCTGGCCAAGATGACGATCAACGGCATTTGACCACGGCAATAGGTCGGCACGTCGATAGACCTGCCCTTGGCGAAGATGTTTTTTCAATACGTTCAATTTACTCATAACTCTATCCTACCGTAAATTCGCCAATATTGCAAGTTTTATCATTTAAAATTCATGCAATAAAAGTAATATAAGCATACAGCGTCCGAAATTCAACAGCCGGAATGTTGATTGAGTTCCAGCAACAAAATGCTGGCGACATCCAATCCGCGAAGGGTTGGTTGATGGGATTATCAAGGGAGAGCAAAGTCTCCCTGATGCGGTTTAAACCCCAAGAGGTTTATCCCAATGAAATTGCCCCTGTGGAGCAGTCTCCATGAAGTGGTCTTGGGGTTTTCAGGGGTAGCAGGAATGCTCCCTTGAATGGTGGTGCAACGGCCAAACGTTGTGGTGGGGATGGGAAGACGCGTCATGAAGTGATGGGTCTGGAACCGTCCCCACAGGCCGGAGGGGATGAAACGGGGAACGCGCAGCGGGTTCCCCTTTCCAAGATAGGCGTTGTAATACAACGCACATCTTGCCAAACTCCTTTCTTTTTCTTCCTTACCTTTCTTTGCTTCTCTCTTGAACCTTTTATGGCTCTCTTTTGCACCGCTTTTTCGCCTCTTGATTTTTGCTGACAGAGAGATATGGCTGTGGGGCGGCTCAGGAAATCGGGGAGCAGATCAAATTGGCTGGGTCCGGCGACGAGGCACCTGATTATATGCCGGTCAAACCGATCATGCTTCAGAGCAATTTCGACCAACAACCAATCAAAGCAAAAAATTTGCATATGATTTTTGCCGCCGCTTTTCTTTCCTGCAATATCTGTCTCTATTGAAAGCCCGGCGATGCCGCTGGAACGACCGATTATCAATTGCCCCGATTCGTCATAGAGGAACTGTGATGTTTCAGCGAAAACCTGAACAGCAGCCTTCCGAGGTTTCTCGCGCTCCATGACGTCTCTACCGATCAAGTCCACAAGATCGTCAATCTCCCGCTTTAGTCGTTTTTGATCCTCATCAACATTTTGAAATTTTGGGATTTGTTGCTGTAGATCCGCTTGCTCTGCTTCAAGCTTGTTCAAATCAGACTGTAAGTAAGTCAGGCGCTCGATTGCCATGCCAGATCGCAGTAGAGCCATTTTGTCGGACAAAACCTTTTGAAGGCGAATAATCTCTTTCTTTCTTTCCGCTAGCCTGTTTTCTGCGCTTGATTTTTCACGTTTCAAGTGAGTTTCGCGGTTCTTGGATACCTGGCGGTGAAAGGCCTCGACTTGCTCAAACCTCTTTTCGACCTGTTCCGAGAAAAAAATGCCGATTTGTTCGTACAGACTGCGTACATCAGCTAAGTTCGCATCTTCAACTTCTGCCAATGCCTGATCAATTCCTTCAGATAGATCAAGGTCTATAAGGTTTGCTTCGTTTAAGTCGCGAATCTGCATGGTGAGGTCATTCGCCGTCAACTCGTGGCGGCGGTATCCATCCACTACCGTCGCCGATGCTACTTCGGCTCTTTTGGCCTCAACTTCGCTATCCAATAAATCTAACCGAGCCTGCATCTTATTAATATCCAAAGCGCCATCAGTAAAATAGCCACTCTTGATCATTTTAGCCAAAGTATCTGCGTCTTTCTTCTGGTCTTTTGTTAACTGTAGTTTTTGCGGCAACCGCCAGTCGAACCCAAGGAGATAAGAGAGAGAAACCTGGCTGTCCCAAGACTGTTGAGATGAACTATTGAGCACAGGACTTGCAAAACCACCGTTTCTCTCTTTCCGAACAAAGTAGGCGAGAAGAGCACCAAATGATGGGCTATATTTTTCTGTGCTGATTTCGGACTCCAGATTAAACCACTCCCGTGACAAAGCTTCTCGCAAATCGACTGGCGTGAGGTACTCCTCGTTACGTCTGAGTTCGTCTTTGGTGGCGCTGCTCTTTTTAGTAATTACAAACTCATTACTATTTCTCTTGAAGGTAGCCGTGTATTCCGCACCTATCAGTTCAGGTTTATGAAAATCATCTTTTGCATTGCGTTTGCCAGCCAACAGATAGTGAACTAATTCGATAAAGCTCGTCTTACCTGTTCCGTTTCGTGTGTCGCGCGCGCCAGAGGTTTCATGCTTCTCAGCAAGCAGAATATTCAAGCCCGGTTTGAATTCGAGCGTCTTGAACGTAGACCGAGAGCTAGCGAGTTTCGTGATCATTGTTTCATCTTCTTGATGAGGCCAGCATCAAAACGCACCGCTTCTATTGAAAACAGGAAATCGACAGCCAAGAGAAACCAGTCGAATTGTATCGTGGTCAGTCCGTCAGACTGTCGCCGTTCTTGGAGATCGTGGAACAGCCGGGACACAGTTTTGTTCCGGTCCAACAAAGCCAACACCTCACCTCCCACGCCGATCAACGCGTTTTCGGTCTTAATATGTTTGGTTGGCATTAGCATGACGGATCGCGTGCACAAACGGTAAGTTCCAGGTTCAGTTTATGGGACTTGGTTCCGCGAGGGCTGATGCTTTGGGTGCGGGGGATGCAGGTGTTGAACTTGCGGTGCCGAAAGCTGTTTTTGCATTAGGCGCATTGGCGGCAGGGTTTAATTCATCCGGTAAATTCGCCTTGGCAGATGCCGGTATAGAGGGATACGTTGATGGGGACAAGTTTTCGATATCCCTATCAAAACCGTCAATTTCTTCAACCGTAAGATTACCTTCCTGAGCCATTGACTTTGCCTCTTCCAATTTCTCCCGCGCTAAAGCCAACTGGTCTTTTTTTACACCGACTTCATTTTCTGCATTTAAAAGTTGCTCACGGTTTCCATTCGCGCTCGTGATTGCCGCCGCTACTTCACTCTCAATGTTCAAACGATCCAAATATAATTCTTTGGTGTCGCCGTTGTTCGGAATCAAGTTGGGATCAAGCTCATCCAGAGGTACGATTTTACCATGCTCATCTATGACGGTGATCCCGTCTTCGGATTTAAAGGCGCGGCGGCCATCCTCCATCTTATAAGCACGATCCAGCATACCCTGAATATCTGCGTTCACCTGAATCATTCGTGCATTCAGAAGATCAAGCAGTTCGCGGTTTTCCATGAGCGCCGCAGTGATAGCACTATCATAGGCATCCAGTTTAGCTTCGTATGCATCCAGCCGTGCCTCATAGATATCAAGGCGTGCTTCAAACTGTTCAATCTGAATTTGCGTTGCCATGACGGTTTCGACGGCGAAGGAAAGAATTTCATTTGCCTGATTGTCGACCAGGTCTTCTTTACGCGCATGATCACGGCGCGCTTTGATGAACCATTGGCGGCGCTGACGCCGGAGCCAATTGGTATGTCGGCTCCGGTTATTATCTCTAAAATGTTCGCCCAGTTGGATCATTTATTCTCCACATTCCCCTTTAATCAGTACATAAAGCAATACGCTCACCGACTTGTCAGCGTGGCGCGCAAACAATGCTTCCATCTTCTTCCAGCGTTTTGTGCCATCTTTGTTAATCCATCGATTTATGCAGATCATTCCATCCTCGTTCGGCCTGTCCCGTAAAAAGCGGGAATAAGCCAGTCCTTCAATCACGCCTGATATGTAACCCACTTTCTCTTTAGCGCCCATATTATTCAGTACAAACCCGGCATTCAGCTTTTCAGCCTGTGCCGGACTTGCAACACCAAGCATTAATACAGTTATTATTATGGATAATTGTTTATATTTACTTAATTTTAATAGATTTTTAACCCACATACTCGTTCGTTTGTGGTATATTTTACTTATATACCATTGTTTTGCTATAATCATAGAATAACAATAGTTTACCGACGCATGGGGCAGGAATAACCCTGCTAAAGCCGGTTAGAAGGCCATATTGCTGAAAGGAACGATTATGTCGAAGGCAGACATGTCCTGATTTGGCGATAAGGCACTGATTTAACATGAAAATAGGATATTTACGTGTCAGTACAGAAGAACAGCGCCCGGATCGGCAGATCGACGGGCTAGAGCCAATTTGTGATGCGCTTTATATCGAGAAGGTATCTGCTGTTAATCGCAAAAGGCCAATATTCGAGAAAATACTTGATGAACTGGGGCCTGGTGATACGCTTGTGGTCTGGGATTTAGACAGGGCATTTCGTTCAACAGTTGATGCCATTACGCAAGCCGAACAGTTACGTGAACGCGGGATTGATTTTCAGATTGTCACTCTTGGGGTTGATACCTCTACAGCCGATGGCAAGCTGGTTTACACCGTTATTGCGGCATTTGCCGAGCATGAGCGAAACCGGCTTTCCGAACGAACGAAAGAAGGCTTGCGAGCTGCGGTAAAACGTGGCCAGCGGCTTGGGCCGCCGCCAAAAATGACCGATGCGCAAATTAGAACAGCAAAGCTTAAAATTGAGGCCAAAGAGGCCAGCGTTGCAGAAATGGCGGCATTAAACGGAGTGCATCCAATGACCATCACACGTTCTATAAAGCGGCTGGAAGAAAAAGCATGAAATCGCGCTTTCAATATGATATAATGGTGACATGGATACCACTGATACAATCGATGTTTCGCATATAAAATTTACTTCGACGGTTTTTCCAACCGATGAAGATATGAAGCTTTGGCACAGCCTCAGCGCTCATGAGCAACGCGCCGTTATCATGCGTGACATAAAACAGGGCTTAAGTGGTCCGCCAGCATCTAATGCCGGCAGGCATGAAATCATGGCCGAAGTGCTGGATGAAATCTAGTCATGCGCTATGAGCTTTCGGAGCGGGCACGTTCCAACATCAAGGAAATTATCAGATATACGGTTGAGTTTTTCGGCAAACAGCAAGCCGAGGAATATACGGACGGGCTATATTACAGCTTTGACCTTTTAACCGACAATCCAAGATTGGGAAAAAGTGTTTCGAACGACTTTGGAGTTGACCTTCACCGATATACCTATCGTTCACATTATGTCGTTTATGAAATTCGCGAGAGTGTTATCTGGATTGCAATGATCCGTAACACCCGCCAGGATTTACCTGAAGATTGGCGGTAATGTTCGCCGCAGCTATAATAGCGGCGACACGTAATCTTTGAGAATCAAAGACCGGCCAGCGGAAATTCGCTGGCTGATTTTTTATGCCTTGCTCAATTATGCAAAACGCTTCTTGACCGCCTTCCAGTTCTCAATCGCATCAATACCGCCGCGCTTGGTGTAGGCGGTAAACGGGAAATCCATGTAGCGCGGTTGCCATTTTTTGTTATTGGCCTTTTTGTGCGGCTGGCGAGTGCCATCAAGATAATCAGCAATAATTTTCTTTTGCACCTTGGCGGTTGCAGAAATATTGGCATCTGCCACCTGTTTGCCACCGATATGTTTGAGCATGGCATTAATGGCTTGCTTATCACGGTTCAATTCAAGAAAGGTATCATCTACCTGCCAGCTTTCAGCCATATCAACTTCGAGTATGTTGCCAAGGATTTCGACCATGGGAGAACTACAGGTGAGAGTTTCCGCAACAACGTAAGTAAAGATACGCGAGACGGTTTCATCATCGAGGTTCAAGAGCTTGGCAAAAATATCAGGTAGGTCATGGTACGTACCCCAGCCTGCCCTGCTTTTTACGATTGTATTTATTTTATCGTTTTCTTCTATGTCTAAAAGCTCGCGAACAATCTGATGTTCCTTGGCAAACAGGGTTTGCGACTTGTTGGTTTTCAAACTGGCCTTAATAGCGTCCGTATTTGCTTTTTGCGGGTCGGCATGGATTGTCCAAAGCTCGGAACCTGCAACTATTTGTGCCACCGCTAACCGCAAGGCAATTCCTGCATGATTGAGAAGCTTCGTCCGCACGGCAGAATGACGATGAAGGTCGAGATAATTCTGCATGGCCTTGGTTAGCTCTGGGCGCTCGGCTGTCTTTTCTGTATCAATGCCGTTTGATGCCTGTTCCAATCGTTTGGCTTCTTTGCTGGTCAGATAGCCTTCATGGAAAGTGACGTGCTCCCCTGAAAGCTCCTCGATTTTAAGTTAGTCTGTTTTCAATCAGGAGACGGACAATGAAGCGATCACGGTTTAGCGAAGAACAGATTATCGGAATATTGAAAGAACATCAGGCTGGCATGACGGCTGTT
>JAJFHS010000009.1 GCA_021775475.1 Hyphomicrobiales bacterium
CGTCGTCATCCCCGGGCTTGACCCGGGGATCCATTCCTCTGTTCTCTCGGCTAAATTATGGTAGTGTTGTTTTCGAGAGCTCAACTCTATGGATCCTCGGGTCAAGCCCGAAGATGACGACGGTGGTGGGCGTGATTAAATGCAAAACGCATTAGCAATACTTTAATCAGCCAGCCGCTCTATCTTCGCACCAACCTGCGACAGCTTTTGTTCTATGCGCTCAAAGCCGCGATCAATGTGATAAATGCGGTTGATAAATGTGTCTCCCTCAGCCGCCAGGCCAGCGATTACCAGAGAGACAGAGGCTCTTAAATCCGTTGCCATCACTGGCGCACCGGTAAGTTCTTCGACGCCATTTATGGTCGCCTGATCACCTGAAAGCGAAATATCAGCGCCAAAGCGGGCCAGCTCCTGAACATGCATGAAGCGGTTTTCGAAAATCGTTTCGCGTATCTCGGAAACACCATCAGCCACCGTCATCAGGGCCATCAGCTGCGCCTGCAAATCCGTCGGAAAACCGGGGTAGGGCTGGGTGTCGACTTTAACCGGCTGAATTCTTGCACCATTGCGTGTCACCCGGATACCGTCATTCTCAATTTTGAGATCAACCCCGGCCTGCTTCAGCACCGGAATTACTGCATCAAGCAGATCAGCTCTGGCACCGCGTAATAAAACATTGCCTCCGGTCATGGCAACGGCCATGGCATAGGTGCCGGTTTCTATGCGGTCGGGCAAAACGCTGTGGCGAGCGCGACCGAGACTTTCAACACCTTGGATGGTGACAGTGGGCGTGCCGAGGCCGTCAATTTTCGCCCCCATCTTGATCAGGCATTCACCCAGATCCTGCACTTCAGGTTCACACGCGGCATTTTCCAAAACGGTTTCGCCCCGCGCCAGAACTGCCGCCATCAATGCGGTGTGGGTGGCACCGACCGATACAAACGGAAAGCTGATACGGTTGCCAACAAGGCCACCGGGCGCTTCAGCCACAACATAGCCGTCTTCAAGGTCGAGTTTTGCGCCGAGTTTTTCCAGCACCATCAAATAAAGATCAACGGGACGTGTGCCAATGGCACAACCGCCCGGCAATGAGACCCGGGCGCGATGACAGCGTGCCACCAACGGCCCCAACACCCAGAAACTTGCCCGCATTTTTGAAACCAGTTCGTAAGGTGCGGTTGTATCAACGATGTTTTTGGCGCTGAGGTGCAACGTGTCGCCGTTTTCAAGATCCTGGCCAGGTCGGCGGCCATCGTGCGCCGTATCGACACCGTGGTGGCGCAACAGGCGTTCAAGTATATTAACGTCAGCCAGTTGCGGCACATTATCCAGTGTCAGTGTCTGATCACTCAACAAGCTGGCAATCATCAGGGGCAGGGTGGCGTTTTTCGCCCCGCTCACACAGATGGTACCGTTCAGGCGTTCACCGCCGGTAATTTTTATGCGATCCATAGTTTTGTCCGTTTCTGCGATGAAATCATCAGGCAGATAGTTTCTTAAGTCCGATAGCGGGCAAAAATTTGAGCAAAAAGTGACCAAATTGAGAGGGTTGAAGCACAAGATTGTAGCCGGTGCAACAAGACATTATTTCTTGGTTACTGGCGCTGGCTTGTTTTGCTGTGTCTTTTTATCACGGGCCTGTTGTTTTCGTTTGCGCAAATTATCGCGCAAAGCCTGGGAAAGGCGTTGCTTGCGATCCTGTTTTGGCTTGTTTTCCGACATGGAAACCCTAGATTAATTCAAGTGAAACCGAGCCCAGACTTTGGAACTCAGCAACAACAATTGAGCCTGCATTGGCAATAACAACATCGCTGAGAAGACCGGTGGATACCCAATCGCCGCCTTTGAGAGTGATATTGCGCCCGCTCAGGTGATTGGCCAGCCATACCACAACATTCAGCGGATCACCAAGCGCATTGGCACCAATGCCATCAGTTACAGGTGTGCCATCAAGACTGACTGAAACCGTTTCGGTGGCCATATTCATAGCGGGGTCAAAGTCAGTACCCGCACCATAAATGAAAGCATGATCGACACCACCATCCGCAATCAGCCAGCAGGCATTGTCTTTCAGGTCTCCCGGCAGGCGTTTGTTGACGATTTCAAACACCGGATGAACCGTGGCAATAGCGCCAGCGACTTCACCCATCGTATAAGGTGCGTTGCGGGGCACAAGATCGTATCCCATGCGAAAGCCGATTTCGGCTTCCACTATCCTTAAATCTTGCCGGTCTACGTTGAATTTTGCCGGGCTTGGCAGGGTGAAATCCGCAAACAACGGGCCAGAAAATGGCTCATCGAGTCCCAGTATTTCGCGGGCAATTTTCGAAGTAACGCCAATTTTCCAGCCAACGATCGCTGATCCCATGTTGGCGGCCATAATATCCTGCACCAGATAAGCCTGCTCTATACTTTCAGGCGGTGAACACGGATAATCAGTCAACCGGGTCGGGGCCAGTCTGGCTCTGGCCAGCTCTGTGCCAAGTGCGTCTACGTCCATTGCAAAATCATCTTTCTTCGCCATCTTCGCAGCTGTCCCGAGGCTGACGGATTGAGAGGGTTTGACTGAATGCTACTCGCATTAAACTATTATCACAGGCTTGTAATCGCTTAAGTAAGGAAAACTTACTCAGAGATTAAGAAAACTGGACGACATGATGGTGTGGTTGTGGCACTAATAGATTAGTGATACCAGCGCTATCTCTGGGATTTTAATAATGCTTGGTAGCCCAAATTTCATGACACCTAAAATCGATACTTCGCCCGTAATCGCTGACGAAATCAAATCTACCACATGCTACATGTGCGCCTGTCGCTGTGGCATCAAGGTCTATCTGAAAGACGGCACGGTTAGCTACATCGAAGGCAACCGCGATCATCCCGTCAACAAGGGGGTTTTGTGCGCCAAGGGTTCTGCCGGTATCAAGCAGCATTATTCACCCGCCAGACTGACCAAACCCCTGCGCCGCATTGGCGAGCGCGGGCGTGGCGAATTTGAAGAAATTGAATGGGATGAAGCCCTTGAACTGGCCGCCTCATGGCTCAAGGACATTCGCGCTACAGCACCGGAAAAACTCGCTCTTTTCACCGGCCGCGATCAATCCCAGGCCTTGACCGGATGGTGGGCATCACAATTTGGTACGCCTAATTTTTCCGCCCATGGCGGCTTTTGTTCAGTCAATATGGCGGCTGCCGGACTTTATACATTTGGCGGTTCGTTCTGGGAGTTTGGTGAACCAGACTGGGTGCATACCAAATATTTCATGTTGTTTGGTGTCGCCGAAGATCATGCCTCCAACCCGCTCAAGACCAACCTGGGAAAGTTAAAAAAGCGCGGTGTAAAATTCGTCTCCATCAACCCGGTTAAAACCGGATATTCGGCAATAGCGGATGAATGGGTCGGATTGCGTCCGGGAACTGATGGCTTGTTTGTAGCCTCCCTTATCCATGAGTTGTTCAAGGCCGACAAAATCGATCTCGAATATCTGATCCGTTACACCAATGCCCCGTGGCTGGTCATACAAGACGAAGGTGCTGCTGACGATGGCCTGATTGCGCGCGACAGGGACGGCACACCCTTGTGCTTTGACCAGACAACAAAATCATTGCGCGATGCAACAAGCGTTGATGTCGCACCGGCAGCCGTAGGTGAATTTACCCTCGATGATGGCCGCACCGCTGTGCCCTCGTTCCAGCTCATGGCCGGGCGTTTTCTCAACGATGGCTACGATCCCGAAACTGTAGCTAAAACCTGTGGCATCAAGGCTGACGTGATTAAACGTATTGCTGCCGAACTTGCCCATTGCGCCTTTGAAGAAGAAGTTGTGCTTGATGTTGCCTGGACCGACTGGGCCGGGCGCAAACATGATAAAATGATTGGCCGACCTATTTCGATGCACGCCATGCGCGGGATATCGGCGCATTCAAACGGTTTTCACACCTGCCGCCTGCTACATGTGCTGCAAATTATATTGGGCAGCATCGATTGCCCCGGCGGCTTCAGATATAAACCACCGTTTCCAAAACCCATTCCACCAAACCTCAAACCGGCTGGCAAAATGGGTGACGTAAAACCCGACACACCTTTGCCGGGCTCACCGCTGGGGTTCACCAAAGGCCCGGAAGATTTGCTGGTGGATGGCGATGGCACACCTTTGCGCATCGACAAGGCATATTCATGGGATGCACCGCTGGCTGCCCACGGCCTCATGCATATGGTCATCACCAATGCCGCCAATAAAGATCCTTATGCGATTGATCTCCTGTTCATGTACATGGCCAACATGAGCTGGAATTCGTCAATGAATGTGCCTGGCATCATTGAAGCTCTCACCCGCAAGGAAGACAGCGGCGACTACACCATCCCAAAAATCATCTATTCGGATGCTTATTTTTCCGAGATGGTGCCGTACGCGGATTTAATCCTGCCTGATACCACTTATCTCGAGCGCTGGGATTGTATTTCACTTCTTGACCGACCGATTTCAGAGCCCGATGCGGTTGCCGATTCAATCCGCCAGCCGGTGGTAGCGCCGGACCGCGATGTGCGTCCATTTCAGGATGTCATGCTGGATTTAGGCGCACGCATAGGTCTGCCCGGTATGACCAACGACGATGGCACAGCGAGATACCCCGGTGGTTATTCCGATTATATCGTCAATCATGAGCGCCAACCCGGCATTGGTCCACTCGGCGGCTGGCGTGGCAAAGACGGTGACCAGGTTTTGCGTGGTGCCCCCAATCCTGACCAGCTTGACAAGTATATTGAAAACGGCTGTTTCTGGTTTCACGAACTTGATGACAATCAGAAATATTTCAAACACGCCAACAAGAACTATCTCGACTGGGCCTTTGAAAAAGGCCTGAGTGATCGCAAAGACCAGATCATCTTTGAGCTCTACAGTGAGACCCTGCAGCGTTTCCGTCTGGCGGCACGCGGGCACGGCTGCATCGTAGCCCCGCCACAACATCGCGCCCGTATCGAAACCTATTTTGATCCGCTGCCGTTCTGGCATGTGCCATTCGAAGAAGACATGGTGGCAAGTGACGAATTTTCCCTGCATGCCTTAAGCCAGCGACCGATGGCGATGTATCACTCATGGGGCTCACAAAATGCCTGGCTCAGGCAAATCCACACCGCTAATCGCCTCTACATGAGTGCCGAGCGCGGGCGTCAACTGGGCATTGACGATGATGACTGGGTGTGGATCAAAAGCCACCATGGCCGCGTCAAGGCCCAAGTCAGGCTGATGGACAATGTCAATATTGACACGGTGTGGACGTGGAATGCCATTGGCAAACGTTCGGGCGCATGGAACCTCGATAAAAACGCCCCCGAAGCCAAACAGGGCTTTTTGCTCAACCATATTATCTCCGAATTGCTACCGGAAAAACCCGGTGGTTATCGCTTTTCCAATTCCGATCCGATAACCGGTCAGGCCGCCTGGTATGACCTGCGGGTGTCGGTCACCAAAGCCGAGCCACACGATAACCCGCGCTCCTTGCCGGAATTTGACGCAACGACACCGCCCGATGGTGTGGCTGCTTTGAGGAAATCCACAGTGAAGGAAACACCATGACTTCGCTGCCCACCCAACCAACAAAGAAAAAACTCGGCCTCGTTATTGACCTTGATATCTGTGTCGGATGCCACGCATGTGCCGTCAGTTGCAAGGAATGGAATACACAAGGTTATTCCGCACCTTTGAGCGATGAAAATCCCTATGGCGAAGACCCGCACGGGGCCTGGCTCAACCGCATTCACACTTACGAAGCCGACATTGAAGGCGAACGCTCAACCGTGCATTTCCCGCGTTCATGCCTGCATTGCGAACAACCCGCTTGTGTCACCGTCTGCCCCACGGGGGCATCATACAAGCGCGAGGAAGACGGTATTGTTCTGGTCAATCCCGATACTTGTATTGGCTGCAAACTGTGTTCGTGGGCGTGCCCCTATGGCGCGCGCGAATATGATAGTTCTCATGGTGTAATGAAAAAATGCACCCTGTGCGTCGACCGGATTTACAACGAAAACCTTGAAGAGGTTGACCGCGTGCCAGCCTGCGTCAGAGCATGCCCCACCGGTGCGCGTGCCTTTGGCGATCTTGGCGATGAAAACAGCGAAGTCTCAAAGCTGGTGGCCGATCGTAACGGATATGGACTGTTTGAGGAATTCGGCTATAAGCCGGTTAATCAATACCTGCCACCACGACCCCGGCGCAACAGTATCGTTGAAGGTGCACCCGCAGCCCTTGAGCCGACACAAGCATCAAAAGCACAAACCAAATCCGAGCGGTTGTTTCAGTGGGCCGATAGAGTTTTATCGCGTTAAATCGCGAAATTTGAAAGATCACAATGCATCCAGCTTATTCAGTAATCCTGTTTACTACAGCGTCCGGCGCGGGCTATGGGCTGATCTTCTGGCTCAGCCTACTGGGTGTAGGTGGCTTTTTGCCGATTGAGCGCTGGTTCGGTTTTACCGCCTTCGGTTTGGCTTTTGGCCTGATCACCATCGGCCTGTTGTCATCGACCTTTCACCTCGGTCATCCTGAGCGCGCCTGGCGCGCATTTTCCCAATGGCGCTCGTCGTGGCTGTCGCGAGAAGGTGTTGCCGCTGTTATCGCTTATGTGCCTTCGGGGCTGGCAGCAATCGGCTGGGTGTTTTATGAAGATTTTTCCGGCATCTGGAGCATCATGGCTGTGGCCGGTGCGGTCATGGCCATAGTGACAATAATCTGCACGGCAATGATTTATGCCAGCCTCACCACCATCCGCCAGTGGCACAACCCCCTTGTTGTGCCAGTCTATGCAAGTCTGGGGCTGGCATCCGGGGCGGTGTTATTGACCTTGCTTGGCTCTGTCTTTGGCTATCCGGTTGGAACTCTGGAAATCATCACCATCGTGGCACTCACCATAGCGCTGGCAATAAAATTGGCTTATTGGCGCCGAATTGAAAATGAAGAAAAATCGTGGACGATTGAGCAAGCCACCGGCCTCAAAGCCTCAACCACGGTGAGCCAGCTTGACGCCCCGCACACAATGGACAATTTTGTCCTGCGCGAGATGGGCTATAAAGTTGCGCGCAAACATGGGCGCAAACTCAAATCCTACGCAGTCATATTGGCATTTTTGGCACCGATGGCACTGCTGGCGCTGGATATTGCTGCCAACAACCAGTTTTCCATCTTTCTGAGCCTGTTGAGCGTCCTCAGTGTCACAATTGGCGTGGTGATAGAACGCTGGTTGTTCTTCGCCCAGGCCCAACATGTGGTCACCCTGTTTTACGGTGCCAAACAGGCTTAACAAAGTTTTCGTGATTTTAGGCGAAATATGTCTTTCTTAACCGCAAACACAGCGATATAAGACACAGCAATTGCTGCCGTAGCTCAGGGGTAGAGCACTCCCTTGGTAAGGGAGAGGTCGGAGGTTCAATTCCTCCCGGCAGCACCATTTTACAGCTAAAATATCGGTTAACCCGTTGATTTTCAATAATAATTTGTTGAAACTCATTTGGAGGGTAGACCAATTGGTAGACCAAAAACATCCCTATATTTTTATAAAGAGAAATGTATTTTATTTCTCAAGACGTATTCCTAATGATCTTAAAAGTCATTACAATCGAAATAGGATTGTATTTTCACTGAGAACAAAATCCCTAAAATCAGCCCAAGCACAGACAATTTCCCTTATTGCAAAATTGGATCAAGAATGGCTGATGTTACGCTGGCGATCTTCTAAGAATCTATTTAACCGGTTTCTATTGGACTGCGCGGCAACAGATATCACCAATCCACCTGCTCCAACCCTATCCGAAGCCAAGAAACTCTATTTACAAGTTAAGGGTGCGGGAAGGTCTATAGCGTTTTTTCAATCTGCTGATCGCTTTGTAGATTATACAATCAAGTTGCTAGGAGATAGACCAATCAACACCTATTCAAGGATGGAAGCAAACCAGTTACGGGATGCTTTATTTGACAAAGGTATGCGTAGAGCGAGTATTAGCCGTAATTTTGGTATAATCCGCGCAATTGTGAATTTTACGTCGCGCGAACATGGCCTGTCAGACATCACCAGTTTTTCTGGTATTTATCTTGGTGAAGATGATACCCAATCTGAGTCTAAGCGTCTTCCTATTTCACTAAAACATATCCGCCGTGTCCAGATTATGTGTGAAGATTTAGATGATGAACCACGTTGGTTGATCGCCTTGATAAGTGACACAGGAATGCGTCTCAGTGAAGCCACAGGCTTATTAAAAGCAGATGTAATTTTGGATTCAAAACATCCCCATATTAATCTCAAAATTCATTCTTGGAGAAGGCTGAAAACTAAAAGCAGTGAAAGGATTGTTCCTCTTGTTGGCACATCACTTTGGGCTGCTAAAAGAGCAATTGAATGTTCAGAAAGTGATTTTTTGTTTCCAAGATACTGCAATGAGAAGGTTTGCAAATCAAACTCAGCAAGTGCTGCATTAAATAAATGGTTATCACCAAGAGTTCCCAGTGGCTGTGTAATCCATTCTTTCAGACACAGTTTTAGGGACCGGTTGAGGGCGGTTGAATGTCCACCAGATATAATTGATCGGATTGGTGGTTGGGCTGTTGGCGGTGTAGGTGAGGGGTATGGTTCTGGCTATCCAGTCAGTGTTTTATATAAATGGATGGAAGCAATAGATAGGTAAGAAAATATAAAGTTTTTTTTAGATCGGGGAATACATGGAAACCAATTGGTCTACCCTCCAAATGAGTTTCAACAAATTATTATTGAAAATCAACGGGTTAACCGATATTTTAGCTGTAAAATGGTGCTGCCGGGAGGTGTTCATCACCTATTACAGGCATCATCTCAACACTGATCTTCAATAATATCAATAACTTAGCACATTTTTAGTTAGATTTAAAGAGCAAATTTGGTCTACCATTTGGTCTACCATTTGATATT
>JAJFHS010000010.1 GCA_021775475.1 Hyphomicrobiales bacterium
TCAGAGGCCTTCACACCGGCCTCATATTCCTTGATTATTCCGATAATCTGTTCATCCGTAAATCTGCGCTTCATAGTCCATCCTTTCAAAGACGGATTACTAACACCAATCTGGCCGGAATTCAGGGGGCTGGGTCACCTCCCTTCGTCATCCTCGGGCTTGACCCGAGGATCCATACCGCCAAACTATCGAATACAAAACTCATTCCTTGATCAGATGGTCTTGAGGACTGGATCCTCGGGTCAAGCCCGAGGATGACGATGGTTAGTGGTTTTGGTTTTACAGCTTTATCTGCGTTAAGCTGTTTCTGTAACCACTCAGGTTTGCGCCACCTCAACCTTGACATCGCGCTCATCAAAAACCGCTCTAAACTCAGCGTCGGGCTCGCGGTCGGTTATCAGGATGTCGACATCTGAATAATCACAGACTTTAACCAGTCCGGAGCGGCCGAATTTTGTGTGATCGGAGATGATCATGGCGTTGTCGCCGCGCGATAATACGGTTGCGGCGAACTCGGCTTCATCGAGACGGTAATCCATCATGCCGTTTTCAATATCAACGGCACCAATCGAGATAATCGCATGGTGCACTTTAAAGCGCTGGATGAATTCTATCGCACTTGGCCCGAAGGCTGCACCATTGTCACCGTGCAATTCACCACCGGCCATGAACACGGTATCACCGTTGACGGTGGCAAGTGTGCGGGCGATGTCGGATGAATTGGTGACGATGGTGAGCCCGCGTTTTTTCAGCAACTCGCGCGCCAGCAAACTGGTGGTGGTGCCGGTGTCCATCATCACCGTATCGCCATCTTGTATGTGGCTGGCGGCCTGGCGGGCGATGGCTCTTTTGGCTTCAGCATTTTCGCGCATGCGCCGTTCAAACGGGGCTTCACCCATTTGATAGGGCAAGGCTACCGCGCCGTGCATTTTTAAAATCTCACCACTTTGCGCCAGAGGTTTGACATCGCGCCTTATGGTTTCCAAAGACACCGAAAGGCGCTGGCTCAGATCAATGATTGAACAGGTGCCGTCTTCGCGCAGGATGCGCAGGATTTCAGAATGTCGTTTGGAAAGCTGCATAATTCCGTCACAATAGCGCAAGAAACAGTCGTGTTACAAAGATTTTTTTATTCAAAACCACATATACTCACATTTTTTGATAGTTTTGCTTGACAGAACCGGGCACAAAGGCAACACTTTTGCCAATAAAACAACCAAATTAAACTGCTGGACTTAATATTCTCAGGGAGGAATTTGATTATGAGATACAAAACCAGACTTTTAGGGGCAATAACCGGAGTGCTGGCTCTGGCGGGGGCAGCTCTTGTGCCCTTTGGCGCTCAGGCTGGCACTGATTCCAAAGACCCGATAAAATTGACGCTGCACGACTGGACCGGCCAGCTTGTCACCACCAAGATCATGGGTGAGGTGATGAAGAAAGCCGGTCTCAATATTTCATATGTACAAGCCGATTATATCGCCCAGTTTGCCGGTCTTAAATCCGGCGATTTAACCGTGGCGATGGAAATCTGGGAAACCACGGGCCGTGAAGCCATGGACAAGGCAACCGCCAGTGGCAAGGTTGTCAACATGGGCGAAACCGGTATGCAGGCGATCGAAGAGTGGTGGTATCCCGCTTACATGAAAGAACGCTGCCCCGGCCTGCCCGACTGGAAAGCGCTGAACAAGTGTGCGGAAAAGTTTTCCGTTCCCGAAACTGCACCCAAGGGGCGTTATCTCGGCGGTCCGGTAACCTGGGGCGGATTTGATGAAGAACGCGTTGAAGCTCTGGGGTTGAATTTTGAAGTTGTGCATGCAGGCACGGACGCTGCACTCTTTGCTGAACTTGAAAGTGCTTATCAGCGCAAGGCACCTATTTTGCTGTGGGTCTATGCACCCCATTGGGCACCGGTAAAATTTGACGGTGAATGGGTCGAATTTCCCAAGTATGACGCAAAATGTTATTCCGATCCCAAATGGGGCGGCAATACCGATGCAGCATACGATTGCGGCAAGCCTCGCGGCCCCATCTGGAAAGTTGCCTGGGTCGGCCTCAAAGACAAATGGCCTACCGGTTATAAAGCTGTTCAAAATTTCAAGATCAGCAACGACGCTATGGGTGCCATGGTTTCTGCAGTCGACCTTGATGGCAAAAAACTTGACGATGTGGTCAATGCCTGGATGGACGCCAACACGGCTACCTGGCAGGCATGGATTAAATAAAACATCTTTGGTCATGGGAAATGCTTGTCCGCATTTCCCATGAGCTTCTCTCTTGATATGACGAGGCGACATGTCAGAATTACCGGCCAAACTGGTATGTAAATCGTTATGGAAGATTTTCGGCACAGGTGCTGAGACCTTCCTCAACACCCCCCCCTCCCCTGATGAAAATGCCTTGCGCTCGGCCGGTCTCATTGGCGCTGTGCGTGACATCAATCTTTCGGTTCATGATGGTGAGATTTTCGTCATTATGGGACTGTCAGGCTCAGGCAAATCAACGCTGGTGCGCTGCATGTCGCGGTTGATTGAACCCACAGCGGGACAAATCCTGTTTGATGGCCACGACCTGTTAAGTGCTGACACGCGCACCATGGTCGATATCCGGCGCCATAAAATGGGCATGGTGTTTCAGCATTTCGCCTTGTTGCCGCATATGACCGTTTTAGGCAATGTGGCGTTTCCGCTTGAAGTGCAGGGCATGGAGCGGGGCGCACGCGAGGTGCGGGCGCGTGAAGTCATTGAACTGGTGGGGCTGGAGGGGCGTGAGGATTATTATCCACGCGAATTATCCGGTGGCCAGCAGCAGCGTGTGGGTATTGCGCGCTCATTGGCGGTCGAGCCGGAATTATGGTTTCTGGATGAACCGTTTTCAGCCCTTGACCCTCTCATCCGCCGCGAGATGCAGGATGAGTTTTTGCGCATTCAAAGTGTGTTGCGCAAAACCATCGTCTTTATTACCCATGATTTTGATGAAGCCATTCGGCTGGCCGACCGCGTTGCCATTATGAAAGACGGTATTATTGATCAGATCGGCACGCCGGAACAGCTGGTGATGCAACCAGCCACAGACTATGTGGCTGAATTCACCCGCGATGTATCACGGGCCAAAGTGTTGTCGGCGGGAGTTATTATGACGCCGATATCCGACGACACATCGCAACATGACTTTGCCGGTAAAGTTTCCGCAGCGACAAAAATAATTGATATTGCCGAAGCCTTGAAAGATGCTGCAAAACCCTTCGCGGTGATCGATGAGAACAACCGGAAAATCGGTGTATTGAGCCGTGAAGATGTTTTTGACGTATTGGTGAAGAGTTAGTAGCGATGTCAGGAACCCCCATACAACAAACCAAAACCCCTCTGTTGCCGGTGTGGGTGGCGGTATTGGGGTTCAGTTTTATCTTCACCGCTTTTGCCAAGCCTTATGTGCCGTGGGCATTTAAATTTCCCAGAGCCTGGCAGTGGCTGCTTAAAGACGACATTTCAAGGTTTATGGACTGGCTGGTGGATGAGGCATCGTTCGGGGTTTTCACATTTACCGAATTTACCCGCGGAATTGCCTGGGTGGTCAACCTGCCCTATGAAGTCACCCGCTCGTTATTGTCGACCGGGCTGCTTCAGGGTCAGGGCTCTGATGCCATACAGCTGCTGCCGCCGATTAGCTGGATTGCCATCATTGCCATCATCATGGCGCTGGGAGCTTATGCACGCGACTGGAAACTGGCGGTGCTTGCCGGAGCGTGTTTTATATACCTTTCGGTCTTTGGCCAGTGGCAAAGTGCCATGATCACGCTGTCATCAATTGTGATCGCCGTACCCTTTGGTGTCGGCGGCGGGTTAATGCTGGGATTGTTTGGCTATCGCTGGCGCTGGTTCGAAAAGATAATAACGCCGGTTCTCGACCTGATGCAATCGGTGCCTATTTTCGCCTACCTTGTTCCGATATTGTTTTTATTCGGCTTCGGACCGGTATCAGCGATTATCGCCACTATCATCTATGCCATGCCGCCGATGGTGCGCATCACCTTTCTGGCCTTGCGCTCCTTGCCATCCGATGTGATCGACCTGGGCAATATGATTGGCTGCACCCGGCGGCAAATGACCTGGAAGGTATTAATTCCTTCCGCCATGCCGTCTTTGATGGTGGGGGTTAATCAGGTCATTATGTTATCGCTCAATATGGTGATTATTGCTTCGATGATTGGCGCTGGCGGATTGGGATTTGACGTGCTGTCGTCTTTGCGTCGTCTTGATATCGGTGCCGGAATTGAAAGCGGGTTTGCCATCGTCGTGCTGGCTATAGCGCTCGACCGCCTGAGCCAGGCATTTGCCAAAAAATCACCCGCCACTCATGAAGATGAACAATCGAGCTTGCTCAAGCGCTATCCCTATTCAATCACCAGCCTCACCCTTGTCATCGTCACCGGCCTTCTGGGTCTGGTCTGGGGGGCGTTTCAGATCTATCCTGAAAGCTGGACGCTGACCACCGGCTCCTTCTGGAAAGAAACAGTCACTTACATCAACATCAATTATTATGACCAGCTTGAAGGGGTGAAAACTTTCCTGCTGCTTCAAGTTCTCATTCCCTTCAAACGCGCACTTTTGAGCCTGCCATGGCCGGTGGTGATCGCTATTTTGGGCCTTGCTGGCTGGTCATTAGGCGGCAAAAAGCTTGCTGCTTTATGTATTATTCTCTCCGGGTTTATAGTCCTTGTCGGATTGTGGGAAAAGGCCATGATCACGGTTTATCTGTGTGGCATATCCGTGATTATTGCGTCTTTAATCGGCATGCCGATTGGCATCATGGCGGCTGAAAGACCCAAGCTGTGGCCATTTGTACAGGCTGTCATCGACACGTTGCAGACCCTGCCGAGCTTTGTCTATCTGATGCCGGTGGTGATGTTGTTCCGGGTGGGTGATTTTGCCGCCATGATTGCCGTTGTCGCCTATGCCATCGCCCCGGCCATCCGCTATACAGCGCACGGCATCCGTCAGGTTAATCCCGACCTTGTTGAGGCTGGCATTGTTTCGGGCTGCACCAAGGGTCAGGTGCTGCGCAAGATCAAACTAAAACTGGCGGCACCGGAAATATTCCTGGGCCTCAACCAGACCATCATGCTGGCCTTATCGATGCTGGTGATCACCGCTCTGGTGGGCACCAGAGATCTCGGCCAGGAAGTCTATATTGCTCTGGCCAAGGCCGATACCGGGCGCGGCATTGTCGCCGGACTGTCGGTTGCCTTTATCGCCATTATCGCCGATCGATTGATTACGGCAGGCGTCAAACGGTCGAAAGCCCGGCTGGGATTAACATGAGGGAGAAATTGGTATGACAGATGCAAAATCACGTGTTGCCGCCCTGTCCTGCTGGCATGGCCGCGTTGAGCCGATTGCTCTTGATGGCGGCATCACCAACGTGAATTTTACTGTTGAAGACGGCGTGGACAAGTTCGTTGTGCGCGTTGGCGATGACATTCCCCAACATCAGGTCATGCGCTTTAATGAACGCGCTGCCTCGCTGGCCGCGCACAAGGCTGGACTATCGCCTGAGATTGTCCATACGGAGCCGGGAATTTTAGTGATGCGTTTTATCGAAGGGCGCACCTTGGGAGCAGAAGACATTGCCCAACCTGAAATGCTCAAGCGCATTATCCCCCTGCTCAAAACCTGCCACCACACCATTCCCAAATTTCTCACCGGGCCCGCGTTGATCTTCTGGGTGTTTCATGTGTTGCGCGATTACGGCCATACGTTACGCGCTGGCAACAGCGCGCACGGGGACAAGCTTGAGCGTCTGGCTGACATTGCGAGTGATCTTGAAGCCCGTGTCGGTGCCATAGATATGGTCTACGGCCATAATGACCTGCTGGCCGCCAACTTCATTGATGATGGCACCCGCCTGTGGCTGATCGACTGGGATTATGCCGGGTTCAACAGTCCGTTGTTTGACCTGGCCAATCTGGCCAGCAACAATGAATTTAGCCGCGAGTTGGAAAGCTCGATGCTGGGACAATATTTTGACGCCCTGCCTGATGCTGACATCTGGCGGCGTTATGGCGCGATGAAATGCGCGTCTTTGTTGCGCGAAACCATGTGGAGCATGGTGTCTGAAATCCATTCTGATCTCGATTTCGATTTTGCCACCTACACAAAAGAAAACCTCGAGCGCTTTGAACGCACCTATTCCGATTACCTGCAAGAGAGCCATTCATGACAGACTTTCCAACCCACGCACAAATCATCGTCATCGGTGGCGGCATTATCGGCTGCTCCACTGCCTATCATCTGGCGCGTGACCATAAGGCGCAAGTGATTTTGCTTGAACAAGGCCAGATCACCAGCGGCTCAACCTGGCATGCGGCGGGACTGGTGGGGCAATTGCGCAGCTCCGCCAGCATTACCCAGGTATTGAAATATTCAGTCGATCTTTACACCACACTTGAAGCTGAAACCGGATTGGCCACGGGCTGGAAGCAGAATGGCGGCTTGCGGCTGGCGTGTAATCCGGAGCGCTGGACCGAGATTAAACGCCAGGCGACAACGGCGCACAGTTTTGGCATGGAAATGGCGCTGCTAAGCCCAAAAGAAGCGCAAGATCTGTGGCCGGTAATGGATATATCCGATGTGGTGGGCGCAGCCTTTCTACCTACCGACGGGCAAGCCAACCCATCTGACATTACCCAGTCGCTGGCCAAGGGTGCACGTATGCACGGGGTCAAGATTATCGAAGGTGTTAAAGTCACCGGCATCACTGTTCAAGATGGTGCCGTGAAATCTGTTCAAACCGATCGCGGCGAGATTACTTGCGAAAAACTGGTGAATTGTGCCGGACAATGGGCAAAAGAGGTTGGCAGGCTTGCCGGTGTCTCTGTGCCGCTGCAATCGATGCAACATCAATATCTCGTCACCGAGCCGATTGAAGGTGTCAGCAGTAATCTGCCGACATTGCGCGATCCTGACCGACTGATTTATTTCAAGGAAGAAGTGGGCGGTCTGGTGATGGGCGGCTATGAGCCCAACCCAATCCCCTGGGCAACGAATGGCATTCCTGACAAGTTTCAGTTTCAATTGCTTGAGGATGACTGGGATCATTTTGAACAATTGATGGAACAAGCACTTGAGCGCGTGCCAGCCCTTGAAACCGCCGGCATCAAATCGATGACCAACGGGCCGGAAAGTTTCACGCCTGATGGTAATTATATCATGGGTGAAGCGCCTGAGGTTCGTAATTTCTTTGTTGGTGCGGGTTTTAACGCCTATGGCATTGCCGCTGGTGGCGGCGCGGGCTGGACGTTGGCTGAATGGGTGATGAGTGGTGAACAACCGCTTGATTTGTGGGGTGTTGATATAAGACGTTTTTCCAGCCTGCACCATGATGATGATTGGGTGTTGGCGCGCACCAGCGAAGCCTATGGCAAACACTACACCATGGCGTGGCCGCATGAGGAATATGAGAGCGGGCGACCGCGCATTGTCTCGCCGCTTTATGACCGGCTGGTTGAGTTGAATGCAAGCTTTGGCTCCAAACTCGGTTGGGAAAGGCCTAACTGGTTTGCACCTGACGGTATGAATCCGGTGGACGAATATTCCTTCGGGCGGCAAAACTGGTTTGAGGCGGTGGCAGCTGAACACAAAGCCTGTCGCGAGGCAGCCGCTGTATTTGATCAAAGCTCATTTGCCAAATTTGAAGTCTCAGGACCGGATGCAGAAGCTGCGCTAAGCTGGATTTGCGCCAATAATATCGCCAAGCCGCCGGGACGCCTGACCTATACCCAGATGCTCAATTCGCGTGGTGGCATTGAGTGTGACCTCACTGTGGCGCGGCTTACTGACGATCTGTTTTACATTGTCACCGGCACCGGCTTTCGCACCCATGATTTTGCCTGGATAAAAGACCACATCAAACCGGGGCTTGATGTCTCAATGCGTGATGTGACCGAAGATTTCGGCACCTTGTCGCTGATGGGGCCGCGGGCGCGCGATATTCTCGGAGCTATCACCACGGATGATGTGAGCAGCGATGCGTTCAAATTCGGCCATGTGCGCGAACTCACGATCGCGGGCCATACGGTGCGGGCATTGCGCATTACCTATGTGGGTGAGCTGGGCTGGGAGTTGCATATGCCGATTGCGGCCACACTCGAGGTTTTTGATCAACTGATGGCCGCTGGCAAAGCCTTTGGCATCAAGCCCGCGGGCTATCGCGCCATTGATACCTTGCGCATGGAAAAAGCCTATCGCGCCTGGGGAGCTGACATAACGCCCAATGAAACGCCTGATCAGGCAGGCCTGGGATGGGCGGTGAAGATGAAAACAAACGTCGCTTTTCTTGGCCGCGACGCCATTGAAAAACAACGGCGCCAACCGCTGACAAAACGTCTGGTGTGTTTTACGTGTGGCGATGGAAACGTTACCCTCCAGGGCCGTGAGACCATTTTGCGCAACGGCAAACCGGTGGGCTGGCTGACCAGTGGCAACTGGGGTCACACCATTGGAAAAAACATCGGCTACGGCTATATCCGCCACAGTGATGGGGTCAGCGATGATTATCTGACCAGCGGCACCTATCAGCTCGAAGTCGCCTGCGAACTCTTTGATTGCGTTTACGAACCGGATATACTTTATGATCCGGGTATGAAAAATGTGAAGGCTTGAACGGGAGTAGAAAAAAGGTCTAATCGCAAATGACAAAAATTGAGTTCTCTGCTGAAGAAACCAAGATTATTACCGGGAAACTCCAGCAATATTTTCGTGATGAACTGGATCAGGATCTGGGGCAGTTTGGTTCTGAATTCCTGCTGGAATTTTTCACCAAAGAGATTGGGCCATATTTCTACAATCGCGGGCTTTATGATGCCCGCGCGGTATTAATGGGCAAGATGGACGATATTGCTGATGCCATATATCAGATCGAAAAACCAACGGAGATTGGCCGCTAATGTCAGACATACCTAAACCTTCGGGCACTTATGCCCCGGTTCTCATGCCCTTCAATGCTGATTTATCAGTAGATACAGATAGATTGATTGACTATTGCCGCTGGTTATTGACGCAAAAATGCAAGCTGGCGATTTTTGGCACTAATTCCGAAGCCAATTCCCTGTGTGTTGACGAACGTATCGATATTCTTGACCAGGTGGTTGAAGCCGGTATCAACCCGGCTGACCTGATGCCCGGCACCGGGTGTTGTGCCATGGCGGATACGGTGAAATTATCGGCTCATGCCGCCAACCATGGTTGCGGCGGGGTATTGATGTTGCCACCGTTCTTTTACAAGGCCGTCAATGATGAGGGGCTTTATCGCTCCTATAGTGAAATTGTCGAACGCGTCGGGAATGAGCGTTTGCGTATCTATCTTTATCACATACCCCCCATTGCCCAGGTGGGGATATCGCTTGGACTGATTGAACGCCTGACCAAAGCCTATCCCGATACAATCGTTGGCATGAAGGATTCATCGGGTGACTGGAGTAATATGAAGGCGGTGCTGGAAGCTTTTCCCGATTTTGACATGTTCTGTGGCAGCGAGAGTTTTTTGCTCGATACCATGAAACTGGGTGGCAAGGGTTGCATTTCAGCCATCGCCAATATTCGCCCCGCCGCCATTCAGCATCTTTACGAAAACTGGCAAGGCAGCAATGCTGCGGAATTGCAGAGCGAATTGATTGACTTCAGAGACATTCTCACTGCACAGGCGCCCATTGCCTCGCTGAAATGCGCGATTTCACATTATTCGAACAACCCGGCCTGGAACCGGCTGCGACCGCCTCTGGTAGAGCTGGACGATGCAACGTCGCATAGTCTGATCAATGCGCTTGAAGCCTATGGTTTCAAAATGCCAGGGTTTGGGTAAATGACTGTAGCCAAGCGAATGTTTTTTACTTAATGTTTCGCCGGTGTTTTATAGAGTTTGTATAATGAGTATTCCTGAACGGTGGTCCCGCGTGATTTTTAATCCGACACAAATTATTTTCACCAGGTTTCAGGCCATGTGCGCCGTACTAGGCACCGTGGCACTGCTGTTTTTGACTATCGCCAGTGCCGGTGCAGGGCAGAATTATGCCGGTCCTAATTTGGTGTTTGATTCAGGCACCAGCAATGTGTTGTATTCGCAAAAAGCCGGTGATCGGTGGTATCCTGCATCCCTGACCAAAATGATGACGGCCTATGTGGTTTTCAAAGCGATTAAAGCAGGTAAAGTTTCCCTGAAAACCCGATTAAAAGTCAGCCGCAAAGCCTCGCGTCAGCCGCCAAGCAAAATCGGGTTGCGGGCGGGCAGGCATATTTCTGTCAACAAAGCGCTGGAAGCCATGATTGTGCGCTCGGGCAATGATGTTGCCATGGTGCTGGCGGAAGGGATTGGCAGGACCGAGGCCAAATTCGTCAAAAGAATGAACGCGACGGCCAAAAAACTTGGCATGAATGCGACGACTTACGCCAATCCGCATGGGCTGTACAACAAAAGACAGGTTACCACGGCACGTGATATGGGAATTTTGGCGCAGGCGCTTATTAAAGATTTTCCCCAATACCGCCGTTATTTCAAAATGCAGAAGGTGACGGTTGGCAAGAAGACCATGAAGGCCCGCAACAAGCTGCTCAAATCCATGGCCGGGGCAGATGGTATGAAAACCGGCTTTCTCTGTGTTTCAGGCTATAATATTGTCGTCACAGCAACACGCGATGGTCGCCGGCTGGTCGCTGTGGTTATGGGATCGAAATCAGCCAAAATGCGCGATGCCCGGGCTACCCAATTGCTGGACAGAGCCTTTAGTGCTCAATCAGGCACCAATCGGGATGCCGCCAAGCTTGTCAGACTTGCCAATGGTGCCAAGGCAAACAAGCCAACCAACATGCGCTCTGTTGTGTGCAAGCGTGCAAAAAAGAAGCGCCGTGCCAGGAAAAAAAGCAAGAAACACAAACATAAAGCCAAGGGCTCATGATCGTTTGTGTTGAATTTTAATTTTGACACAGAAATGAATTGAACTGCATGACGTTATCAGATGAAGAAGCCAAAACGCTTTCAGCCGTGTTGAGCGATGGCGAATTTCAGGAATTGCCCGATTTTCAACGTGGCAAGGTGCGCGATTCCTATGATCTGCCCGATGGCCGCCGCATCATGATTGCCACTGACCGTCAATCTGCCTTTGATCATGTGCTGGCGTGCGTGCCATACAAGGGCCATGTGCTGACGCAGATTGCACGCTTCTGGTTTGACCAGACCGCTGATATTTGCCCCAACCATATTATCAGCTACCCTGACCCCAATGTGGTGGTGGGCAGGCGGCTTGACATGCTGCCGATTGAAATGGTGGTGCGTGATTATCTCACCGGTTCGACTGAAACGGCAATCTGGACGATCTATGCAAATGGGATGCGCAAACCTTATGGCCATGAATTACCTGAAGGCATGGTCAAGAACCAGAAGCTGCCGCAAACCCTGATTACACCGACAACAAAGGGCAGCGCCGGTGAGCATGATTACCCCATCACGGCGGCTGAAATTCTGGAACAGAAAATTCTGACATCCCAGCAATGGGATGATGTCTCAACCAAGAGCCTTGCGGTGTTTGAACGTGGCCGCGAAATAGCCGCGAAAAACGGCCTTATTTTGGTCGACACCAAGTTCGAATTTGGCATTGATGAAAAGGGTGAAATCATTCTGGCTGATGAAATTCTCACGCCGGATTCAAGCCGCTACTGGATTGCGGATACTTATGAAGCTCGCATCAAGCGCGGCGATGAACCCGAAAGTCTGGATAAGGAATTCCTGCGCCTGTGGATATCTGCACGTTGTGATCCCTATAATGAGCCTATCCCGGAAATCCCCGGCGAAGTGTTGCTGGAGTTCAGCGAAAAATACATCCAGCTGTTTGAAACCGTCACCGGCAACACGTTTGAGCGACCTGATAACACTATCGCTGTACGTGCACGTATCCATGCTGCTCTAAAACAGGAATTTCCTCAATATTTTAAATAGGACAAGGTTTTGAGCAACGATACTCCCCTTGCTTTTTCCATCCTCACCGGCTTTTTGGGCAGTGGTAAAACCACATTGCTCAACCAGTTGGTGAACCATGGTGACATGGCCAATACGGCGGTCATCATCAATGAGTTTGGCGAAATTGGCCTGGATCATATGCTGGTTGAAAGCGCAGATGAGGACATTGTGGTGGAGATGTCTTCGGGGTGTTTATGCTGTACCATGCGCGGTGATCTGGTCGATACAGTTCAGGGCCTGTTGGCGCGGCGCGATGCGGGCGAGATCAAGGCATTTGACCGCATTGTCATCGAAACCACCGGGCTGGCTGATCCTGCCCCGGTACTGCATGTGGCCATGAACCACCCTTATCTTGTGCATCGTTTGCGGCTTGAAGGTGTATGGACAACCATTGATACAATTAACGGTGAGGCGACGCTGGATAAGTTTGCTGAGGCGGTCAAACAGGCGGCTGTAGCTGACCGGATAATCCTCACCAAAACCGATATGCTCGACGACAACCAAGATGCAGAGCCGTTGATTTCGCGGCTCAAACACCTCAATCCCACCGCCACTATATTGAATGCAGCCGAAGGTGAGGCCAATCCCGAAGCCCTGTTTGGTTGCGGGCTTTATAATCCTCAAACCAAAAGCAATGATGTGGCGCAATGGTTGCGCACAGAGGCGTTGGAAGATGTCGACGTCCACCACCATCACGACGTCAATCGCCATGATGATCACATCAAGGCCTTTTGCATCTCTCATGACGAAGCCATTAAATCGAATGACTTTAACCTATTCATCGAAGTGTTGCTGTCGACCTACGGGGCTAATCTCCTGCGCATAAAAGGCATCGTCAAGCTGGCCGAACAGCCTGACAAGCCGGTGGTTATCCACGGGGTTCAACATGTTTTTCACCCACCGGCACAACTTGCCAGCTGGCCCGATGATGACCACCGCACCCGCATTGTTTTCATCACCAAAGATGTGGATGAGACTAAACTGTCGTCGCTGCTCAACTCATTCATCGGCGCCATCGACAAAAAAGCCGTGCTGGAAGCTTTCGAGCAGGAAAATCCGCTATCGCTGGTGGCAGGCACACCGATTAAATACAAATAGAGAATGACACGATGCTCAAAGTCTACGGTCTGAAAAACTGCGACACCTGCCGCGCCGCGCGCAAATGGCTTGCGGCTAAAGGCGTCGAACATGAGTTTTTCGACCTGCGCGACATATCGCTTGATGCCGAAACAATTCGCCACTGGCTAGCGCAAGTCGGTCTCGATACCCTGCTCAACAAACGTGGCACCACCTGGCGCAAGCTGGATGACGCCGACAAAGAGGCTTTGGACGAAGAAAAGGCCGTTCAACTGATGCTCGCTCATCCGGCTTTGATCAAACGCCCGGTGTTCTGCCGCGGTGGCAAAATATCGGTGGGCTTCGCCAAGAATGAAAGCGCACGGAGCCATTTGCTGGGCTTGTAAAGAATTACCTGGCTCTTTTTTTTATAAGATGCAAGCGTGCATCTTCTTCCAACGATTTGCCCCAACGTTGTACGCTAATTGACTTTGCGTCAGGTAACTCCCCTTTGAAATTGTTGATCGCTGCATTCGCCTGCAGGGCAAATAGTTCTGTACAGATAAGTGGGTTGCCTAAATCGTCTCTAAAGTCCAACCCAAAGCCTAGAAGGAATTCAACAACCTCATCCTCGGGAATGAATTCAGTTTCAAACTGCTCGTAAAATTCCTCGCAGTGATCGTCATAACGGTCCCATTCTGGCGAACCTCTTTCCGGCAATTCATAATCGTCAGGAAACTCAGGTGAAATTTCTGAACTCCTAATTTTAAATATTTCCATAGAAAGATTTTGTACCATTTTTTCTATTTTGGGAGGTAATGGCGCGTCTTTTGGCGCGTATAACCGTAATTTGTCCTCTAGCTCCTGCACCCCTGGAATATCCAGCATGCGAACAACAGTTGAGCATGATTTTTTACTAGCTTTGGCGGTTAGCTTCAGCCATTCAGCGTGCCGTTTTTTAATAATATTTCCTATCTATTAATCAATATTAAGAATCTATTATACACCGAGTCGCAATAAGAACAAAACAAAAACATAATACTCACCTTCCACCGTCTACCCTACGAGCTCGTGGCCGGATTCGGTCCAGTAGTGGCGCAAGCTCGATGACGGGGACAGGGAACTGCTGGACGAAGCTAAAGCCGTTCAACTGATGCTCGCCCACCCGGCTTTAATCAAACGCCCGGTGTTCTGCCGCGATGGCGCGATTTCTATAGGCTTTGCCAAGGATGAAAATGATCGTGGCCATTTGTTGGGTGGGTAACGAAACTAGTTCAACTGTTTGAGACCATCTTCTTGACACTGGCCTATGGGCGAGTCCAATGTTTTGGTGGAGTCGTAATTCTCCAGACTCTGCCTGCCCCGTTTTGGTGTGCCTCCTACATTTGTTTACAAGGCCCCTATGTCGATCAGAAGAAGATTAGCATTCCTGACGTTACGTTGGGCGCGTGTCCCGCCGACGCTGCGCGGGATCCTCTATATGTCGGCATCAACGGTTGGTTTTGCCGTTATGCATACATTGATCCGCTATGTTTCTGCCGAGCTTCACCCCTTTCAGATTGCCTTTTTCAGGAATTTTTTCGGGATCCTGATTTTCATTCCCATGCTCATGAGATATGGCTTGGCACCCTTTAAGACCAATCGCTTACCCCTCCATACCTTGCGCGGGGCTCTAAATATAGTTGCAATGCTTGCATTTTTCACCGCTTTGAGCATCGCGCCAATTGCCCGGGTAACCGCACTCAGCTTTTCAGCACCGATTTTTGCAGCCGTTCTCAGCGTCATTATTCTGGGCGAGCGTTTCAGGTTGCACCGCTGGGGTGCAATATTGCTAGGGTTTTCCGGCACTCTGGTTATCCTGCGCCCCGGTATCATTCCCATGGATCTCGGGTCAATCCTGGTACTGTCATCTGCGTTTTTATGGAGCATTACCATGATCGTTATCAAGGTGCTGTCACGCACCGATTCGGCCATAACGATTACCAGCTACATGAATGTGATGCTGGCTTTTTTTGCCTTCATTCCCGCACTGTGGGTGTGGCGCACGCCATCGTATGAAACCTGGGGTTGGCTGGTGGTGATCGGATTAGCCGGCACGTTGGCGCAACTGGCGCTCACTCAAGCTTTGAAAGAGGGTGAAACCACGGTGGTACTGCCGTTTGATTTTCTCAAATTGATCTGGGTTTCCCTCTTTGGCTTCTGGCTGTTTGGCGAAGTTGCCGATTCGTGGACGTGGATTGGCGCTGCAATCATCATTGCAAGCGCGTTTTATATGGCACACAGGGAAAAAATGGCGAATCGACCTAAGGTTCCTGCTTCACCTTTAGTGTGAAAATATACACCTCGTCTGCCACCGTCTGCCCTACCAGTTCGTGACCAGATTCGTTGCAGTAGTGAGGGAAGTCTATGACGGAAGCCGGGTCGGTGGTTTCGACAACCAGGGTTGCACCCGGTGGCATCGACAGCATTTTTTTGCGCGCTTTAAGCACTGGCAATGGGCATTGCAGACCTTTTACGTCGAGTTTTTCTGGTGTTTTTGACATCACGGTTGATTTTGCTCCAATGCCTGCTGATTTGCTATCATATATGCGGCAGACCAGCTAAGATACAGTTCCAGAATTTAATTTTTACGGCAGTCTTTCATGAGTGGCAATCAGCCTTTGCAGGAATTTTCGATTTCGCCCGACCCGGATGATCCGCGCCTGAGCCAATCGGTAGCGGGCATTGATCACAAGGGCAAGCCGGTTGAGACGCAGGTGGTGATCGAGCGGCCTTTGACGCTGTATCTCAATTCACAGGAAATCGTCACCATGATGACGATTGGAGACCAGCCTGAGATGCTGGCGGTGGGCTATCTGCACAATCAGAACATGCTCAAATCAAACGACGAGATTACCGGTATTGATTATGATGATGACTTGCAAGTTGTGGTGGTCCGAACTGCCATCGAAACCAACTTTGAGGAAAAACTGAAGAAGAAAACCCGCACGTCCGGTTGTGCTCAGGGGACAATTTTTGGTGATGTTATGGAGAGCTTTGCCGAGAAGGAACTGGAGGCAAACGCTGTTTTGAAAACCTCGTGGCTTTATGCCATTACCCGGAAGATCAACACGCAACCTTCATTGTATCTCAAAGCCGGAGCCATTCATGGCTGCGCGCTGTGTGTCGAGGACAAGCCTTTAGTCTACATGGAAGATGTGGGGCGTCATAATGCGGTTGATAAGATTGCAGGATACATGTTCCTCAATAATATCGCCGCTGATGACAAGATTTTTTATACCACCGGGCGGCTTACCAGCGAGATGGTGATAAAATGCGTGCACATGGGCATTCCTATTTTAGCCTCGCGCTCGGGCTTTACCGCCTGGGGGGTTGATCTGGCGCGACAGGCAAATCTCACACTCATCGGGCGCGCGCGCGGCAAACGCTTTGTTGCGTTAGCAGGCGAGCAGCGCATTGACTATGATAGAGATATTTCAGCGGTGAGCGATGAAGCTGAAAAGCACCAGCGCAAGGGTGCGGTCATATGATTGTTGGTGTTTTGCTGGCCGGTGGCCAGTCGCGGCGCATGGGTGGTGGTGACAAAACTCTCAATGATCTGGATGGCAGGCCATTGCTTGGACATATAGTGGAACGTGCGCAACCTCAGGTCGATACTCTGATTTTGAATGCAAATGGTGATCCGGCACGCTTTGCTGAATATTCCCTGCCGGTTGTCGCTGATACGGTGGACGGCTTTGTCGGCCCCCTGGCCGGCGTGCTGACGGGGCAGGAATGGGCACGCGAAAATACACCTGATGCCAAATGGGTGGTGACAATGGCAACGGATACGCCATTTTTCCCCACTGATCTGGTAGCCAGGCTTGCGGTGGCAATTGAAGAAAATAGCGCTGATATGGCGATGGCAACATCCGGCGGTAATCGCCATCCGGTGTTTGGTATGTGGCCGGTTGGTCTGGCTGATGATCTGCGCCATGCTCTGGTTATTGATGGGGTTAGGAAGGTTTTGCACTGGACGGATCGCTTCAATCTGGTGCAAGTGGATTTTTCCACTGATCCGTATGATCCGTTTTTTAACGTCAACAGACCGGAAGATTTGCAACAGGCAAAAAGATTAATCGAGGAGAATATCGTTTGAGTACGCCTATGTTCGGGGTTGCCGGGTTTAAAAACTCGGGCAAAACCACACTTACATCGCGACTGGTGACAGAACTCACCGCGCGCGGCTTTAAAGTATCCACCATCAAGCATGCACACCATGGTTTTGATCTCGACCAGAAGGGCCGCGACAGTTTTATTCATCGTCAGGCCGGTGCCCATGAGGTGGCCATTGTATCGGGTTCGCGCTGGGCTATCCTGCATGAACTGCGCGGCAACGAAGAGCCGACATTTGAAGATATGCTGGCGCGGCTCAGCCCCTGTGACATCGTTATTGTTGAAGGCTTCAAGCGTGAGGCCTATCCGAAAATTGAAGTGCGGAGACTTGATCTGGATCATCCCGCACTGGCGCCTGATGATGTAAATATTGTGGCGATTGCCTGCGATGATCCCCTTGTTGACCAGGAGGTTCCGGTGTTTACTCGCGATGATGCTGAAAATATTACTGATTTTGTTATAGACCATTTGGGCTTGCGTAAATCATGACTGTAAATGACGGACAAAGACGGTTGTTGGATGATTGTTTTTTACATGACCAGGACCGGCTGCGCCATGAGGAAGCTCTGGGAATTTTACGCCAACGTATTTCACCGATCGCGGGTTCTGAGAGCGTTAATCTGACAGATGCCCATGGCCGCATCCTCGCCGATGATGTGGTGGCTCCGCGCAATATTCCAGCCTTTGATAATGCCGCTGTAGATGGCTATGCACTTAGCTTTGCCGACATTGATCCTGACAGCGAAACACGGCTGCCGGTAAGCATGCGCATTCCCGCAGGTAGCGTGCCTGAAACCGCGTTAAAATCCGGCACCACTGCGCGTATATTTACCGGGGCGCAGGTGCCGCAAGCTGCTGATACGATTATCATGCAGGAAGATGTAATCGTTGAAGACAATGGTGAGGTTGCTTTTCCTGCGGGCATTAAAAAAGGCATTAACTTGCGCCAAGCCGGTGAAGATCTGGGCGCGGGCAAAGTTGTGGTGGCTGCCGGCGAACGATTGAGAGCACCGGAACTTACCGCTATTGCTTCATGCGGGTGCGATCAACTGACCTGTTTCAAGCCTCTGAGCGTCGGGCTTTTATCCACTGGCGATGAAATCATCCGCCCCGGCACACCTTATGCTTCGGGCAATGTGTATGATGCCAATTATTTCCTGATGCAATCGCTGATCACGTCGACCGGTGCCCATGTCAACGATCTTGGTATTGCCCCGGACACATCTGACGATGTTGAAAGGCTGCTGGTCGATGCGGCACAAAAGTATGATGTCATCATCACCTCGGGCGGAGCCAGCCGTGGTGAAGAAGATCATGTGGTCGAGACCATTAACAGGATTGGCACATTGCACAGCTGGCAACTGGCGATAAAGCCGGGACGGCCCATGAGTTTTGGCCAGATTGAGAATAAAGTTATCTTAGGTCTGCCAGGAAACCCGGTCGCCGTCATGGTGTGTTTCATGCTCTATGTGCGGCCTTTGTTGCTGCGCCTTGGTGGTGGCAGCTGGGTGACACCGCAGCGGTTTTTTGTGCCTGCCGCATTCACCATTAAACGCAAGAAAACCGATCGTCGCGAGTTTTTGCGCGGATGGCTTGAAGACAATAATCAAGGCCAGCCACAGGCCCATAAATATCCCAGTGACGGCAGCGGGCTTATTTCTTCTTTACGCGCAGCTAATGGTCTGATTGAGCTTGATGAGAGTGTATCTCGTGTTTTACCCGGCGATATGGTAGCCTTTATCCCGTTTCCAGAGCTTGGCATCCTGCCGCGTTAATCGGGAGAAGACTAAAGTTGGGATTATTTGATCGCATCCGTTCCGAATATCTTTATTTCACCGGCGCCTTGCGCATGCTCAAGCGGCTAAAACCATTACAGAAAAACCCCAATTCGACGTTAAGCGATACCATCAGCCGACTGGCTGTGAAACACAAAGACCGTATTGCATTTTATTATCTCGATCAGACTGTCACCTATGGCCAACTGGAACAGCGCGCCAACCGCTACGCCCATTGGGCGCAATCAATTGGTGTTAAAAAAGGTGATGTTGTTGGTCTGCTGATGCCCAACAAGCCGGAGTATGTCATTGCCTGGCTGGGTATTATTCGTGCTGGCGGGGTGGCCGCCCTGCTCAATACCAACTTGACCGAAAACTCGCTTGCTCATTGCATTTCGATTGTGGATACCAAGCACCTGATTGTCGATGTTGAGCTTGAACCTAATTTCACCACCGCCCTGCCCCATCTTTATACACCGCCGGTTATCTGGGCTCGCGGTGGTGCCATCAGGGGTGCAGAAAATCTTGATGAGGCTTTGGAAAATGCAGCTTCCACACCCCTCGATGCTGCCAGCGAGCCCGCTCTTACCATCAATGATCCGGCATTATACATATACACCAGCGGCACCACCGGGCTGCCGAAAGCTGCCAATATCAGCCATTATCGCGTGCAATCGATCATGAACGGCTTTTCAGCGGCCGTGAATGCACAGCCTGAAGACCGCATGTATATCGCCATGCCGCTGTATCATTCCAGCGGCGGTGTCCTGGCATTGGGGACGGTTTTGACCGTAGGTGGGGCGGCTATTTTGCGCGACACTTTTTCAGCCCGGAATTTCTGGTCCGATTGCGTCAAGTATGAAGCCACCATGTTTCAGTATATTGGTGAACTGTGCCGCTATCTGCTCAATTGCCCGCCGGATGAATTTGAAAACAAACACAAGATCAGACTGTGTTGCGGCAACGGGTTACGGCCCGATATCTGGGAGAAATTTAGCGACCGCTTTGGTCTTGACAGGATTCTTGAATTTTACGGGGCGACCGAAGGCAATGTGGTGTTGTTAAACTATGACAGCAAACCGGGCTCTGTCGGCCGCATACCAAAATGGGCCGAGAAGATTTTTAACACCGAAATTGTCGAGTTTGATACCGAGAAAGAAGCTGCTGCCAGGGGGCCTGACGGGTTTTGCATAAAATGCGCTCCCGGCATCATCGGTGAGGTGATTGGCAAAGTGATTGACAGCCCCAAAAACCCCACCAACAGATTTGATGGCTATGCGGACAAATCAGAAACCGAAAAGAAAATTCTGCGCAACGTGTTTGAAAAAGACGACATCTGGTTTCGAACCGGGGACCTGATGAAGCGTGATCACCTCGGTTATTTCTATTTTATCGACCGCATTGGCGATACCTTCCGCTGGAAGGGGGAAAATGTCGCAACGTCAGAAGTTGCCGAAACCATTTCGGTGTTTCCCGGTGTGCTCGAAGCCAATGTCTATGGTGTCACTGTTCCCGGCCATGACGGTCGCGCCGGTATGGTTGGTCTTGTTACCAACGATGATTTTGATATGACTGATTTTGGCAATTACCTGACCCTTCAACTGCCGGAATATGCGCGCCCGCTGTTCATTCGTATGCAGGTACAAATTGAAGCCACCGGCACGTTCAAGCAACGAAAAGTGGACCTGGTCAAACAGGGGTTTGATCCTGAAGTCATTGATGACAGGTTATTCTTCAATGGCGTAGAAGGTAGTGATATTGTACCTCTCAACGCTGCTCTTTTTGACAGGATAGTTGATGGTGACTTACGCCTCTGACGCCAGTTTACCCACCCCGGCGGACGTTCTTGATTTCTGGTTTTCGGCCGGCCCTAAAAAATGGTTTGCCAAAGACAATGCTTTTGACGATGCCATCCGGGACCGGTTTTTAACCCTGCATGGAAAAGCTGCAAACGGTGGCATTGATGCGTGGGCGATGAACCCGGAAGGTACATTGGCCCTGATTATTGTGCTCGATCAGTTTTCACGAAACCTGTATCGCAACTCACCTCAGGCATTTGCAACAGATGAAAAAGCGCTTGGCCTGAGTCAAAACCTCATATCAAAGCGACAGGATACTGAATTTCCCATCAATGCGCGCCTGTGGATTTACATGCCTTTTCAACATTCCGAAGACCTCGAAATACAGGACCGCAGTATCGAGTTATTCGGAACAATTGATGATCCTGAAAACCTCAAGTTTGCCCATATTCATCGCGACATCATTCAGCAATTTGGTCGCTTTCCCCATCGCAACCAGGTGCTGGGGCGCACATCGGGTGCTGAGGAGTTGAAATTTCTCGCCGAGGGCGGTTTTTCGGCATAGTCTTTTGAGCACTTTATCGAAGATGCAGCCTAACGATTGATCAATTCATCCAGCAATTGAATAACTTCAGCCGAGGCACTTTCCATTTTCGAAATAGCGTTAATGGCTCCCTGGCGATCACCTTGGGCGAAGAGTGAAGCAGCTTGTTTGCCACATGCATGAACTTCGGCATGGGGTTTTTCCAGAGCCTGGTAGGCCGGATGGTTTTTAACTGTCGCATCATTTACCGCCCCATACCACTTGCCCAACCGGCAGGAATGGTGATCGGCCAATTCATCTGACGTCAGGTTATTGAGACCGACGAGCATTTCCGAGAGCCGTTTTTTCCACAGACAGTGATCCGATTTTCCCCGATACAACACATAATTATCGATCTCACGACCATCAAGTTCAGCGAATTTACGTTCGATAAGCTGTTCTGATTTTTGTACGGTTTCAATTACTATATCGGTACGCTGGGCAGCCTGGCTTCTGCCCTGGGCAATTAAATCGACACCCTGGGCGAGCTCTTTGGTAGCCGTGGATTGTTCGTTTAAGACACTGGCAATTTCTTCTATGCCGCCTGCTGTTCGGCCAACGATCTCGTTCACAGATGATATGTCCTGTTCAGTCTGGACTGTCAGTTCCTGCGCTGCTGATACGGATAGTCGCGCACCTTCGACTGAAGCAAAAAGCTTGCTGACGACAACCTGAAGGCCTTCGATTAATTTGCTGATGTCTTCTGTGGCTGTCTGGGTTTGGCCGGAAAGGGTTTTGACTTCTGATGCCACGATGGCGAAACCCCGACCGGCATCACCGGCGCGGGCTGCTTCAATCGTTGCATTTAGCGCAAGCAGATTGGTTTGCTGGGCAATGCCTTCAATGGTGCCGATAAAGGTCGAAATTTTTTCAACCGCGTCGACAACATGATTTGCTTCTTCTTCCGTTGTGTCCATTGCGCTGGAAATACTCTGTGCCGCCTCGGCGGTTTCCCGGACTTTTTGCGTCCCCTCACTCATAAGCCCTGATGCTTCCTGCATCTCACCGGATGAATTTGTAGCTGTGGTTGAAATCTGGGCGATTGAAGCGTCCAGTTCTTCAATTGCCGCCGCCATGGCCTGGGCATTGGAATCAATCTCACGCACGTCACCGGTAATTCTGGATACGGCAGCCATTGATTCACTTGCCTGGACCGAAAATTCAACCGTAGTCGCAAGATCCTCCTGATTTTGTTTGGCAAGCACTTTGGCAAGCTGCGCGACGGGCACTGCAATCTCAGGCGGTAAAGCTGCAAGGTCCGGCTGCTTACCGGATTCAAGTTCTTTCAGGATATCGGAAATTGTGACGGTCAGGTTTGAAGGCAGATCATCTGAAAACTCCTCAGGCGAAGAAGTTTCTTCAACCTTGATTTGTTGGGAATTTTTCGTGTTCCTTTTTAACAGCTGCAGCATGCATTTCGCCTCCGGTATTAGAATTCATCTCGTATTGTCCTAATTTGAAAGGGTTAGAATTCAATTAACCTTGAACACCTGAGGTTGCATTATTTCAAATTTCTAGTAAAACTCAATATGAGACTGGCGATTGCTTTGGGGCTGTCTTCCGGGGCGAAGTGGCCGCAATCGGGCAGAATGTGCAAAGCTGATCCCGGTATGGCTGCGTGCAACCTGTGCGCCCAATCGACAACCTGCCAGATATCCTCAGCACCCCACAGTATCTGCACCGGTAGATTGCCCAGTTCGGCCAGTCTGCCATCCAGTTCTGAGGTGTGTTTGTGGTCGTAATGGCGAACCTGATGCTGGAAAAAACTTGCCTGACCGACGGGTCCGGAAATCAGTTCAACGAAATAGTCCAATGAACCGGCTTTGAACCGGTCTTTGTCATGAACCGTTGAAAGCAGCCAGTCGCGAAAATGCGCCCGGTGCTCCGCATCCGGCTTTTTGATCAGATTGTCCAGCCCGGCCTTCATCTGCTCATTTGTGCGTTTCGATGGCCAGCTGTCGAAACTTACCGTGTCTATCAGGGTCAAAGAACGTACTTTATCAGGATTGAAAATGCCAAAGCGCTGGGCGATGGCGCCACCGATATCATGGGCGACAATATGGCTCTGCTCCAGCCCCCAGTGTGCCAGCATTGCCTCAAGAATTGGAACCTGGGCGGAGACAGAGGTATCAACTGCCTGATCGTTCGGGTGCTCGGATGCACCAAATCCAAGCAAATCAAAAAGGTGGACGCAATATTGCCCGGCCACAAGTTCCGACACCACATTTCGCCAGATGTGGGAGGATGAGGGCGTGCCATGGATAAGGACTACAGGCTCCCCTTCACCATGCCGACCATGGGCAATGCGATGACCATCAACGACAAGGTTTTCTTCTACCAAATGAGGCATATTTCTGCTCCCCCGGAATGCTTCACGACCATATTGAATCGTTTGACCGTTTTTTTGAACGCTTGTTGAGTTTTCTGCGTTATGATCGCACGGTAAACTGCTTCGTGTACATATTCAAAGGGGCGCGCGCATGTGTTTTTCTGAAACCGTCAGTTTTGCTGCCGGGGGCCTGTTACTGGTAGGGGGTGCCTATGCCAGCCACAAGGCCTGGAGCATCAACAAAAAATATTTGCCCGTGGCCATGATGCCGGTTTTCGCCGGTTTGCAGCAACTTACCGAGGGTCTGGTATGGTCGGGCATGACGGCGAACGATCCGCAACTTGTTTTAGGGAGCGCTCTTGTATTCATCTTTTTCACCTGGTTCATGTGGCCGTTCTGGATACCTCTGGCAGTTTATGTGCTTGAGCCGCCTGAAAGTCGGCGAAAACACCTGTTTCTGGCCTTTGCACTGGTTGGCCTCGGGTTTGGGTTAATCCTTTACGTGCCGCATCTGCTCAACCCGGACTGGATCAACGTCACCATCAACCGCCAGTCGCTGGCCTATGAAGGAACGATGCTGCTTGATTTCCTGACGCCGCGCTGGTCGACAAACACGCTTTACCTGGCGCTGATCATTCTGGCACCACTGCTGTCGCGCTACCGCCATGTGAAATATTTCGGACTGACGCTGATCGGTGTTGTTGTGGTTGATTTTCTGTTTCTGCGGTATGCCTACATCTCGTTTTTCTGCCTGCTGGCGGGCCTGGCAACAACACACCTTATCTACATCATTGTGCGCAACAAATGCACCCGTGAATGCCCGATGCTGTTCAGCTAACGCGGGTCGCATTTGTTGAAAACTCTTACTCCATAAACCAGCCGTGGCTGACCACAAGCGATTGACCGGTGAGGGCGTTGGTGGGGAATGATGCAAACAGCAGGGCTACTTCGGCTACGTCTTCGATGGTTGTGAACTCCTGATCGACGGTTTCGCCAAGCATGATTTTTTCGACAACTTCTTTTTCTGAGATGCCAAGCTCTTTGGCCTGTTCGGGAATCTGTTTTTCGACCAGGGGGGTTTTAACGAAGCCCGGACAGATAACATTGGCACGCACACCGTGGGCTGCCCCTTCCTTGGATATCACGCGGGCCAGACCGAGAAGGCCGTGCTTGGCAGTGACGTAGGCTGATTTTAACGGCGAAGCCTCCTTAGAGTGCACAGAGCCCATAAAGATAATTGCACCGCCGTTGTTGCCATACATATGCGGAATGCAGGCTTTCGAGGTCAGAAAAGAACCATCAAGGTGGATCGCGAGCAGCTTTTTCCAGTCGGAGAACGGGAAGTCTTCAATCTTGTGAACAATCTGGATACCGGCATTGGCAAACAGCACATCGACACCGCCCCATTCTTTGACCACGCGGGCAACGCCCTCATTAACCGCTGTTTCACTGGTTACATCCATGGCAACACCAATGGCGGTTCCCGGACCCATGGCACTGAGCCTCGCCGCAGTTTTCTCCGCTGTTTCCAGATTGAGGTCGGCAATGGCGACGCGTGCACCTTCTGCAACAAATCGTTTGGCGACACCTTCGCCGATACCACGGGCAGCACCGGTAATGATGCAGATTTTATCTTTAAGTTTCATTAGGTTATCTCCTTTAATTTTTCATATAATCGTACACTACTTCACCCGGCCCCAGCGTCAGGTCGGTGACAATGTGAACGCCCGACAAGACTTCCAGAACCGGAAGTTCGGCCACCGGGGCAAGGGCATGATGGTACAGGTCAAGGGCTGCCGGTCCCGACCAGGCACCCTTGATGTTGAGGTACATGGCATGGCAAAAGCGCGTTGCTTAACATCGTTGATTTTCATAATTGCGACCTTTCTTTAATCTTCAGCTTTGTCGGCAAGGTCGAAAACAGTGACATCAGCCGTTGGTTTTTTGCGCGTCTTCCAGTCTTTGTGATCAAAGGTTTGCTGAACGTCGACCATGCCACTTTGCCAGTGGTCCTCTATTGAAGTGCGGGAGAATTCGAAGTCTTTGGATTGGGTGAAATAATTTTTACGCCGATGGATCAGATGGACAATGGTAACGGCGGCATCGCAGCACAAGGCGTGCAAAGCCTGGGCATCGGGGTCTTTTTTGAGTTCCTTGGGAAGTTTTTCGACCAGCCGGTGAGCGGCGCTGCGCAAAGCCTGACTGTGGCGAAAAACATCCGTATTGAGGCGGGTACGGCTTGAATAGCGGATATCCTTGTCGCGTTCGGTGACATCAAGGATGGTTTTCGGCATCGGCCCTCTGGCACTGAACAGATCGGCCTGAAAAATCAGCATGTCGGGTCGTGGCACCTCATCAAGTACATATTGCAGCGGCGTGTTGGAGACGATGCCGCCATCCCAATAATATTCGCCATTTATTTCAACCGGCGGAAATGCGGGCGGCAAAGCCCCGCTTGCCATGATGTGTTCGGGGCCAATGGGCTGTTGGTAGTTGTCAAAATAAGTAAAGTTTCCGGTTCGAATATTTACAGCTCCCACACTGAGACGTATCTTTTTGGCATTGATCAAATCAAAATCAACCAGTTCTTCCAGCGTCTGTCGCAAAGGCTCGGTGTCATAGTAACCGAGTGCTTCCGGCATGCCGGAAGGAAAGCTCGCGTTGAAGGGAGAGCGCGGCTGAAAAAAACCCGGCAGCCCGAAGGCGGCTGCAAAAGAAGCACTTGCCTCATTGAAGAAGGAGCGTGCCTGTTCTCCAGGTATAAGGGGTTCAGCCAATAGGTTAGACGAAACGGTCTGCCAGAATGTTCGCAACCGCTCCACGCGCCTTTCAGGCGTATTGCCAGCAATTAGAGCTGCATTAATCGCACCAATTGAAATCCCTGAAACCCAATCGGGTGTGTGCCCGTTGGCGGCCAGTTCTTCATAGACACCGGCCTGATAGGCCCCCAGAGCACCACCGCCTTGTAAGACCAGAACATTTTGTTCGGTCCTGGTGGGGCTATCTGATTTCTGTTTCGATTTCATTAGTTTTGTACTCCACTTTATTTCTCGCAACATTAAGGTGCTGCTCAAGCTGATACCTGGCGACGGGGCCGCTTCTTCGATTAACCAGTGCGATACCAACCAGAGTTAGGGCTATGCCGACAAACTGCGGCCAACCCAGTGTTTCGCCAAAGAACATCGCTCCCATGGTGAGACCGAAAATCGGAACCAAAAAGCTGAAGGCGTTGGCCCGGTTCAACGGTGTTTTTTGCAAAATTGAGACCCAGAGCCAATAGACCAGAGCCGAACCAAACAGGCTCAGAGCAGCCAGGATCAATATAAAGCGCGGTGACCAGATAACACCTAGGGGTTGTTCGAAGGCAAAAGCGGCGATGGCCAAGGGTACGCCTCCGATCAGCATCTGTATGCCCATGGCCATGATGGCATCAACCTTGCCTGCCATGCGCTTGATCAACACGTTGGAGGCGGTAATGCCAAGGGCTGCAAGCAGGATATAAGCTATTCCAATAATATAGTTTTCAGTCTGGCTGGTTACAAGCTGGGGTGCTGCAATAAAGAGTATTCCGGCAAAGCCCAGGGTGAGGCCAAACTTGCCCTGAGCGTCGAGATGTTCGTTGAGAAATACTCTCGCCAGGATGGCTGCCAGCAACGGCTGCGTATTGGCTATGACCGTGGCAATCCCTGGCGACACGAACTCAGCAGCATGAAACATGCCGAGATAGGCAAGGCTGGTAGCCCCCAGCGCGACGAACGCCAGCGTTATCCAGACACCGACACCGCGGGGCAGCGGGCGGCCAAGGGCCAGCCCCACCGCCAACAGTGCTGCACCGGCTACAAAGGCGCGAAGGGCGGCAAAAGTCAGGTGTGGTGCATAGGCAAAACCAGCTGTAATCAAAGGAAAACAAACAGCCCACAACAACATCACCACAATGGCTTTGGAGAATTCAAATGCCTTCATCCACCATTCTCCAAACACCTAAATCAGGCCACCTGCCTGGGCTTGTGGCGGATTATGTTGATCGGATGAGTATTTTCCCATTCGGTAATGTAATCCCGGGTCAAAGGCACCACATCGCGCCGTTTGGCGAGCTGGATCTGGAAGACAAAGTGATCACCGTGGCGAAACACGGCTTCGCTGATGACCAGGTAATATTCCCACATGCGGCAAAAGCGCTCGTCAATCATCTCGGCGATATGAGCCCGATTGGCTTCAAAGCGACTGCGCCAGGCTTTCAGGGTTTCGGCGTAATGCACCCGAAGCACCTCAATATCGCTCACCCACAGGCCGCTTTTTTCGATCACCGCCAGAGTTTCCGACAGGGATGGTGAATAGCCGCCGGGGAAAATATATTTGCGGATCCACGGGCTGGTGCTGCCGGGTCCAGCCATGCGACCAATGGAATGGAGGACGCAGACGCCGTCATCTTTCAGCAGGTCGCCAATCTTGGAGAAAAACTGCTCATATTGATTGACGCCGACATGTTCAAACATACCGACTGAAACAATGCGGTCAAATGTGCCTTCCTGTTCGCGGTAATCGCGAAGCTGAAACTTCACCCGGGCGTCAACATCGACTTGGGCTGCACGCTCGCGGGCGACCTTCAATTGCGACTTAGACAGCGTAAGCCCGGTGACCTCACCACCACCTTCTTTTCCAGATAAAGTGCCAATCCACCCCAACCTGATCCGATATCAAGTACCTTTTGCCCTGGCTTTAGAAGCAATTTAGCGGCAAGGTGACGTTCCTTGGCGACCTGTGCGGTGGCAAGATCGTCACTGCCGTTTTGAAAATAAGCACAGGAATATTGCCGGTCGCCGTCGAGGAACAGGTCATAGAGCTGATCTGGCAGATCATAGTGATGGGCTACGTTCTTGCGCGACAGATCAATGGGGTTGTATTGCTGCCAGCGGCGCAGCAGGCGTGATAACCGGTCGCGCAAGGCAAATAAGAGATCGGATTGAGCATTTTTCTCGTTTCTCAGCATGATCTCAAACAGATCAGACAAGGTGCCCTCTTCGATGGTCAAGGTGCCATCCATATAGGCCTCACCCAGAGCTACTTCCGGGTTGATATAGAGCTTGTGATGCAGGGCGCGGGCGTGTAGGCGAATGGTAACCCGGGGCCCCGGAGTGCCGGAAAACGAGTGTCGTTTACCATTGGCATCAATGACATTAAGTGTGCCGACACGCACTATAGTGTTGAGCAAACGGGATAAAAGCATTTCAAATCTCCTGATACAGTTGTCCATACTTGTTGGTTATTCGGCATGTGGGAATTGTATTCAGGCTTTGAAGTCCCGGTCAAAAGACATCGGGTACCACTTTGTCACTGGCGCTGGCGTTGGTTACAATGGGTTACAAAATTGTTGAGAAACCCTACCGTTTCGGGGCCAGCACCTTACCAAAACCGGCAATATTGCGAATTTTTGCCAGATCTATCGCTTCGTTGATGGTAATCAGGGCGCATCCGGCATTTTTGTCCACCCAGACATCGCCCGCTTTCCTGGTGGCGAAAAAATTTACATGACAGCAAAATGTTTGCCGCAAATCATCCTCATAATTCCTGATATCGGGCATGATGAAAGAAACGAACAAATTGGCTGGTGCGGGATCTGTGTTTCCGTTGCAGTCCAGTTGAAAGCGAATTTCATGCCCGGTGCCGGGACAGGTTGAGAAAATCTCTGCTTTGCATTCGAGCAACCCGGGCAGGAACAGACAATCAAATGCACACCAGGTGTACAGGGTTTTATCGCTGACGATGATGCGGTGGCGGGATTTGCTGAGGTCCAGTCCGCGGTAAGCACTAACGGCACCGGCTTGATTGTAAACAATGTTTGAAGGTGGCAGCTGTTTAAGGGTTGAGTTCACCGCTGAAGTTTCCAGTCCCAGTGAGTGAGCCAGAAAATCGATGACAACCGGCTTGCCTGTTGCCAACAACCGATAGAGTTGAAGCAGTATGGTTTGAGAAAGCTTTGATCCGGCCGGGAAAAGGCCATTGTCCTTGAGGAAGGATGACATTGCCGCAAATTGTTCGCTTGAACTGGTAGACATCTTTAACCCGCGCAACAAGACAGTTTTTTTACATCCATATCAAAAGTTTGCGCTGCCAGCTTGAGGCCTTCAACGGTGGTCAGATAAGGAAAGATCATGGCACCGAGTTCTTCATATGTCATGCCGGTTTTGATCGCCAGTGCGGCAGTCTGAATTGTGTCAGACCCTTCTGGTGCCAGAATATGCGCGCCGATCAGTTTGCCGGTTTCACCGTCGGCAATCAGCTTGATCAACCCGCGGGTGTCGCGCGCAGCAAGTGCACGTGGAACATTGTCCATGGTGAGAACGGAAGTTCTGACCTCAATCTCCTGATTGCGCGCCTCAGCCTCGGTGAGACCGACACTTGCCACTTGAGGGTCGGTGAACACAACAGCTGGCACGATTGAATTATCATACGCCAGAGAGTTGCTGTTCATGGCATTTTTTGCAGCTATTTTGGCACCGTAGGCGGCCATATAGACGAATTGGTCACGACCGGTGACATCTCCTGCAGCATAGACATTTGCCCGGCTTGAGCGCATTTGGGCGTCGACCTTGACGCCATTGTTGCCGGTCAGTTCAATGCCAGCGGTTGTTAAATTCAATTGCTCCGTGTTGGGAGTACGCCCGGTGGCAATGAGCACCTTGTCGGCGGTGATTTTTTTAATACCATCCTTGTTGTGAACGCTCAGGACAATGGAGCTGTTTTTGGCCTCGATGTGATCATAGGTAATGCCATCGACAAGATTGATGCCTTCGTCCCTGAAATACTGACTAAGCGCTTCGCTGATTTCCGGTTCCGCCTCCGGCAACACGCCACGACGGCTGATGAGGGTTACGTTAACGCCAGCGCGGGCGAAAATCTGGGCAATTTCACAGCCGATGTAGCCTGCACCGATGACAAGCAGAGATTGCGGCAGGATCTCAAGTTCGAGTGCCTCGGTGCTGGTTAGATAAGGCACATTTTCGATACCCCTGATGGATGGTATTGCGGGCCGGGTTCCAGTTGCGACAATGATTTTTCCGGCATCAATTGGCTCGTCATTGACGCTCAAAGTGCCATCGTCGGAAAAACTTGCCTGGCCTTCGACATAGGTTACAGCCGCATAGGCAGGCAATATGTCGACGTATTTGGCCTGGCGCAGATCATCCACCAGTTCTTGTTTCTGCCGTACCAGCGCTTGCCAGTCGGTCACTCTTGCCGTTGCTTCAATGCCGTTGAAGCGCTCAGCAGCACTGGCTACGTGAAGGGTTTCAGCTGCCCGGATCAATGCTTTTGAAGGCACACAGCCGACATTGACACAAGTGCCACCGATGGTGCCGTGGCCAATCAGGATAACTTTTGCGCCTTCGTCAGCAGCCGTTATGGCAGCAGAAAAACCGGCTGATCCAGCACCAATGACGGCGACATCGTAAGCGCCTTCGATCAGTTTATCGCTATCACTATAATCGCTCATTCTACTTAACTCCAAAAAATTACGACACAGTCTGCATATTTGCAAACCTCAAATAAAACCCACCAATCATCTCTAACTTGCCATTGTGCAAGACGCACTGCGGCAGACGACAAAAACAAGAATGACAATCAATGCGGGAGCAGCTTCTATAGGAAGCTTCTTTACCTGCTCATGAACCACCATCTTTTTTGAATGGTGAGGATGGGTATCCGATATCAGCGGTTGCCTGCTGAATTTCTTTTATATTGGTAGCGGCATCATCAAAGGTTACCGTGGCGGAACGGTCCACCATTGTCGCCTCAACGGCCTTCACTCCATCCACCATGGAAATTGCATCTTTCACCATATAAGGGCAACTGGCGCAACTCATGCCGGGGACCGACAGTTTTACAGTTTGTTCTGCCGCCTTCAAAATGGAAGGTACAAGAAACAATGTTACCAACAGGGCGATTATTGGGATTTTTTTCATGTAGCTCATTCCTTTATTTTCCGAAAATGTAGGGAGCAAGATAGGGGATGATTACCGGCCATAGAAACGCAATTGCAACGAGCACTGTGGCAAACCACAGTGAGCTCTTAACCAGACGATTGGAGATCGGTCGCGCGCAAGCTGAGCCTTCTTCACATGTTACCTTTGGCTGGCGATAAACCAGATAATATCCATACCCTAAGAATCCTACTGTAATGGCGATAAAAATTGGCTTGTAGGGCGAAAGTGAAGTCAAGACACCGATCCATGCACCAGAAACTCCAAGACTGAATAGCACAAGTGGAATTACGCAACAGGTGGAGGCTGCGATCGCGCCTAATATGCCGCCAGTTGCAACAAGTTTTTTTTTGGTGGAATCATTTTTGCCAACATCTCCATCCGCAGCAATATTGGTGATTTCACTCATCGTTTAAATTTTCACTCGCTTTTATAATTTATACTCATAGAGTAATATCTGTACTCCCTACAGATACAAGAGAAATTTAACATGAAAAAAAACACGATAAAGAGAGGGTATGCAATTGGCGAAATGTCTCGCCAGACGGGTGTTCATATCGAGACGATACGTTACTATGAGCGTATAGGAATCATACCTAAACCGGATCGTACTGAGGGTGGCAACAGGCAGTACAATCATGATCAGTTAAAGCGTCTGTCATTTGTTAAAAGATGTCGTGATTTAGGTTTTACTCTTGACGAAATCCGTGCATTTTTAGAAATGGTTGATCGTGATGATTTTACCTGTGGCGAAGTTCACGGAAGGACAATGTCTCACCTTAGAAATATTAAGAAGAAACTGTCTGATTTAAAGCGCATGGAAAAAACCCTAAAATCAATGTCGGCTCAATGCTCCAAGGGTGACATGCCCGAGTGCCCGATCATCGAAACACTTTTCAAAATGTAACTCTGCTGCCGGTATCATCCCTTTTGGTTTTTCTGATGCGCATAATATGACCATACCAGACGGGCGGCAACGGCGCGCCAGGGTTGCCAGTTGGCGGCGATTTTTCGAACCTCCCGGGCGTTGGGGCGGCTTGGCAACTGGCACATCATCTGCACCCCGATTTGCAAGGCTAGATCTCCTGCGGGCCAGATATCAGCCCGGCCGAGACAGGTAAGCAGATAAATCTCCGCTGTCCACGGTCCTATACCTTTTATCCGGGTCAAGGCTTCTGCGACCTCGTCATCATTCAGATTTCTTAAAGCGTCGAGATCGAGGTCGTTGTTGCACAGGGCATCTGACAGGGCGCGAAAGGTTTTGATTTTGGGCCGCGACAAACCTTGCGCCACATAGGTCTCGTGACTGAACTGCTGAAAACCTTGTGGCGTATAAGGTCGCAGGTTGCTGCGCATGCGTGCGATGATGGCATCCGCGCTGGCTCTGGAAACCATCTGGGATACAATAATATCAACCAGGCTTTCAAAACCATCATCAATCCGGCGCAAAGGTGGCTCGCCGACAGTTGCAACCACCTCGACAAATCGCGGATCAATTTTCTGCAAGCCCGCAAGCGCAGCCCTCAAATCATCTATGGTATTGATGGCTGACATTTTCAGGTTCCCGACCTATAGTATCTTTTCAAGATTATTGGAAATTACACTTAACGCCAAGATGACGTCACCCCCCATTTTTCGCTTTGCCCCCAGCCCCACCGGGCTATTGCATCTTGGCCATGCATTTTCTGCACGTCACGCGTTTGATGCAGCCAAGACTGCCGGGGGCAGATTTCTACTGCGCATTGAAGATATTGACCATACCAGATGCCGCCCGGAGTATGTGGCGCAGATATTGGATGACTTAAGCTGGCTCGGATTAACGTGGGAAAAACCGGTGCGGTGTCAGTCCGAACACATGGACGATTATACCAGGGCGTTACAAAAACTCGAAGCGCTGGGAATCACCTATCGCTGCCTCGCCAGCAGAAGTGAAATCAAAGCTCACGTTGAACAACGCAGCGGGCTGGAGAAAGCTGAGCGCGATCCCGATGGTGCGTTGATATATCCTGGTATTTACCGCAACAGGAGTGATCAAGAAACGGCCAGAATGACAGCCGCGGACAGGCCCGCCTGCGTTCGGATCAATATGACTAAAGCCATTGAGCTGGTCGGCAAAAACCTGACATTTCAGGAAAAAGGGTCAGGCCCGCAAGGCGAGCGTGGCGAGGTTATTTGCAACCCGCAAAACTGGGGTGATGTTGTCATTGCCCGCAAGGATACGCCAACCTCCTATCACCTCAGTGTGGTTGTCGATGATGCTTTACAAGGCGTCAGTGAAGTTACGCGCGGTCAAGATGTGTTTTATGCCACCAGCATTCATCGATTGTTGCAGGTGTTGCTGGAGTTGCCGCAGCCTGACTATAACCACCACCGTCTCATCAAAGACGAGACCGGGGCCAAATTATCCAAAAGCGCTGCCGACAAGAGCCTGAAAGCCTGGCGCAGCCAGGGTTATAGTGTGGAGGAGCTGCTTGAGGTGACAGATAATGGGAGCATTTAGTGAAAGATTAAGGCCTTTGCAGTATTTTTGTCACCTGAATTAATCAATCGCGCCGAACCCTTAATGAGCGTGAATACAGGAAAAACAGCAGCCATGACAAACCCGTCTGAGCAGGATTTAAGCAGGCAATCTGCCGGTGCGGCAATGCGTGAACAGATTGCTGCTCTCAGGCAAAAGCTGAAACAGCGCGAAACCCACGTCAGCGCGGTTGAAAAGAAGCTGCACATGCACGATCAACTCATGGCCACGGTCGCCCACGAGTTGCGCACGCAAATGGGTGCGGTCATGAACCTGGTGGAGATACTGACTGAAACCGACCTTGATCCAAATCAGCACACTTACGCCAAATCACTGAAGGGCTCGACAACGGGATTGTTGCGCGTGCTCAATGACGTTCTTGATCATGGCAAATTTGAAAGTGGAAAATTTGAACTGGTCTGCCAGAATTTCAGCCCGCGAGACCTTGTTGATACAGTGATAGAAACACTGATTGTCCCATGCCAGACGAAAGGCCTGGCGTTGCGGCTGGAGGTCGACAATGACCTGCCCGATCACCTGTATGGCGATCCTTTGAGAATTCGCCAGATACTTTTAAATCTTGCCAATAATGCGGTCAAATTCACTGAGCGTGGCTCTATTGATGTAAGTCTTTCTGTGTCGGGCCTGACTGAGGAAAACCAATTGCTGGAAATCGCTGTTAAAGATACCGGCATTGGCTTGAGTGAAGACTTAAAAGGCCAGCTGTTTACGCCCTATTGGCAGGCTGATGCGCAAATTTCATCACAGTATGGTGGTACCGGCCTTGGTCTTTCGATTTGCCGTCAGCTGGTAAAGATGATGGACGGCGACATCGGTTACAGCAGCAAAATGGGCCACGGGTCCAGTTTCTGGTTCAATGTGAAATGCAAACCTTACCAGGTGGAAGCAGAGTGCGAAGACGAGGAAAAACAAGGTTTAAGTGATGTGCTGGCACTGGAAAAACAGCGTCACGGGCATATTCTCATTGTTGAGGACAATAAAACCAACCAGATGTTAATCTCGACATATCTGGAAAAATTCGGCCACACTTTTGAAATTGCCGGTGGCGGTGAAGAAGCGCTTGAAATCCTTAAAACCGGCAAATTTGATGTCATTTTGATGGACGTCATCATGACCGGCATGGACGGCATGGATACCACCCGCCACATTCGCAAAGCCAGGGGTTACACCACGACCATCCCCATTATTGCGCTCACCGCCAATGCCAGGACTGAAGATCAGCAAAAATATCTCAATGCCGGGATGGACGCATATGTTTCCAAACCAATCAACGCCGCAAAACTTTTCCACGCCATTGACAAGGCGCTGACAGAAGTACGCGCTGTTGCTTCTTAATAGTGGCGCTCAAGCGGCGCGCAGCCTGCACTCGCAGTCGCTCGTTAGTCGTTCGCTGCGCTCCTCCGGCGGCTTACGGGTAGCCCGCGCGTGGTCACTGGATGACACTCTAAAATCTGTCGTTGTGGCACCGGGACGAGCGCAGCGTTGGACTAAGGCCCAAGTGGCCTGCAGCCTTAGTGGCGCTTGAACGTACTAAAAAACCCGCTTGAACGCTCTAAAAGCGTTAAAGCGGGCAGACCACACCGGTGCCGCCGAGGCCGCAGTATCCACTTGGATTTTTGGCCAAATATTGCTGGTGATAGTCTTCGGCGAAATAAAAATCCACATCACGCAACAATTCGGTGGTGATCTGGCCGCGATTTTGTGCATCCAGAGCCTTTTGGTAGGTATCTCTGGAGGCCAGGCCCGCGTTCATTTGGTCTTCAGAAAAGACATAGATGCCGGATCTGTATTGCGTGCCGATATCATTGCCCTGACGCATGCCCTGACAGGGATCATGACTTTCCCAGAATTTCTTCAGCAGCGCTTCAAAGGTGATGATTTTGGGATCAAACACCACGAGAACCACTTCATTGTGGCCGGATTTTCCCGAGCATACTTCCTCGTAGGTGGCATTGGGCGTTAAGCCAGCCGCATAGCCCACAGCGGTGACATAAACACCGTCAATCTGCCAGAATATACGCTCGGCACCCCAAAAACACCCCAGACCAAACAGGGTTTTTTCCATTCCTTGAGGATAAGGCTGTTTCAGGCCTCTGCCGTTAACAAAATGAACCTCGGAGGTCTCGATTTCCTGTTGGCGTCCCGGGTGTGCCTCGTCTTTTGACGGCATCGCGGTTTTATCGCGTCGGCGGAAAAACATCTGGCAGCTCCTTTGAGTTTTAACCTATTTTCGAACACGTTTTTTAGTGCGCAACATGCCGGCAACCAGCAACAGAAAAACACCGGCACCCGCAGCTACATAGACCGTCGGCCAGTTGAGCACGGTAATGACACCGGGATCCCAGATTTCCGGGGCGACATAACGCTGGATAATTGCCTGGGAGAAATTGAGGCTGGAAGAATCGAGATCAAACCAGGTTTTTCCCAAAGGTGTAAGGGCAAACTGACCAACATCTATTGCGCGCATAATATCCGCAACCAAAGCAACACCACCGGCGACTAGAAACAAACACCCAAGCAAAACAAATAAAAACATTTACGGCTTTCTCACATTTTTCGACGGATGGTCGATTTTGAAATTAAATACGGTTTTTATCATATAGGTGGTAAAATCAAAACCAGTATATGTAATTCCCACCATCGCCATCTGTTGATCGATTTGTGATCACAGGCAGATTTTTTTAAACTTTCATAAATGGCGGCTTGTCACACGCGCATGCATCAGTATAGTGCGCGGGCACCAGTGAGCGGTATTGCCGCGAAACCGGTTTAGGAGAGGTGGCCGAGTGGTCGATGGCGCACGCTTGGAAAGCGTGTAGGCGGGCAACCGTCTCGAGGGTTCGAATCCCTCTCTCTCCGCCAACAGCTAATCTATTGATATAACTCAATAAAATAGAGTTTTTCGCAGTTGATTTCCTGCCGACATTTCGGGGCTTTAGGCGAATGTTACGCAGTGTGGTGGTCTATGAGATGTAACGCGCCAGTGTAGCGCGCAATTATGGGCGGAAATGTAGCGCGCAATTTCAAATGGCGCGGCGGTCCGGCGACGTTGTCGCGATTAAGGCAATTATCTCTGTGGCCCTTTTCACAGGTACCGCTCGCGAGGGGGATGATGCAGGAATTTACCATTGGGAATTGTCACGTTGTTGAACCACGGCCGAGCGAATATAAATTGTTGTTTGGATCATGCAGCAGCGGTCGCGGTTTGCCAAACGCTCATCGCTTCGTCGCGAAACTGGCGTAATATCTTTCGGGAAATCAAATGGCGTTGGACATAGAAGGTATTGTAAATGGAAGCGTGAACTGAGAGAAACCGTTGGGCTGAACCAGGTGATTTGAACCGTTGCATCTTTCGTTCTCTTCGTCGAACCGGTAGATGAGAATTCTCAGCCCGGTTGTTCTTCCTGCCGCCAAAGTCATGATATCTCGTGCGCCCAATTTCCCTCAGTGCAGCCCCGTATGACGGCAGTTTATCCGTCACAATAACATCTGGTACAAACCCCTGATTTTTCAATAATTTGCGTATTAATTTGAGGGCTGCACGTTTGTTTCGGCGAGATTGAACCAGGATTTCCAGCACCTCTCCTTCACTATCAACCATCCGCCACAGGTATGATCGTTTTCCGTTGATAGATACAAACACTTCATCAAGATGCCGCTGGCTTGATGGTCTTGGGCCGGATTTGCTGAGTTTGCGGGCGTAAGCCGAACCAAACTTCACAACCCAACGCCGGATTGTTTCGTAGGAAACGTCTATCCCTCGTTCCGCCAGCAGATCCTCGACATCCCGGTAGCTAAGTGAGAATTTAAAGTATAACCAAATTGCATGTTGGATGATCAAAGGTGGAAATCGATGGCGAGAATAGGAAATTTTTTGCATTGAGCCAGCTTACATCTTCATGATCGACCCGTCACCCTGTTACCGTGACAGTTCCTGAGGCCCTGTTTGAACGCACCCGGCGCAAGCCGAACCTGGCCAACAGAGTTGATGACGCCACCGAACAGGCTGCACAGGTCTGGATAGAACTCTGGTCAAAGAAAAAATCAATACTCAAAATGTTCGAAGTCGTGTAAGTAGTAGCCTCATAAAATAAATTTCCATTGTCAATGGATGAAAGCACTTGAAACATTCGCGATAATAAAACATGAAAAACTAAAGCGATTCGGATTGATGGAAAGATTGCAATGATAACTCAGATACAAGCGAGCAAGGCCGTTGATGATTTGAGCCGGGCCTTCGCCAACTGGCCGATTTTTCTGCTTATTGGACTGACCGGCATCAAGGCGCGTTATCGTCGCTCGAATATCGGCCAGTTCTGGATCACCATTTCCATGTCCGTGACGATTGTAACGATCGGGATCGTCTGGTCTTATTTATGGAAGATCTCCATAGATGACTTTTTGCCCTATATCGCGGTCAGCTATATCATCTGGCTCTATCTGACCGGTGTGATTGCCGATGGCCCGACCATATTTGTATCTCAGGCCCACTATCTGCGGGAAATAAGACTGCCCAAATCGACCTATCTGTTCGCTGACTTGAGCAAGCATCTGATTATTCTCGGGCACAATCTGCTGATCCTGATACCTGTTTATCTGTTTTTCGACTTTCCCTTGAATAGCCAGACCCTGATGGTCATACCGGCTTTTTTGTTGACAACCATAGCCCTTCTTGCCGTATCAATGGTGGTAGCGGTGATCGGATTGAGATATCGTGATGTTTCGTCCATGGTTTCCAGCATCATCCAGATCGGTTTTTTTGTCACCCCAGTAATCTGGAAGCCCGATATTATGCCTCCTGAAATTCTGCGCTTCATGATCTTTAATCCGTTTGCCGTATTCTTGGAACTTTTGCGTGCGCCGTTGCTCGGCAATGCAGCACCATTGCTCTACTGGCAGGTGGGAGCAGGAATTACACTGGTCGGGCTGGCGCTGGCATTTCTTGTTTTTGCCCGCTATCGTTCACGTATAACCTACTGGATTTAGGCCCACTCATGTCGCAGGTTTGCTTGAAAAATATCACAGTGCATTTTCCGACCCTTGAACTAAAGGATTCGTCACTCAAGGCTTCCCTGCTGGGGGCTGTTGGCGGGCGCTTCACGACCGCCAATGACAAGCCTGTTGTTGAAGCCTTGCGTGGCATTGATTTAGACCTTCGCGATGGCGACCGGCTTGGTATTTTGGGCCACAATGGTGCTGGCAAGACGACCTTGCTGAAAATCTGTGCCGGTATTTATGAACCAAGTGCCGGCGAAGCCCATATCGAGGGAAACGTCGCTTCAATGACCGATATGCTGATGGGCTTGGACCCGGAAGTATCAGGCAATGAAAATATCCTCAGACGCTGTGTGTTCATGGGTCTGAGTCTGAAGCAGTCCCGACAACTCATGCCCAAAATCGAAGAATTTTCCGAGCTCGGCGACTATCTGAAACTGCCGATGCGGACCTATTCCACCGGCATGTTCATGCGGCTGGCCTATTCCATTTCAACGATCAGCATTCCTGATATTCTGATCCTCGACGAGATGGTCAACGCTGGCGATCTGAACTTTATGGCCAAGGCACAAAAGCGTACTGATGAGCTGATAGAACACTCGAAGATCATCATTCTGGCCTCGCACGACATGACCATGTTGCAACATGTCTGCAAGACCGGGCTGTGGCTGGAACATGGCCAGTGCCGCTTTTTGGGGCCTATTGAGGAGGCCGTTGAGCGCTATCAGAAAAGCCTGTTGGAAAGCGACCAAACTGCCAATTAACGCCAAACCAAACCGTGCAGACGCCTGAAGGCCGCACGACCCAGTTTTAGGGGCCGCCGGATTGTTAAATGTTTTTGGGATTCAACGCTGTGAGGATTGTCTATTAAAAAGATTGGATAAACCTTTTCATAATTCTCTCTGGAAAATTTCCTAACTGCAGATTTCATCTCTGTTGTCAGGTATTTATTTATGGTCTTGTCGAAATCGACGATAAATGTTTGAGCCGAGTAGGCCGGATTCTGCACAATCTCGGCGTAAGCATTGGCGATGATCTCGGCGCATTTGGTCGGATTCCTGAGTATGGCAGCCACCTCGTCCATATTGCTGTGGTCCTTTTTAAGGGCGACAAAATGATGCCCGGCCTTGAAAATACCGGAATAGTCTCCCTCATACATGATCAACAAGGTACGCAGCGCCGCTGCTTCAAAAACCCTGGGCGAAATTTGCGACAGATTAATCTCGTCTTCATTTTCGCCAAAATAGCGCTCTTTCATCTTCGCATAATGGTCTTTTAATTCGGGCAGAAACTTCATTGGGTGGTGCGAAACCTTGTCCTCCTCCAGCAAATCGGTGAAAACATCGGTCTTGGAGGATATTGTACCCGAAAAATCAAACACGCTGGCACCACTTTCAACCGCCAGAAAAGCCCGGCAGGAGCGTATCAACTTGACCCAGTCCTGCCCATAAAGACGATCCTTCTCCCGCCATTTAATATCACATCTGAGTTTGTATTTTCTGGCATCTTGCAAAAAGCGCGCGCCGATCTCGATTTTTTCCATTCCCGCACGTCCATGCCAGGCGGGATAGGTTCGGCCACGATAGCCCACCATAATGCGGCGTGCCTCCAGCGGGATCGTTGGGTAGTTGGCCAGACTGGCTGACACATATCCCGTCAGTACATTCTTGAAGGTCACACCAGGTAGCATTTTTGGTGAATAGACTTTGGGAATATCCTCATTAGGTACACAGGTGAAAATCAGTGAAATTCCGCAATAGTCAATCGCCTCGATGGTCTTGTTGATGAAACGGTATTCGTCCTGGATAAACAAAGCTTTCAACCCCTTGAACAGGCGCAGATCATTGCGCAGTTTAGGCCCGATATAGGCTTCGATCGCCAGCGTCAGGGAGTAATGAATAATGATGACATCGAAGGCTTCAAATGTAAATCCGGCTGGTGGATTGCCCAGATTGGACAGCACATAGACATCATGTTGGGAATATTTGACAAAGGAATTGATGTGTTCACAAACCATTGAGGCGTTGTAGGGGTCATAATTGCATAAAAGCAGTAGTCTGATACGGTCCGTTTGTTTTCTTTTTTTCTTCACATTTTCTGTATCAGCCACCATCGTTTTTAGCTCACCTTGTGACGTTTTATGAGTTTGCATATCGAATCAACCTTAATCGGACTTTCTTTTAGAACGACTTTAATTTGTTTCAAAAAAATTGTGAAATCAATAAATAAAACGGTATATATACTCCGCCGACTTGAAAATCCCAAACTGATGACAAAAAACCGTTATCCATTCCGTAGTATCCAGTGGTCAATATATTGACTATCCTGGCCACTGGACCTAACGAATAAGCGAACTGACCACCCCATTTTTCAATTTTGCAGTAAAATGCGCTTGAGGATGATTTTCAACTTCCCAAAGAAACCGCTCAGCAGCACTTTTTGACCTGCAGGTAAAAATCCCGCCAATTTGGCATGAACCCGTTCCTCCATACGCTGCAAACCACGTGCCAACCTGTGCTTGTAAACAATGCCCCGGGTCAACCCGGTATTTTTTCTCGCCAGTTTGGCGGCATCATACCACCGGGCCAGATGAACTGCGGCCTGACGCTTTGTTTGGTATCCGTTTGATTTAGACAGTTTTTGACACTCTATGTCAATCATCCGCTCGAACTGGTTCACCATGGCGCGATAGCCAAAGCGTGGATTGCATGCGATTTCCCGATAAGCCCGTTCGATAATCTCCCCTGCTCTGGCCGGGTCGCGCAGAACGGCAACAACTTCATCCATATTTTCATGGTTTCTAGCCAATGGCAGATAGTGTTTGTGAGGCTCAAGAATACCGGAGTATTCACCTTCATACATGATCATCAAGGTTCGCAGGGCCGCCGCCTCAAAACAGCGCGGGGATATAACCCTTATCACCGTTTTTCCGTCACGCCCCTGTAAAAAACGCTTTTGAATTTTGGCAAAGTCTGCCTGTGGATTAACGGTTTTATATATCTCGACCTGTTTTTGCACCTCACCGGTAAAATCCATAAAGCTGGCACCCGCCTCGGTACCAAGGACCGCCTTGGAACCTGCAACAAGATTGTACCAGTCCTCACCATAGCGCCGGTCGACATCCTTGATCGATATGTCACATTTCAGTCCGTAACGGTCTGTATCCTTCTCGAAACGCTCGCCAATAAGCCATTTCTGGCGGGCAAACTCGCCATACCAGGCGGGTGATTTTCTGGCACGGTAAGACACATCAATTGTGCGATCCTCGTAATCCGGCACTTTGCGTCCTGTCAGTGCTTTGGAGGCATATCCGGTCAGAATGAATTCGAACTGCACATTTTCAAGGAAGACATGATGATAAATCTCCTTACCAATATCGCGATTGACCGTGCTGAAAACAATCTGAATGCCAAGGCGTCTAATCTGCTCTGCTGTCCGGTTGATTTCTCTATATTCATCTTGAAGAAACAGGATTTTTATCCCGTCATAGAGCGTTATTTTTTCACAAAGAGACTTTGGAAGGTGTGAGGTGCGGGTAAAATGAACGCTATTGTGTAGCACAACGACATCAAACGGGGATAGATCAGGGATGAGTTTTTCTGCAGCCAAAGAATCGACAAGCTGAATATTGTGGCGGCTGTATTTTTTAAAAGCAGTGAGATGCTCACTGATTGCTCCCACATTTGTTGACGGTTCGTTGTAAAGAACCAGTATGTTGAAAACGGCAGTGGGCATGGTGTCAGGACCAACGATAATGGAATTGAAAATACATATTAGCAGCTTTTTCAATTTCGACAAAAAGGCTCAATCTGTTCATTTTACATAAAACAGACATCAGATATGACATTTTCACCATATTTAATAGACACTTTATTATCCCCCATCTTGTTTTGCGATTGTATATTTCCCGCATATCTTGAAATCTGACTAAAGGAAAATACAGTCATGGACGACACACCGAAATTAAAGCTCCCCTATATCATGGCCGCGCAGGCCCAGAAACACATAACTCACAATGAGGCCATAAGGGCACTTGATGTGATCGTCCAGCTTGGCGTAATTGATCGCGATTTAAGCACTGCCCCCGACTCCCCCCTGGACGGGGACAGTTATATCATTGCTGGCGTTGCCAGCGGTGATTGGGGGGGACATGAGGGTGAAATTGCTGCCTTTAAGGACAATGGCTGGGCCTTTCATGTGCCTGGTGAAGGCTGGCTGGCATGGGTGGCGGACGAAGACCTTTTGCTGGTTTTTGACGGCACACAATGGAACGAGTTATCAGGCAGTGGCGGTGGTTCTGTCAACCCGGCCACGCTCGTCGGCGTTAACACGACGGCCAGCAATCCCGACAAACTGTCAGTCAAATCCGACGCCATTTTATTTTCCCATGACGATGTGACGCCAGGGAGCGGCGACATACAAACCAAACTGAACAAGGCTTCAAGCGGAAATACCGCATCTTTTTTGTTCCAGACTGACTGGTCAGGGCGGGCCGAGATCGGCCTTGCGGGAGATGACGATTTTCATTTCAAAGTCAGTGCGGACGGCTCCACCTTCCATGAGGCCATCATCATCGACAAGGATGACGGGGCGGTCGCCATGCCCAATACACGAACCGCTTTCAACTACCTCATCAATGGCGATTTTTGCATCAATCAGCGCCGGTTTGCCGGTGGAGCCCTTGCATCCGGCAGCTATGGACATGACCGCTGGAAAGCCGATAGCAGTGGAGCCGACTATACAACTGCACCTGGCAAGACAATCACTTTGACATCGGGAACGCTGGTGCAGGTTATCGAACAGCCCGGGCTGGCCTCAAAGCAGGTCAATCTGAGCGTCGAAGAGCTGACAGGCGGGGATCTGGTTTTTGATATTGCCGGACAAACCGGTACGATCACGGCAGGAAGCGGTCGGCGCGGTGCCAGCATTACCCTTGGCGTTGGAGATAACGGTAATATCAGCGTCAAGATAACGCCGGCCAGTGCAGCGGTTAGCTTCAAAAGAGTACAGCTGGAGCGTGGGGTGTACCCTTCGGGCAGGATAGTGGAAAACCCTGTCGATCAATATTTGCGTTGTCAGCGCTATTATTTTCACACAGTGAGCAATGGCAACCAGCCGGTTGACGGGGCCGGATTGACTGGGGCACTTGCCGTATCTGCGGCCAATACCTTGATACAGGGGACAATGATTGCAGCGCGGTTTCCGGTCGAAATGCGCAGCTCGCCAACCATCACCACCCTCAATCCGCAATCGGCCGATCCCGGCAACAGTGGCAAATTGTACAACTCATTTGGCAATCATATTGCGTCAACCGTTGGTCTGATTGGCAATAAGGGTTGTTCCGTATGGAACGCCGAAGTGACATCGGTCGGAGCCATTCATTATATTCATCTCGAGGCGGAGGCCGAATTATGAGAGCGAAACCAGAATATCGAAGATTTTACGCGCCGATTCGCCCTCTCCATAATCTGTTATATTGAGTCTGGATGTGCGGTAATCTTCGCTGGTCCACAGGCGGTTCCAGCCAGATTCAATGGTTTCCACCCATTCCGTTTCATCGCGCAGGGTAACGCATGGGGCTTTATGGAAATAGGCTTCCTTCTGCAAGCCGCCAGAATCAGTATAAACACCAACAGTTCCTGCCAGCAAACGATGAATGTCGAAATAGCCAACCGGATCAATCAGCTTGATGCCCTTTGGTGTAATGCCATATTTCTGCATCACCTGTTTGGTTCGTGGATGGACAGGAAAGACCATTACCCGATCCGTTGCAGCCTCTTCAAGAAAGGTAATGACTTTGCGAAAGCGCTGTTCATCATCAGTGTTCTCGGCCCGGTGCAGGGTACAAAGCAGATAATCACCGTCCTCAACCCCGATCTGATCAAGAATATCCGATTGCGCACGAGCGCTCTCGCTGGCAAACAGGGTGGCGTCATACATGACATCCCCCACATGATGGACCCCCTTGGTGATGCCTTCTTTTTGAAGATTGGAAATCGAAAGACGGGTCGGGCAGAACAACTGCTCCGATAGCTGATCGGAGACGATGCGGTTGATCTCCTCAGGCATTGCCCGGTTGAAGGAACGCAGTCCTGCTTCGACATGGAACAGTGGAATATGCAGTTTTACAGCTACCAGCGCCCCGGCCAAAGTCGAGTTGGTATCGCCATATATCAGCACGCCGTCCGGTTTTTCCGCGAGCATAACTGTTTCCAGCTTTTCCATCATCCGTCCGGTCATGGCACCATGACTGCCGCCCATCACCTCAAGATTATGGGTGGGTTCGGGAATGCCCAGTTCGGAAAAAAAGATGCTCGACATATTGGCGTCGAAATGCTGGCCCGTATGGATGATCTTTTCACTGATGCCGGGGGTTTGCGCGATGATACGCGAAACAGTGGCAACCTTGATAAATTGCGGTCGAGCGCCCACCACGGTCAGGAGTTTCATGTCAATACCTCCAAGCTTTGCACCAATCAGCTCGACAGGCCAGCCTTGTTGATACGTCTAAGAATGCGTGTGCACAGACGATCCACCCCTTCTTGAAGGCTGACTTTCGCCTCATACCCGAGAATGTCGCGCATCCGGTCAAGCGTAGGGTTTTTTACCAGCGTCATCTGACCGGGAATCTCGATGGTCTTGATCAGTTCCTTTGAGGCACTCAGTCGCTCGCGAATCATTTCGGCCAGTTCGTGAATGGGACGAATGTCCGCCTGCCCGATATTGATCACCGAATAGTCCTTGACATGCGCGGCACGTTCAATGGCCTCGACAGCATCAGAAACGTGAAGCCAGCCACGCGCCGAGCCCTTGTGCACCTCAATAGGCAGGCCACGCGCCAGATCATAGGCAAAACGGATCATGGCCGAACGGTGATCGCCCAGATCCTCATTTTCGTCATACATCATAAAGGGACGCAATGTAACGGCTTTGAGATTATGGTGCTCTACTTCATATTCCACCATTTTTTCACCCAACAGCTTGCTCAGGCCATAACGGTTGTTGGGCTTTGGATCGGTCAGACTTTCATCCATCACATCGCATTCGGGACCATAGACTTCCGAAGTTGAAAAGAACACGGTCATAGCATCAGCCCGCTTGCACAATTGCAATACATTATTGATACCGGCAAGATTGGTGGCGATAGCCTGTCCTGCTGATTGCTCGCACGTCACGCGGCTGACCATGGCCGACAGCAGAAACACAACGTCAGGCCCCCAGTCAAAAGCGGGCAACAGATCGACGGGATGATTGATATCCGCAACAATATAATTTTCACGCCAGGCCGGCTTGATGTCAGTTTCCATGACCTCATAGCCCTTGGATTTGAGGTGCTTTACCAATGGTTTGCCAATATTGCCTTCAGAACCGATAATCAGTGCTCTTTTCATTGTGGATTTTCTCGTTTTTTGATGGAGTTAAGTTGCAAAACAATACCCGAAAATTTTTTGATCGATACTAAAGAATTTGTGTGAACTCTTGAACGCCCGGGTTTGTTCCCGAGTATACAAATGATCCTTTATACCAGCCAATAATCAGGGCCATGTTTCGCATACGATGATGGCGTAAGAGAAATTTAAACTATTACGTAACTAAATTGTTAATTAAAAGTAGTCAACCCTTTACCGTTTGTGGATAAATATCCAGTCGTAGAAAGGTAATCCCCCCACTTTTAACGGGGTCTACTTGTAGAACTACGCAGCTTGTTTCAGTTTCATAGCGGGTGTGACCCCGCCGATGGCCATATTGGGCCGGTCGTTGTTGTATGTCCATAGCCAGCTTTTGGCTTGTTCCTGTGCCTCCTGTATTGTTTCAAAGATATTCTGATCGAGCCATTCATGGCGAACGGTGCGATTATAACGCTCGATGTAGGCGTTCTGTTGCGGTTTGCCTGGCTGGATGTACTTCATATGAATGCCGAGAGTTTCAGCCCATAGCTTGAGCATGCCGCTGATATATTCCGGATCATTATCGACCCGGATAAACTGTGGTTTGCCCCGCCATTCAATAATCCTGTTCAGGCTGCGAATGACGCGTAACGTCGGCAGGGAAAAATCCACCTCAATGCCCAAACCCTCGCGGTTAAAGTCACAAAGCACATTCAAGGCTCGGAACTTGCGCCCATCTGCCAACTGGTCAGCCATAAAATCCATCGACCATGTATGATTGGGATATTCTGGAACAGTCAGAGCATCTGGCTTTTCTCTTTTCAACCGTTTGCGTGGCCTGATGCGTAGATTGAGCTCCAGTTCCTTGTAAATGCGGTACACGCGCTTGTGGTTCCACTTAAAGCCTTTCACATTGCGCAAATACAAAAAACACAAACCAAAGCCCCATGTGCGCCGATTGGTTGTTAATCGAACAAGCCAGGCAGCAATCAATGCATTTTCATCGACAAACTTGCACTCATAACGATAACAGGTCTCACTAATCTGGAAGGCTCGGCACGCAAGCGCAATGCTCACACGCCTGTTGGCAACAGCATCAACGGCCATCTCTCGTCTTTGAGACGGCCTTAACGCTTTTTTCCAAGAGCTTCCTTCAGCTTGACGCAAAATACCCATGATCTTGGCATCGCTAAATCTTCTGTTCTTCATCAAAATCTCCTCAGAATATTATGCCGAGAAAATTCTACTTTTAAACACCTTTAATTTCAGGGGGGATTATCGCAACAAAAAAACCCACAAGATCGGGCTTGCGTCGCAAGAGGTGAACGATGGCGGGAAATTGCGTTGTCTCTGGCAACCAAGTCAGACTGGCTGGCCCCATACGCGATCCTGGAACCCATTTCACACAATCAATCCGGCCTGCCCTGATCGCCAATTCGAGCTGTGCTTGTGGCGTTTGGCCGAGGCGTCCGGCATCCGGCGTCAGGGTCAGACAACCCGTTGAGCCATCGAATAAGGCTGCAATCAGCGGCTGTCCGGTGTGTTTTGAGAAGAGCGCCATTTGACCGACCAGCGCTAGCAAAGACAAAACCTCTTCGCGTTCCTGCGGGCTTTCAATGGCCCTTTCAAGCTGTGAGGGAAGGACGAAATCCGGCGTCCTGCGGTGGCGCTTTTTACGAAGGTCCGCCACCTTCTCAACCATCATGCCAACCCTTTCAACAGCCGCCGGGCGTAAACTGACGGGCAACAGGGGTAACATTCTGCGACGGCTAATCTCAGTGAATTTTCTGATCATTGAGGACTTGATGAGATGGCCTCGTAAAGTCCGGTCATAGCGCCCGAACCGCTTTGTAAATTCCTCTGCTGCATAGGAAGGCAATCTATGACGATCAGGCTTTACCATTGCTTCCAGTTCGCGATCAATAAGCTGCATAAAGCCGCGATATCCATATTTCTCATTGCGGGCGACTTCCTCAAAGGCCGCCTGTATGATCAATTCAGCGCGTTCTCCATCGCGCAAAACTGCAACCACCTCTTCCATGTTGGAATGGTCTTTTTTCAAAGGTACAAAATGGCGCCATGATTCGAGCACACCGGAATACTCACCTTCATAGGCGATGATCAGGGTGCGAAGGGCAACTGCTTCAAAACAGCGCGGCGAGATCTGGTTCAAGCGGATACGACCATCTTCATCTGCAAAATACAGCCGTTGCAATTCCTCATGGGAGACTTCCGGCTGGCGCGCCGCATGGGCTTCGACCCTGCGGGCGATCTGGCCGGTAAAGTCAAATATCCCCGCACCGCTTTCAACCGCCAGCACGGCCTTGCAGCGGGTGAGAAAATCAATCCACTTATCGTTATAGATCCGGTCCCGCTCGCGTACGGATATATCGCAGCCCAGATTATAAAGCGGGACATCACGCAAAAATTTTTCGGCAATCAACCATTTTTCACGGCCCAGCTGACCATGCCAGGCAGGATAAACCCGTCCGCGATAGCCAATATCGAGGGGGCGCTTTGCAAAGGGAGGAACCTCCTTGTCAAGCAGCTGGTGAGACACGTAGCCGGTCAGCACATTGACAGATTTGAGCTGAGGAAAGCGGACAGGCGAATAGACTTTCTCGATCTCGCACTCCGGTACGCAGGTCAACAATAAATTAATGCCAAGATAATCAATGGCCTCAAGGGTATCATTGATCTCGCGATATTCATCCTGAATGAACATCGCCTTGAAGCCGGTAAAACAGCGCAAACGGTATCTGGCAAGCGGCGACAGATAGCTGTCAAGGCGCGCTGACAGGGTATAATGGATTATGATCCCGTCAAAGCGTTCCAGCCCAAGATCATCTGGCAGATCGCCGAGGCCTGAATAGATATGAATATTGTGCCGGGAAAAGACATCGAAGGCCTCAATATGATCTTTGCAGGTCTGCGCTTGAAGCGGCTGGTAATTGCAAATCAGCAGCAAATCAAGTTGCCTTGTTGGTTGGGTCATCGAACCATGTTCTCACGTCGGCCAGCGGTCATCACCCAATAATAACACAAAGTAAATGAATTACGCAAATTCGTTGCAAGACCGTATTGTTCAAATTGACAACCTGTCAACACCGGAGTATCCGTATTAATCAAGCGGTTTTTCAACCCATTTTCAATTATCCCTGATGAGCGCATTTGCGAGAATAAATAGTCGAACGTGAACTACGCGATTTTGGCTGATTGACTGACTATCCAGATGATCCAGATTTTGAGCCAAAGAAGCCTGATCCACTTGAGGATGAGGCGGAAGTTGTATCCTGCTGCTGCGAGGATGGGGTTGATGGCAT